>NZ_JBVJSJ010000009.1:0-356358 GCF_055606745.1 Streptomyces sp. NPDC037054 | reverse complement strand
ATGCGGCGGAAACCGGCCGTGGCGGCGGGCTCCCGGTGGTCGTGGAAGGACAGCTCGTTGAGGCGCTCCAGGTCGAAGGCGAGCGAACCGTGCGAACCGTTGAGTTCGATGCGCAGGGCGTTCTTGCGGCCGGACGCCATCCGGGTCGCCTCGAAGGAGGCGAGCGCCCCCGAGGAGAGCCGGCCGGTGAACACGGCGGCGTCGTCGACCGTGACCGGGCCGCGCCGCGCCCCACCGGAGCCGGTCAGGCCGGCGGAGGCGCCGTCGAGGCGGGGGCGTTCCTTGACGAAGGTCTCCATCTGGGCCGAGACGCCGACCAGCAGGTCACCCGTCAGGTACTGCGCGAGGTCGACGATGTGCGCGCCGAGGTCGCCGAGCGCACCCGACCCGGCGTGCTCCCGCTGGAGCCTCCAGGTCAGCGGGAACTCGGGGTCGACCAGCCAGTCCTGGAGGTAGCTGACCCGGACGTGGCGCAGCGTGCCGAGCCTGCCGTCGGCGATGAGGCGGCGGGCGTAGGTGAGGGCGGGCACGCGCCGGTAGTTGAAGCCGACCATCGCCAACTGGCCGCGTTCCCGGGCGGCTTCGGCGGCGGTGACCATGGCCTCGGCCTCGGCGACCGAGTTGGCCAGGGGCTTCTCGCACAGTACGTGCTTGCCCGCCTCCAGAGCGGCGATCGCGATCTCCGCATGGCTGTCGCCCGGGGTGCAGATGTCGACGAGCTGCACGTCGTCGCGGGCGACGAGGGCGCGCCAGTCGGTCTCCGCGGCGGCCCAGCCGTGCTTGTCGGCCGCCGCCCGCACGGCGTGCGCGTCGCGTCCGGCGATCGCGGCCAGCACCGGCCTGAGCGGCAGGTCGAACACGTGCCCCACGGTGCGCCAGCCCTGGGAGTGGGCGGCGCCCATGAACGCGTAGCCGACCATGCCCACGCCGAGTGTCGGCGGTGCGGTCCGACTGTCCCTCTGTTCCATACGGATTCCTCCTTGTCGGAGTGTCACTGACTCGTCGCTGTCTTCAGGGGCCCGGCCAGGGGCCTGGCCAGGGCCCGGTCCGGCTAGATGAAGCCGGTCGGCAGGTACTGGTCGACGTTCTCCTTGGTGACGACGGCCGAGTAGAGGGTCAGCGACGACGGGATCTCGAACTCGGCGAGGCCGCCGATGCCCTTGCTCTGACCGAGGGCGCGGGCGAGGTCGATGGCGGAGGCGGCCATGGTCGGCGGGTACAGGACCGTCGCCTGGAGCACGCTGTTGCCGGCCTTGATGGCGTCCATCGCGGACTTGGCGCCGGCGCCGCCGACCATGAGGAAGTCGTCGCGGCCCGCCTGCTCGATCGCGCGCAGGGCACCGACGCCCTGGTCGTCGTCGTGGTTCCACAGCGCGTCGAACTTCGACTGCGCCTGGAGGAGCTGAGCCATCTTGGCCTGACCGGACTCGACCGTGAAGTCCGCGGCCTGGCGGGCGACCTTCTTGATGTTCGGGTAGTTCTTCAGGGCATCGTCGAAGCCCTGCGTGCGCTGCTTCGTCAGCTCCAGGTTGTCCAGACCCGCGAGCTCGATGACCCGGGCATTCGGCTTGTCCTTGAGCTTCTCACCGATGTAATGACCGGCGTTCAGACCCATGCCGTAGTTGTCACCACCGATCCAGCAGCGGTACGCCTGCGGCGAGTTGAAGATCCGGTCCAGGTTGACGACCGGGATCCCCGCACGCATCGCCTTCAGGCCGACCTGGGTCAGCGCCTTGCCGTCGGCCGGCAGCACCACCAGCACATCGACCTTCTTGTTGATCAGGGTCTCGATCTGCCCGATCTGCTGAGCGGTGTCGTTCGAGCCCTCGGTGATCTCCAGTGTCACATCGGAGTACTTCTCCGCACGCGACTTGGCGTTCTGGTTGATGGCGTTCAGCCAGCCGTGGTCGGCCTGCGGCCCCGCGAAGCCGATCGTGACCTGCTTGCCCGGCTTGTCGTCGGCGACGGGGGCCGTGTCCGCGGCCGTTTCCTTCTTGGCGGGCTCATTGCTCGTGCAGGCCGTCAGGAGCGCGCCGGCGGAGACGGCCGCGGTGCCGAACAGCAGGTTTCTGCGGCTGGTGGCGGGGATTCTTGCCATGGTGGATCGACCCTTCGACTGGGCGGTGTACGTCGGTTGGAGGTGGCAGGAGGGGCGGCGTTCGCCGCCGATGCGGTGCCGGGCGGAGGAACCGGGCCCGCCGGCCGGCGGTGGCACGGCGTCAGGCGTCGCCGCCGCGCAATGAGCGGCGCTGGACGAGGACGGCGGCGACGATGATCGCGCCCTTGGCGATCTGCTGGACGGCGGTCTCGAGGTTGTTCAGGGCGAAGATGTTGGTGATGGTGGTGAAGACCAGCACGCCGAGGACCGAGCCCACGATGGTGCCGCGCCCGCCGCTGAGCAGGGTGCCGCCGATGATCGCGGCGGCGATGGCGTCGAGTTCGTAGAGGTTTCCGTTGGTGTTCTGGCCCGAGCCGGCGAGGACGATCAGCATGAACGCGGCGATGCCGCAGCACAGTCCGGACAGCAGGTAGAGGTAGAGGCGCTGGCGGCGGACGTCGATGCCGGCGAGGCGGGCCGCCTCGGCGTTGCCGCCGACGGCGACGGTGCGGCGGCCGAAGGTGGTGCGGTTGAGCACCAGCCATCCGATGACCGTGACCGCGGCGAAGACCAGCACCAGGGGCGGTATGCCGAGGATGTACGCGTCCCGGACGCCGAGATCGAGGACGGACTCGACGGTCACGACCTGCGTGCTGCCGTCCGTGATCTGCAGCGCGAGACCGCGGGCGGAGGCGAGCATGGCGAGCGTCGCGATGAACGGCACCATCCTGCCGTAGGCGACCAGCACGCCGTTCACGAGTCCGCAGCCCACCCCGACGATCACGGCGGTGAAGAGGATGCCCGCGAAGCCGAACTCCTGGGTGGCCACGGTCGTCGCCCACACCGAGGCGAGCGCCACGATCGCGCCGACCGACAGGTCGATCCCGCCGCTGGTGATGACGAACGTCATGCCGACGGTGACGACACCGATCACAGACGCCTGGGTGAGGACGAGCTGCAGATTGCTCGTCGCCAGGAACTCGTCCGGCGCGGTGATCCCGCCGACCACGACGAGCGCGGCGAGGACGCCGAGCAGCGACACGGTGCGCACGTCCCACCGCAGACCGAGCGGTCGACGCGAATTCCCCTTGTCCCCCGCCGACTTGGCGGCGGACGTCGGCGCTTCCTGCTGCGCCGCGGTGGCCGGCTGCGTCATGACGTCGGGCTCCCTTCCATCACAAGATCGAGTACACGGTGCTCGTCGAGCTCCCGGGCGTCCGCCGTGTGCACGACGCTGCCTTCGCGCAGCACCAGCACCCGGTCGGCGAGGCCCAGGACCTCGGGCACCTCACTGGACACGAGAAGTACGGCCAGGCCCTCGTCGGCCAGCCGGCGGATCACTGCGTAGAGCTCCGCCCGGGCGCCGATGTCGACACCTCGGGTCGGCTCGTCCAGCAGCAGCACCTTGCAGCCGCGCAGCAGCCAGCGGGCGAGGACCGCCTTCTGCTGGTTGCCGCCGGACAGTGTCCGGATCGCGGCGTCGGGGTTGTCGGGCCGCAGGGACAGCTCCCGGACCGCCTGGTGTGCCGCCGCGCGCTCGGCGCGCCGGTCGAGCCAGCCCGCCCGGGAGAACCGGGACAGGGTGGAGACCGACACGTTGCTGCTGACGGACTCCAGCAGCAGCAGGCCCTGCGCCTTGCGTTCCTCGGGCGCGAGGCCGATCCCGGCGCGGACCGCTGCGCGGACACTGCCGGGGCGCAAGGGAGTTCCGTCGACGAGGACACGGCCGCCGTCGGCCTTGCGAGCCCCGTAGATCGTCTCCAGGATCTCGCTGCGTCCGGACCCGACGAGCCCGGCCAGGCCGACGATCTCGCCGGGCCGCAGTTCCAGGTCGACGGGCGCGAACTCCCCTCGGCGGGTGAGCCCTTCGACCGTCAGCACCGGTGCCCTTCCCGCGGCGAACCCCGCGCCCGGCCGCTCGGGGAAGACGTACTCGACGTTCCGCCCGGTCATCAGGGCCACGACCTCGTGGGTCGGCGTCGACTTGGCGGGCAGTCCCACGGCGACGGCCCGGCCGTCCTTCAGGACGGTGACCCGGTCGCCGATGCGCCGGATCTCCTCCAGACGATGGGAGATGTAGACGACGGCGACACCCTCGGCGGTCAGGTCACTCACGATGCGGAAGAGGTTGTCGACCTCGTCCGGGTCGAGGGCGGCGGACGGCTCGTCCATCACGATCAGCCGCACCTCGTGGGACAGCGCGCGGGCCATGGACACGATCTGCTGCTGCGCGGCGGACAGGTCGCCGACGAGGCGGGCGGGATCGATCTCGGGGTGCCCGAGCCTTTTCAGCAGGTCCGCGGTCGCCGTGCGGGCGGCGGAGCCTCGGACGACGAACCCGGCGGCCGTGGGTTCGTGCCCGAGGAACACGTTCTCCGCGACGGACAGCCCTTCGATCAGGTCGAGTTCCTGGTAGATGGTGGCGATGCCCAGCCGCATGGCGGCACTCGGCGACCCCAGGGTCACGACCTCGCCCTGCCAGGTGATCTCACCTCCGTCGGGCTGGTGGGCTCCTGCGAGGACCTTGATCAGGGTGGACTTGCCGGCGCCGTTCTGGCCGAGGAGGCAGTGGACTTCGCCGGCCTGGACCTCGAGGTCCACACCGTCCAGGGCGCGGACGCCCGGGAACGACTTGGTGATGCCGGACATGGTGAGCAGGGGCAGGGGTGGTTGTGGTGCCATCGGAATCCCCTCGGGCGGATGCGGGCCGTGAGCGGGCGGGGCGGGTGGTGCGAGTCGTTCGAGTCGTTCGAGAGCTCGGGTGCGTGGTGCGTGGCTGCGTGGTGCGTGGCGCGTGGGGCTCGGTGGGTGCCGCGTCGTGCGTGGCGGGTGCGGCGTCGGGCGAGGTGGTGCCGTCGTGCGTGGGCAGCTCTGGGGAGCCCCTGGCCGCGGTGTGCCGGGGCGTGGGCTGAGCGGGGCGGGGCGTGCGGGCGGAGCTGGGCGAGGTCTTGCGGCGGCTCTACGGGGTCGCGACCGCGCCGTGGGGTTGCCGTGGCGCGGCGCGCTGTTGCGACGACGCTCCGGGCCGGGGCGGAGCGGCGTGGTGTTCCGTGCGCGGTCGTACGGTCGTGCAGGTCGTGCAGGTCGTGCAGGTCGTGCAGGTCGTGCAGGTCGTGCAGGTCGTGCAGGTCGTGCAGTCGTGTCGGTACGGGTCGTCGGCGGTCAGGCCGGTGAGAAGACGTGGTCGCTGATGAGTCTGGCCGCGCCGATGGCTCCGGCGGCCGGCCCCAACTCCCCGAGGACGATGGGCAGGTTGCCCGTGGCCAGGGGCAATGACTGCCGGTACACCTGGGTCCGGACGCTGGCCAGCAGCGTGTGTCCGAGCCCGGTCACGCCGCCGCCGATCACGACCAGTCCCGGGTTGAAGAAGCTGACGAGGCCGGCGATGACCTGTCCGAGGCGCTTCCCGCCCTCCCTGATCAGTTCCAGGGCGACGGCGTCCCCCGCCGCCGCGGCGGCCGACACGTCGACGGCGGTCAGCTGTCCGGCTGTCTCCAGCCGTACGGCGAGCTCCGCCGACCGGCCCGCGCGCGCGGCGTCCTCCGCGTCGCGGGCCAACGCGGCGCCGCTGAAGTGGGCTTCCAGGCAGCCCCGGTTGCCGCACGCGCACGCGCGGCCGCCCGGTTCGACCTGGATGTGGCCGATGTCGCCGGCGCTGCCCGTGGTCCCCCGGTAGACCTCGCCGCCGACCACGATGCCGCAGCCGATGCCGGTGCCGACCTTGATGCAGAGGAAGTCGCCCACGGAACGTGCGACGCCGGCGTGCTGCTCGCCGACGGCCATCAGGTTCACGTCGTTGTCGACCATGACCGGGCAGCCGAGCTCCTGGCTGAGCGCCTCCCGTACGGGGAAGCCGTCCCAGCCGGGCATGATCGGCGGCGCGACCGGCACGCCCTCCGGGTAGCGGACGGGACCCGGGACGCCGATACCGGCGCCGTCGAAGCCCTCCGCGACGCCGGAGGCCTGGAGCTTGGCGGCCATCGCGAGGACCTGCTCGAAGACCGCCACCGGTCCCTGCCGGACGTCCATCGGTTGGTTCAGGTGCCCGAGGACCTCCAACTCGGCGTTGGTGACGGCGACGTCGATCGACGTGGCGCCGATGTCGACACCGAGGAACCTCAGTCCGGGCGCGAGGCGGATGTTGTGCGAGCGCCGGCCGCCGCGCGAGGGGGCGAGCCCGTCCGCGACGGCCAGCCCCGTCTCCAGCAGCCGGTCGACCTCGACGGCCAGCTTGGAGCGCGACAGGTCCACCAGATCACCCAGTTGCGCACGGGAGTTGGGGCCGTTGTCACGCAGTAAACGAAGCAACCGTGCCTGATGCGCGTTCTCAGGTCGAGCTGTCATCCGTCTCACGAACCCTCCCCCTCCCCTCGCTCGCGGCTGGGGATCCGGCGCCTGCCTCGCGTCCGCGTCGTCAGGCTTTCGGGAGGAACGTAGCAGCGATTTTCCTGGCGGGGAAGAACTTACGCAGGGCTTGCGCCCATCTTTTTCCACCGACAGGACAAAGTTCCAAGGTGACCCGGTACGCCGACGCTCGTGTCACGTGCCGATGGTCTTCCCGGTGATCCCGGCGAGGACGTCGAGCAGGCGCTCCTGGACGTCCAGGTCGTAGGCGGCGGGGTTGGCCTTCAGGGAGACGCGGTGCTTGAGGTAGCGGCCGGTGACGAGCGCCTCCGGCTCGTCGGAGGAGGCCAGCCACACCTGGGTCTCGGCGCCGTCCGGCAGCGCGTCCGTGGCGTCCGGGCCGCCCATCCGGGTACGGACCCAGCCCGGGTCCACGGCGTTGACGACGGTGTCCGGCCACATCCGCGCCACGGCGAACGCCAGCACCACGTCCATGAGTTTGCTGTCGGAGTACGCCTGCATGCCGTCCCAGGCGCGCTTCTCGAACGTCAGGTCGTCGAAGTCGAGGCGACCCTGCGACTCCAGCCCCGACGTGAGGTACACGAGGCGCGCGGGGCGGGGTGAGAGCGCGGTCAGCAGGTAGGGGGCGACCACGTTGACCTGGAAGATCTGCCCCAGCCCGTCGGTGGTCACCACCCGCTCGGACGTGCCCCCGCCCAGGCCCGCGTTGTGGATGACGGTGTCGAACGGACCGGCCTGCGCCATGGCGGCGGCCAGGGCGCGTGTGCTCTCCAGCGACGCCAGGTCACCGGTCAGGACGGCCGCGGCGCCGGGCAGGGAGGCGCGCAGCTCGGTCGCACGCCGCTCGTCGCGGGCGTGCAGGACGACGCGGTGCCCGGCATCGAGCAGGATCCGGGCGGTCTCGTGGCCGATGCCCTGGGCTGAGCCGGTGACGAAGATGCTGGTCAAGGTGTTCTTCTCCTGTGCTGCGGCGGGACGGAGGCGGGGTGGCCCGTCACACGAGCGGGCCCGCACACCGTACGTGCCGGGGAGCGCTCCACCGCACGGGCCCGGCCCCGCCCGAAGGGGCCGATCGGCCCCGGCGGGGGATGCGCGACCAGGTGTTCGGCAAACCCTCGGCGGCCCGCCCGCGCGAGGCTGGAGGCAGCGGAGAGGGCACGAGGTGGGGTCTCCGGCTGCGGTGCACGGAGGCAGCCGCGCCGCCGTCACCCCTCCCGGCACGCACCCGCACCGCACCCGCCCTGGCAGGCATTAGGGTCGATGTCCGGCCGCGGCGTGGGACGCGGGTCGAGGAGCGGGACCCGGGTCCAGGGGGCAGTGTGAACGTCGTGGTGCAGCGCGGAGCGATCGCCGCCGTGCAGGTGCTCGGCCTCGCCGTGTGGTTCTCCATGTCGGCGGTCGTGCCCAGTCTGCGGGAGGACTGGGGGCTCACGGCCGGGGGCGCGGTGTGGCTGACGGCCTCGGTGCAGTTCGGCTTCGTCACCGGGGCCGTGGCCTCGACCGCCCTGAACCTGGCCGACCGCGTCCCGACCCAGCGCCTGCTCGCCGCCAGTGCCGCGGCAGCGGCGGCGTGCACCGTGGCGCTGGCCCTGTTCGCCGACCGGCCGGCCGTCGCCGTACCGCTGCGCTTCCTGACCGGGGTGTTCCTGGCCGGGGTCTACCCCACCGGCATGAAGCTCATGGCGTCCTGGGCCGGCAGCGCGGGACGGGGCAGGACCATGGGCGTGCTCATCGGCGCCCTCACGCTCGGCTCCACGCTCCCCCATCTCATCGCGGGGCTGGGATCGTTGCCGTGGCGCGGGGTCCTGCTCGCCGCGGCAGCCGCCGGATTCGCCGGCTCCGTCATCGCCCTGGTCGTCGTCCGGCCCGGTCCGTACGCGGGGCCGACCGCACCCGCCCGCAATCCCCGCTACGCGCTGACCATGTTCACCCAGCGCGGGCCGCGACTGGCCAACCTCGGCTATTTCGGGCACATGTGGGAGCTCTACGCCCTGTGGACCTGGATCCCGTCCTTCCTGCTCGCGGCGTCGGCCTCGCGGGGGCTGCCGGGCTCGGTGGAGATCACGGTGTTCCTCACCATGGGGATCGGCGGGGCCGTCGGCTGTCTGCTCGGCGGCTGGGGCGCGGACCGCTTCGGACGCTCGCCCGCCGCCGTGACGGCCCTGCTCGCCAGCGGTCTGTGCTGCCTGCTCTCCCCGTTCTTCTTCCACGCCCCGCCGCCGCTTCTCTTCGCCTTCTGCACCCTGTGGGGCGCCGCCGTGATCGCGGACTCGGGAGTGTTCTCGACGTCTCTGAGCGAGGTCGCCGACCACCGCTACATCGGGACGGCGCTCACCGGCCAGACGGCGACCGGGTTCGCCCTCACCGTCGTCACCATCCAGCTCACCCCCCTCCTCGCCGAGGCCATCGGCTGGGAGTACGCCTTCCTCCTGCTCGCCCCCGGCCCTCTCGCGGGCGCACTCGCCATGCGGGCCTACCGCAAGGGCATCACGCTCGCACCGCCCTCCCCGCGGTCACCTTCCTGACAACTGGTCGGCAGAGGAACCGGCAGAGGAATCGGCAGAGGAATCGGCAGAGGAACCGGTACGGGACGCCGCAGTCAGAACAAGCACGCTCGGCCGGCCGCAGCGACCTTGTCGCCTTGGTCTGGACCATGAGACTCTTCGTTGCTGTCAATCACTCGGACGACTGTCGGCGGTGACAACGATGTCCAGATCCTCTTCCAGACGACCACGCTTCTTACTGGCCCTGGTGGCCGGGATGGCCGCTGTGGCATCCCTGATGGCTCCGGCGGGACACCCGTCCGCGGCGGCCGCGCCGTCGGGTGACCTCGGCGTCCAGGCCACGACGTTCAGCGACGAGTTCAACGCCCCGGCGGGCACGCCGGTCGACGGTTCCAAGTGGAACCTGGAGACCGGCGACAACGTGAACAACCACGAGCGGCAGTACTACACCAACTCCACGAGCAACGCCGCGCACGACGGCCAGGGCAACCTGGTGATCACCGCGCGGCGGGAGAACCCCGGCAACTACAACTGCTGGTACGGCCGGTGCGAGTACACGTCGGCCCGGCTCAACACGGCGGGCAAGTTCACGCAGACCTACGGCACCTTCGAGGCCCGGCTGAAGATGTCGCGCGGGCAGGGCATGTGGCCCGCGTTCTGGCTGCTGGGCGACGACATCGGCAGCGTCGGCTGGCCGCAGAGCGGCGAGATCGACGTCATGGAGAACGTCGGCTTCGAGCCGAACACCGTGCACGGCACGATCCACGGGCCGGGGTACTCGGGTTCGGGCGGTATCGGCGCCGGCCACACGATCGGTTCGCCGTTCGCGGACGGGTTCCACACGTTCCGGCTGGAGTGGTCGCCGAACAAGCTGGTCTGGAAGGTCGACGGAGTCACGTACCAGACCAGGACCCCGGCCGACCTGGGAGGCAAGGAGTGGGTGTTCGACCACCCGTTCTTCCTCATCCTGAACCTCGCCGTCGGCGGCTACTGGCCCGGTGACCCCGACGCGAGCACCCCGATGCCGAACACGCTCACCGTCGACTACGTGCGCGTCACCAACGACCAGCCGGAGCAGCCGCCCGGCGGCGGTGTCCCGATCACCGGTCTCGGCGGCAAGTGCGTGGACGTGGCCGGCGCGAACACCGCGAACGGCACGCCGGTCCAGCTGTACGACTGCAACGGCACCGCGGCGCAGAAGTGGACGGTGAGCAGCGACGGTTCGATCCGCGCGCTGGGCAAGTGCCTCGACGTCAGCGGCGGTTCGACGGCGGACGGTGCGAAGATCCAGCTCTGGGACTGCAACGGCACGGGCGCGCAGAAGTGGCGCGTGGAGGCGGCACGGGACATCGTGAACGTCGCCGCCAACAAGTGTCTGGACGCCACGGGAAGCAGTTCGGCCAACGGGACGCGTCTGCAGATCTGGACGTGCACGGGTGCGGCCAACCAGAAGTGGACCGTGGGGTAGATCCCCGGGCCCGTCGGCGGCCCGTCGGCGGCCCGTCGGCGGCCCGTCGGCGGCCCGTCGGCGGCCCGATGTGAGGCACGGTCGGCCGTCGCCTTCGGCCGACCGTGCCTCACAGCCGCGCCGGTTCCTGCTCCGGCGTCAACGCCCGTGCCGATTTGATGGATTGGCACTCCCCAGGCTTGGGCAGTCAACCCCCCGCACACCTTTGGCATGCACACGCCTACCTTCCCCCACAAGGAGGTTCCCCATGCACACACGCACCTTCGCCCACGGCCTCGCCGCCGCCCTGACGGCGGCACTCACCCTGGTCGGCGGCCAGGCCTACGCGGACACCACCGCCCCGGACGACCAGCCCCTCGCCACCCGTGTCATCACCTACGACGCGAGCGCTTCCGCCGAGTTCAGGGCGGCCGTCGACCGAGGCGCCGCGATCTGGAACGAGAGCGTGAACAACGTCGAACTGCGTCCCGTCGCCGCCGGACAGCGCCCAAACATCCGGATCCTGGCCGACGACGGCTGGCCCCGCGCGTACACCAGCTCGCTCGGCAACGGAACCGTCTACATCGGGCGGCAGGCCGTCAACCAGGGCTACAACACGGTACGGATCTCGTCTCACGAGCTCGGTCACATCCTGGGCCTGCCCGACCGCAAGCCCGGCCCGTGCAGCAGCCTGATGTCGGGCTCCAGCGCGGGCGTCTCCTGCACGAACCCCTACCCGAACTCAGCCGAGAGGGCCGAAGTGGAGGGCAACTTCGGGGGCTGGATCAGCCGTGAGAAGACCGCCCGGGACGGGGTGCTGATCGTGAACTGACCGCTGTCCGGTGCGTGGGGGCAGCCGTTCCGCACACTGTTCCCACGCACCGCGGGAGCCGGCCGGGCCCGGGCCGACGAGCCGGCACAGGAGCCGTCACCCTCTTGGTACGGTGCCCCGATGTCAGCGATCAAGAAGTTCCAAGTCACCTTCGACTGCGCGGAACCCGAGCGTCTCGCTCGCTTCTGGTGCGAGGTGCTCGGGTACGTCGTACCGCCGCCACCGGATGGCTTCGCCACGTGGGACGACTATCAGCGCGCGCAGCCACCTGAACAGCGGGATTCGTGGTTCGCCTGCGTGGACCCCACGGGTGTGGGCCCGCGCCTGTACTTCCAGCGCGTCCCCGAAGGGAAGGCCGCCAAGAACAGGGTGCACCTCGACGTGCGGGTCGGCACCGGACTCGTGGGCGAGGAACGCCTCGCCGCACTGGAGGCCGAGTGCGCACGACTGCTCCCACTCGGCGCCGTACACGTGCAGACCCTGTACGACGGCAACGACGCGTGCATTCCGATGCTGGACATCGAGGGCAACGAGTTCTGCCTCGACTGAGCACATGAGGTCGACGAGGGCTGCCTCCCGTCGGGCGTTCGGCGGTCGAAGGCGATCAGGATGTGCTTCGCGGTGATCTTCGGATAGCCTCGCGCCGCCCGTGAGGGGCAGATCTTGTTGTGCCCGGTCGGCCCCGGGTCCGGGCCATGAGGAAGGCTTTGATGGCAGGCACCGCACGCGAATTCATCCCCACTTTCGAACGCGTCGTGGACGAGCACGGGCAGCGTCCGGCCCTCGTCCTGTTGCGGAACTTCGAACCGGGCCTCGCGCCGGATGAGCGCGGCCCGGCGTGCACGTACGCCGAACTCCGCGCACGGGCCCGGCGGACGGCCGCCGGGCTGGCCGCCAACGGACTGCGCGGCGAGCGGGTGCTGTTGCTGCACCCGACCGGGCTGGAGTTCGCGGTGGCGATGCTCGCCTGCATGTACGCCGGTGCGATCGCGGTGCCCGCTCCCCCGCCCACGGCGCTCGGCCGGGGCGTCGCGCGACTGTCCGGGATCGTCGAGGACGCCGGCGTGGCCTGCGTCGTCACGGACACCGCGATCGCCGAGGAGGTGCGCGCGTGGCTGGCCGAGGCCGGCCTGGCCGGGCGGCTGCCGTGCCTGACCGAGCCCGAACTCGACGGCGGCGACGGCGACGGCCCGAGCGCTGCCGGGTCGCCCTCGAACCCGGGCCAGGCCCCGGCACCGAATCCGGCCCCGGCCCCGGCCCCGGCCCCGGCGAGCGTCGCGTTCCTGCAGTACACCTCCGGTTCGACCAGTGAGCCCAAGGGTGTCGTGGTGAGCCACCGGGCCCTCGGGCACAACCTGACGCAGATCGGGAAGGCCCTCCGGCTCGCACCCGGTTTCCGGTCGGTCGGCTGGCTCCCGCACTACCACGACATGGGCCTCGTAGGGCAGTTGCTGGCGTCGCTGTACCACGGCGGCGTGGCGCACCTGATGTCGCCGATGGCGTTCCTGAAGCGCCCGTACCAGTGGCTGGCGATGGTGAGCGAACTGCGCGCGCAGTACACCACCGGCCCGAACTTCGCCTACGAGCTGGTCACGAACCGCACCACCGACGCACAACTGGCCGCCCTGGACCTCAGTTGCCTTGACGCGGCGCTCAACGGCTCGGAGCCCGTCCACGAGGCCACCCTGACCCGGTTCGCGGGGAGGTTCGGTCCGGCCGGGCTGCGCCCCGAGACCCTGATGCCCTGTTACGGCATGGCGGAGACCACGCTTCTGGTCAGCGCCACACCTCTGACCGCCGAACGGGTCGTGCGCCGGGTCGACGCGGGCGCACTCGAACAGCACCGTTTCGAGCCCGTCCCGGCGGCGGGCGACGGGGCGCGGCCGGTCGTGTCCAGCGGCCGCGTCGTCGACCTGGACGTGCGGATCGTGGACCCGGACACGCGCGAGGAGTTGCCCGAGCAGCGGGTCGGCGAGATCTGGATCGCGGGTGAGAGCCTCGCCGACGGGTACTACGGGCGGCCCGACGCCACCGCCGCCACGTTCGGCGCACGCCTGGCGGGCGGGGCCGGCGATACGGGCGGGACCGGCGACGCGGGCCGCACTGGCCATGCCGCCGGGGACACGACGTACCTGCGCACGGGCGACCTCGGCGCCCTCGTCGACGGCGAGCTGTTCGTCACCGGGCGGATCAAGGAGGTGCTCGTCCTCAACGGACGCAACCACTACCCGCAGGACTTGGAGCGCACCGTCCGCGCCGCCCACACCGCGCTGGCCGCCAACCAGACCGCCGTGTTCGCGGCGCCGTTCGGGGAGACCGCCGAACGGGCCGTCGCGGTGCAGGAGTTGCGGCCGGCCGACCTGCGGACCCTCGACGCGGCCGAACTGGCCGACCTCGTCCGCCGCCAGGTGTGGCTGGAACACGAAGTGCAGCTCGGTGACGTGGTGTTCGTGCCCAGCGGCAGCGTGCCCCGCACCACCAGCGGGAAGATCCGGCGCGGACAGGTGCGCGAGTTGTTCCTCGGCGGCGGCCTGCCCGCGCTGACGTCCGCCGGGACCCGGAAGTGACGGCCCCGCCCGGAACGACGGCGGCAGCGGCAGCGGCGGGGCTCCGACGCCCGCCGGTGCTCGCGTTCGAGGCCTTGGAGCACTGCCTCGGCAGCCCCGAGCCGTTGCGTGCCGAGACGGCGCGGCTGGACGAGGACGAGGCCTTCCCGGCCGGCGCCGTCGCCGCGCTCACGTCCTTCGGACTCCACCGCTACTACGTCCCCGTCGAGCACGGCGGCCTGCTGCGTGACTACGAAGCGGCGGCGGCGCTCGTGCGGGCGGTCGCCGGGCGCGATCTCACGGTCGCCATCGCGCACGGCAAGACGTTCCTCGGCTCGGTGTGCGTCTGGGTGGCCGGGGACGAGCGTCAGGCCGCGCGGCTGGCGTCCGAGGTGGACAAGGGCAGGGCGGTGGCCTGGGGCCTCACCGAACGCGCGCACGGCAGCGACCTGTTGGGCGGCGACCTCACGGCCACGCCCTGCCCGGACCCGTCACCCGGCACCGCGCACGGGACCGGGAAGGTGCGCCTCGACGGCGAGAAGTGGCTGATCAACAACGCGACGCGCGGTGAACTGGCCTGTGTCCTGGCCCGCTCCGATCCCGCGGGCGGGCCACGGGGCTTCTCCCTCTACCTCGTCGACAAGAACCGGGTCGACGCGGGGTCGTTCCTGCCGCTGCCCAAGGTGCGCACGGTCGGGATCCGGGGAGCCGACATCAGCGGGTTCCGCCTGGACGGGCTCGTCGTGGACGGCGAGGAGGACCGCGTGGGGCCGGCCGGGCACGGCCTTGAGATCGTGCTCAAGTCGCTGCAGCTGACCCGGACCCTCTGCTCGGCCCTGTCGCTGGGCGCGGGCGACCACGCGCTGCGCGAGGCCGTCGGCTTCGCGGAGCGCCGGGTGTTGTACGGCAAGCGGCTCGTCACGCTGCCCGACGCCGCCCGCACCCTCGCCGAGTGCTACGCCGACCACTTGCTGGACGAGGCGCTGTCGGTGGTCGCCACGCGTGCCATCCAGGCGCTGCCGGGCGAGTTGAGCGTGCTGTCGGCGGCGGTGAAGTACCTGGTGCCGGTGCGGACGGAGGACCTGGTGGCCCGGCTGCGCCGGCTGCTGGGGGCGCGTGCCTGGCTCCGTGACGTCGCGGGCGAGGACGCCGCAGGAGGCGACGTCGCCCCCGGCGCCGGGGAGTTCCAGAAGCTGGAGCGTGATCACCGCATCGTGTCCCTCTTCGACGGCAACACGGTCGTGAACCTGAACTCGCTGATCAGCCAGTTCCCGGCGCTCGTCCGGGCGGCCCGCACGCCCCGCGACCCCGCGCCCGGCCTGTCGGCGGCCGTGGATCTCTCCCGGGAACTGCCCGCACTGGACCGGCGGCGGCTCCGGCTCGCGGTGACCTCCGGGGTGAGCCTCCTGCACTCCCTGGACGACTCGGCGCGCCGGGTCGCCGAGCTGGCTGCCGGGGAACCCGGACTCGCCCCCCACGCCCGTGCCGTGCGGCGGTTGCGGGACCGGGCCAGGCAGCTGCCGGCCCGGCTGACTCCCGCCGTCACACCGCCCGACGTGCCGGCCGAGGCGTTCGACCAGGCCGACCGGCTCGCCCACCTGCTCGCGGGCGCCGCCGCGACCGCCCTGTGGCTGGCCAACCGTGACACGTTCGGCGCGGACGACACGGACGTCACCTCCCCGTGGCGGGACGACAGTTGGCTGCTCGCCGCGCTCGGCAGGCTGGAGGACGGCGACCGGTGCGACGAGTTCGATGCCGTGTTCGGCACGGACGGCGCAGACCGCACGGACGGCGCGGATCGCGCCCACGACGCACACGACGCGGACCGTGCGCCGGGCACCCACGGCCCGCACCGCGCCGAGGACGACGCCGCCCTCGACCAGGCGTACGCGACGCTGCTCCGCGCCCTGCGCGACCAGGTCCGCCACGGGCGGCTGACCTCGCTGTTCCCGACGCGGCTGGCAGGTGCGGCATGACGACCTCCGAGATCCCTCTCGACCGCACACCCCGGACCGGTAGGCCCGGCGAGCCCGGCGCGCTGGAGAAGGCCCTGGGCGACCCCTTCGACCCCGCGAACCCCGCCGGGTACGCCGCCGTGCTCGCGGCGGACGACGACGGCACCGTGCCCGAGTCCGCCACGGCCGTGCTCGACGCGTGGGGCGCCGGGGCCGAGTTCGTGCCGGTGTCGCTCGGCGGCCGGTTCGCCGGCGTCGACGAGCTGGTCCGCCGGCTGCGGCCGGTGTTCCGCCGGGACGCCGGACTCGGCCTCGGCTATGGGCTGACGTCGCTGATGGCGGCGCTGCCGGTGTTCTCGGCCGGGTCGGAGGAACAGCGCGACCGGGTGGCGCGGCTGCTGCTGGCGGGACGGCCGGTGTCGGTGGCGTTCCACGAACTGGCGCACGGCAACGACCTGTCCTCCAACGCCCTTGCCGCCCGCCCCGCCGCCGAGGGCGAGGAGGGCTGGCTCCTGAGCGGCGAGAAGCACGTCATCAACAACGCGGGCCACGCGCCGGCGGCGCTCGTGCTGGCCCGCACCGGCGCGGACGACCGGCCCGAGCAGGCCCACACGCTGATGCTGCTGGACGACCTCGACGCCCTGCCGTCCGGGCGGTTCGGCAGGCTGCCCCGGTACCGCACCGTCGGGCTCACCGGCTGCCGTCTGGCCGGTCTGCGCTTCGAGGACTGTCCGGTGCCGTCGAGCGCGGTCGTCGGCCGGGTCGGGATGGGCGTGCCGAGCACGCTCACCGCGTTCCAGGTGAGCCGGTGTGCGACGGCGGGCGCGGCGACGTCGCTGCTGGAGGCGGCGCTGGACGCGGTGCTGCGGTTCGCCCGCGGGCGCCGGCTGTACGGGCGTGCCGTGGCGGATCTGCCGCACGCGCGCGGCCTGTTGGCGGGCGCGTACGCCGACCTGCACCTGGCCCAGGCGATGGCGACGACCGCCGCTCGCGCGCTGCACCTGCATCCGGAGGGCGGGGCCCGCTACGCCGCCGCCGCGAAGTACCTGGTGCCGCAGGTGGTGGAGGCGGCGCTGGCCGATCTCGCCGTGGTGCTGGGGGCGCGGAGTTACCTGCGGGAGGGCGAGTACGCCATCGTCGGCAAGCATCTGAGGGACGCCGCCGGTGTCTCGATCGGTCACGCCGGTGGCGTCAGTTGTCTGCTGACGGTGCTCGGGCAGCTGCCCGGCCTGCGGCCCGCTCCGGCGCCCGCCGCCGCCGAGTTGTTCACCGCCACGCGCCTGCCGGAGCTGGACCTCTCGCGGCTGCGGATGCTGGGCAGCCGCACCGATCCGCTGCTGACGACCACGGTCGAACTCGCGGGCGCCGCTGCCGCCGACGCGCGGTACGACGCCGGGACCCGGGCCAAGCTGTCCACGCTCGCCACCGCGGCGGGGGCCGTCGGGGCGGACGCCGCCGCGCTCCCCCCGGCCCGCCGGGGCGTGGAGGCCGACCGGCGGGCCCTCGCACTGGCCGACCGGTACGCCCGTCTGCTCGCCGCCGGGGCCTGCCTGGGCAGGCACGCGGCGGCCCGGGACACCGACGACGAGGCCGGGAGCCCGTGGTGGCTCGCGGCGGTGCTGCGGCGGCTCACGCCCCGCCGCGGGCGGTCGACCCGTCCCGCGCCGGCGGCGGACACGGCGGCCCTGTTCGACCGGGCCACCGCCCGGACGGAGCTCGGCCTGAGCCTGGACCTCGATCCCGACCCGGTCGTCCGGCCGCGGTGACGGGCGTGAGCGCCCGGTTGCCCTCGCCGGGCGGGACGTTCCTCTCGCCCGGCGGGGCGCTCACGCCCTCAGGCGCTCGTGCAGGTGGCCCGCCAGGGCGTTGATCGTGGGGTAGTCCCAGGCCACGGTGGGGTCGGTCTCCAGACCCCAGTGGTCCTCGATGTCGCCGCACAGGGTCAGCGCGTACACCGAGTCCAGGCCCAGGTCGGCCAGGGGCGCGTCGCGGTCGACGTCCGACGGCTGCATTTCGCGGAAGTCGGCGATGCAGGCGGTGAGCCAGTCCGCGATCGCCTCGGCGGACGCGGCGCCGGGCTCCTCGTCGGTGGCCGGGTGTGGGGCCGGGTGCGGGGTCTGGTGCGAAGTCGTCATGTTTTCCTCCGTAAGGGTGGGGATGGCGGGTCGCGCGTGGGCGAGCCGGTGGTGACGTCCGGTGTCAGTGGCGGGGGGTGAGGACGACCTTGCCGCCGCCCGCGGGGACGGTCGCCATGCCGCGCAGGCGGCTGCGTTCGCCCGGCGCGGCGGTGGGCGCCAGCGTGTAGTGGCGCAGCACCGTCCGCAGCACGACCCGCAGTTCCATCTGCGCGAACGCGGCGCCGACGCACCGGCGGGGGCCGCCGCCGAAGGGGATCCACGCGGCCGGGTCCGGGCGGCTTCCCAGGAAGCGGTCGGGGTCGAAGCGTTCCGGGTCGGTGAACAGTTCCGGGTCGTTGTGGACGGCTTCGACGGCGGTGACCACGGTCTGCCCCCGCGTCAGGGTGCACGACCGCAGTTCCAGGGTGTCGGCCATGACCTTGCGGCCGATCAGGTCGACGACCGGCCGGACCCGCTGCACCTCGGTCATGGTCGCGTCGGTCAGCTCGCGCCCGTCGCCGTCGGCCTCCGCGACGAGCCGCTCCAGGAGTTCCGGGTGCCTGCGGACGCGTTCGAACGCCCAGACCAGCACCATCGCCGTGGTCTCGTGCCCGGCGGCGAGGAGGCTCAGCAGCTGGTCCCCGATCTCGGAGCGCGTCATGGGCGAGCCGTCCTCGAACCGGCTCTGCAGCAGCATGGACAGGACGTCCTCGCGCGACTCGAGGTCCTCCTCGGCCCGCGCAACGAGCCGGTCGACGATGTCCTCGTACTGCCGGCGCAGCAGGCGGAAGCGGCCCCACGGGGCGTACCCGCCGAGGTTCCACTCGGGCACCGGCAGGATGGCAAGCACCGAGCCCAGGTTGACCATCTTCGGGACCAGCGCGCGCAGTTCGTCGAGCTCGGTGCCCTCGGCGCCGAACACGGCGCGCAGGATCGCGCTCAGGGTGATCCGGGCGGTCACGGGGCGGATCGGGAACTCCGTGCCCTTCGGGCAGTTCGCCAGCTCGGCGAGTGTCTCCTCCTCGACGATCCGTTCGTACACCGCGAGCCGGCGGCCGTGGAACGGTGGCGCCAGCAGGCGCCGGCGCTTGCGGTGCACCTCGCCGCGCTGCCCGAACAGCGATCCGGGACCGAGCAGCCGGCCGAGGTTCTGGTCGACGACGTCGACGACGTCCGTGTCGGCCCGGAACAGGGTGCGTACGTCCGCCGACTCGTTGGTCACGACGACCCGGCCGAGGAGCGGCAGCACGGTGGTGAAGGTGGGGCCGTAGCGGCGGTGCAGGGAGAGGACGGCAGCCCGGCGGTCCACCAGCGAGGCGGCCAGCTGTACGGGGCCCGGGAGCCGGGAGCCGGGCACTCGGGCCGGGGACGGAGCGGACTGGGCGGTACTCAACGGGAAACCTCCTGCTGCGTGGGCACTTCTGGGTCGGTGGGCGGCCGTGGGCCGGGCTCTGGTGAGGAGCGTCGGCGTGGCGGGCCGGTGCTCCGGTGACGTGCGGGCGGGGCGCCGCCGTCAGTCGTCCGGCAGGTCCGCCGCGGCGATGACGGCGCCGGCGCGGGCCAGGAAGTCCGGTGACGACAGCACGTCCGTGTGTCCACCGGGCAGGGACACCGCCGCGAACCGGCCTTCCGTCGTGTCGGCCCACGCCGACATCCGGTCGTCGGCCGTGATCGGGTCGTCCCGGCCCCGCACCGCCAGCACCGGGCAGCGGAGCTTCGCCGGTGCCGAGCCCTTGAACCCGGTCAGCAGCCGCAGGTCGCGCCAGGCGGTGTCGACGACGATCTCCCGCCATTCGTCGTCGGGCACCTGTCCGAGCACGTCGTCGCCGAGTCCGTCCAGGTACGCCCGTGTCGCCTCGCGGGAGCGGGCGGCCCCGACGGGCACCGCCACCCGGGCCGGGGCGTCCGCCCCGACGACCACGAGCGCGGCGACCGGGATTCCGGCGGCCTGGAGGGCCGACGCGGTGGCGCGTGCGACGAAGGCGCCGAAGCTGTGCCCGATCAACACACATGGCGAGCCCGGGAGTTGGCGGATCCGGGTGACACACGCGGCCACGAGGTCGTCGAACGACGTCACGGCCGGGAGCGCCGAGCCCCGCCCCGGGTACTGGAGGGCGACGAGCCGCGCGCCCGTGGGCAACGCGCGTCGCAGCGCACGGAATTCACCGCCGAAGGAGCCCGCGCCGGGGAACGCGACGACGTCCCGGGGCGAGCCGTTGCCCTCGCTCACAGCCGCAGTCCCAGCTCGTCGACGACGATGGCGAGGCTGATGGCGCTCAGCCGGAAGTCCCACTTGCCGCCGGCCAGTGCGCTGTCGTCGTCCACGCAGGACGGGTCGAGCACCCCGCTCGCGGCCACCAGGTCACGCCAGCCCCGCCAGGTGCGGTCGTCGACGACCGCGCGCAGGCTCTGCGCGGTGAAGCCGTGCTTGGCCCGGTCGATGACCCGGTCCGGCACGATGCCGCGGTACGCGGCCTTCAGCACGGCCTTGCCCTCGAAGTCCTCGACCTTCGCCGCGTCCGGGGTCCGCTGGGCGAGGTCCACGACGGGGTTGGCCAGGAAGGGGTAGCGGCCCTCCACCGAGTTCGCCATGAGCATCGCGTCGCCGTGGTCGCCGAGCAGGTGCCCGCCGAGCTGCACGTGGACATCGGCGACCGACCGCAGCTGCGACCGCGTCAGCGACCGGGCCTCGGCGTCGGTGAACGGGATCAGCCGGGTGCGCCAGAACTCCTGGCCGCGCACCGCTTCCCGGGCGGCGGGCGACAGCAGGCGGGTACGGCGGTCCTCGGCGGTGGCCGGGTCGGTCTCCCAGCCGAAGTCGGCCCGGCCCCACGCGGTCTCGTTCTCGGGGTGGGAGGGGCGTTTGAGGTGCCGGACGCCGTCGAAGGCGTAGGAGTCGTAGCCGAAGAACAGTTCGTCGGCGCCCTCGCCGGAGATGACGCCCTTGATGCCGGCCGCGCGGACCTGTTCGGACAGCATGAGCGCCGCCACGTTGTAGGTCTCGCGCTGCGGTACGCAGCAGTGCCGGACCATGTCCTCGAAGCGGGCGGCGATGTCCGTGTCCCGGCAGACGACTTCCTCGTGCTTGCTGCCCGCCGCCGCCACCACTTCGCGCTGGTAGTCGGCCTCGTTCAGCGCCGGGTCGTCGAACACCACCGAGAAGGACCGGACACGGTCGGACAGCCCGGCCGCCTCCATCAGCAGAGCGGAGGAGTCGAAGCCGCCGCTGAGGTACGCGCCGATCTCGACGTCGGCGTCCAGGCGCGCGGCGACCGCCGACCGCAGCCCGTCGCGCAGGTCCGCCGCCGACACGGGTTCGGCGCCCTGCGCCGGGTCGGCGAAGCCGTCGCCGTACCGCCAGAACCGTACGGTCCGGTGTCCGTCGGCGGCGAAGCGGACGGCGCAGGCCGGTTCGACGGCGTGCACCCCGCTCACCACGGTGCGGGGCGCGACGATGTTGCCGAGCGCCAGGTACTGGTCGACGGCGGCCGGGTCGAGCCGCCACGGGCCGTCGAGCGCGCGCACCAGCGGCTTCAACTCGGAGCAGAAGTGCACGCGTCCGTCGGCGACCGTGAAGTACAGCGGGCAGACGCCGAACCGGTCCCGCGCCAGATACAGCACGTTCTCGGCCCGGTCGAGCACGGCGGTGGCGAACTGGCCGTCGATGCGCGCCAGTCCGTCCACTCCGTGGCGCGCGACCAGCTCGGGCACGACGGCCACGTCCACGCCGTTCACGGGCTCGACGCCGAGTTCCGCCCACAGTTCGCGCGCGTTGAAGACCTCGCCGTTGGTGAGCGCCACGAACCGGCCGCCGCGGTCCTGGGCGGGCTGCCAGCCGTCGGCGAGCCCGGTCATGCCGAGCCGGGCCAGCTTGGCCGACAGCGTCGGCGTGTCCAGCGAGTAGGTCTCGTCGGGGCCGCGGTGGCCGAGCCGGTCGTGCAGCTGGACCGGGATGCCGCGGTCCAGGCGTCCGTCCGGGGCGAAGGTGCCGCTGATTCCGCACACGTCGGCTACACCGTGCCCGTCGGCAGCCGGTCCACGAGCGCGGCGAGGTTCTCGGCGCGCAGTACGTCGCGCACGGCCGCGTCGGCCCAGCCGAGTTCGCGGAGCCTGTTCACCAGCAGCAGCGTCGTGGCGGAATCGCCGCCGATCTCGAAGAAGTTGTCCTCCGGGCGCACGTTCTCGACGCCGGTCAGCTCGCTCACCAGGTCGAGCACCTCGTCCTCGGGCGTCCGCGGCGCTCCGCCGTCGGCCTCCCGCGCCGCGCGGCCCCGGCGCAGCGCCTCGCGGTCGACCTTGCCGTTGGGCGTGTACGGCATCCGCTCGACCCGTTTCACGACCGAGGGGACCTTGTACCGTTCGACCACCGTTTCCAGGTGGGTGCGCAGGTCCCGTGCGTCGGCCTCGCCGACGTAGTAGCAGGCCAGTACGTCCGCCGCGGCAGCGGGGTCGGTACCCGTGCCGGCTTCTGCGCCCGCCACGGATTCGGCCAGCACCACGGCCTCGCGCACGGACGGCAGCCGGCAGGCCGCGGCCTCGATCTCGCCGGGGTCGATGCGGTAGCCGCGCACCTTGAGCCGGCGGTCCAGGCGCTCGACGTAGAACAGCTCGTTCCCGCGCCGTTCCACGACGTCCCCGGTGCGGTAGACCGGCTGGTCGTCGGCGTCGCGGAAGCGGGTGATGCCGTCGTCGGTCAGGTATCCGACGCCGACGCTCCGCCCGCGGATGACGAGTTCGCCGCGCACCGGGTCGTCGGACGTCCCCGGCCGGTCCGACGCGGGCTGTGCGGGCTCCAGTGCGTACGCGCAGTCGCCGACGACCTCGCCGAGCGGCACGCCGTCGCGGCACCGGTCCGGGTCCAGCGGCGGCGTCAGCAGGTTGCACACGGTCGTCTCGGTGAGCCCGTAGGCGTTGTGGAACGCGGCGACGGCCGACCAGCGCTGGACCACGGCCTGCCGGCACGGGCCCCCGCCGTTGATCACGTGGACGAGCGAGGAGTTCTCCGGCGGGCTGGTCTCGGTGAGCGCGAACGGGGTCGTCTTCAGGTGGGTGACGCCGTAGGTCTCCAGCGTGGCGGCGAGTTCGGTGCCGGGTGTCAGCGCGGCCTCCCCCACGACGACGAGGCAGGCGCCCGAGGTCAGCGTCCACAGGATCTCGGTGATGCACCCGTCGAACGTCAGCCGCGCGAACTGCAGGGTGCGGCAGCCGGGGCCGACCTCCAGCCGCGTCACGTGGTCGGCCACCATCGGGGCCAGCGGCTCGGCGGCGACGAGCACGCACTTGGCCTCGCCGGTGGAGCCCGACGTGAACACCGCGTAGGCGAGCTGTTCCTTGACCTCCGACGGCGTCTCCCGGCCCACGGCGTCCGGCGTCGACGGGGAGCGCCGCGCCAGCCGCGGCCTCGGCAGGACGTCGACCGCGCCGAGGTCCGCGCCGTCACCGGCCGGGTACGCCGTCACCGCCTCGACGTCCAGCGCGGCGAACTTCTTCTCCGTCGAGGCCTCGCTGTCCCGCGGGTCCACGACGACGAACGGCCGCCCGGCCCACAGGCACGCGACCATCGCGACGACCGGCCCGGCGCCGCGGGTGCCGTCGATGCCGACGAAGCCGCGCGGGCTGACGACGGTGTCCAGCCGGTCGGCGAGGCGCTGCGCCGCCGCGCCGAACTCGCGGTAGGTGAGCGCCCCGTCCGGCGTCCGGACGGCGACGCTGTCGGGGTGCGTGTCAACGGCCCACCGAATCGCCTGGGCCACCGGGGTGTCTCGCATGAGTGGTGTCGTCCTCGTACTCGATGTCGCTCGATGCCGGCGGGTCTCGGTGCCGGCGGTTGCGGTGGGCGCGTGGCTCAGGTGACGGGGTGCCGGAGCGTGCCGACGCCCTCGACGACGGCCTCGATCCGGTCACCGGGGTTGATCACGGCGGCACCCGGGGTGCCGGTGCAGATGACGGTGCCGGGGGTCAGCGTGCGCCCGGCGGTGAAGTGTTCGACGAGCCGGCCGAGGTCGTAGCGCATCCCGGACACCTGCGCCGACGCGACGACCTCGCCGTTGCGGACGGTCGACACGGTGAGCGACCGCAGCTGTTCGTCGTCGAACTCGTCGAGGGTCACGAGCTGGGGCCCGATGCTGCAGAACGTGTCGAACCCCTTGGACCACGGAATGTGGCGCGGGTTCTCCCGGATGGCGTCCTCCGCCGTGAGGTCGAGCACCGTCGTCACCCCGGCCACGACGTTCCGCCACTCGCCGTGGGAAACGTTCTTGCAGGTGACGCCGATGACGAGGCCGAGTTCCGCCTCGGCGGTGACCCGGTCGCTCTGCCGGGGCAGTTCGATGGTCCCGGAGTTGTCGATCAGGCAACTGTGCGGCCGCAGGTACGACCCGGGGGCCGACTTGGGCTGGTCGACGCCCAAGTCCTGGGAGTGGCCGAGGTAGTTGAGGCCGGCGCCCCAGATGTCGCCGCCGTCCACGACGGTGGCGGCGCGATCGAGGTCGAGGTCGGTCCCGGCGGCCGAGCCGGCCAGCCGGGGCTCCACCAGCCTCGCGAGCCCCTCGGGGGTGGCCAGGTCGATGAGCCGGACGCCCTCCGGCAGCCCGGCGAGCCGTGTCCACCGCGCGCCGTCCGCGCTCGCGTACCGCTCGACCTCGTTGCCGTTCTTCCACCGTACGAGCCTCATCGGGCGCCTCCCTCTGGTTGGTGCGGTCCGGCCGCCGAGGCGGCGGGGCCGGTCGCGAGTCCGGTGTGGGGCGCGAGAGTCCGCGCGGCGAGCTCGACGTCGGCGCGGCCCGCGTCGTACGGGGCGATCCGGACGGCCTCCGCCATCACGGCCGCCTCGCACAGCCCGAAGCGGGCGCTGGTCTCCTCGACGAGGTCGAACAGCCCCGAGTGCATGCCGATCACGCCGCCGAGCACCTGCATCCGGCGGTTCTCGGGGACGACGTCGAGCGTGCCGCGGCACACCTGCGCCAGCCGCGCCAGCTCCTGGTAGCCGAAACGGTCGTCGCCCCGCGCCGCGAGGATGCCCGCGAGGGACTCGATGCTCGCGTTGCCCGCGCCCCGGCCGAGCCCGTCGAGGGTGGCGTCCACGACGGACGCTCCCGCCTCCGCGGCGGCCAGGCTGTTGGCGTTCGCCATGCCCAGGTTGTCGTGGCCGTGGAAGCCGACCACGCCGGTGAGGTCGGCGACCACCCGGACGTAGCGTTCGACGTCGGCGGGCAGCATCGACCCGTTGGAGTCGACGACGTAGACGCCGGCGAGTTCGGCGGGGACGTCCTTGAGGAACCGGGGCAGTTCCTCGGCCGGGGTGTCGCTGGTCTTCATCAGGTTGAGGAAGACGTGGTCGCACAGCTCGACCGCTTTGTCGAGGTAGCCGAGGATCTCGGGGACCCGGCGCGGCTCAGCGCCGACCCGGACGAACGACATGCCGTCCGCGCACAGCGCCGCCAGCGTCGAGAGGCTGCTGAACTCCGGCTGGGCGAACATGCCCCAGGACGAGGAGGGCAGCCCGGTGGCGGCGAGTTCGCACCACCGTGTGAGGTCGATGCTGCTCGGCGGCATGCCGCGCCGTTCGGCCTCGAAGCCGAAACCGTGCCCGATCTCCACCAGCCGCACCGGCGTCCGGTCGAGCCCGGCCATCAGCTCGGCGACGAAGGCCTCGTCGAACCGGAAGTCGACCGCGTAGCCGCCGTCGCGCAGCGTCGTGTCGAGCAGTTCCCAGGGCCGGCCGTCCCCGTTGATCAACCCGCCGGATATCCCGTGCATCTCGTCCTCATTCGTCTCGTGGACCCCTGGCCGCCTGTTCATCGGTCGCGCGGACCCGCGTTCGCCGCACGCAGCAGCCGCACCGCCGACGGCTGCCACGCCGTCCACGTGTGTCCGGCCACCGGGCACACCTCGAGCCGCAGCGCGCCGTCCGGAATCCGCCGCAGGAAGCGCTCCGTGCACCGGCGGGCCACCCGCTCGTCCACGACCTCGAGCGCGGACGCGCCCTGCCTCTCGCGGCGCCGGGTGCGCCGGGGCGCCCGGCCGGCCACCGCCACCGTGACGTCGAGCGACGCGCGGGGCAGGAAGCCGAGCCAGCGCCTGCGCCAGCGCAGCAGTGCGCGCAGTTGCGCGAGCGACCTGCCCCGGCGCAGCGCCAGGTAGACGCAGCCGGGCAGGAACTCGCCGCCCGCGTAGGCGGACACGCACACCACGCGTTCCACCGACTCGAGCGCGCTGCCGACGGCGAGGGCGAGGTCGCATCCGGCGGAGTAGCCGACGGTGGTGACGACGTCGAGTTCGAGGCCGCTCAGTTCGGCGACGCGGCGCACGTCCTCGGCGAGTGCGGCGGCGAGGCCTTCGACGCCGGTGCCGGTGGTCAGGGCGGCCGCCCAGTCGGGGGTGACGAACACGGCCACGTCGTGCCCGGCGAGCAGTTCGGCGCCGGTGGTCTGCCAGCACTGGACGGTGTCGTCGCCGCCGATTCCGCCGAAGCAGAGCACGGCCCGCGCGGTGTCGGCCCGGTCGAAGTCACGGGACACCGCGAAGCGCACGCCGAACCGCCCGGAGGTCGGTGCCGAGGCGGTGTGCGGGCCCTCGGTCGTGGTGGTCATGCCGCGAACACCTCCCCGAACACGGAGTGCACGACCGGCCCGAGGCCGCAGGCCGCCGCGGCGCGGGTGACGGCGTCGCGCGCGTGGGCCTCCGTCGTCGCCTGCCGCGCGCGGACGGACAGCCGTATCGCCGTCGCGCCGGGCTGCCACTCGGCTCGCAGCGACAGGAGCCCGTCACCGCCGGTGGTGGTCACGAGTTCCGCCACGTCGTCGGCGGCAACGGTCACCGGGCCGTCGGCCCCGCCCGTCCCCCACGCCTCGGGCACGTGGCCGAGCAGCCGGCCGAGGGCCTCGGTCCGCGGGTGCGCGGCCGTGCCGTCGGCGGCGCCTGCGTCGATGACGAAGAAGCCGGCCGCCTGCCACCGCGGTGCGCGGGCGTCGTCACCGGGGTCGGCGGAGGCCGAGGCGACGGCCGCGACCAGTTCGTCGAACGTCGGGTGGTAGTACAGCGTGGCCAGGTCCAGGGAGCGGCCGACGGCGTCGGAGATCTCCTTGACGAGGGTCACCGCGTCCAGGGAACTGCCGCCCGACTCGAAGAAGTCGTAGTCCTCCGGGTCCGACGACGGGCCGTACCGGGCCCGCAGTACCTCGGCGACCGCGTCGCGCACCGCCGCCTCGTCCGAGGACTGACCGGAGGCGTCCGCGGTGCCGCCCGTCGTGGGGGCGAGCGCGGTCAGCTCCCGGTTCAGCCCGGTCAGCGGCGCGAGGTGCGCACGCGCGCGTCGCAGGACGTCGGCTGCTGGTGTCGCGGGGTCGGCGGCGGCGAAGTCCTCCAGTACGGCGCGCAGCGCGCCCTCCACCCGGCGGAAGTCGGGTGCGGAGAGTCCGGCCATGCCGACCTGGGCGCGGACGTCGTGTGCCGCGCCGTCGAAGGCGCAGACGATGTCGACGTCCTCGACCGGGCCGGACGCGATGAGTTCGTACCGCCAGTGGGCGCCCCGGTGGTCGGTGCCCGCGGAGAGGTCCACCGGGAACAGGTTCACGTTCGGGCCGAACGAGCGGCGCAGGCTCCCGCTGCGGAAGCACTGGCTCCAGCGGTTGTAGCGGATGTCGGCGGCGACGCCGTCGAGGAACTCCCCGACCGACGCGTCCTCCGGGTGCCGCACCACCAGCGGGAGCGTGTAGGCGAAGCTGCCGAGCGGCTGCGCCGCGCCGCGGGAGACGCCCGCGCGGGGAACGGAGAGCTGCACCGCCGACTCGCCGGTCGCCGCGAACAGCAGCACGGAGGTGTAGCCGCACAGCCATGCGAGGGAGGCCTGCGCCGTCCCCGCCTGCCCGGCCCTCCCGTCCGCCGCCGGGAGGGCGGCGGGGCGGACCCGGCCCAGCCGGGCGACCCTGGGCACGGTCGGCGTCCGGCGTTTCGGCCCGACGAGCACCGGCGCCGCCGGTCCCCCCTCCGTGACCCGGTCGAGGACGCGTGCCTCGGCCTTGGCCCGGTGCTGGAACATCTTGACGGCCAGCCGCCGTGAGTCCTCCCACGTCGCGTACGGCCACGGGACGTCGTCCACCCCGGCGGCGCCCAGGTAGAACTCCCGGACCACGGACATGAAGTGCACCAGGCCGACGCCGTCCAGGACGGCGTGGTGCGCGAACACGGACCACACCATGGTCCCGTCGGTCAGGCGGTGCAGCCGGGAGAACAGCGCGGCGTCCGTGGGCTCGGCCAGGGCGGCCCGGTCGCGCGCCTCGCGGACGCCGGCCGGCACCGGGTCGCCGGGCGGCGTCAGCGGCGCCACGGTGAACAGCCGTCGGCCGTCCTCGTCCCGCGAGATCCGGTCGCCGCAACGGATCCAGGCCGCGGCCAGCCCGGCGACGTCGACCTCGCCGTCGATCACGAAGGCCGCTCCGGTACGGATCTCCAGCCCGCCGAGGAGCGCCTCGGCCTCCCGGATCTCGTCGGCCTGCGGCGTCGTGGGGGTCGTGCGGTCCGTGGTCGGGGCCGCTGTCGTGGCTGCCGTGTGCGCCGTGCTCGGGGCCGGTGTCGCCGGTGCCGTCCCGGTGGCCTCCGCTGTCCCGGTCATCCGCGCTCCGCGGCCAGGCACAGGTGCTCGACGCGGCGGATCGCGGCGTTGCCGGCCACGAGGTAGTGCTCCGGCGGGCCGTCCGCCTCGATCACCGTGGTCCCGGCGAAAGTCCTCCAGTACTCCAGGTCGCTCGCCGGGACGAACGCGTCGTCGCTCCACCGCACGACGGTACGGGGGTAGTCCTGTTCGCCGCCCTCGCCGAAGTACTTCGTCAGCAGCAGGACGTCCGCGCGCAGCGCCGACACCGCGATCCCGGCGAACGCCTCGTGCACGGGCGGCCTTCCGGAGGTCACGAGCGCGGCGTTCATGATCTGGAGGATCTCCGCGTCGGACATCGACGTCGCGTAGGCGCCGTAGAGGCCCTCCTTGGCCGGGCGCATGCTGGACAGCACGGTGGCGACGCGCATGTCGCCCCGCAGCCGGGCGGCCACGGCGTCCGCGACGAGCGCGCCCATGCAGTGCCCGGTGAGGACGACGGACTCGACGCCGAGCGTGCCGAGGGCGGCGACGGACGCCGTCAGGTCGTCGCAGAGGTTCTCGATCGACGTGGGCGCGGGCTCCTTGCGCCGGCGGTCCCTCGCGGGGATGTGGTAGCGCAGGAACGGGACGTCGCCGAAGGACGCCGGCCACTCGGAGAACATCGGGACGCCCGAGCCCGCCTGCGGCACGCCGACCGCGACCACCCGCTGTCCGTCGAATCCACCGCTGAACCGCTTCACCGCGTCCATGCCTGTCATGCCCGTCATGCCCGTCACCGCACCGTTCCGATAGCCACGCCGTAGAGGCAGGTCCGCAGCCGCCTGGACGGCAGGTGCCGCAGCAGCCCGCCGAGGGCCCGCACGGCCACGCCGTCTCCTTCGAGGCCGTAGTCGTCGCGGACGTGCTCGATCCCGGCGGACGAGGCGTGCAGCTGCGCGCCGCTGCGGTAGGCGGCCTTGAGTCCGCCGTCGACCGCGCGGTTGCCGGGGTGCCACAGTTTCAGCAGCGGCGACATGAAGTCGGTGATCACGAGACTGCCGGACGGGCAGCCCTCGGCGATCCCGTCCAGGTACCCGGCGACCTCGGCCTTGTCCAGGTGGTAGCTCAGGCCCTCCGAGACGACCACCGTGGGCAGTTCGGCTCCCGGCAGGTCCCGCATCCAGCCCCGCTGCCGGACGTCGACGGCGACGTTGGCGGCCCCGGCGCCGAGGCCGAGCCGCTCGCGGACGGCGACGACCGCGGGCAGGTCGACGTACACCCACTCCACGACGGTCCCGTCGGGCAGTTGGCCGGCCAGTCGCCTGCTGCGGTCCTCCAGCCCGCATCCGACCTCGACGACGCGCAGCCGCCGGTGGCCCCGCCAGGCGAACCCCGCGATCTCGAAGTCGTACAGCTGGGCGCGGACCACGCAGCCGCGCATGATGGTCTTGTTGAAGTCCGCCCAGTGCCCGGCGTCCTCGACCTCGGCGGCGACCCGTTTGGCGATCGCGTCGCGGAACCGCAGCTCCGGCCAGAGTTCGTCCGCCCGGCCGCGTGCGAGCGCGGTCAGGACGGACGTCGACTCGCTCGACCCGGCCTCGAAGGCGCGGGTGCCCCCGTCCGCGTCCGCACTCGCGTCCGTGCCCGTGCCCGGCGCCGTGTGCTTGGGGTCGGTGGTCCCGGCGGTCATGCGGCCATCCCGACCTCGGCGGAGGTGAACCCCCGCATGAACGTGGAGTGGAGGCGCTCGAAGGGGCCGGGCAGCGTCATCGCCCCGGCCCGCGGGAAGAGCCAGTCGAGGTAGCACTCGACCTCCACCGCGGCGACCTGCGCCCCGATGCAGCGGTGCGCGCCCACACCGAAGGACAGGTGCGGCTGGGGGTGCGGGCTCGACGGGGTGAACCCGGGGCCGAAATACGTCTCGTCGAAGTTCGCCGAGTAGTTCCAGAGCACGACGAACTCGCCCTGCTTGATCTCGTGTCCGCCGATCTCCAGGTCGCACAGGGCGCGCCGCTGCACGTAGGCGTTGGTCGACGTCCAGCGGAACACCTCGGCCAGGAAGCCCTTGCGGTCGTGCGCGTACTGGTCCGCGAGCTTCTCGGTGTCGTGGGCCAGCACGTACTCGGTGATGGCCGCCGCCGTGTAGGGCGTGGTGTCGTTGCCGCCGACCGTGACGTTGAGGAAGTTGTAGAGGAACTCGTCCTGCTCCAGCTGCTCCCTGATCTCCGCGATCGCCGCCTGTCCCGTCACCGGGCACGCGGTGGCGCCCGCGCCGCGGGCGCTCAGTTTCATGATCTCGGTCAGCAGTTCCAGGTGGGCCTGCGCGCGGCGGGCGGCGGGCCGTTCCACGTCGCCGATCCGGGGGTCGGCGTAGCCGATGAGCCGCTCGCTCAGGTGGATCAGCCGGGCGGCGTCGGCCGGGTCGATGGCGTAGGCGAGCGACAGGAACGACACCGGGAGTTCCTGGAGGACCGCGCTCAGGAGGTCTCCGCCGCCGCCCGCCGCGAACCCCTCGGAGGCGTCGGCGAGCCGCTGCCGGGTGGCCGTGTCGGCGGCCTTCAGCATCGACCGGAAGAACAGCGGGCTGTGGATCTTCCGCAGCCGCTGGTGGCTCGGCGCGTCGGAGCAGATCAGCATGCGGTTGGAGGCGCTGTCGCTCTGCCCGTTCAGTGAGCCGCCGACGATCGTGCCGTCCTTGGAGGACAGCCGGGGGTCGAGGTAGGCCTGCCGCACGTCGTCGTAGCGGAAGAGCATCCAGCGCCCGTACTTCTCGTCGCGCGCCACCGGGTTGTCGCGGCGGTGCCGGGCGAAGACCTCGGCGAAGCCGTCGGAGACGAACGTGGTCTCGTCGAGCAGGCTCTCGGCAGTGCCGTTGCCTGCGCCGCTGTCGGCACCTGTGCCGGTGCCGGTGCCGGTCGTCGCCCCGGCCGCCGTCGTCGTGTCAGCGCTCACCGGTCGACCTCTCCTCCAGCAGACGGGCCAGGTCGTCCAGGTCGGGCGTCGCCAGCAGTTCCTCGGCGGTCAGCTCGACGCCCTCGCGCTCGGTGACAGCGAGCAGCAGCATGGCCAGCTGGAGCGAGCTGAAGCCCAGGTCGTACAGGTCCGCGCCGTCGGGCACCGGCCGGCCGTGGATCGACTCGACCTGTGCCACCAGCCGCGCCCTGACCGGCGATTCGGCGGCGGGAGCCGCGGCTCGCGCGTCCTTGTCCTCGGTGAGCGCGGTGTCGAGCAGCAGGGAGGCGTCGTGCTTGCCGTTGACGTTCACCGGGATGGCGTCGACCGCGCGCACCTGGGGCACGGCGGAGGCCAGTCCGAGGGAGCGCATCGCGCCGATGAACGCCGGGGTGTCCAGGCCGGGCGGCAACTGGACGAAGAGGACCGGCTCGCCCGCCTTCTCGGCCACCGCGGCGGCCACGGCACCGGCGGCGCGGGCGTTGGCCTCCAGTTCCGGCTTCGAGGTGCGGACGCCGTTGACCTTCAGCACCCCGCCGGTGCGGCGCACGAAGCCGAGGCAGCCGTCGGTGCCCCGGGTCACGACGTCGCCGGTGACGAAGGTGCGTCCGTCGTCTCCGAACGGCGCGCACACCAGCCCTCCGTCGGCACCCCGGCCCAGGTAGCCGGCCGAGATGCCCTCGCCCGCGATCACCAGCCGACCGGTGTCGGACCCGGCGGGCAGTGCGGCCCCTGTCTCCTCGTCCACCAGTGTCGTCGTGATGCCGGGCAGCGGGCGGCCGAGCGGGATGACCGAGGCGCCGCCGTAGTCGTCGGCGTGCTCGGCCGGGTTGATCTCGTAGCCGGTGCAGGCGACGACGCCCTCGGCGGGGCCGTAGAGGTTCACGAACGACGCGCCGTAGCCCGCCTTGAGGATCGCGGACACCGAGTCGGTGTAGAGCTCACTGCCGCCCGAGTACAGCAGCCGCAGGGAGTTGAACGCGCCGGGGCTCATCCGCGCGGTCGAGTTCACCAGGGTTGCGGGCGCCAGCATCGCCGTGACGCCGGTGCGCGTGAGCGTGGCCTCGACGCCGTCGCGGAAGAGGTCCTCGAAGCGGGGCAGGACCGTCACGCAGCCGCCACCGAGCAGGGTGCGCACCACCTCGAAGAGGTACGTGTCGAAACCCGCGCTCGAGCAGTGGGCGACCCGCTCACCGGGCTCCAGCGGCGCCAGCCCGGCGTTGCCGGTGAACCAGCGGAGCTGCCGGCCGGTCTGGAGGATGGCCCGGGGGGTTCCGGTGGTGCCCGACGTGAAGAGGATGTTGGCGCTGTCCTCGGGCAGGGCCCCCGGCGACGGTGACACGGTCACGTCGTCGTCGTGGACGAGCAGCCGGGGGGACAGCAACTCCACGGCGGAGCGACGGAATTCGGCGGGCCGCCGGGTGTCCAGCGCGCAGTAGCAGGCGCCCGCGTGCTGGGCGGCCAGGAAGTTGACGATCTGCTGGACTCCGCGCTCCGAGGAGTCCGCGACGACGTGCCCGGCGAGCGTGCCGTCGCCGCCGGCACGGGCGAGCCAGCGAGCGCTGGTGGCACGCGCGCGCTCGGCCAGCTCCTGGTAGGTCACCGGCTGTTCCCCGAGCGCGCCCGGCGCCGTGACCGCGGGTTCCGGCGCGTGGCGGGAGGCCGTGTCGATGAACTCCGTCCACAAAGAGGTGTGGACCTCGAGCAGGGTGGTGGCGCTCACGGCTGTACGGCGATCTCGCCGGAGTTCGGGCACCGTGCAGGGAGGTCGATAGTCCGCATGGGACGGGACCTTAGGAGTCCGCGCACGAGCCGATCAAGGAGTGTTGTTGAACAATTGACGTGCAGGAACAGGCAATTGAGCAGGCCTCAGCCACCCGCGGGCGAGGTGGCCCACGGGATCGCGGCGATGCGGTGGCCGGCCGCTCGGGGCCGGTCTACTCGGCCAGCCGCTCGGCGACGCCCTGCCAGGTGACGGCGCAGGTCTTCGCCAGCTTCGCCACTGTGTCCCGCTGGTGGGAGGGCACGCTCTGGATGATCGCGTCCCATTCGTGCTCGTCCAGGGCGCAGCAGTCGAGGAACCTCAGCAGGGTGCGCCCCGCCTCGGTGAACCGCAGCGACGGGTCCCGCTTGAGCGCGTTGACCGCGTTGACCGCGTCATCGGGCTTGTCGAGGTGGCCGGTGTCGGCCGGTGGCGCCAGGGAGGCGGTGGCCGTCTTGCGGTTGCGCCGGGGAGCGGCCGGGTCCTCACCGCGGGTGAGCCTGGCGCGTACGTCCCATGCCGTCGCCGGCGAGATCCCGGCCGCCTTGGCGACCTCGCGCAGGGACGCGTTGGGGTGGGCGGACATGAACTCCCCGGCGCGGCGGCGGCGTTCGGCGCTGTCGAGCGGCCGGGCGCGGCCGTCCCGTCCGATCCGGATGTTCAACTGTTCGGCCGCACCGGTTGAACACGCCGCGTCGGTCGAACACGCCCGGATCGACCCGACCGTGCTCGCGGCGATCCCGGTGATCCGGGCGATGCGACGGTCGGACCACTCCGGGTGGGTGCGGACGATCCGGCCGGCGGCCGCCCTGCGGTCGGCCGTCGACAGGGGCAGGCCGTGCGCGCGGTTGAGTTCGACGGCGAGCACGAACGCGTCGTCCTCGGTGCCGTCGAAGAACGTCACGTCGATGTGGTCGTGTCCGCGCAGTTCGGCGGCGCGCAGCCGGTGCACCCCGTCGATGACCCGCATGTTCGGCTGGTGGACGACGATCGGCGGCAGGGGTTCGTCGAGGGCGGCGAGCCTGGTGGCGTGTTCGGTGTCCTCGCCCGCGAGGCGTGGCGTGTTCGCCGCCGTCAGCGAGGCCACCGGCACGCGGTGGACCGCGCTCAGACGGCTCCGCCACGCCTGCCGGGCGCGGCTGTTTTCCGCCGGTACGGTCGAGTGCGCGCGCGCCCCGGTGTTGGTCTCCACTTGTCGCCCTCGTCGAGAAACTGCTGCCCGGCACGGAATCGGCCGCCGTGTCCGACGGCTGATCCGTACCAGTGAAACGCAACGAACGAGCCAGCGGGGCGGGCGGCGATCACATCGTGAGACTCCCTGCGGACTGTGGCCTTCCTCACGCGACCGGGGTCGTCAGAAGTCCAGTCGGACGTCGTAGGTGCGCAGCCAGAAGTCGAGTGCCAGCACCAGTTCGGCGCTGGTGCGCAGTCCGTCGCCGGCGGACAGGCCCTCGCCGACCGCGGTGGTGAGGGTGGGCCGGTCCAGCAGCGCGAGCACGGGATTGCCGGGGTCGCTCGTCACCCGGGCCAACTCGGCGCGCAGCGCCTCCAGATAGCGGGGGTCCTTGGTCGTGGGGTAGGGCGCCTTGACCCGGTCGGAGATCTCCGGCGGCAGCAGGTCGCGGGTGGCGGCGCGCAGCAGGCTCTTCTCCCGGCCGTCGAACGTCTTCATCGACCAGGGGGTGTTGAAGACGTAGCTCACCAGGCGGTGGTCGCAGAACGGCACCCGCACCTCCAGGCCCACCGCCATGCTGGCGCGGTCCTTGCGGTCCAGCATCCAGGGCAGGAAGCGGGTCAGGTGGAGGTGGCACAGTTCGCGCATCCGGCGTTCCCGGGCGGAGGCGCCGGGCAGGTGCGGGACCTCGGCGAGCGCGTCGCGGTAGCGCTGGGCGCGGTAGTCGGCGAGTTCGGTCTTCTGGATCAGGCCGCGGTCGATCAGTGCCTCGCCCGGTCCGCTGCCGGGGCCCGAGATGCCGGTGCCGAACGGTGGCGCGAGCCAGGGGAAGGTGGGGGCGGCGACGGCGTCGGGGTGGTGGATCCAGCGGTAGCCGCCGAACAGCTCGTCCGCGGACTCCCCGGACAGGGCGACGGTGGATCGTTCCCGGACCGCCTTGAACAGCAGGTAGAGCGAGGTGTCGCCGTCACCCAGGTCGAAGGGGAGGTCGCGGGCGCGCATCACCGCGGCCCGGTGCGCGGGGTCCATCAGGGCCGGTGGGTCCAGGGTGACCACCTGGTGGTCGGCGCCGACGTGCCGGGCGAGCAGGTCCGCGTAGGGGGTGTCGGGGGTGCCGCGCCAGGCGTCGGCCCGGAAGTGGTCGGTGTGGGCGGCGAAGTCGAGGGCGAACGAGCGGACCGGTCCCTCGCCGGTCCGTTCCAGGTGCCGGGCGGCGAGCGCGGTGATCACGCTGGAGTCGAGTCCGCCGGAGAGCAGGGTGCACAGCGGTACGTCGGAGATCAGCTGGCGGGCGATGATGTCGTCGAGGAGTTCGCGGACGCGGCCGACGGTGGTGTCGAGGTCGTCGGTGTGTTCCTGGGCCTGAAGCTCCCAGTAGCGGCGCAGGCGCGGTCCTTCCCGCCGGACCCGCAGGGTGTGGCCGGGCCGCAGTTCGCGCATGCCGCGGTAGACGGCGTGGCCGGGGGTCTTGGTGAAGGAGAGCAGTTCGGCCATGCCCTCGCTGTCGACGGCGGGGTGCGCGGCGGGGTGGGCGAAGATCGCCTTGGGTTCGGAGCCGAAGAGGAGTCCGTCGCGCAGCGGGAAGTAGTAGAGCGGCTTGATGCCCATCCGGTCGCGCACCAGCAGGAGTTCACGGGTGCGGGGCTCCCACAGGGCGAAGGCGTACATGCCGTTGAGGCGTTCGGTGAAGTCCTCGCCCCACTCGAGGTAGGCGTGCAGCACGACCTCGGTGTCGCTGTCGGTGCGGAACCGGTGGCCGAGGCGGGCGAGTTCGTCGCGCAGCTCGCGGTGGTTGAAGACCTCGCCGCTGTAGGTCAGCGCGACCACCGTGCGGTCGCCGTCGGCGAACGTCATCGGCTGGGCGCCGCCCTCGGGGTCGATGACCGCCAGGCGCCGGTGGCCGAGGGCGACCTGGTCGTCGAGCCACACCCCGTGGTCGTCCGGGCCGCGGCAGGCCATGGTCCGGGTCATGGCGTCGATCACCTCGCGCTGGACGGGTTCCGCGGGGTCGTAGGAGACCCATCCGGCTATTCCGCACATGAGACAGCTCCTCCAGTCGGGTATCTCCTGCTGGGCCGGGACGCGTCCCCCGGACCGGTCGGTCCCGGTCGACGCGTCCCGGCGTGCGGCACCCTCGGCTCCGGGGTTCCTCAGCCCTGAGCGGTGTCGCTTGCGGCGAAGCGCTTGAACGTCCAGGTCAGCCGCATGACCACGAGGACCATGGCGACGCTGACGGCGGTGGCCCACGCCATGGCGACGGCGTACTCCTCGCCGCCGGGGTCGCTGCCGGCCACCATGAAGAACACGGCGCCGATGATGGCCACGCCGGCGGCGCTGGCGAACTGCTGGGCGGTGGTGAGGATGCCGGAGGCCACGCCGGCGTCCTCCGGCGGGACCCGCATCAGCGCGGCGCCGAACAGCGCCGGGAGGACGACGCCGTTGCCGCCGCCGATCAGGCAGAGGCAGAGCACCACCCACGCGATGCCGGTGGCCTCGCCGTCGACGTAGAGGCGGCCGGCGAGCAGCAGCAGGCCGAGTCCGGTCACCGCGCTGCTCACCACCAGGGCGCTCATGCCGAAGCGGTCGGTGAGCCGCGAGCCGACCATGGCGGTCGCCGTGAACAGCACGCCCATCGGGGAGAACACCAGCCCGGCCTCCACGGGGCTGAGGCCCATGCCCGCCTGCAGCAGCAGGGTCAGGGTGAACATGAAGCTGCCGAAGTAGACCATGAACGCGGTGCTCGCGATCATTCCGCCCCGGAAGGAGAGGCTGCGGAAGAGGGAGAGGACCAGCACCGGGTTGCCGCCCCGTCCGGCCAGGTCCCGCTCCCAGCGCAGCGTGGCCACCGCGACCGGGACGGCGAGCCCCATGGAGATCCACGTCCAGACGGGCCAGTCGGTGGTGTGGCCCATGGTGAGCGGCACCAGCAGCAGGGCGAGGGCGGCGGAGATCCCGATCGCGCCGACCGGATCCAGGCCTACCTCGCTGCGCTGCCGCTGCGGGGGCAGGATGCGGGGCGCCACGATCACGATGACCAGGCAGATCGGCACGTTGATCAGGAAGATGCTGCGCCAGCCGAGTCCGGCGAAGTCGGCGGAGATCATCGCGCCGCCGAGGACCTGCCCGGCGATCGAGCCGAGTCCGGCCGCCGCGCCGTACCAGGCCATCGCCTTCGGCTTCTCTTGGTCGGGGAACTCGGCCGTGATCACGGCCAGGACCTGGGGCACCATCACCGCGGCGGCCAGGCCCTGTGCCAGCCGTGCGGCGACCAGCTGCTCGGGGTTGGCGGCGATGCCGCACAGCAGAGAGGTGACGCCCAGGGCCACGGCCCCGATGACGAACAGCCGGCGGTGACCGTAGCGGTCGCCCAGCCGGCCGCCGGTGATCATGCCGCCGGCGTAGGCGAACGCGAAGCCGCCCACGATGAGTTCGAGGGCCGACGGCCCGGCGCCGATGCTGTCCTCCAGCGACGGGGCGGCGACGTTGACCACGAAGAAGTCGAACTGGACGATGAACATGGCCGAAAGCAGCACGACCAGGACCAGGTTGATGCGCAGCGGGGGTAAACCCGTCGGGGTCTCCTCCTCGCCGGTGGAGGGGGACGGGTGGGTGTCGGTCATGGGACTCCTCGGACGCCTGCAGCACGGTGCACGGCACGGTGCTGGGGGATGAACGGGCGAGTGCCGTCGAGACAGTTCGACGGACGGCTGGGGCCGGTCGTTCGGATCACCCCGCTGTCGCGGGGTCCGGCACGACGGCACGTGACCGCGGAGGAGCGTATCCATCGGTGGTGCTCGGGTGCGGTGACACGGTGGTTCCTCACGTACGTTTCCGGCGGGGGGCACTCAGGGCGCAGGTGATCCGCGCGGTGCAGACGCGTCGCCCGGAGCGGTCGGTGACGACCACCTCGTAGCTGGCGGCGGTCCGCCCCAGGAACAGCGCGGTGGCCACGCCGGTCACCGGGCCGGTGCGCACCGCGCGGTGGTGGGTGGCGTTGACGTCGACGCCCACCGCGATGCGGCCGGGGCCGGCGTGCAGCGCGGCGCCGAACGACCCGAGGGATTCGGCGAGTACGGCCGAGGCACCGCCGTGCAGCATCCCGTAGAGCTGGCTGTTGCCCGCCACCGGCATGGTGGCCACCAGTCGCTCCGCCGAGGCCTCCAGGAAGGTGATGCCCAGCCGGCCGGCCAGGGTGTGCGCGCCGACGCGGTTGATCCAGTCGGCGGTGTGCGGCGGGTCGCCCTCCGGGATGCCGTCTCCCGGCGCGAGGACCCGCTCCGGCGGGGCGGTCGGCCGAGGGTCGGCGGCCGAGGCGTCCGCGGTGACCGTTGCGCAGTCCGTGGTGGCCGGACTCGCGGCGGGTTCCGAGGAGTTGGGCGCCATGAGGCCGGGGCCCGTCGCGCGGGTGGGCAGCCGTGTGCTCATCGGGCGGCGCCGGTAGCCGGCCTGCCGGCTACCGTCCGCGCGGCGGGGCGGGCCGGCTGGTAGGTGTGCAGGTCGGCGTAGCGTTCGCGGAGCCTGCGCTTGAGGACCTTGCCGGTCGGACCGAGCGGGATGTCCTCCTCGGTCTCCGCCAACTCCAGTAGTGCGACGGTGGGTTGGCCGATACGGGCCAGCACGTCGTTGACCTGCTTCAGCAGCACCTCCGGGTCGGCGTCGCCCTCCCGGGGACGGACCACGGCCACGGGTACGACGGTCCCGTCGTGCCGGCCGGCGACCACGGCGCAGTCCTGGATCTGGGGGAGGTTGAGCAGCAGTTCCTCCTCCATCAGCACCGAGTAGCCGTCACCGGCGGGTGTCCGGATGGCGTCGACGACGCGGTCGACGTGGAAGAAGTCGCCGTCGGCGGTGCGGGAGACGAGGTCTCCGGAGAGCCAGTAGCCGGCCAGCATGGTGCGGTACGTGGTGTCCGAGTCGTTCCAGTAGCCGCGTGTCACGGCCTCGCCGCGCACGCCGAGCATGCCGACCTCGCCGGGCTCGGCCTCCGTGCCGTCGTCACGGAGTACGGCCACCTCGGCGGCGGCGACCCGGGTGCCCAGGTAGCGGGGGCGCGGCGGGGAGTCGGGGGTGAGGAGGCGCCGGATGGCCGCCCAGCCCAGTTCGGAGGAGCCCAGCCCGTCGTCGACCACGGAGCCGGGCACCGTGCGGCCGTCGACGGTCGTGGTGCCCAGTCGCATCAGTTCGCGCATGTGCGCGTCGTGGCCGGCGTCGCCGAGGTTCAGCCAGACCTGTACCGAGGTGAAGTCCGCCGGGTCCTTCTCCATGGTCGCCAGTCGGCCGAGCGCCTCGTTGAACGCCAGTACGGCGGTGGGCCGGTAGGTGGCGCAGCCGCGCGCCAGGCCCGGACCGCCGGGGTCCGAGTAGGCGATCGTGGGCAGGCCCGCGAGCAGGGCGTAGAAGGTGAACGCGATGGCGCTGGAGTGGGTCTGGGGCGCCGCGGCCAGCATCAGCGAGTCCTCGGACTCGGTGTTGTTCGCGAGCCGGAAGCGGGCACCCGCGACGCTCTGCCGGTGCGTCCAGATCACGGGCTTGGGGTTGCCGGTCGTCCCGGAGGAGTGGCAGAGCACGACCGGGTCCTCGTCCCCGTGCCGGTAGACCGCCGACTCCGGCACCGAGCGGTTGCCGAGCGCGCCGACCTCCTCGCGGGCGCACGTCCAGCGCAGCCCGGGCAGTTCGCGCTGTCGCCCGTCCAGCAGGGCCAGGTGAGGGGCGTCGGTGTAGAGCCCCACGGGATCGGTGCGGCGCATCAGGCCGAGTGCCAGTTCGGGGAGCATCCGGCCGTTGATCAGCAGCCCGATGGCCCCGATGCGCGCGAGGGCGGCGAGGTGCACCTGGTCCTCGAAGGAGTCCTCGATGTAGAGCGCCACCCGGTCCCGGGGGCGCACCCCGCGGTCGAGGTACCAGGCGGCCCAGGCGTCGGCCAGGGCGTCGAGCTGGTTGATGCTGAACTCCGCCTGTTCCTGGCCGTCGAGGTTGACCAGGGGGCGGTCCGCGACGATCAGCGGCAGGTCGGGGTGGGGGCTCAGTCGCGCGGCGGTGCGCCAGGCGTTTCCGCCACCGAGTCCGGGGTATTCCGCGGCCCGCAGGCGAGCCTCGGGCGACAGAAGGGTACGTGCGGAGAGGGGCATCATTCACCTGTCCTCGTGCGGAAGACCAATGTCCTTTACCGATACGACGACTGAAACGGCTGCTGATACGGCTGTTGACACAACTCTTGCCAGGGCTTCGGAATGGCGGTCGACCGAGTCTCGCGAGCCGCTGATCTCCGACGCCAGCCGGGGTCGTCGAATATGTCAGGTCCACTGGGCAGGGGGCAGTCGACAACTGCCCTGCCAGGCAGGCGACTTGACGAACAATGCGGAATCTTGTTCGGTGCCCCGCCGGCACGTGGGTACCGTTCCGGACGGCGCCCGTGGAATTCCCGCTCGTTCTCTCCGCTCCGTGCGACCTCTTCGACGAGGAGCCTCTGCCGTGCTCCCTGTGCGGAATACCGACATACATGATCGGCTGCGCGAAATCGTGGCCACCGTGCTCGAACTGGACATCGCGGAGGTTTCTGCCGACGCCTCCTTCCACCGCAATCTGAGAGTCGACTCCCTCGAAAAGGTCGAGATTTCCGTACGTGTCGAGAGGGATTTCGGCGTCACCCTGACCGACGAGGAGGCGGCAGCCGTGGACAGCGTCCGCGACATGGCCGCTCTGCTCGCCGGCCGGACCCCGGCCACCGTCCCGGCCACCGGCCTCGACGCGCCCGCCCGGGTGGCCGTGCCGGGCCCGACAGCGGCGGACGCGGCAGTACTCACCGTCCCGACGACATCACCCGAGACGCCCGGTCCTGCCGTCCCGGCGGATCCGGCGTCGCCCGTCGACCTCGTCGCCCGGCTGGTCGGCGGGCATCTCGACGCCGGCCGCGGCGACCGCGTCGGCTACCTCGACCCGGACGTCGGCGAGGTGACCTACGCCCGGTTGTACGACGCGGCCCGGGGCTACGCCGGGGCGCTGCGGGCCCTGGGCGTGGCTCCGGGCTCGCGCGGTCTGGTCCTCGCCGAGGACTCGGTGGCGACCGTGGTGGCGCTGCTCGGGCTCTGGTGGCACGGGTGCGTCCCCGTGCCGGTGAGCCCGCTGCTCGACGAGGCCCAACTGCGGTTCCTGGCCGACGACTGCGCGGCCGCGGTCGTCCACATGGACGGCGGATCCGGCCAACGCCCGGAACTGGTGGCGGCCTTCAGCCACCTGCCCCGGTTGACGGGCCATCAGGTACGTGACGCCCTGGTGTCCGGCGCTCCCACCGTGGCCGGCCGCCCCAGGGACGTGCCGCCGGTCAGCGTCTGGGCACCCGAGAGCGAGGCGCTGGTCCAGTACACCTCCGGAAGTACCGGCCGCCCCAAGGGGGTGCGCCACTCGGCGGGCGGCGTCAACGCCATGCTGGACGGCTTCGGCAGCGTGGCGGGACTGCGCCCGGACGACGTCGTCCTGTCCACCGCCCGGCTCTCCTTCGGCTACGGGCTGGGCAGTTCGGTGCTGTGCCCGCTGGCCGCCGGGGCGCGCACCGTACTGCTCCGCGGCGCGGTCGACGTCTACGCGGTGCTCGCCGCGCTGCGTCGCCACCGCCCGACAGTGCTCTGCTCGGTGCCGAGGATGTACGCCGGGCTGCTCGACGCGCTGGAGCGGGAGGGGGCCCTTTCCCCGGCCCGCTCGCCCGGCGCGCAGTCGTTCTCCGCCGCGCTGAGGCTCTGCCTCTCCGCCGGTGAGGACTGCCCGCCCGAGCTGGCCGACCGCGTCCGCCGTGCCTTCGACGCGGAGCTGATGAACTGCTTCGGGGCCACCGAGGTGATGCACGTCGTGATCGCCACGCCGCCGTCGGAGCCGATGCCGGGCTCGATCGGCCTCCCCGTCCCGGGAGTGACCGTCACGGTCCGGGACGACCGGGGCCGTCCGCTGCCGGAGGGCGGCGAGGGACGGCTGCACATCGCCGGTCCCACGGTCGCCCTCGGCTACCTCCACCGTCCGGAGGAGGACCGGGCCACCTTCGCCGACGGCGGCGCCTACACCGGCGACCTGGTGCGGCGCCTGCCCGGCGGCGCGATCGCGCACATCTGCCGCACCGACGACGTGCTGAACCTCGGCGGCTACAAGGTCTCCCCCGACCAGATCGAGCAGGTGGTGCGGTCCGTGGACGGTGTCGCCGACTGCAGCGTGGTCGGCGGGAGGGACGAGAACGGGCTGGAACAGGCGGTGGCGTTCGTCGTCCCCGTCGCCGGCGCCGACCACCACGAGTTGCGCAGAGCCGTCCGGGGCGCCGTACGCACCCGGCTGGAGCCGTACAAACGCCCGTCACGGATGGAGTTCGTCGAGATGCTGCCCGCAACGGCCACCGGAAAGCTCGCGCGCTACCGACTGCGTCAGCAGGCGGTGCGCTCATGACCAGGGACGGGGCCGCGGCCTCGGACAGAACCGCGGGGTGGGACATCACCGGCCTGGGCGCGGTCGCCTCGGTCGGCGACAGCCCCGAGGAGATCTTCGACGCGCTCTGCGCCGGCCGCAGCGGCCTGTCGGGCCTGCGCGTGTTCGACACCAGCCGATACCGGGCGCGGCAGGCGTACGAGATCGACGACCGCGCCGTGCCGGGCGTCGACGAACCCCTGCGCGCCACTCGCTGGCTGCGCACGGCGATCGACCAGGCCGCCAAGGACGCGGGGCTGGACAGCCTGGAGGACGTGCCGGTGCTGGTCGGCACGACACTCCAGGAACAGCGCAGTGCCGAACTGTGGTGGCGCGACGGCGTCCCGTTCCGGGCCGACCAGATGCACTTCGGCACGGACCTGCGCTCCTGGGCCGGCACCCCTCACTCGTACACCTTCGCCAACGCCTGTGCGGCGGCGCTCTATTCACTGGGCATGGCGACGGATCTCATCGAACTCGGCCTGGCCGACACCGTGGTGGTGGCCGGCACCGACGCGATCGGCGAGAGCGCCTTCGGCACGCTGGACCGGGTGCAGAACAAGGTCCCCCAGGCGCTGACTCCGTTCGACGTCTCGCACCGGGGCATGCTGATGGGCGAGGGCGCGGTCGCCGTGGTCGTCCGGCGCGCCGGTACGACGTCGGCTCCCGCGCACTGCCGGTTGCGCGCCGTCAGCATGAACTGCGACGCCCACCACGCCACGGCGCCGGACCCGGACGGCATCTCCTGGGTGGTCCGCGACGCCCACCGCAGGGCCGGGGTGCGCGCCGAGGACATCGATCTGGTGATGCTGCACGGCAGCGGCACCCCGCGCAACGACAGCACCGAGGCGCAGGTGCTCTCCCGGTTCTTCCCGGCGGGCGGCGGGCCGCTGATGACCGCGATCAAGTCGATGACCGGCCACACGCTGGGCGGCTCCGGGCTGCTCAGCCTGGTGGTGGCGGCCCTCGCCCTACGGCAGGGCAGGGTGCCGCCGGTCCGGGGACTGGTCGAGCCGATCGAGGAGGCCGCCGGGCTGCGCCTGGTGCGGGACGCCGCGGTCACCGCCGACCCGCGGATCGCGCAGGTGAACGCGTTCGGGTTCGGCGGGATCAACGCCGCCGCGATCGTGGAGGCGGTGTGATGGGCGGGCACTCGCGGGATGTGTCGGGCGGACATGCGCGGGACGTGGTGGTCACGGGGGTGGGACTCGCGATCCCGGGTCTCACCCACCCCGACGAACTGCTGGGCGTCGTCCGCGCGGGCGGATTCGACCCCGCGACGGGTCTGACCGGCCGCGACCTGCGGCACAAGGACCGCGCGTCCCGGCTGGCGCTGCGGGCCGCGGAACCGGCGCTGCGCTCGGCCGGGGTGTGGGACGGCACCGAACTCCGCGTCCCGCGCGACGACATCGCCGTGGTCGTCAGCTCCAACCTGGGCATCCTGGACAACGTCTGCGCGTTCACCGACATCATCGCGGAGAAGACCGTCACCGGCCTGAGCCCTCTGGGGCTGCCTCAGACCTCCAGCAATGTGATCGCCGGTTCGGTCGGCATGCGGTTCGGCCTGCGCGGCCCCAACGTCACGCTGTGCAACGGCGCGACGAGCGGCCTGGACGCCCTGTACTGGGCGCGCAACCTGCTCGCGGTGGGCCGGGCCCGGGTCGTGCTCGTGGTCGGGGTGGAACCGTCGGGCCCGGCGGTGGTCGAGCTGCTCGGCACGCGGAGCGTGGACGGGGCGGCCGGAGTCGTCCTGGAGTCCGCCGAGCACGCGGCGGCGCGCGGCGCACGCCCGCGTGCCGGGCTGGCCGGTTACGCCAGGGCGGGCGACTTGTCGACGGCCGTCTCCACGGCCCTCTCCGCGGCGGCATCTACGGCGGCGTCTCGGGCCGCTTCCACGGCCGTCGCCACAGCCGCCTCCACGGCTGTCTCCGCGGCCGCCTCCACGGCCGTCTCCGCTGGGGCCGCGACGCCGGGCGACGTCACGCGGCAAGAAGCCTCCTCCCCCGCGCCGATAGCCCTGTGGCTCACCGGCGCGGACCACGCCGCGCCACCCGACGGCCCCACGCTCCCGGCCGCGGCGCCGCACATGGCCGTCCGCGACCTGGAGGCGCAACTCGGCCCCTGCTCAGGCGCGTTGGGCGTGTTCCAGTGCGCCGCCGCCGTGGCCCGTCTGGACCCGGACGTCCCGGCGCCGGACGACACGGCCGACGGCGGCGCGGTGCTCGCCACCGCCGGTGACCCGCGCGGCGACGCCGTGGCCGCCGTGCTGTTCACCCCGACCCCCATGTGAAAGGCGGAAGTCTCATGTCCACGAACACCCATCTCGTCCTCGACGTCGAGGAGTTGCGCGCCCTGGTCGCCGAGGCGCTGGAACTGCCCGTCGACGAGATCACCGACGAGGCCCGCTTCGACGAGGACCTGGGAGTCGACTCACTGGTCTCGCTCGAGATCTCGGTGCGGTTGGAGGAGCGCTACGGCATCAAGGTCGACGAGAGCGACCTCTCCGAACTGGGCTCCTTCGGCCAAGTCTGCGAACTGGTGCGGGAGCAGCTCACCGCCGGGTCGGCCGCGTGACAGCCCCGCACGCCCGCCCGGGTGCGGCGCCGGACGCGCCGGCGGGCGAGGGCACGACGACCGGAACAGAGCGGGGCGCGCGGCCGGTCGCCCTGGTGACGGGCGGATCCCGTGGGATCGGACGCGCGGTCGTGACCCGGCTGGCCCGGGACGGATTCGACGTCGCCTTCTGCTTCCGGGCCCACTCGGACGCCGCCGAACAGGTGGCCAAGGAAGCCACCGAGGCCGGCGCCCGGGTGCACGCCGGAGAGGTGGACGTGGCGAACCCCGCCGCGGTCAAGGACTTCGTCTCCGCCGTGGAGTCCGGGCTGGGTCCTCTGGCCGCCGTCGTCACCTCCGCCGGGGTCACCAGGGACCGGCCGCTGGCCCGGATGACGGACGCGGAGTGGGCGGAGGTCCTCGACACCAACCTCAGCGGCACGTACCACGTCTGCCGTGCCGCGGTGTTCCCGATGATGCGGCGCCGCCGGGGCGCGGTGGTGACCATGTCGTCCGTGGCGGGCGTGTACGGCACCGCCGGCCAGACGAACTACTCCGCTTCCAAGGCGGGCATCATCGGCTTCACCCGGGCGCTCGCGCGGGAGTGCGGCGGCTTCGGTATCCGGGCGAACGTCGTGGCCCCCGGTCTCATCAGCACGGACATGACGGCGGCCATGCCGGAGCGGGCGAGGATCAAGGTGCTGGACCGCATCCCGCTCGGCCGCCCCGGCTCCCCGGAGGAGGTCGCCGACCTGGTGTCCTTCCTGGTGTCGGAGCGCGCCGGCTACATCACGGGGCAGGTCCTCGGCATCGACGGCGGCCTGCTTCCCTGACACCCGGCGCCCGAGAACTACGTGGTTCTCCGAGGCCCACGCCCGGACGGAGGTGGCCCTCGCACCGCCGGCCCGGCCGGCAGCCGGTCGGTGACCACCGGTCAGCGGTTGAGGACGGCGCGGATCTGCTCCGCCGTCAACCGGTCCCAGCCGATGCTGGCGAGAGTGCGCCCGCTGCGGCGGTAGTCCTCGCGCGAGAGGGTCGAGGCGAATCCGATCAGTGCGTCCGTCATGGGCGTGGGACAACCGGCCTTGCGGGCCAGCTCCGTCATCGGCACGAGCGTCGACGACACGTCCTCCCGCAGGAACCGGTGGTCGAGGGAGGTCGGTGCGGTGATCGTCCGGTACGGGCCGACGGTGCGCATGGCGTCCAGGGCGGTGTCGCCCTCACATCCGTAGTACAGGTCCAGGAGTTCGGCGACGGACGGCACCGGGGCGTCGTACGCCTCACCGACCTGCTGGAACTCCCTCGCGGCCTGCTCCAGCAGGACCACGGTCCGCTCCGACAGGCCCTCGCGGTAGAACAGCAGTTCCTCGCCCCGGTCGATCCGGCTGATGTTGGCGAGCGCGATGGAGGGGTGGGCGACGGCGCCGAAGTCGGTGAGCCCGCGCTGCACGACGTTCCGCCCGGGTTGCAGCCCCGGGAACAGATGCTGCATGCGGTCGGCGTGCCGCTTGGTGACGGCGCTGCGCGTGCCCGCGAAGAGGTTCCACCGCTTCACGCCGTGGACGGTGACCCCGTGGTCCTCCCAGGGCCGCGCGGCGAACAGGGCGTCGGTCTCCAGCACATCGACCTCACGGGCCCCGTGCCGTTCGAGGACGTGGGCGAACTCGACGCTGCCGCAGAGCTTGCCCGAGAACAGCACCACGGTGCGCCCGGAGTCCAGGTACGGGGCGATCCGCGCGGCGACGGCCGGGTACGCGGTGGTCACCGTGGCCACGAAGATCACCGGGCAGCGCCGGGCCAGTTCGCCGGGATCGCTGCCGACCGCGGCGAGCGGCACCTCGCCCTCGACGGCCCCGCGTGCGCGAAGGGAACGGCGTCGGGCAACACCCGCGATTCTCCCGGGGTTTCTGGTGCACAGGTGCACTTCCTCGCCGCGCGCGGCCAGATGGGCGGCGAGGGCCAGACCCTCACCGCCCGCGCCTAACACTCCGACCCCTCGGGACCAGCGCTGCGTGGACATCCGGGTTCCCTTCGCAGAGATCGACGTGACCTCAGCATGCGCAGGAGGGCGGACCGCGGCCAATCCCCGGGAAGACGCCCTGGAAGGACGTCCAGGAGGGGCCCCGGGAGGACCCCCCGGACGGACCGCCCGTTCAGCAGGGCCGGCGGCCGGATGCGGCCGGAGCCTTGCATCGCCTTGTGCAACGTCGTTACATCGTTGTAAAAGGGGGGTCACCCGGTTCCTCTTCCCTCACCTCTCTTGGTTCTCCGTTCTCTTGGCTCCGTTCTTGGCTCCTTCCCCCTTCCGACCCATCGCAGGAGACCCCATGGCCGACAAGCGCGCATCCCGTGGCAGGGGCACACGCCTGCTGCTCACCGGAGCGACCCTCGCGAGCCTGGTCGCGGTCCTGGGCGCAGTCCCCAGCAGCGCGGCCGGCTCCGCGAGTTCCGCGTCCGGCACCGGCACCGGCACCGGCACGTACGTCAATCCCGTCTCCCGGGGCATGGCCGACACCTTCGCCGACCCGGCCGTCATCCGTGGCGAGGACGGGTACTGGTACGCGTTCGGCACCACCGACCCGCTCCACAGCGGGGAGGGCAAGGCGCACAAGCTGCCGATCGCCCGCTCGGCGGACCTGGTCCACTGGGCCCACGTCGGGGACGCGCTCGACGGCGCCGACCAGCCCGACTGGGCCGCCCCTGACGCCTCGTACTGGGCCCCCGAGATCGCGTACCACGACGGCCGCTACTGGCTGTACTACGTGGTGACGCAGACGAGCCTCACGCCGGAGCGCAACGACTCCGCCATCGCCGTGGCCACGGCGCCCACGCCGACCGGGCCGTGGACGACGTCCGACGAGCCGGTCGTGGAGCCGCGCCGGGGCACGGGCGGCAGCGACGACTTCAAGTGGACGTACGACCCCGCCCACGTCGTCGACACCGATGGCCGGCGTTACCTGTACTACGGCTCCTACTACGGCGGAATATGGGTCACGGAGTTGTCCGCCGACGGCACCCGCGCCGTGGGCGAGCCGACCATGGTCGCGACCGACAACCGGTTCGAGGGCGCCTACGTCGTCCGGCGCGACGGCTGGTGGTACCTGTTCGCCTCGTCGGGAGACTGCTGCGCCGGCCCCACCACGGGCTACTCGGTCTTCGCCGGACGCTCCCGTTCGGTGCGCGGCCCGTTCACCGACCACGAGGGCGTGTCGCTGACCGCGTCCCGCACCGGCGGCACCGTCGTCCTCAGCCCGAACGGCAACCGCTGGGTGGGCACGGGTCACAACGCGGTCGTCAGCGACCTCGCCGGCCAGGACTGGATCGTCTACCACGCCATCGACCGCCGGAACCCGTATCTGGACGAGCCGTACGGGATCAACCGGCGCCCGATGCTGATGGACCGTCTGGACTGGGTGGACGGCTGGCCGGTGGTCCGCGGCGGTCGCGGTGCCTCCGAGACGACGCAGCGCGCCCCGGTCGCCCAGCTTCCCCCGAACACGGCCGGCCCCACGGCTCCCGGAGCGCCCGCCGCCCCCGCCGCGCCTGCCGCTCCTGCCGCACCGCGCGACAGCGGCTCGGCCACCGGCTCCTCCGTCGTCCTGGACGAGCGGTTCGACGGGTCGCGGCCCGGGCCGGGCTGGTCCTGGGTGCGCACCCCGGCCGCGCGCGTCGAGGGCGGCCGGCTCGTGTGGCCCACGCAGGACGCCGACCTGCACAAGGACAACAACACGGCGTCCCTCCTGCTGCGGGACGCTCCCGAGGGCGACTGGACCGTCGAGACGAAGGTGTCCCTCGACGTGGGTGTCGAGACGGTCCGCAACTACCAGCAGGCGGGACTCGTCGCGTACGTCGACGACGACCGCTACCTGCGTCTGGCGCACACCGCCATCTGGAACACGCGGCAGACCGAATTCGGCAAGGAGGAACCGTACGCCGGACGCCTGGCCTACGGCTCGATGACGGTGGGGCCGCCGGCCGAGACGACCTGGCTGAGGCTGCGTCACCGCACCGACCCGCGCACCGGCGAGCACCTGCTGCGCGCCTACACGAGCCGTGACGGTCGGACCTGGATCGCCGGCGGCACCTGGACGCTCCCCGAGGACAGCCGGATCCGGCTCGGCCTCGGCGCGATGGGCGGAGCGGGCGCGACGGCCCAGTTCGACCACGTGCGCATCCACCGGCCCTGAGACACCCCGCACGACCACCGGTGTGCGGTCGACCGTCGACCACCGGCCGTCAACCACCGGCCGTCAACCGTTGACCACCGACCGCCGACCACCGCCGTCGGCTGCTGACTGTTGGCCGCCGCGAATCGGCAGTCCGCGGTCGGCAGTCCGCAGTCCGCAGTCCGCAGTCGGCAGTCGGCAGTCGGCCGCACACCACCTCGTCGCTCTCGTCGCTCAGGAATGCAGCGTGGGCCGGTAGACCAACTCCTGGATGCGACCGTCGAGCGTCCGGCACTCGAGCAGTTCGAGGTCGAAGTCGGCCGCGCCCGCGAAGATCGGGCTGAGTCCCGTCCGTCCGGTGATCACCGGGAAGATCGTCACCTGGACGCGGTCGACCAGGCCGGCGGCCATCAGCGCCCGGTTCATCGACAGGCTGCCGTGCGAGCGCAGCGGTACGTCGGACTCCTCCTTGAGCCGGGCGACGACGTCGACGGCGTCGCCGCTCACGACGGTCGCGTCCGGCCAGTCGAGGGGGTCCCGCAGTGTCGTCGACACCACCGTGGCCGGCAGGTTCCGCATCCGGGTCACCCAGGCGTCGTGCACCCCGGGCTCGGTTCCGGAGGCGAGCAACTCCGCGAAGGCCCGATAGGTGGTGGCCCCGATCACCATCCGTTGGTCCTCGCTGTACTGGGCCAGGCGGTGGTCGAGGAGTTCGGGGCCCTGTTTGCCCCAGTAGCCGCTCCAGTCCCCACCGGCGGCACCGAAGCCGTCGAGGCTGGAGAAGACGTCGAACGTGTAGGTGGCCGTCATGGCTCTCTCCCTGGGGCGGTTCGTCGCGCGTTCGGTATACAGACTGCCGACGACCGTCGGACTCATCGCTCCGCGACACCCGGAACCCGTTGGAGAGCGCTCTCGCGCGCCTACTCCGACAAATCCACCCCTCAAGCCGTCAAGTCGCGAAGACATAACGGATTTACGGCCGACACCAACGGGCCGCCGCGTTCAGTCTATTGACACGTGCATTACAGGGGCTTTACGTTCCGGCCATCTGAGAGCGCTCTCAGAACCCCTCCTGTGATGACGTGAGGTGCCCCATGCCATCCCCCCGCACCAGACCGGCAGCGGTCATGCTGCTGGTCTCAGCCCTCGCCGCCGTCGGCCTGGGTCCGGCGGCCACACCGGCTGCCGCCGCCACCGTCCCCGTGGGCTCCGGCAGCTACTCCGACACCCGGCCCGCCGGTACGTCGGGCCCCACCACCAACACGGGGACGCCGGTCAAGCCCAAGCTGACCGCCGCCGCCCAGGGCCGCCCCGTGCCCACCAACGACTGGTGGTCGTCCCTCGCCTTCCAGCGTTACGGCGACAACCCGTACTCGACCCCCATGTACGGGCATCCCCTCACCTACCAGGCCACGTCCGGCGGTCTCGACGTCGGCTATCCGACCTCCCCCGCGATCGTCGGCGACGGCCGCCAGTACGAGTACGCCCACAAGCGCGACCTCACCATCGGGCTGACCGGCCTCAACTCGCCCGACACCAAGGCCGACAGCTGGTCCGACTGGACGGTCACTCCCCTGTGGTCCGACGGCACCCGCACACTGCGCACGACCATCGGACACGGCTCCCCGTTCGTCTACGCCAGGGGCACCGGCGGCAGCGCCCAGATCACCACGGCCGGCACACCGAGCGTCTTCTCCGACCAGGGCAACGTCCTCGGCATCACCGTCGCCGGGCACCACTACGCCCTCTTCGCGCCGAACGGCAGCGACTGGAACGTCTCCGGCTCCACCGTCACCGCGGGCCTCGGCTCGAAGGACTACTTCTCCGTCGCCGTGCTGCCGTCCACCGGCGCGCTGGCGACGTTCAAGAAGTACGCCTACAGCTTCGTCACCGACTCCAAGGTCTCCTGGAACTACTCCGGGGGCACCGTCCGGGCCACGTACACGCTCACCACGGAGGCGAAGGAGGGCACCGAGCGCGGCACGCTCCAGGCCCTGTACCGCCACCAGTGGCTCAACACCACGGATCCGCTGACCTCGTACACGTACGTCTCGCCGCGCGGCACGATGAAGGTCCGCGAGTCGGTCTCCTTCACCACGAGCCAGAAGGCGGCGGCGGTGCTGCCCGCGCTGCCCAAGTCGAGCGGTGTGGACACCGCGCGGCTGCGCGGCTACCTCAACGACGTCGTGAACGCCTCCGACCCCTTCTCCGGGGCCTCCGACACCTACTGGACCGGCAAGGCCCTCGGCCGCCTCGCCCAACTCGTGCCCGTGGCCGAGCAGATCGGCGAGACGGGCATCCGTGACAGGCTGCTCGGCCTGATCAAGGGCAAGCTCCAGGACTGGTTCACGGCGGGCGGCGCGAACGAGTTCAGCTACGACAAGGACTGGAAGACGCTCACCGGCTACCCCGCGTCCTACGGCAGCGACACCGAGCTCAACGACCACCACTTCCACTACAGCTACTACGTGTACGCGGCGGCGATCGTCGCCCAGTACGACCAGGGATGGGCCGCCGACTCCGCCTGGGGCGGCATGGTGAAGACCCTCGTCCGGGACACCGCCAACCCCAGCCGCACCGACTCCGCCTTCCCCTTCCTGCGCGGTTTCGACGTCTACGCCGGTCACAGCTGGGCCTCCGGCCACCAGGGTTTCGCGGCGGGCAACAACCAGGAGTCCTCGTCGGAGTCCACCAACCTGAGCGCGGCCCTCGTCCTGTGGGGTTCCGCGACGGGCGACACCTCGCTGCGTGACCTCGGCACCTACCTCCTGACCACCGAGGCAGAGTCGATCGCGCAGTACTGGTTCGACGCCGACGAGCAGGTCTTCCCGTCGTCCTTCGGTCACGACACGGCCGGCATGGTCTGGGGCAGCGGCGCCGCCTACTCCACCTGGTGGACGGCCAACCCCGAGGAGATCCACGGCATCAACGTCCTGCCCGTGACCGGCGGTTCGCTGCACCTCGGCGGCGAGAAGGCCGCGATCCGGCGCAACATCGCCGAGATGGAGCGTGAGAACGGCGGCCCTGCCGTCGAATGGCGCGACATCCTGTGGGAGTTCCAGTCCTTCGCCGACCCGGCCGCGGCCAAGTCGAAGTGGGACGCCGGCCACGCCGGTTACACCCCCGAGCAGGGCGAGTCGAAGGCCCACACCTACCACTGGATCAACACCCTCGACACCCTCGGCGCGCCGGACGCCACGGTGACCGGTGACATCCCGACCTCGGCCGTGTTCACCAAGGGCACGACCCGGACCTACGCGGCCCACAACCACGGCTCGACGGCCCGCACGGTCACCTTCTCCGACGGCAAGACCCTCTCCGTACCGGCCCGTTCCACGGCGACGGGCACCGGATCGGGATCGACCGACCCCGACCCGGAGCCGCCGACCGGCAACACCTTCCAGCTGCGCAGCGGCGGCGCCCTCACCACGGCGACCGGCGGCACGGCGGGCAGCGACACGATCGCCTCGGCCGGCGGCACCAACCACGACGGCACTCCGTACCAGCCCCTCGTCTACGAGGTGCGCGGCGTCAACGGCACGCTCACGCCGGGCGCGCAGACCGCGTTCCGTCTCCAGGTCGACGCGGGCACCACGGTGGGACTCGGCCAACAGGCCCGGATCAGCTACGACTTGACGGGCGACGGCACTTTCGAGCGCACCGAGACGTACAACTACTTCGCGACCGACCCGGTCACCGGATGGGAGGAGTACTCGCAGGCGCGCGGCCTGAAGTCGTCCACGGGCTCCCTGGGCAACCTGAACGGCGGCACGGTCCGCCTGGAGGTGTGGAGCGCCATCGGCAACGGCACGTCCAAGCTCCAGACGGGCACGGACAAGTCCGTCCTCGTGATCCCCTTCGGCTGACCGACGCACTCCCGCGGCGGGCATCGGCTTGCGTGCCGGTGCCCGCCGCGCTCCGCTGTGCGGACCGGTGCCCCTTCCCACGTCACAGGCTGTCCGGGGCCATTGTCAGACCCTCGCGAGAAGATCCCCTCATGACGATTCTTCCCGCCGATGAGGCGCTGCCCGTCCTGTCCAGCGGTACCGACTACGAGTCGGCGCTGCACCGCCTGCGCGAGGCTTCCCGGGCGTACTACGGCGACGGCGACAGCCCCATGGACGACGCCTCGTACGACCGGCTGCGGCAGGCCGTGCTGGCCTGGGAGCAGGCCCACCCCGGCGAGGTCGCCGCGGACTCCCCCACGGGTCTGGTCGCCGACGGGGCGGCTCCGGTCGGCGACGTCGCGCACACCACGCGCCTGCTGAGCCTGGACAACGTCTTCGACGCCGAGGGCCTGGTGGCGTGGGGCGCCTCGGTGGAGCGCCGGCTGGGCCGTGCCCCGCGGGGCGGGTTCACGGTCGAGCCGAAGATCGACGGCGCGGCCGTGGCCGCTCGCTACCGCGACGGCCGGCTGGTCCGGATCATCACGCGCGGCGACGGCGGCCACGGCGAGGACGTCAGCCATGTCATCGGCCAGATCGACGGCCTCCCCGAGCGGCTTGAGCGGCCCGTCACCGTGGAGGTGCGCGGCGAAGTCGCGTTCACGCAGGCGCAGTTCGAGGCGGCGAACGAGGTCCGTGTCGCGCACGGCGCGCAGGTCTTCGCCAATCCCCGCAACGGCACGGCGGGCACGCTGCGCGCGAAGGACCGCCCGTACCGGCTCCGGATGACGTTCTGGGCGTACGGCGTCGTCGAGCTGGACGACGTGTCGTTCCTGCCCGAGGGGGTCCCGCACGCCGAGGCCCTGGCCGCCGTGGCGGCGGCGGGGGTGCGGACGACCGCGGCGTCCCCGGCCGGGCTCCGGGTCGTCGCGGACCTCACCGAGGCGCAGCAGCGGGTCGACGCGATCGCCGCGATGCGCGCGGAACTCCCGGTCGGCATAGACGGCGTGGTCGTCAAGCTGAACGACGCGGCGGAGCAGGCGGCGGTCGGGGTGGGCAGCCGCTTCCCGTACTGGGCCATCGCGGTCAAGCTGCCCGCGGTCGAACGCCAGACGGTGCTCGAGGACGTGGTGTGGGAGGTCGGCCGCACCGGGGTGCTCGCGCCCACGGCGATCCTCACCCCGGTCGAGCTCGACGGCTCCACCGTCACCCGGGCCACGCTGCACAATCCGGCGGACATCCGCCGCCGCGACCTCCACCTCGGCGACACGGTCACGGTCTACAAGGCCGGCGACATCATCCCGCGCGTCCAGGCGGCCGTGGCCCACCTGCGCCCGGCCGGGGCCCGGGAGGTGCCGCTGCCCGAGGCCTGCCCCAACTGCGGCGGGGAGATCAACAAGGCGCAGGAGCGGTGGCGGTGCGCGAAGGGCTCCGCGTGCGCGCTTCCGGCGCTGATCGAGTACGCGGCCGGGCGCGAGATGCTCGACATCGACGGCCTCGGCAGGACGTACGTGGCCGCGCTGGTCGAGTCCGGCGAAGTCACCGACGTGGCCGACCTGTTCACGTTGACCGTCGAGCAGCTCACCGCCGCGTCGGGCAGTTCCAAGCGCGGGGTGAAGCTCGCGGAGCAGATCGCGGCCGCCAGGTCCCTCCCCCTCAGCCGGGTCTTCTGTGCCCTGGGCGTGCTCGGCACCGGGCGCAGCATGTCCCGTCGGATCGCCCGGCACTTCGGCACGATGGACGCCGTGCGCGGGGCCGACGCGGCGGCGATGCAGGAGGTCGAGGGGATCGGTCCGGAGAAGGCCCCGGTGATCGTCGAGCAGGTCGCCGCGCTGGCCCCGGTCATCGACAAACTGGTCGCGGCCGGGGTGAACATGAGCGAGCCCGAGGACGAGGCTGCGGCCGGGGGCACGGGGCCGCTCGCGGACAAGGTCGTCGTGGTGACCGGAAGGATGACCGGGCGGCTGGAGGCGTACGGGCGGTCCGAGATGAAGGCGCTGATCGAGAAGGCCGGTGGGCGCGCGGGGAGCGGCGTCACCTCGAAGACGTCCCTTCTCGTGTCCGCGCCGACCGCCGCCGGCAAGCCGAGTTCGAAGGCGGTCAAGGCGGCGGAGCTCGGCGTCGAGGTCCTCACTCCGGAGGCGTTCGCGGAGTTGATCGCCGACTTCCTGCCTTCCTGACCCGACGGGAAGCCGGGCGGGGTTCGGGGCGAGCCTGCGGCCCCGCCCGGCGAGGCCCGAAACCTGCTCGATGCCGGTGCGCGGGTGCCCGCCCCCGGCAAAACGGAGTTGTACGACGATCACCTCGGCCTCTAACGTCGGCCGGCATCGGCGTGTAGCTCAGCAGCAGAGCACCGGGCTTGAGACCCGGAGGGCGCAGGGGCGGAACCTGCCACGCCGGCTATGAACGACAACGCTGAGCAGCAGCCCTTCACCGCGGCCCCGTCCTACGCGGAGGCCGAGTTGGCCAAGGCCTTCACGACCGCGCTGACGCACCAGGACGCCGATGTGCGGCGCCGTGCCGAGGCGCGCGGACGGCGCTGGCGCGAGGTCCTCGCGGGCATGGCCACGGGCCGGCTGACGATCGGTTCGCGCACGCCCGTGGACGGGCTTCCGGCCTGGGTGACTCCCGAGGTGGTGCGGGGCGGTTTCGCCACCGGGACCGCGAGCGCGGGCGGCCCGCTCCAGCCGTACGAAGTCGAGGCCGCCCGGAGTTTCGGTGTGCCTGCGCAGCGGCGTGCGCTGTTCGCCCACTGCCTCACCGAGCCGGGACTGGTCTGGCTGTGGGGCCTGTTGGACAGCGGTCACTACGAGGTCGGTCTGCCGGAGGAGGCCGCGCTGCTCACCCTGGCCTGGCTGGTGCGGCACGGCGAGACGGACGCGGCGCTCGACCTCGCGGCGGAACTCGTGCCGTTCGCCGACCGGTTGCGGTTCCTGCCCCGCCCGGCGGACGGTCCCGCGCCGGACGCCACGGCCGCCGTCCACCTGCACACCGTCTCCGACGCCGTCGACGCCCTGATCCGGCGGCGGCCCAACGCGGCCGCCGAGACGCAGCACGAGGCTCTCGCCGTGTGGCAGCCGTTCGGCGACGAGTTGCTCGCGCACTGGCTGCGGACGGCGCGGGGCGGACGGGTCCTGGAGGTCGCGCCGGACGCCGACTGGCCGGCGCGCGGCGAGGAGTTGCTCCGTCGCTACCGGCTGCTCGCGGCGCAACACACTCGCTGCACGAAGCACCTCAACCCCAGGGAGAACCTGGGCATTCTGCGCGGCGCGTTGGAGGAGACCGTCGCCGGGCGTCCACTGGACGCGCGGCGGCTCGGTCTGCTGCGGCACGCGGTGGAGTCCATGGTGCGCCGGCGGGGCCTGCCCGGCTCCGCCGCCCACACGGCCCTGCGCCGACGCCAGGCCGATCAGGCGGCGCTCCCCTCCCACCACGCGGTGGCCCAACTGGTGCTGCGACGGCTCGCCGTACTCCCCCAGGACACGGGCATCACGGATGTCGCCCCGCTCCTGGGCCCGGTGACCGGGCAGGAGAGCCGGGAGACGGACCTGCCCGCCGGGGCCGCCGTACCGCAGGCGGTCGGCCGCGTGGTCGAGTCCGCGCTGAGCGCCCCGATCGGCACGCTGGTGGAGCGGGGGGTCGTCCCGTCCGCCGAGGTCCTGGCCGAGCTGGTGCCGCAGTTGGTCGCCGCCGCCACGGCGCAGGCGTACGGCGACGAGGCGCTGCGCACCCTGATGGCCGCGAATTACCGGGCGTTCCGCAATCGCCGCTCGCTGCTCCTGCTCAATCTGGAACGGCAGGTGCGGGTCGAGGAACTGCCCTGGGTACGGGCGGTGTCGGGCCGGCGCTCCGCGACGCAGGGCACGCAGGGCACGAGGGACACGCAGGACGATGCGGGCGCGCTTGCCGTGCTGCGGCAACTGGGCGAACTGGCCGTGCAGGCCTTCCCCGGCACGATCCTGCCCAACCCGCTGGTGCGCGAGTTCGGCGTTCTTGAACGCCAGTGCGGCCTGGACGCCCCGTTCGTGGAGGAGCTGGCCGCCGACATCTTCATGGGCACCTTCAGCCCGAAGTTCCTCACGGCGGCGCGAATCGCGGGCGAACTGCTCGACGGCACGCTGTACGAGCGCTACTACGGCATCGACTACGCGGCGGTCCGGGGCTTGGCGGTCACCGGGACCGGCCCGACCAGGAGGCCCCGTTCGTCCGGTGCCGACGCCTCCGCCGGTTTCGCGCGGCTGTGTGCCGAGCGGGCCGCGGCGGGGGCAGGGGCGCGGTACTCGTCGGTCGCGGCGAACGGCACGGTGATCGAGCAGGCGCAGATCCTCACCACGCACAACCTGGCCACGCTGGTCCACCGGGTGGGCATCGCCCCGCGGCCCGGCTGGGCCGATCTCGCCCGGCGCTGCTTCGTGACCGTGTGCCGACTGACCGCGCGGGTAGACCGCCATCCGCGACCGTTGGGCACCATCAAGGACGCCGCGTACGCCTGGCGTCAGATGGTGTTCCACCTGTCGCTGTGTTCGCCGGAGGAGCAGCGACAGGTCGTCGCGGGCCTGGCGGAGGAGACGGTCCGGTACCCGGCCCATGTCGCGACCCGGCTGGCTCCCGCCCTGGCGGGCCTGGTCCACGTCGCCGAAGGAGGCGCCTTCGGCGACGACGCGACGGCGAACGGCGGACGTGCCCGTCGTTTCCTGGGGTGGAGCACCGACGGGCACTGGATGCGGTGAGGGAGGCGGGCCTGCCGGCACGGCCGGTGCGGTCGAGGGCGGCGCGGCGGCGGTGGCGGCGGTCGGCCACGAGGGCGGCCATCCGCCGCGTGGTCAGGCTGTCGTCTTCGGCTGCGCCCCGCCGTCCTTGGCACGCAGTTGCTCGTTGAGACGTTGGGCTTCTTCGAGCTGGTCTTCGAGGATGACGATGCGGCACGCGGCCTCGATGGGGGTGCCCTGGTCGACGAGTTCTCGGGCACGGGCGGCGATGCGCAGCTGGTAGCGGGAGTAGCGACGGTGGCCGCCCTCGGAGCGCAGGGGGGTGATCAGGCGGTGCTCGCCCAGGGCGCGGAGGAAGGCGGGCGTGGTGCCGAGCATCTCGGCGGCCCGGCCCATGGTGTAGGCGGGGTAGTCGTCGTCATCGAGGGGGTCGACGGAACGGGTACTGCGAGGGGTCATAGACCTCTTCTTCCTGGGGACGCGTCGGGGGGCCCGAGCGCCGTACCGGCACTCGGGCCCCGAGCTTCAACACCATCTACCGGCGCGCGCTGCGCCGGGCTTCGTTGTCCGCAGGCGCCGCCCGGACGGGCGGGACTGCGGGGATCGCGGATGCGTGACCGGGGACCACCTTCCAATCCGGGGCCTGCGGTACCCGGGCGGACATCTTCCTCGCCCGGGCGATCCTGATGGCGCGCTGCTCCTTACCTTCGGTTACTCGGTTGTACTGCTTGTACTGCTGGATACCGCGGGTACTGCCCGCGGCCCGGCGAACGCCGGGCCGCGTCCTTCTTGCCGTGCCTGCGCGGCAGTTCGTCTCTGCCGCGCCTTCATCGACTTCCTGGCTACACCAAAAACTGTAATCCTGCGGCCAGCCAATGTCTACCGCGTCCGCGACAGATTTTCTTCGGAGATCGCAACCGGAAGCAGGACCTGCAGACACCCCTCGGGACCGTGCGGCGTCGGCAGGCTCCGAACAGCCGGATGGGGGGTGACGCACCGCTTGAGCACGTCACCCCCCACCGTCAGCGGACCGGGGTAAGGGGCGGGCGCCCGCGGTCCGCTCCCGCGGCGCCGACGGTCCGCTCCCGCTTGGGGGCGGTGACGCGGGAGCGGGGTTCCGAAGGACGCGGGTGAGGCGCCGACGCCGGGGCGGCCCTGCCCTTCGTCCCACTGACGCCGCCCCCTCCTCCAGAGACGGCACCCGAGGTGGTGGCACTGGAGGCCGAGGCGGAGGTGGCGGCACTGGAGGCCGAGGCAGAGGTGGCGGCGACCGGCCGGGCCTCCGCCGCCTGCCGATGGCGGGGCACCGCCCGCCGGGGCGGCCGACTCAGGGTGATCTGCCGGACGACCTGCTGGAAGCAGACCAGTGACGCCAGGCCGGGCAACGCCGCCGCCGCGATACCCCCGAGGGTCCTGGGCGCCTGCACGATGCACAGCAGCATCGCGATGGCCGAGAACAGCAGGACGACGGACCACGAATGGACGGCACGGCGCCGGTGCAACGCAGCCCGCAGGACGGACAGCGACGCGACCAGCCAGGGGCCGTACACCAGCAGCGGCCACCACGCCACGACGCCGAGGGAGGCGCGGGCCGCGGCCGTCAGCCGCAGCGGCTCGTAGGCCGCCATCCCGCTGAGCAGGCTCACCGATGCGGCGATGACGGCGGCCAGTCCGGCGAGGACCAGGCTGGCGGCGCGCAGGGGGCCGATGTCCCGTCGGCGGCGGACCTTGCGGCGCGTCCGGTCCCTGCGGCGGGTGCGGCGCCGGCGCCTGAGCGGGGGCAGCGCCTCCGTGATCTGCTGCAGGTTCCCGAGCGGCGTCCCGGCCGCAGGGGTGAGCACGGAAGGGTCGTCCTCGGAACGGAAGGGCGGCGGCTCGTCCACGGGATGCGCGACGGGCCGCTCCCCCTCGGTCTCGCCCACGTCCTGGAGCATGAACGCCAGTTCCTCGCCGGGGTCCCAGTCGGCACCGGGGGGCATCAAGGGCCAGGAGGACGGGTCCGGAGCGGGGGGAACGGTGAATGCGCCCGCAGGCGGGACGAACTCCGCGGCGGGCGCCCGGTGGCGGCCTCTGCCCACCGGGGCCTGTCTCTGGGCGTAGGGCACGTAGTCGTCGTGGTCGGAGTCGTATGGGTTGTGTTCGCGGTACATGAGGCGGTGGGTTACCCGGCCATCTGCTCGTCTGTGACGGTCGGTCGTGGCTGCGGCCAGGCGCTCGCCCTGTCCCGCGGCTGCCGGTTCCCGGACGACCGGAGAACCTCTTCCTCTCTTTTCTTGGTCATGTCCGGAGTAACGGTTCTCCACCCCGCGGGATGTGCGGCAAACGGGTGAACGGCCAAGGCGGGCGCACGAAGGCCGTTACGACAAGACGCGGGGCAACTTCGTTGCGTCTTCGGGCATTTCGGATGACGGAACCTGATCATCCACCACCACGCGCGCACGCGACCCGCTCAGTTTCGAGACTCATATTCCTTGACACGAATATTCGCGGTGAGGAATACTCGTGCCCATGGAGGAACTCCTCATCGCGCTGGCCGACCCGGCCCGACTGCGACTCGTGAAGCTGCTGTCCGAGCGTCCCCGCCCGGTCGGTGTCCTCGCCCAGCTCGCCGGGGCACGCCAGCCGCAGACGACCAAGCACCTGCAGACGCTCGAACGGGCCGGCGTCGTCACCTCGCAGCGCACCGGCCAGCGCCGCATCTACGCGCTCCGCCCCGGGCCCCTGCGCGACCTGGCGGTGGAACTGACCGGGCTGGCCGACGCGGCCGAACTGGCCGGCGGTCCGGGCGCGACGTACGACCGCTACGAGCACACCCTCCGCGCGGAACGGCGCGCGGCGGAGGAGTCCGGCTGGGCCGACGGTCGCTCGTTCAGGTTCTTCCGGTCGCTGACGGGACGTCCCGAGCTGGTGTGGCTCCACCTCACGGAGGTCCCGCTCCTCGCCCGCTGGTGGACGCCCGACGACCTCCGCGTCTCCGAGCTGGTCTTCGAGGCGCGGCCGGGCGGCCGGATCGTCCAGGAGTACCGCGACGCCGACGACGCCGACGGTTCCGACCTGGTCGCCGGGCGTGCGGAGGGCGTCGTCGACGACGTCCGCCCCGGGGAGCGCCTCACGTACCGGCTCTCCCCTCTGCTGCCCGACGGCAGCCCTGCCTTCACCGCCCACGTCGACATGGGCCTGCGGCCCGCCGGCACGGGCACGGAACTCGACATCCACTGGCAGCTCACCGACAGCACCATTGACGCCGCCGACTTCGTCGCCGGCATCGAGATCGGCTTCGGCCAGAGCCTCGACAAGCTCGCCGCGACCCTCGCCGACGGCTCGCACGACACCGCCGACGCCGGCGGGACCGACACTAGGAGAACGACATGACCGAGCAGACCGGCCGCAGGGTGGCCGCGAATCTGAGCCTCACCCTCGACGGGCGTTACCACGGTCCCGGCGGACCCGGCGACTTCAGCATGTTCGCGCCGTACGTGACGACCGAGGTGGCGCGGAACCACCTCACGCGCATCTGGGAGGGCGCGACGACGGCGGTGCTGGGGCGGATCAACGCCGAAGGGTTCCTGGGCTACTGGCCGACGGTCGCCGAGGACGACAACGCCGACCCGCGTGATCGCGGATACGCGAAGTGGCTGGTCGGCACGGAGAAGGTGGTGTTCTCGACCACCCTGACCGAAGCGCCGTGGGAACGCACCCGCGTGGTGAACGCCCCCGCCGAGGAGGTCGTCTCCGGCCTCAAGGCCGCGGGCGGGGGCGACATCCTCGTCAACAGCAGTGCGAGCCTCATCAAGCCGCTCCTCGCCGCCGACCTGATCGACCGGCTGTACCTCATGATCTTCCCCGAGATCGCCGGGGGCGGGGGACGACTGTTCGACGACGGCCTGCCGGCCACGAAGTGGGCGCTGACGCACCAGGAGACCGGGGAGCTGGGCGAGATGGCCATGGTCTACGACCGGGTCCGCTGAGCCCGCCCCCTTGGCGCGACGGCGGCCGTACCGGACCGGTGGCGGGGTCTCGCGCCTGCGCGGGTCCGAGGCGTCGTTCCGGACACTTCCACGCGACCGCAGGCGCCGGCCATGACACGGAACCGGGTGGCCGGGACTCCGCGGGCTCGCTGCGCGTCCATCTGTGGTCCGATGGATAGGGCGACATATCCCGACCGGTGTTTTTGGCGGTGCCCCGGCAGGGAAAGCAAGGAGTCGCTCATCCGTAACCGGCCAGGACGAGGGCGAGACCATGAAGGGCCACGACGCTCCAGCGTCGGGGGGACGCACTCCCGGCGAAAATGCGGGACCGCTGTCGGCGGGGCTGAACTCGCTCTCGGCCGCTGCCTACCTGGCGGACGAGCACGGCATCATCACGGCCGTCAACACGGCGGCGGAGCGGCTGCTCGGCCGGTCCGCGGCCGAGCTGCTCGGACGCGACTCGCACGAGTTGCTGCACCGCAACGCCCTCGGGCAGCCGGTGCCGAGGACGGAGTGCCCGATCCGCCAGGCCGCGCTGGCGGGCAGCACCTCCCAGGGCAAGGACCTCTGGTTCGAGTGCGGTGACGGCACGCCGACGCCCGTGGCCTGGCTGGTCACAGCCTGTGACGAGGCCGGCGGGCGGGGCATGCTGGTGCTGTTCCACCAGCTCGCCGACGACCAGCCCAGCTCGGTCCAGGAGACCTTCTCCGAACTGGAACGGCTCGCGCTCCTCGCCGAACTGACGACCCAGCTGACCTCGACCATGGACATCGAGGAGGCGCTGAGCCGGCTCATCCGGCTGGTGGTGCCGCGGCTCGCGGACTGGGCGGTCATCGACCTGATCACCGAGTCCGGCCAGGTGTGGCGCTCGGCCGTCGTCCACTACGAGGACGGCGTCCTGACGTACGAGGAGGACCTCGTCGGTCCCATGCCCGCGGTCCCGCAGGAGTCCCAGCTTCCGCTGTCCCGTGCGCTGCGTGGCGCGGCGTCGGCGCTGGCGGGCCCCGACACCTACCGCGGAGAACCGGACTCGGGCATCGCCGTCGAGGAGCGGCGGCTGTTCACCGCCACGGGGATGCAGTCGGCCGTCATCGGCCCGATCCGCGGCCCGCGCGAGGTACTGGGCGCCCTGACCCTGGGCCGTTCCCAGTACCCCAACCCTTTCACCAGCGCCGATCTGCCCCTGCTGGAGGAGATCACCCGGCGGGCCGGACTGGCCCTGGCCAACGCCCGGCTGTACGAGCGCCAGCGCAAGGTGTCGGAGACGATGCAACGGCACCTGCTGCCGCTGTTGCCGGAGGTGCCGGAGCTGGAGATGACGGTCCGCTACGAACCGGCGCCCGACGCCTCGCAGGTGGGCGGCGACTGGTACGACGCCTTCTCCCTGCCCGACGGGGCGACCGCGCTGGTCATCGGGGACGTCGTCGGGCACGACCTGGACGCGGCGGCCGACATGGCCCAGCTGCGGAACATGCTGCGCGCCTACGCCTACTCCAAGCAGGAACCGCCCAGCAAGATCGTCGAATGGCTGGACCTCGCGGCGATGGACCTGGCCGGGGCCGACATGGCCACGCTCGTCTTCGCCCGGCTCCAGGACATCGGCGACGCCGGCTGGGAACTCACCTGGACCAACGCCGGCCACCCCCCTCCCCTGCTCATCACCCGGAACGGCATGGCCCAGTACCTCACCGACGGACACGGCATCCTCCTCGGCACCGGTACCGGCGCGCCCCGTCCGGACGCCACGCTTCTGCTGCCGCCCGGCTCCACACTGCTGCTCTACACCGACGGCCTCGTGGAGGAGCCCGGCACGTCACTCGACGAGGGCCTGGACCGGCTGAGGCGTCACGCCGCGTCCCTGGTGCACCGCCCCCTGGAGGTCTTCACCGACGAGGTCCTCGCACGCACCCGCCCCACCGCCAACGACGACGACGTCGCCATCCTCGCCCTGCGCACCGCGGCCCGGCCCGGCAGCTAGCGGGGCGGGACTCTCGGCCCGCGCCCCGCGGTGCCCGCTCACCGTCCGCGACCGGTCGGACTGTGCGGGCGAACAGACCTGCTCCCAGGGTGTTCGGGATCCACGGGTATGTCTGATTGACTCCGCGCCCACCCCCACACCCGTACGGACGCCCCTGACCGGGGTGTTGGAACCACGTGAGCGGAGCCGCCCTCATGTCCTTCGGACCGCAGCCCTGGCCCGGGCCGCCGCGCCCCGACGAGGCCGCAGCCGGTGCGCAGCCTCCGGCGGAGCACGACCAACGGGACGCCGAGGAGGTGGCGCGACTGGCCGTCGGGCTGCGGCTCGGCGTCCGTATCGCCGTCGTCTGGTTGCTGTACCTGCTGCCCGCCGCCCTCTTCCCCGCCCTGTACGGGGTGCGGATCGCCGGGCCGGTGAGCCTCGGCCTGTTCCTCGCCGCGGTGCCCTTCACGGTGGGCGTGCACGCCCTGCTGGCGTACGGGCGGCGCGTCGACGCGCTCCAGCCGCGCCCGGACGCCCGGAGGTACTCGTGACCGGGCTGCTCGATCCCTCGTCCCGTTCCCTCGTCTTCGCCGTGTTCTCGGTGTTCGTCGTGATCTGCCTGATGCTGTGCATCATCACCGGCGCCGACGAGGACGACCGGGCCCTCGTGCGGTCCGACAGCCGCCGGCTGCGCTCCTGGCAGCAGGGCATCGCGATGGGCGGCGACACCACGACCGTCGCCACGGTCACCGTGCTCGTGGGCATGGTCGCCACGTTCGGCTTCGACGGCCTCGGCGTCATGCTGGGCAGCCTGATCGGGGTCATGCTGCTACTGGTGCTGATCATCGAACCCCTGCGCCGGCACGCCTCGCTGACGGCCGCCGACCTGCTGGACGCCCGCGGCAGCGGCGGGCCCGCGGTGCGGGTCTCCTGGGGCGTGGTGACCCTGCTGGTGTGCTTCCCGCTGCTGGTCGTGCAGCTGGTGGTGGTCGGAAACGTGGCCGCGGCGCTGATCGGGCAGCCCGGCGTGCGCACCGGCTGCATCGTCGTGATCGGCTGTGTGATGACGGCGCTGGCCGTCAGCGGCGGGATCCGGGGCACGGGCGTGGTGATGATCGCCAAGTCGGCGATCGCCCTGCCGGTGCTGGTCGTCGCGGCGTGGCTCGTGCTCGACCGCTTCGGCTGGGATCCCGGCCGGCTGCTGGACGCCGCCGCGCACGGCTCGCGGATGGGTGAGGCGTATCTGCGTCCCGGCGGCTACACCGGCGAGGGATGGGTCGGGGCCGTGAACCGGATCGGGCAGGCCTTCGGAATGTCGATGGCCACGCTGGCGATGCCCGCCGTGCTGATGCGGGCGATCTCGACGAAGAGTCCGCGCGGCGCCCGCACGGTCGGCCGCTGGATGCTCGGCGAACTGACGCTGCTGTACGGCGCGTTGGCCGTCGTCGGCATCGGCGCGGCGGCCCTCGTCGGCGAGGCGCTGCGCGAGGGCGGTGCGGCGGCGCAGGTGTTCACGCCGCTGATGATCGGACGTGCGCTCGACAACGGCGGCATCCTGGTCGCGGCGCTCGCCTGCGTCCTCTTCCTCACGGCGCTCGCGGCCGTGGTGGACGTGACGCTGGCGGCGGGCATCGCGCTCGGGCGGGACGTCCTGGGCGCGTCCGGCGGGCCGGCCGGACACGCTCGCACAGGCAAGGCGGACGGCGCCTCGTCGCGTTGGTCCGCGGCGCTGACGGGGCTGGTCGCCTCGGTCGTGGCGGTCTTCGCCGCCGACTGGAACCTGGTCGTCATCTCGACGCTCTGGCTCGCCGTCTGCGGCGCCGCCCTCGCGCCCGTCCTGCTGTACGCCCTGTACTGGCCGGGGTTCACGGCCCGCGGTGCGCTGTGGTGCCTGTGGGGTGCGACGGCGCTGAGCATCGCGGCGCTGGCGCTGTCGCCGTACACGTCCGGCACGCCCGAGTCGATCTTCCCGGACCTCGACTTCAAGGTCTGGGACGTGACGATCCCGGGCCTGCTGACGGCACCGGCCGGGTTCCTGCTGGGCTGGCTCGGCAGCGTCACGGATCCGCGCCGGACGGCGGGCGGCGCGGCCGCTCCGGGGCGGCGCCGGGAGCTGAACGGCGTCTGAAGCACCGGCGTGCCGCCCACCGATGAGTTCCGGTGGGCGGCACGGTCGTCACAGGTACGGACACACGGACCCGGAGGACACCATGCCGCGGAAGATCGTCGCCAGCCTGTTCATCTCCCTCGACGGCGTCGTCGAGGCGCCCGACCAGTGGCATTTCCCGTACTTCAACGACGAGATGGGAGCGGCCGTCGGCGCGAGCCTGGGCAGCGCCGAGGTGATGCTGTTCGGCCGCAGGACGTACGACAGCTTCGCCGGGGCCTGGCCGGAGCGGGAGACGGCGGGCGGTGACGACGCCGGCTTCGCCAAGCAGCTAGGCGACATGCGGAAGATCGTCTTCTCGCGCCGTCGGCTCGACCTGGAGTGGCGCAACTCCGAGCAGGCGCGGGGTGACGTCGCCGAGGTCGCCGCGGCGCTGAAGAACGAGCCGGGCGGCGACATCTCGCTGAGCGGTTCGGTCTCCGTGGTCCGGCAGCTGCTGGCCGCGGGCCTCCTCGACGAGCTCCACCTCCTCGTCCACCCGATCGCCGTGCGCAAGGGCATGCGGCTGTTCGACGAGGGCGAGCCGTCGATCCCGCTGAAGCTGCTGAGCTCGCAGTCCTTCGCCACGGGCGTCCTGAGCCTCGTGTACGGCCCCGACACGGCACCCCCGACGGGCGGTTACGCGGAGGCCGTCGCCACGCTTGCCGAGTGAGAGTCACGGAGTCCCGTGGCCGACCGGACGACGTCCCGCCCTCGCCCCGGCCGCGCCGTCCCGATGGACCGGGTCAGCAGAACCAGCCGTTCTGGACCCAGCCCCGGCGGTTGATGTTTCCGTAGGCGAAGCCGTAGACCCAGTCGCCGCCGGCCTGTTCGACCAGGAAGGTCTGTCCTCGGTACAGCGTGCCCATCCATGCTCCGTGGGGTGCGCTGACGCGGACGAACAGGTCCTGGGCGCAGACGGTTTCGCGTTCGCCGACGGTGCCGTCGGCGGCGTTGGCGGGTCCTGTGGCCAGGGCGGTCGTCGCGGCCACGGCGAGGGCGAGGGCGGCGAGCCTGCTCGTGCGGGTCATGCGCGTCATACGGGTCACGCGGGTCATGAGTGGTCCCCTTCCGTCGTCTCGTACGTGCTCGATCACCAGGAGCCGAATCCGCCCAGGCACTCCTGCCGCACGAAGCCCCAGTCGTTGGGCCCGAAGTCGAAGGTGGCGGCCCAGCCGTTGTAGACCGGGTGGGCACCGCGGGTGTGTCCGACCTTGTCGCCGCGGTACAGGATCCGTTTCAGGCCGGACGGCCCCGAGGCGCTGTCGTAGTTCGCGTAGAAGCTCGCGCTGTCGCAGACGATGACCGCGTGTTCGGGCACGGTCGGCTCCGCCTGGGCGACACCGGCGGTGCCGAGGGCGAGTGCGGCGGCCACGGACAGGGCGACACCCGTCTTGTGAGTCGTGTTCATGACAACACATGGTGGGGGAGGCCGGTCGTCCCGTCCAGAGGGCCTCACGCCGGGTCGACGACTCCCTCGTCCTCCTCGACGGGAGGCATCAGCGCCCGCAACCAGCGCTCCGTCTGGGCGACATGGGCCTCGGCAGCCCCGGCCGCGGCGCCCGGATCGCGGTCGGCGATGGCGGTGGCCAGGACGCGGTGGTCGGCGTCGCTCTTGCGTCGCAGCTCCGGACCCTCGGGGAGGGTGAAGACCTGGTACTTGCGGGAGCGCGCGCGGAAGACCGCCAGCAGTGAGGCGAGCGTGGGGTTGCCGCCCGCCCGGGCGATCTCCGCGTGGAAACGATGGTCGAGCTCCGAGGCCTCGGTGGGGTCGTCGGTGGCCTCCATGGCCTCGATGAGCGTGAACAGGGTCCGGATCGTCTCGGGCGTGGCGCGCGCGGCGGCCTTGGCCGCGATGTGGGCCTCCAGGACCCGCCGGATCTCGTACACCTCCAGCAGGCCGGGCAGCGGCAGGAGCTGGAGGGTCAGCGAGAGGCTGCCGATGAGGTCCTCCGGCCTGAGCTGGGAGACGTACGTGCCGGAGCCGTGCCGCGGTTCGATCACCCCGAGGGCCGCGAGCATGCGCACCGCCTCGCGCAAGGAGCCGCGGGAGACGCCCAGTTCCTCGCAGAGGTCGGCCTCGGGGGGAATGCGCTCCCCGGCGCCGAGGCGCCCGGTGGCGATCATGTGCCGTAGGCCGTGGAACGCCTTGTCGACTGCGGACATCCGATTCCTCCCCTGCCGGACCGGCGGCGCCGCCTGCCCACACGGAGCACTGTAGCGAGGCGAGAGATCAGATGTCTTTGACGTATCAGGCAAAAGTCATCCGACTTCTTTCGCCGCAAGGGGCTTGTCCTGGCCGAAAAGAGCATGCCACCATCCCGAGTCATCATACGTCTCTGTCCGAACGTCTGACGTACCTCGCTTCGAGATGGGAGTCATGTGAGCGAGACCGAGGTCACCACCGCGCCCCGTCCCCTGCTGCTGGCCGACGGCCGGCCGGCGGCGCGGGCGTGGTCGCTCGACCCCGCCCTGCGCCACCTCAACCACGGTTCGTTCGGTGCCGTACCGCTCGTGGCCCAGGAGCGGCAGCAGGAGCTGCGCCGGCAGATGGAGAGCGCGCCGGTGGTGTGGTTCCCCGCCCTGCCGCAGCGCCTCGCCGCGACCCGGGTCGAGCTCGCGTCCTTCCTCGGCGTGGACCCCGGCGACCTCGCGCTGGTACCCAACGCGAGCGCCGGCGTGAGCGTCGTGTACGCAGGGCTGGAGCGCCGCAACGGCGGGGAGATCGTCGTCACCGACCACGGCTACGGCGCCGTGACGATGGGGGCCGAGCGCCTGGCCCGCCGCTGGGGCGGCCGGGTGCGCACCGCGCGCGTGCCGCTGGACGCCGACGCCGACCAGGCGTACGAGGCCGTGATGGCCGAAGTCGGCGAGGCCACGGACCTCGTCGTCGTCGACCAGATCACCTCGGCGACCGCCCGCCGGCTGCCGGTGGAGCGGATCGGCGCGGAGGCGCGGCGCCGCGGTGTACCGCTGCTCGTGGACGGCGCCCACGCGCCCGGTCTGCTCGCCTCCCCCCTCGACGGGCTGACGTGCGACTTCTGGTCGGGCAATCTGCACAAGTGGGGCTGCGCGCCGCGCGGCACCGCCGCGCTGGTGGCCCGGGGCCCGCTGCGGGACGGGCTGTATCCGCTGATCGACTCGTGGAGTGCCGCCGACCCCTATCCCGACCGCTTCGACCAGCAGGGCACGCTCGACGCCACCGCGTATCTGGCCGCGCCCACGGCACTCGGCTTCATCGACGGCACCTGGGGCTGGCCCACCGCCCGCCGCTACATGGACGATCTGGCCGGCTACGCCGAGCGGATCGTGGGCGCCGCCTTGGCCGAACTGACCGGGGCCGACGCGTCCGTCGACGTCGGCATGCCCGTGCCCGGGATGCGGCTGGTGCGGCTGCCCGACGGGCTGGCCGACAGCCGGGTGACGGCCGACGCGCTGCGCGACCGCGCGGCCGGCGAACTCGGCGTGGAGGCGGCGTTCACCAGCTTCGGCGGCGTCGGCTACCTGCGGCTGTCCGCCCACGTCTACAACACCGCGGAGGACTACGAGTACTTCGCCGAGCGCTGCGTCCCCGTGCTCGACGCATGGGCACGCGCCGCCACTCGGCCCTAGCCCCGCTGCACCCCGCACCTCCCCTCCCGACTCCCCAGTCGCGCGTCGGCCCGCCGCCGTCGTCGTCCCCGCAGGAACCAAGGAAGAGGTCAGCCCTATGAGAAGAAGGACGGCAGCTCTCGCACTCGGCACCGCCGCCGCGATGGTCCTCACCGGCTGTTCCACCATGAGTCCCGGTGAGAGCGGAACAGTCACCCTCACCATGGTCGAGAGCCTGACCAACCCCGCCCGCACCGACCTGCTGAAGGAGCTCATAGCCGACTTCCGGCAAGAGAACCCCGAGATCAAGGTCAACCTGGTCTCCCCGCCCACCGAGCAGGCCGACCAGAAGATCCAGCAGATGCTCCAGTCCGGCAGCGGCGTGGACGTCCTGGAGGTGCGGGACATCACGGTGGGCCCGTGGTCGAACAACGGCTGGCTGTACGACATGAAGAAGGACCTCGCCGACTGGAAGGGCTGGTCCGCGCTCACCGACAACGCTGTCGCGGCCTCCGAGGACGGCAAGGGCAGGACGTACTTCGTCCCCTACGGCTTCTACGGGCTGAGCCTCTTCCATCGCACCGACCTGATCGAGAAGGCCGGTTTCGACAAGCCGCCGGCCACCTGGGAGGAACTGCTGGAGCAGGCCTCCGCCATCCACGAGCCGGGTCAGCGCCGGTACGGCTACGCCTTCCGCGGCGGGGCCAACGCGCACAGCAACGCCACCGCCGCGATCGAGGCGTACGTCGCCGACCGGATCGACCCGGCCAACGGCTACCGGCTGAAGGACGGCAGCACGATCTTCTCCGCGCCGGAGGCGCTCGACGCCATGGAGACGTACCTGAAGCTGTTCAGGCAGGCGTCGCCCAAGTCGTCGGTGGCGTGGGGCTATCCGGAGATGGTCGAGGGCTTCTCCAACGGCTCCACCGCGTTCCTGCTCCAGGACCCCGAAGTCATCGCCACCGTGTCGGAGTCCAAGTCGATCGCGCAGGACCAGTGGAGCACCGCTCCGCTGGTGGCCGGTCCCAGCGGCAAGACCGTGCAGCCGCTGGCCACCGCCGGATGGGGCGTGGCGGACGGCAGCAAGCACAAGGCCGAGGCCGTGAAGCTCGTCGAGTTCCTCTCCGAGGGGAAGGCGTCGACGGCCTTCACGAAGAAGAACAGCCTGGTGCCCATCCTCAAGTCGGCGGCCGAGGACGAGTTCTACCGGACCGGCCCGTGGGCCAGCTACGTCACCATGACGGAGAACCCGGACAAGTACCTCGTCGTCACCCAGCCGCGCGGCGTCGCCTGGTGGGCCGAGTGGCAGCAGCGGGCCGACACCGACGTGCAGAAGATGATCCTCGGCAAGCTGTCGCCGAAGGAACTGCTGGCCGGCTGGGACGCGTACTGGACCGAGAAGTGGAAGAAGTAGCCGTGCCCGCCGCCCTCACCCCGTCCACCACGACGTCGAAGTCACCGAAGGCGCCGCCCTCCCCCGGGGGCGGCGCCCCGCCCGGCCGCCGCGGGCGGGAGTTCACCACCCGGCGGGGCCTGGTCATCGCCGCCTTCATGGCGCCGGCCGCGGTCTTCGTGGCGGTCTTCACGTACTACCCGATGATCGCCGGCAGCCAGATGGCGTTCCGCAACTGGAATCTGACGGACCTCACGGACACCTCGTGGGTGGGTCTGAAGAACTTCCGTGACGTCTTCGCCGACCCCGCGTGGGGCACGGTGCTGGGCAACACCCTGCTCTGGGTGGTCGGTTCGATCGTGCCGCAGCTGGTGATCGGCTTCGCGATCGCGCTGTGGCTGCGCCGCCGGTTCCGGTTCCGCGGCCTCTACCAGGCCCTGATCTTCTTCCCCTGGGCGATCTCCGGGTTCCTCATCGGCATCCTGTTCCGCTGGCTGTTCAACAGCGAGTTCGGCGTCGTCAACGACCTGCTGCAGAAGGCCGGGCTGATCGACGAGCCGGTCGCCTGGCTCGCCGATCCACGGACGGCGATGATCGCCGTGCTGATCGCCAACGTCTGGTACGGCGTCACCTTCTTCGCGATCATGATCCTCGCGGCGCTGCAGTCGATCCCCGACGAGCTGTACGAGGCGGCGGCGATCGACGGCGCGGGCAAGGCGCGCACGCTGTTCCGGATCACCATTCCGTACATTCGCGTGACGCTGGCGCTCACCGTGCTGCTGCGGGTCATCTGGATCTTCAACTTCCCCGACCTGATCTTCGGCATGACCGGGGGCGGGCCGAACGACGAGACGCACATCGTGACCACCTGGATGATCAAGATCACGCAGCAGGGCGACTACGGCAAGGCGTCCGCGCTCGGCCTCCTGGTGGTCGCCGTCCTGCTGGTCTTCGCGGTGTTCTTCCTGCTGGCCACACGCGAACGCGGGGTCCCCGCCCGGGGCGCCGGAAAGCGAGGGACGCGGTCATGATCGGCAAGGAAACGACCGCCGGCCGGGCCACCAAGTTCGGCTTCCTCGGCCTGTGGCTGGTCTTCTCCCTGTTCCCCCTCTACTGGATCACCGTCACCTCGCTCAAGGCGCCCGGCGACATCTTCACCTTCCCTCTCGCCTACTGGCCCGAGCGGTTGTCGTTCGAGAACTACCAAGGGCTGTTCGGCAAGGCGGACTTCGGCACCTACCTCGTCAACAGCCTGGTCGTGGCGAGCGTCGCCGGGGTGGTGGCCACGGCGGTCTCGACGCTGTCGGCGTACGTGCTGGCACGCTTCGAGTTCCGCACCAAGTCGGCGTTGCTGATGGCGGCCCTGGTCACCCAGATGATCCCGTCCTTCATCGCACTCGGCCCGCTGTACCTGCTGATGACCGACCTCCGGCTGGTCGACAACCGGCTCGGGCTGGTCCTCGTCTACATCGCCGTGTGCGTGCCGTTCTGCACGGTGATGCTGCGCGGCTTCTTCCAGAACATCCCGGACGCGCTGGAGGAGGCCGCCATGATCGACGGGCTGTCCCGCTTCGGGGCGCTGGTGCGGGTGCTCCTGCCGGTGATGCGGCCCGGGATCGTCGCCGCGTTCATCTTCAACTTCGTCAACTGCTGGAACGAGCTGTTCCTGTCGGTGACGCTGATGAACAGCGACGGCAACAAGACGGTGCCGACGGCTCTGAACGGCTTCATCTCCAGCTTCAACATCGACTGGGGTTCGATGTCGGCGGCCGCGGTCCTGACCATCCTCCCCACGATGGTCCTCTTCGCCTTCGCCAGCCGGCACATCGTCCAGGGGCTCACGTCGGGGGCGGTGAAGGGCTGAACGGACACGGCCCAGGGCCTGTTGCGTCGCGGAGCAGGCGGGACGCAACAGGCCCCAGGGTCCTCCGGCACCAGGCCCTCTCCGTGCCGTACGGCGGTTCAGCGCTGCGCCGGCTGGAGCACCACGAAGTCGGCGTTCGACGGGTCGAGGCAGACGGCGATGCGGCCGACGCCCTCGGCGTCGTCCGGGCCCATCTGGACGCTGCCGCCGTTCTCCGTGACCTTGGCGACCGCCGCGTCGCAGTCGGTGACGGCGAACACCGGGTGCCAGTACGGCCGCCCGCCGGCCAGGGCGAGGTCCTCCTTGCGGAGCTGCATCAGACCGCCGTGCATCCGCTCCTCCGGCAGCCCGGCCGGGGTGATCAGGGTGTAGGTGCCCTCGCCGCCGCCCGGCAGCGGCATGTCGCTGAACTGCCAGCCGAGGACGCCGCCGTAGAACTCCTTCGCACCGGCCGCGTCGCTCGTGTACAGCTCGGTCCAGGACAGCGAGCCCGGCTCGTCCACCAGGTCGACGCCCTTGGTGGTGCCCGGCTGCCACACGGCGAACTGTCCCCCGAGCGGGTCGCTGTACTGCGCCATCCGGCCCCACTCCTCGAGGTCCATCGGCGGCACCCGCACGGTGCCGCCGGCGCGCTCGACGGCCTGGGTCGTGGCGTCCGCGTCGGCGACACTGTAGTAGATCATCCAGGCGGAGCGGGCGCCCTCCTCGGTGAGCTTGCCGAGTCCGGCGACGATCTTGCCGTCCTTCCGGAACATCCCGCCTTCCATCTCCTCCCCCTCCCCCATCGACTCGTAGTCCCATCCGAGGACGGCACGGTAGAAGGCGGCGGTGGCCGGGACGTCGGGGGTGCCGAGGTCGAGCCAACAGGGGGAGCCGGGGGCGAAGTCGGTGGTGATCACCGCGGTGTCCTTTCGCAGATCCTCTTTCGCCTCAGACTGGCACCTGGCACTGACACTCGCGCGGTGGACGGGCGGTACGGGGAGAGGGCCGCGGTCGGCTCGGGGTTCCTGCCGCGGCCCCTCCCCGGTTCCGGACCGGCGGAGGGTGAACCGTTCCGGTACGCGTGCGCGTGCCCGGGCGCCCCGCGGGCATGCTGCGCCGACCGGGTGACGTCCCCGCGGACCTGCCGGCCGGCGCCCCTCGTCACACCTCGGCGGGCCCGACATCACTCCTCGGCCGACCCTGCCGCGCGGCCGCCCGGGCCCAAGTGAGGAGGTTTCATGTGTTTGCCTGCGCGGTCAGAGGCAAGCCGGTCTCCATGACTGAAGAGAACAAGAGCACGAATAAGCAGGCGTCCACCGCGACCGCGCGGTCCAAGACCCGCCGGGCCGCGGACAAGGCGACCGCTCCCGCTTCCCGCGCCGCCAAGGGCGCCGCCGACAAGGCCGGTGACGCCGCGTCGGACGCCGGGACCGGCGCGGAGCGCGTGGCCGCCACGGCGTCCGGCGCCGCCCAGACCGCGGCCAAGGGCGTGGAAACCGGCCGCCAGGCGATCGTCACGGCCTCGGGTCAGGTCGCGTCCGTCGCGAAGACCGCCTGGACGGTCATCGCCAACCGCAAGATCGTCGCCGCCGGCGTCGGTGCCGGACTCACTGCCGTGAGCGCCGCCTCGTACGCCGCCGGACGACGCTCGGCCCGCCACACGCACGGGCCCATCACCCGTCTCACCAGCGGGCGCATCTGAGGGCGAGCGCGGGGATCCGGGGCGCGGCCCGACGGACTCCCCCGCGCCCCTCGCCGGGCACGGCGGCGAGCGCACCGCCGCCGTGCCCGCCCCGACCGCCGTGCCCGCCCCGACCGCCGGCGGTCACGGCGTGACATCCGCACGGCTCCCGGGAGCGTCCTTCTCGGGTCGGTGCGCCAGTCGGTGCGTCAGGACACCCCGCCCTCTCCGACGGTCCATCTCGTGCCATTCGGGACGCAGTCCCGCCAGGCTCGTGGTGAGGAAGTACGCCGCCCCGCAGGCGAACAGCGTCGGCGCGAGTCCGACAGCGGCCACCGCCGCCCCCGCGAGCAGGCCGCCGAGCGGGATCCCGGCCCAGGACAGGGAGTCTCCGAGCGCGTTGACGCGGCCGAGCATGCGCCGCGGCACCCGTTCGACGAGGACGGCCCCCAGCACCGGGTTGATGAAACCGGCCCCGAACCCGCTGACGGCGAAGACGACCAGGACCGCCCCCAACGGCGCGTCCAGCCCGAGGACCAGGAAGCGCGGCGCCCCGGCCAACAGGAACCCGACGAGGACCACCGTCCTGCGCCGCAGCCGGTGCGCCGCCCCCGCGGCGATCAGGCTCCCGGCCACCGCCCCGGCCCCCATCGCGCTGCCCATCAGGCCGATCGCGGCCGGTCCGAGGCCGGACTCCTTGACCCGGACAGGGATGAGCACCGCGCTGATCGCCGCGTCCAGCAGGTTGGTGATGCCCACCATGACGACGACGGTGAGCAGCAGTGGATCGCCGCGCAGGAAGGCGAAGCCCTCACCGAATCGCCGCCAGTAGCCGGGCAGCGGCTCGCCGGCCTGCGCCGGCCCGCCGTCCTCTGACGGCCCGTAGGCCCCTGACGGCCCGTCGGCCTGTGACGCGCCGTCGGCCTGTGCCGGGCCCGCCTCGACCGCGTGCCCGATGCCGCGAGGCAGTGCCAGGCCGACGATCACCGACCCCAGAACGAAGCAGCCCGCGTTGATGACCAGCCCCGTCAAAGGACCCAGCAGGGCGACCAGAGAGCCGCCGACCACCGGGCCGACGGTGGACGCGAGGCGCTCGATCACGCCGGACAGACCGGTGGCCCGCTCCAGCGGTACGCCGCCCCGCTCCGCCGCCTCCGGCACCATGACTTCCTTGGCCAGGTCACCCGGGCCGCGGGCCGCGCCGATCACCGCGACCAGGGCCAGGAGCAGCGGGAAGGACAGCAGGCCCAGGGCGTGGAAGAGGGGGACCAGGGCCGCGGCGGCCGCGCTGAAAAGGTCGGTGATCCAGGAGACGACCCGTGCTCCGGTCCGGTCCACCAGGGGCCCGGTGAGCGCCTTGACGACCACGTGGCGAGGAGTACCCCCAGAGCCCTCAGAGCCCCAGACACCCCCGGGCGCATGCGGGGGCGCACCCCGGCCATTCCGTCAGCCCCTGTTTCACTCATTCGGGGGGTGCCTTCTCTTTTCTCCGGGGAACCGGGAATTGCCGTAATTCGGCCGTGCCACAATGACGTACCGGCGAAGGCAATTCCGAGCGTCTCGCCAGGATCATCCCTCCCTCACTTTTCCAGGACGGACACCCGGGCAAGATGCGACACATACGCGTGCGTGCGGCCGTGCTCGGCGGTGGTCTCGCCGGCACCCTGACCGCGGCTGCGCTCGCCGATCACGCCGACGAGGTGCTCGTCGTCGAGCGCGACGTCCTCCCCGACGGCCCGCTCCCCCGCAAGGGCCTGCCGCAGGCGACGCACGGTCACGTACTGTGGTCGGCCGGCGCGCGGGCGATGGAGCGCCTGCTGCCGGGAGTGACCGGGCACTGGCTGACGGCGGGCGCCCACCGCCTGCCCCTGCCCTCGGGCATCCTCAACCACACGCCGTTCGGCTGGCGCCGCCGATGGCACACCGCGGAACCCGCCTCGCACTACTACCTCTCCATGAGCCGCGACCTGCTCGACTGGGGCGTGCGCGAGGCGCTGCGCGGCAGTTCGCACGCCGGCCGCGTGCGGATGCTGTGCGGGGCGGAGCCGGTGCGACTGCTCGGCGGGCCCGACCGGGTCCGGGGCGTGGCCGTCCGGCACGACGACGGCACCACCAGCGAGATCCCCGCCGACCTCGTGGTCGACGCCACCGGGCGGTCCGCGCTCGGCGTGCGCCTCCTCGACGCCCTCGGCGCCGGCCGGGTGCCGGTCAGCGAGGTCGACGCGGGCGTCGTCTACGCCACCCGGGACCATCTGGCGCCGGCCGGCTTCGAGGCGTTCCCCGTGGTCGTCGTCCAGGCCGACCCCTCGGCCGGCGCACCCGGCAGGATGGCGACGTTCATCCCCATCGAGAACGGCGTGTGGCGCATCGTCGTGTCCGGCACCCGCGGTGCGCAACCGGCCCGCGACTCCGGCCTGTTCGAGTCGTTCGCCCGGCGGGCCGCGCACCCCTTCGTCGCCGAGCTGGTCCGCGCCGCCACACCGGTCGGCGACGTGCACATCAGCCGCAGCACCGGCAACCGCCGGTACCACTACGAACGCATGCGCGGCCTGCCCGACGGATTCCTCGCCCTCGGCGACGCCCTGGCCGCGTACAACCCCTGCTACGGACACGGGATGTCCGCCGCCGCGATGGGCGCCGTCGCACTGCACCGCTTCTACCGCGGCCGGGCACTCACCGACCCGAGGGCATCCCGGCGGGCCCAGCGCACCGTGGTCCGGCGGTCCGTGACGACACCGTGGACGCTGGCGACGCAGCAGGACATGTACTACCCCGGCGCCCGCGGCATCCGCCCCACCCGCGCCGACCGCGTCGTCAGTTCCTACGTACGCAGAGTGATGGCCACCGCGTGCGGCTGCGCCCTCGCCGACCGGGCCCTGACCGGCGTGATCGCCCTCGACAAGTCGCTGTCGGCGTTCTTCGCGCCGTCCGTGGTCTGGCACGCGCTGCGCGGACCCGCGGCACCCCACCTGCCCGAACCGGACCTCTCGGCCCGGGAGCGGCAGCTGCTCAGCCCGGCCGGCCACGCCGAAATTTGAGCGCAAAACCATTTCCACCCCTCGCATGATTTCCGCCATTCCCGCAGTCCGGAAACGATTCACTCCCGGGGGTTAATTGCCCGCCGATCCGCACGGATCACGCCAGAACCGTGCCATTATGGAAATGCGAACCCCGCCGGGGAATTTCCGGCGAGAAAATTCATCGGCAAACAAGAAAAGGGCGGAATTCAGTGCGTCGATTCATTGCTCCCCTCCTCGCTCTCGGCGCTGCACTGGCCATGGTCGGAGGGACGCAAGGCATCGCCTCGGCCGCGGACGGCGACGTGACGGTCTTCGAGACCGAGCTGCAGCCGCTCACCACCTACGCCGACCCCACGGGCTGCCACAAGCTGCCGGCCGCCGCACACGTCCTCACCAACGACACCGACCGTCCCGTCCACATCTACGGCGACCCGTTCTGCTTCGGGCCCTCCATCACGGTGGCGCCGGGCCACGGCTCCCACGTGGCACCCGGCAGCGGCAGCTTCTCGGCCTGACCACGGCCGGAAATCCCACAACGTCATCAGGGGGGAAAGCACGATGTCGGTCGATGTCGTCGTGGTCGGCCTCGGGTACGTCGGTCTGCCACTGGCACGCCGGGCGTGCGAGGCCGGCCTGACCACCGCCGGGCTCGACGTGTCCGAATCCGTGGCCGCCGGGCTCCGCGCCGGACGGTCCCACGTCGAAGACGTCCCGGACGACGACCTGGCGGCCATGCGGGCCGCCGGGTTCACCGCCACCACCGACCCGGCCGTCCTCGCCGGCGCCCGCACCGCCGTGATCTGTGTGCCCACCGGCCTCACCGCCGACGGCGCACCGGACCTCGGCCCACTGCGCGCCGCGGCGGCCACCGTCGCCACGCACATCACCTCCGGGATGCTGGTGGTCGTCGAGTCCACCAGCCACCCCGGCACCACCGAGGAAGTCGTCCGCCCGATCCTGGAACACGGCAGCGGACTCCGCGTCGGCGACGACTTCCACCTCGCCTACTCACCCGAACGCATCGACCCCGGCAACCGCGTCCACGGACTGCGCAACACCCCGAAGATCGTGAGCGGTTGCACCCCGCTGTGCACGAAGTACGCGGTCGCGTTCTACCACCAGCTCGTCGACACCCTCGTCGTCTCCGGCGGCACCCGTGAGGCCGAAATGGCCAAACTGCTGGAGAACACCTACCGATACGTCAACATCGCGCTGATCAACGAGGTCGCGCTGTACTGCGACCGGGCCGGAATCGACGTGTGGGACGTGCTGCACTGCGCCGGCACCAAACCCTTCGGATTCGCGTCGTTCCGGCCCGGTGCCGGCGTCGGCGGCCACTGCATTCCCGTCGACCCGCGCTACCTGATGGCGCGAGCCGCGGCGGAAGGTTTCGGCTTCCGCACCCTCCAGGCCGCGCACGAGGTCCTCAACGGCATGCCCGGTCACGTCGTCGAGCGCGCGGCGGCCCTGCTGCGGGCCACCGGAAAAGCCCTCGCCGACACCCGCGTCACCCTCCTCGGCGTCGCCTACAAGGCGGACGTCGCCGACACCCGCGAGACACCGGCCGGCCCCGTGGCCAGAGGACTGCGCGCCCTCGGCGTGAGCCTGTCCTACCACGACCCGCTGGTCCCCCGATTCGCCGTCGACGGAGTGCCCGTGGAACGGCGGGAATCCCTCACCGGCGCCCTCGCCGGAACCGACCTGGCGGTACTGCTGCAGGACCACTCCTGCTACGCCGCCCACCCCTGGGACGAAGCCGAGTGCGCCGTCCTGGACACCTGCGGAAGAGCCGCCGGAAGCCGCGTCACGCTCCTGTGACCCGCGCCCACCCGCGCCCCGCACCCCACCACTTGCCGGACCGCCTCGGCGTGTCCGCGCAAGGTGCGCCGGCGGACCACCGGTCCCCGGAGCCCACTCCAAGGAACACAGGAAACGAAAGAGGAATCCCCATGACCGAAACCCTCGTCAAGAGCCGCCTCGAGAAGCGCTTCGAGAAGTGGGACGTGGACGGCAACGGCGTTCTCGAGCGCTCCGACTTCGAGGGCGAGGCCGCCAAGATCGCCCAGTCCTTCGGCAAGTCCCCCAACTCCCCGGAGGCGGAAGCCCTCAAGAGCGCGTTCATCGGGCTCTACGACTACCTCGCCGAGCAGGGTTCGCTCACCCGGCAGCAGTTCGTCGAGGGCTCCGGCCAGGTGCTGTTCCAGAGCGGCGAGGCCACCTTCAACCGCGTCCTCGGCCCGGTCGTGCGCAGCATCATCAGCCTGTGCGACCGCTCCGGTGACGGCCGTATCGACGCCAAGGAGTTCGCCGCCTGGATGCAGGGCGTGGGGGTAAGCCCGGCCCAGGCCGCCGACGCCTTCCGGAAGGTGGACACCGACGGCGACGGCACCCTGTCGGAGGAGGAACTGCTGGCCGCCGTCCGCGAGTACCACTTCGGCCGCCTCGAGGTCGAACTGCTCGGCTGACGCACCTCGGCCCGGCCCCCCGCGCGCGGGGCCGGGCCCACCACATGGACCGGCGACCGCCCACGTGGAGGCCGCCGGTTTTCCTACTCCGCGGGCCGGAACACCACCGGCGTCTCCGGGCGCAACTCCAGCGACTCCCCCGTCATCAACTCCCGCGCGTGCACAAGGATGTTGTAGTGGTTGGGATAGTGACAGCCGTCGAAGCCCAGCACGGTGCCGATCCGCCGCTCCCCCAGCCACAGCGTGTCACCGCGGTCCACGACCCCGCCGCAGTCCAGCTCCACGAAACCGAGGAAGCCCACCCGGTCGACGCGGGCGCCGGCCTCGGCCGCCCACTGGTCCGTGGTGACCAGCTCGTGCACCTCCCCGCGCCGCACGCAACGGCTCGCCCACGGCTCCAGGGCCATGCCCCGGTCCGTGCGGGAGTGGCGGAGCGCTTTCACGAGCACACCCCGCACGGCGCGCTTGGGCCCGTTCTCGTGCCGTCCGGCGTCCAGCGACGACGCGGCCGTACCGGCGACCGGTGTCATCGGGCCGTCGCCTCCTTCCGCGCCTCGTGCGCGTACACGTCCGCCACCAGATCCAGCGCCGCCGTACCACCGACCGCGGCCTCGGCCACGGCGCGGCGGCGTGCCCCGCCGGTGTCACCGGCCTCCACCCGGTCGCACAGGCCGCCGAAGTCCCCCAGGATGCCCTCGTACTCGTGCCACAGGGACGCCTTGAAACCCGGGCGGCCCTCCAGCATGTCGGCCGACAGGACCGTGCCGTCGGCCAGCGTCACCGACACGTCCTTCGTCTCCCCCGGCCACGACCAGTCCAGCTCCACACGGGCCGACGCCCCGCCCGGCGCGGCCAGGGTGACCACCGCCTGCCGGTCCGTGCCCGCCGCGTCCCGTCGTACGTCGGCGTCCACCAGCCCGACGTCCCCGAGCACCAGCCGGACCAGGTCGAAGGCGTTGGGGCCGTTGTCGGCGACGCAGCCGCCGCCGCACCGGGCCGGGTCCAGGTACCAGGTGTCGGCGCCGATGTGCTCCTCGATCCTCTCCAGGTAGCGCACCCGCACCGACCGCACCGGCACGCCGGGCGGCAGGGCGGCGGTGAGGGCTCTCACGCGGTCGTTGTACCGGCGGTGGAAAGCGGTGAACAGCGGCACGCCCCGGTCCGCCGCGAGCGCGGCCAGCGCACGGCCCTCCGACGCGTCCAGCGCCAGCGGCTTCTCCACGCACACCGGCACACCGGCGCGCAGCGCGTCCGCGCACACCTCGGCGTGCGCGTGGTTCGGCACGGCCACCACGAGCGCGTCGATCCCGCCGTCGGCGAGCAGGGCGCGGTGGTCGGTGTGGCAGGCGTACCGGCCCCGGTGCGGGGCCAGCGCCTCCTCCCGCAGGTCGCACACGGCGGTGAGCTCCCAGTCGGGCAGCCGGTCGACGGCCGCCAGGTAGAAGCGGGAGATCACGCCGAGGCCGGCCACCGCGACGCGGCGGGGGCGGCGCCCGGGTGTGGCGGTCACGCGGTCACCTCCGCGGGCAGGTCCAGGCCGAGCGCGGTCAGCTCGGCGTGCAGGGCGGCGGTCAGCGGAACGCCGGACTCGCGCCGCTGCCTTGCCAGTTCGGCCTCGCGGTGCCCGGGGTAGCGGACCGTGCCGTGCCCCTCGCGGGGCGGGCTGTCGACGACCGTGCCGAACGTCGCGCGGCTGTCGGCGGCGAAGGCGCCCTTCTCGCCGCGCAGCACGTCCGGGTCGAGGGCGAGCAGCAGGAAGCCGATGTCGTCGTCCGTGCCGCCGGGCTGGCCGTCCCCGGCGAGCGCCTCGGGGGCGGGGCCCGTCGCCGCGCCCGGCAGGACGGCGGCGAGCAGTTCCACGACGAGGCCGAGGCCGAAGCCCTTGAACGCGCCGGTCTCCGGCCGTCCGCCGAGCCAGCCGAGCCAGGCCTCGCCGCGGTCGTAGGCGGCCGGGTCGGTGACGGGCCGGCCCGCGTCGTCGGTCAGCCAGCCCTCCGGCACCGGCAGGCCCCGGCTGGCCGCGGTCCGTACCCGGCCCGTGGGCACCACGGTGGTGCTCATGTCGAGGACGAAGGGGTGGCCGTCGAGCGCAGGGGCGGCCACGCTCAGCGGGTTCGTGCCGAGGAGGGCGGTCGCCCCCAGCGGCGGGCGGGCGATCCGCTGGCCGCCGCAGTTGCTCGCGACCACGCCGACGAGGCCCTGCTCGGCGGCGCGCAGGGCGTGCACGCCGGCGCATCCGAAGTGGGTGCCGCCGCGCACCGACACCACGCCGACGCCGAACGCGCGGGCGCGCGCCACGGCCTCGTCCATGGCGTCGGAGGCCGCCCACAGGCCGAGCGCGCGGCGGTGGTCGACCAGCGCGCAGGGCCCGGTGTCGGTGAGCACCCGCGGCTCGGCGGACGGGTCGGCGCGGCCGGAGTCGAGCAACGGCCCGTACAGGCGGGGCAGGTTGAAGACGCCGTGCGAGTCCATGCCGGTGAGGTCGCCGTAGCACAGGGCGGTCGCCGCCCGGTCCGCCCGGTCCTGGGGCAGGCCGCGGCCGGTGAAGTACGCGGCGACGGCGGTCCGGAGGGTGTCGTACGGGATGCTCACCTGCTGCCGCCCGGTGGCAGCGGCGGGGCCGGTGAGGTCGGTGGCGGTCATGCCTGGTCCCCCAGTTGGGTGTGCGGTGCGGTGCCGTCGGCGAAGGTGACGAGGAGCGAGGCGACGGCGGAGGCGAACGCCTCCAGGTCGGCCAGGTCCACGAACTCCCCGTCGGCGTGGGCGTGGTTGGCGTCGAGTCGGCCGGGGCCGAGGACGGTGGTGAAGGTGCCGGGCGTGCCGTGCAGCCAGATGGCGTCGCAGGTGAACGCCGGTTCCGTGGGCGGCCATTCCTCGATGCCCGCCTCGGCGAGCAGGGTCCGGCCCCAGTCGGGCTGGGCGCCGAGTGCGGGCAGGCCGCGTTTGTCCCAGGTGAGGCGGGTGATGCGGGCGGCGTCGGCGGCGGTGCGGGCGAACTCGGTCGTGGCGGCGAAGCGTGCGGTGAAGGCGTGCAGCGCGTCGTCCAGTGCCTCGGTCAGGGCGCGTTCGGCTGCGGCGCCCGCCTCGGCCGAGCCGTGGGCGAGGTTGAGGAGCAGGCTGCCGGTGCCGTGGACGCGGTTGTGCATGGTGCCGGTGTGCAGTCCGGCCACGCAGACGGTGGCGTGCGGGCAGGAGTCGAGGGCGTGCGCGAGGTGTTGGGCGAGGAAGCCGAGGAGCACCGTGGCGTTGTGCCCTGCGCCGGGCCGGTCGTCGATCGCGTCCTCGCCGGTGACGGTGACGCGGGCGGTGGAGGACGCGGTGGCGCGCGGCAGATGCCGCATGCCGGTGGGTTCGCAGAAGACGTTGAGGCGGCCGATGTGGCCGGCCTCGACCAGGGGACGGGTGCCGAACGTGCCGAGTGCGCCGCCCTCTTCGCCGGCGACGGCCTGGACGAGGACGGCCGTGTCCCGTCCGACGGCCGGGCAGGTCCCGGCGGCGGCGCGGATGCCGGCGAGCAGGGCGACGGCCGGGCCCTTGGCATCGACCGCGCCCCGGCCGGTGAAGCGCCGCCCGTCGAAGGAGACGGGCTGGGTGCCGGCCACCGTGTCGAGGTGGACGTTGAACATCACCGTGCGCTCGGGCGGCAGGTCGGGGCCGAGGCGCAGCAGCAGGCTGGGCTGGTCGTCGAGGAAGGCGGGGTCCTCGGTGACGGCGGCGCGCACGCGCTGCGGCACGTCGTCGCGGAGGACGGCTTCCGGTGGTGGGGCGGTGTGGCGGACGACCTCCATGCCGAACCGCTTGGCGGCCTCGGCGTAGGCGCGCTGGGCGGCCCACAGGTCGTGCGGGGCGCCGGCGTCCTCCAGGGGGCCGGTGGTGGGGGTGTGCAGGAGGTGGAGCAGCAGGTCGTGGTCGTCGGCGCGGAGGGTGACTCGGGGGCGTGCGGGCGCGGGCGGGGCGTGCGCCGGGGTACGGGGCGTCGCGGCGCGTTCGACCAGTTCCGCGAGCCGCTGCCCCGCGCGGACGAACAGGTCGGCGGCGCCGGGGCCGTCGGCCCGTACGCCGGCGTGCGGGGCGTGGGCGAGGTGGGGTTCGAGGGAGTAGTGCCCGCGGTAGCCGTGCTCGGCCAGCAGCGCCAGGCAGTCCGCGACCCGGGCCTCGCCGTCGCCGGGCAGTACGTAGGTGGCCCGTCCCGCGCCGTCCCCGGCCACCGCGTCCTTGACGTGCACGTGGCCCACGTGGGGCAGCACCTGCTCCAGGTACGTGAACGCGTCGTAGCCGTAAGGGACTCCGTTGCCGGTGTCGAACAGGACGCGCAGGGTGTCGCTGCCGGCCTCGGTCAGGAGGCGGAGGGTGCGGGTGGCGCTGTCGCCCGCCCAGCCGGCGCAGTTCTCGTGCAGCAGAACGACGCCGAGTTCCTCGGCGCGGCGGGCGAGACGGCGCACCCGGTCGATGGCGCGGTCGGCCCACTCGTCGTCCGTGAGGCCGTCGTTCGGGTACGACATGACGCGCACCGAGCGGCAGTCGAGGAGGCGGCCGTACGCGGCGAGCCGTTCCAGTTCGGCGAGGTCGGCGGAGAAGTCGGCGGTGACGGGGCGGGCCCAGTTGCCGATGCGGGAGTCGAGGCAGACGACGCCGAGTCCGGCGGCGCGCAGCCGTGCGGCGACCTGGCGGACGGCGAGTTCGGTGAGGTCGGCGAGTGCCGTGCCGTCGACGGTGCGCAGTTCGAGGGCGGTCCAGCCGAGCCTGCGGGCGACGGCGATCTGGCCGGTGAGGGAGGGCGCGGCCTCGTCGCCGATGCCGGTGACGCGGGTGGCGGGGGCGGCAGGCACGGCGGGTTCAGGCGGCATCGGTGGCGTCTCCCGCGGGCGTGATGCAGCGGTCCTTGGCGGCGCAGAGCAGGCGTACGGCCTCGGTGTGCAGGGGGAGGCCGGCGCCGGCGTCGCCGTTGTCGAACCGGGCGTACGCCTGGCGCACGAAGGCGGTGAGGGCGTCGTCGCGGAACACCTTGTGCGCGGTGCGCGCGCCGGTGAGGAGGAGCTGGGCGTGGTCGTCGGCGTCGCTGAGGGGGTAGTGCGCGACGGCGCGTCCGCGTTCGAAGGTCAGCGTGACGCTGCGACGGCGTACCCCCGCGCCGAGGTCGGAGGCGATGCGGGTGCGCACGCCGTTGGTGTGCTCCAGTTCGAGGCGGGCGCTGCCCATGTGCGGGCGGACTGTGTCGTCGCAGCGCAGGTCGGTGAGGGCGGCGTCGGTGACGGTGGCGGGACCGGCGAGGTCGAGGACGAGGCCGAGGGAGTGCGGCACCTCGACGTCGAAGGCGGTGGGGTGGCCGTCGTCGCGCAGGGAGCGCAGGAACCGCGGCTTGTGCTGTTCGACGTCGATGGTGAGGAGCCGGCCGAAGTCGTCGCCGTCGCGCAGGGCGCGCAGCCGCTCGGTGAGCCGTGCGGCGAGCCAGTGCGCGACGACCTCGATGCGCAGGCCGTGCCGCTCCCCGAGCCGGCGGATCTCCTCCAGCGCGGCGGGAGAGGCGGCGAGGGGTTTCTCGACCAGCAGGTCGGTGAATCCGTGCGCGGCGAGTTCGGCGAGGACGGCGGGTCGGGTGTCGGGCGGGGTGCACACGTGGACGACGGTCGTCGCCGGGTCGAGGTGGGCGCGTGCCTCGCCGATGCCGCGGGTGAGGACCACCGGCGTGCGCAGGCCGTCGGCGGCGTCGGGGCGGGGGTCGCAGGCGATGACGGGACCCGCCCACGGGGGCGGTGACAGGGACGCGGCGGTGCGCAGGGCCCGTAGGTGGAGCCCGGCTCCGGAGCGGCCGAGCCCGACGATGAAGGGCTGTCGCATCCTGTGTTCTTCCAGTGGGTGCGGAGGTGGAGTTCTTCCAGCGGGGGGCGGTGGCGGCACACGGGCCACCCATCTTCCGGCGCGACTGTTCCCGCCACTCGGACGGGCGGTCAAGGAATTCCGGCGCGCGTTCACCGGAAGGTATGAAGTTCCTTCCGTGGGTGCGGAGTTGATTCCCGGGGCCTGATACGTTCAGCGCACAACCTGATTCCCCGGTACTCATTCCGCCGAGTCCCGTCGGCCGGGGAATTTCTCGTCCCGTTCCTCACCGCCCCCGCGGAGCATCCCCTCCGGAACTCCGCGGGGAACGCGTGCGAGGAAGCGGCGAGGCGCGGCACAGGACAAGGATTCTCGCGCGTGACGCTCCCGACCATTCCGTTCTTCTCCCAGGCCCGGACTTTCGACCGTCTGTGGCCCGTCATTCGCTCCCGCGTGGAAGAGGTGTTCGACGACGGGAAGTTCTCCCACGGCAGTCAGGTGGGGCGCTTAGAGGAGGCGCTCGCCGCGTACACCGGCGCCCGGTACGCGATCGGCGTGAACAGCGGCACGGACGCGCTGGTGCTGCTGCTCAAGGCGTGCGGCCTGCGGCCCGGTGATCGGGTGCTGGTGCCGGCGTACTCCTTCGCCGCGACCGCCACGTCGGTCGTACTGGCGGGCGGGGAGCCGCGGTTCGCCGACGTCCTGCCCGACACCTACGCGATGGACCCGAGGCAGGTGCTCGCGCTGGGCGAGGAATGCCGGTTCGTGATGCCGGTGCATCTTTTCAGCCGCATGGCCGACATGAGTTCCCTCTCCGCGGCGGCCCGGGAACGCGGCCTGGACGTCATTGAGGACAGCGCCGAGGGAATCGGCATGCGGCAGGGGGGAATTCACGCCGGGCTGCACGGCCGGGGCGGAGTTCTGTCGTTCTTCCCGAGCAAGACGCTCGGCGCGGCCGGGGACGCGGGGGCCGTTCTCACGGACGATCCGGAAATCGCCGAGCAGATCTCCGCTCTGCGCCATCACGGGCGCCCGGGGCGCACGCTGGCGCACTTTCCCGGAATCTCCAACGAGACGTGGATTCCCGGTTTCAACGGCAAGATGGACGACGTTCAGGCGGCGGTGCTGCTGGCCAAGCTGACGGTGCTGGACGAGGACATCGCGCGCCGCGCCGAACTCGCCGCCGCCTACGGCGAGCGCCTGGGTGACGTGCCGGGGGTGAGCCGGCTGCCGGAGGTGACCGACGCGCCCGACGTCGTCTTCTACGTGTATCTGATCGAGGCCGAGCGGCGGGACGCCCTCGTGGCGCATCTGGCCGGCCGGGGCATCGAGACCGAGGTGTACTACCCGCGCCCCCTCCATCTGCAGCCGTGCTTCGCGGACTTGGGCCACGGCCCCGGGGACTTCCCGGTCGCCGAGGCCGCCGCGGAACGGGCCGTCGCCCTGCCGTTCCACGCCGACCTGGACATCGCCGAGGTGGACCGGGTGTGCGCCGCGATCCGCGAGTTCTACCAGGGAGGGCCGCGATGACCCGCGCCGACATCCCCTTCTTCCCGCCCGACCTGTTCACCGGCGAGGACCGGGAGACGTTCCTGCGGCTGCTGCGCGAGATCGGCACCTCGCGGGACCAGCGGTTCATCCTCGGCACCCGCACCCGGCGGTTCGAGGACGCGATGCAGGACCTGACCGGCGCGGCCGACGCGGTGGCGTGCGGCAGCGGGACCAGCGCCCTGTACCTGGTGCTGCGCGCGCTCGGCGTCGGGCCGGGTGACGAGGTCGTGGTGCCGGCCTTCGGCTGCGCCCCGCTCGCCGCCGCGGTGCTGCACGCCGGCGCCCGCCCCGTCTTCGCCGACATCGATCCGGTCACCCTCGTCGTCGACCCGGACGAGGCGGAGCGCTGGGTGCGGCCGGCCACCCGGGCGCTGATGCCGGCGCACATGTTCTCGGTGACGGCCGACATGCCGCGGTTCGCGGAGCTGGCCGAGCGGCACGGGCTGCGGCTCGTCGAGGACTCCGCCGTCGCGCAGGGCGCGGTGATCGCCGGCCGGCCCGCCGGGCTGTGGGGCGAGGCCGGCGTGTACTCGTTCGTCCAGGTCAAGTCGTTCGGCATGCCCGGCGAGGGCGGCATGGTCGTCACGCGGGACGCCGGCATCGGGCGGCGGGTGCGGATGCTGCGCAACCACGGGCAGGACGGCGTGCACCGCTTCCTGCACCACGAGATCGGCGTGAACAGCCGCTTCGACGAGATCCAGGCCGCCTTCCAGCTGCACCGCCTGCCGGGCCTCGCGGCGCGGCTCGAACGGCGCGCGCGCATCGCCGCGTACTACACCGACCGCTTCACGGGGCTGCCCGGCCTCACCCCGCCCCCGCCCGGCCGGGACGGCCGCTGCTACTACGTGTACACGCTCCTCGCCCACGACCGGGACGGGCTGCGCAAGCACCTCGCCGACACGGGCGTCGCCACGCACGTCTACTACCCGCTGCCGCTGCCCGCGCAGCACGCCTTCGCGCCGTACGCGGCCGAGGCGCAGCCGGGCGCGCGCTGGCCGCACGCCGAGCGGGCCGCCGCGCACCACCTCTCCCTGCCCGTGTACCCCCATCTCACCGACGCCCAGGTGGAGCACATCGCCGACGCGGTGTGCGCCTTCGCCCGGCGCTGATCCGGCCCCGGGCAGCCGGGGCCACTGGAGAGCCACCCGATGACCACCACCCAGGCCGCCGCGTCCGCGCCGCCCGGCGAGAGCAGGCCGCGCAGTTACGTCCGGCTCGGCAAACTCGACGTCTACGACTACTACTTGAGCGTATTCGTCGCCCTGTCGGCGGCGGCCGCCTCCACCGCGGGCCTCGACTCCGCCGCGCTGCCCGCCGTCGCGCTGCTGCTCGCCGGTGAGGTGCTGCTGGTGGCCGCGTCGGTCGCCCTCGACGACATCACCGGTTTCCTCGACGGCAGCGACGTCGCCAACTACGGCACCGACCACCCGCTGCGCAACAGGCTGCGCAAGCCGCTCGTCTCCGGGGCGCTGACGCTGCGCGAGGCCCGCGGCTTCGCCGTGGCGGCGGCGGCCGGGGCCGCGGCGCTGTGGGCGGCGGCCGTCGCGGTCGCTCCGCACCGGCCCGCCGGAACGCTTCTGCTGATGGCCGTCCTGTACGTGGGCGCGTTGCAGTACTCGTGGGGCCTGAAGCTGAGTTACCACGGCTTCCAGGAGGCCTTCCTCGTGGCCATCGGCGCGGGATTCGTGCTCGCGCCGTACGGCCTGACGACCGGTTCGTGGCCGCAATTCCTGCTGGTTCAGGCGGTGTTGTTCGGCTTCGGCCCGCTGATGTTCGGCGTGTACTCCAACACCAACGACGTCGAGGGCGACCGCGCGGTCGGCCGGCCGACCGTCGCCGCCCTCACCAGCGCGCGGGGCAACGCCCGGTTCGTCGCCGCGCTGTGCGTCCTGGAGTTCGCCGTCGGGGTCGCCGCGAGCGCGGCCGGGATCGCACCCTGGTGGTTCCCGCTGGTCATGCTGCCGGCCACCGCGCTGCGGGCCGTCCAGTACGTCACCGGGTTCCGCCGGGGCCGCACGATGCCCGCCCGGCGGCTCGGGTTCACCACGCACCGCCTCGCCACCGCCCTGCTCGTCACCGCCAACCTCCTTCTCCTCGCCACCGGAGCCGCCGTATGACCACCGACCTGGATGTGGCCGTCGTGGGAGCCGGCATGGCCGGTCTCGCCGCGGCCCACGAACTGCGGCGCTCCGGGCGGGACGTGCGCGTCTTCGAGGCGGAGAGCACCGTGGGAGGCCGGATGCGCACGCTGCGCCGCGACGGCTACCTCATCGACACCGGTGCCGAGCAGATCTCCCTGCGGGGCTACCGGGCGACGTGGGAACTGCTGCGCCGCTGCGGCATCACCGCGGACGCGCTGCACCACAGCGGCCGGCCGATGGGGGCCTGGCGGGCCGGCCGGGTGCATCGCGGTGTCGGCGATCCGGCGGCCGTCTTCACGGGTGCCGGCCTGGGACCCGCCGCCCGGCTGTCCCTGGCCCGGTTCCTGGCCTGGTCCGCGCGCCACCGGGCCGTCTTCGACCACGACCACCCCGAGCGCACGCCGCTGGGCGGTGCGACCGTCGCCGACCTCGCGGGCCGCTACCACCCGGAGCTGCTGGACCGGTTGCTGGACCCGCTCACCCGTGCCTTCTTCGGCTGGGACCCGGCCCGCAGCGCCGCGGCCCCCCTCGTCGCGCTGCTGCTCGCCGTCGGCCCGGTCTCCGCCTGGCGGGCCTACCCGGGCGGCATGGACCTGCTCGCCCGCCGCCTGGCCGACGACCTCGACGTCGTCACCGGGCAGTGCGTCGAGGAGGTCACCGACGACGGCGCGACCGCCCGCCTCACGGTCGGCGGCCGTACCCTCACCGCGCGGGACGTCGTCCTCGCCGTCCCCGCCCCGGTCGCCGCGCGCCTGCACGCCAACCCGGCGGCGGACGAGGCCGGTTACCTCGCCGCGAGCACCTTCCGCCCGATGCTGAAGGTGATGTGCGCGCTGGACCGCCCCCTGGCACCCGACCCGCGCTCCTACGCGGTGCTCACACCCGCCTGCGAGGACAGCACGCTGGCCGGCGTCATCGCCGACCACCTCCGCTGCCCCGACCGGGCCCCCGTCGGCCGGGGCCTGCTCGGGCTGATGGCGGCTCCGCCGCGCATCCCCGAACTGCTGGCGCTGTCCCCGCGGGAGGCTGCCGACCGGCTCACGGCCGCCGCCGAGCGCTACGTCCCCGGGCTGCGCGCGGCCTGCGTGGACCACTTGCTGGTGCACTGGCCGGACGCCATGCCGGAGTTCACCCCGCGCGCCCTCGCCGAACGGCCGGCGTTCCTCGCGCGGCCGGCCCGCAGCGTCGAGTACGCCGGCGACTGGGTGGCCGCCCGGCCCTCCAGCGAGGGTGCCGTACGGTCCGGCGCCCTCGCCGCCTCCCGCGTCATGAGCCGGCGCCCCGCACCCGTGTCCGCACCCGCACCTGTTCAGGAGGCCGCGTGAAACCCGGAGACATGGGGGTCCTGTTCGACGAACTCGCCGACGCCGGCACTCCCACCCGCATCGTCCTCGACCGCCCCCTCGACCTGGCGCCCGACCTGGGCACCCACTGGACGGTGCCCGAACTGGCCGTGCTGGTGCGGGAGACGGCCGGCGCCCTTGCCGAGGCCGGGGCCGGGCCCGGCGACACCGTGGCGATCGTCAAGGCCAACCACTGGGACTACGACCTCGTCGCCTGCGCCGCCGTACGCCTCGGCGCCGTACCGGTGAAGCTGTCGTCGCACCTGGCACCCGACGTCCTGCGCACTCTCCTCGCCCGCTGCTCCCCCGACGTGCTGGTCACCGACCTCGCCGTGCTCGACGCGGCCCGCGCGGCCGGCGCCGGTCCGGGCGGGCACGCCCGCACCACCGTCGTCCTGGACCGTGCGGGCGACGTCCCGCCGGGCGTGCTCCGCCTGGACGACCTGCGCGGCCACCGCGTCCCCGGGCCGCGGCGCCGCGACGACGACGCGCCGCTCGTGGTCACGCACACCTCCGGCACGACCGGGGTGCCCAAGCTGGTCCGGCACTCCACCCGCACGCTGATCCACGAACTGGCCCGTCCCGAGGCGACACGGCTGCCGCACATCGCGATCCGCCGAGGCGACACGGTGCTCAACGCCAGCGCCTATCCGCACGGCCGCACCTTCGCCTGGACCGCCGCCACCCTGTGCCTGACACCGCGCACCCTGACGATCGTGTCGGGGCAGGACGCCGACGCCGTCGATCCGCTGCTGCGGGCCCATCCGCCGACGGTGGCCGAGGGTCTGCCCTCGCGGTTCGTCCGCTTCAGGCCGCTCACCGAGCGGCTGGACAACCCGTTCCGGAACGTGCGCGTCTACATCAGCACGTACGACGCGGTGCACCCGCCGGTCGTCCGCTCCTACCTGGCGGCCAGTTCGCGACCCGGCGCGGTGTGGGTGCAGGTCTGGGGGCAGACGGAGACGGGACCGCTCACCTACTCGCTCCTCACCCGCCGCTCCACGGGTCGCCGGGCGGTGGCCGGTTCGACGGCCGTGCGCAACGCGGGGCGACCGCTGCCGGTGCGGACCCGGCTGCGGATCGTGGCCCCGGCCACCTTCCGTCCGGTGCCGGCCGGGTCGCCGGGCCTGGTGCTCGCGCGGGTGCCGTCACTCGCGCGCGGCTACGTCGGTGAGAGCGAACGCTGGGCGGCCAAGCTGCACGGGCCGTGGTGGAACACCGGGGACATCGGCGTCCTCGGCCGGGACGGCAGTCTGCGGCTGCTGGACCGGGAGGTCGACCACTCGCCGGTGCTGAGCTGTCTGCACGCCGAGGACGTGCTGGAGGAGCGGCTGCCCGAGGCCCTGGAGTGCGTCGTGCTGGCGCGGCCCGGCGCCGATCCGCTGCCCGTCGTCGTCACCGCCGACGGGCGGCTCGACCCGGACCGCTGGAAGCGGGCCGCCGAGGGCCTGCCCCCGCTGGCGGAGCCCGTCGTGCGCACGTGGGACGCGATCCCCCGCACCGGTACCGGCAAGGTCCGCCGCACGGCCCTCCTCGAAGACCTCACCGGCCTCGCCGCGACCTGCGGCACGGGCCGCTGGACCTGACCGATCGGAGTTTCCCGTGCGCCCGGAAGCCACCCCCGCGCCCGCCGTCCCCGCCCTCGTACCGGAGCCACGCGACGGCTACGTCTTCGACAACCACAGCCCGCACAGCGGCGACCAGCACCGCTTCCTCAGCGAGTCCCTGGACCCCATCACCCTCGGCCGCCTCGGCGACGCCGGGGTGGGTCCCGGCCACCACTGCCTGGAGATCGGTGCGGGCGGCGGCAGTGTCGCCCACTGGCTCGCCGACCGTGTCGCCCCCGGCGGCTCGGTCACCGCGACCGACGTCAAACCCGACCTCGTCCCCGCCCGGGCCGGTCTCACCGTGCTCGCCCACGACGTGGTCACCGACCCGCTGCCCGAATCCGCCTACGACGTCGTCGTCGCCCGCCTCGTCCTCCAGCACCTGCCCCAACGGCTCGCCGTCCTCGGCAAGTTGGTGCGCTCCCTGAAACCCGGCGGACTGCTGCAGATCGACGAGTTCGACACCTCGTACGAGCCCTGGCTGCTCGCCCCCGGTGAGGAGGACGGCAAGCTGTACCAGCGGTTCCTCGACACCAAGTCGGACCTGATGCGGGCCGGGGGCGGCGACCCCACCTGGGGGCGGCAGGCGGCGGCCGCCATGCGGGACGCCGGGCTCACCGGCGTCGATCCACGCCCGTTCATCCAGCTGCGCACACCCGGCTCCGCCGCGCTCGGCCTCCAGCTGCACCACACCCACCACCTCGAACCGCGCCTGCTGCGGGCCGGTTTCAGCCACGCGGAGCTGCGGCGGCTGCGGGACGTGATGCGGCACCCCGACTTCGCCGCGACCAGCAGCGTCGTCTACTCGGTCCAGGGCCGCAAACCGGCCGCCGACTCCAGGCGGGAGGCCCCGTGAAGCCGCATGTCCCCCACCCCGCCTCGCTGTTGCCCGGCGCGCGGCGGGCGGTCCGCCATCGGTACGCGGCCCGCGGCACCGACGACGCCGTCTCCATGGGCACGTGAGGGGGAACCGGTGACGGTCGTGCGCGAGCAGCCGGAGGCGGCGGTCGCCGGGGCGGCGGCGTCGGTTGCCGGGGCGTTGCTCCGGCGGACGCTGGACCGGCTGCCGGGCACCGCGGCGGCGGAGGCGCAGTTCGCTGTCGCGGGGCGTGGGCCGGTGGGCATCGACGCGGACGACGAGCGGGCCGTGCAGGCGGCGTGCGGTGTGATGCACGTGCACGGCAGGACCACGGGCGAGCCGTCGCCCCTGCCGGTGGGTTACGTGTCGGCGGTCGCGGGAGTGCTGGCCGCGCAGGGCGCCACGGCGTGCCTGCTGGCGCGGTGGCGCGGGCGCCCGGCGGGGCGGCCCTCCACCTCACTGGCGCAGGGGGCGTTGCTCGCGGTGGGCCAGTATCTGGCGGCCGCGACGGCGCAGGCCGCCCCGGGCGAGCCCGCTCGGGCCGTGGCAGCCGCTCCGGGGCTGGCCACGCTGACCACGGCCGACGGCGTGGACGTGGAGGTCGAGACGCTGGACCCCGGGGCGTGGCGGGCCTTCTGGGCGCGGCTCGGCGTGCCGGCGAAGGTGGCGGGGCGTGGGTGGGGGCCGTTCCAGCAGCGGTTCGCCACCGCGGTGTGCCCGCTGCCGGACGCCTTGCGCGACGCGGCGCGCGCGGTGAGTGTGCGGCAGGTCCGGGAAGCGGGGCGGGCGAGCGGCGTGTCGGTGGTGGTGGTCCCTGCGGACGACACGGGGGCGCCGGATGTTCCGCCGTGGGTCCTCGAGACGCACGGTCCCGCGACGTGCGGCGTGCCGGACCACCGGGGGCCCGGCGGTCCGCTGCCGCTGAGCGGGGTGCGGGTGGTGGAGTCCACCCGGCGTGTCCAGGGGCCGATGGCCGGGCATGTCCTGCGCCTCCTGGGCGCGGAGGTGGTCCGGGTGGAGCCCCCGGGCGGTGACCCGATGCGTGGCCTGCCCCCGCTGGCCGGCGACTGCTCGGCCCGCTTCGCGGCGCTGAACGCGGGCAAGGCGGTCTTCGAGGCCGACCTGACCACGCCGCGGGGCCGGGACGCCGTGCGGGAGCTGGTGTCGGGCGCCGACGTGTTCACGCACACGTGGGCACCGGGGAAGGCGGAGGTGTTCGGGCTGGACGCCGCCGCGCTGCGGGCCGTGCGCCCCGGGTTGGTGTACGCCTCGGCGTCCGGGTTCGGCGACGCGCTCGGGGCCGGTCCCCCGATCGGCACGGACTATCTCGCCCAGGTGCACGGTGGTCTGGCCACCGCCGTGCGGCCGGCCGGCGAGCGGCCGGCTCCGTCGCTGATGACGCTCACCGATGTCCTGGGCGGTCTCGTGCTCGCGCAGGCGGCGCTTGCGGGAGTGGCCGTCCGGGAGAGGACGGGGCTCGGCTGCCGGGCCGAGTCGTCGCTGCTGTCCGCCGCGGCTCTGGTGCCGCGACCGCAGCGACGGGTCCGTCTCACGCCGCTGGACCGCCCGCTGCCGACGGCGGACGGGCTGCTGTGTCTGGGGGCCGCGGCACGCGAACGCCCCGACGAGGTGGTCCGGGTGACCGGCGCGCGCGGTGTCGCGTCCCTGCCCGTCCGGCTGCGGGAGCGCGGTACCGGCGAGTGGCTGTCGAGGCTGCGCGAGTCCGGGCTGCCCGCGGTACGCGTCTGCACCGATCTCCGCGACCTCACCACCGACCCCGCCTTCGCACGGTCGGTCCTGCCGCCCGATGCGCGGGCGCCGTACGCCCGGCCGGTCCGGCCGTGGCATGTCAAGGAGGCCTGATGGACACCGGCATCCCCCCGGCGGACCGTGTCGTGTGGCGGTCGGGGAACGGGCTCGAGCTGCCCGACCTCGTCCCCGCACGGGACCGCGCCGCCTGGGCGGCACGCGGACTGACCGGCGACCAGGACCTGTTCGCCCTGTTCCGGCGGCACGCACACGCGCGGCCGGAACGGGACGCGGTCGTGGATTCCGCGGGAACCGTGTCGTACGCGGAGCTGTACGCCCTGGTCCTGCGGATCGCCGAACGGTTCGCGGCGGCCGGTCTCGGCGCGCGGGACGTGATCGCGCTGCGACTGCCCAACGGCCTGTTGGCCGCGGCCACCGAACTCGCCGTGTACGCGCTCGGTGCGGTGGCCCTGCCCTACCCGACCGGCGGCGGGAACCGTGACACGCGCGCGCTCCTCGGCCGCTCCCGGGCCGCCGGGGCGGTGTTCGCGGACCCCGACGACGTGCCGACCGCGGCGGAACTGCCCTGGCTGCGGGCGGTGTTCGTCACCGGCCCCACTGTGCCGAGGGGCGCGCAACCACTCGATCCGGCGCGGGCGACAGGCACGTTCCGTCCGACGGCGCGGCCGGAGGCCGGGGATCCGGCGCGGATCCTGGTGTCCTCCGGCACGGAGGCCGAGCCGAGGATGGTCGCCTACAGTCACCAGGCCTTCGCCGGCGGCCGGGCCGCGTACGTCCGTGCGCTCACCCCCGCGCACGCCGGGCCCCGGCGGCACCTCGTGCTCGTCCCGCTCGCCTCCTCGTACGGCTCGCTCGGCGTCCCGGTCACACTGGCGGCGCTGGGCGACACCCTGATCGTCCGCGAGCGGTTCGACACCGCCGACGCGCTGAGGGCGCTGACCGGGCATCGGCCCACGCATCTGTTCGCCGTCCCGACCATGCTCCGCAGACTCGCGGACCAGCCGCCCGTGCCCGGTGAGGACCTCTCCTCGTTGCGGGCCGTGGTGTCCAGCGGGGCGGCGTTGCCGGCATCCACCGCGGCCGCCTGCCGGGCCAGGTTCGGCCAGGACGTGATCACGGTGTACGGCTCCACGGACGGGGTGAACTGCCACACCGCCACCCCGGGCGCCCCGGCCGACGGCACGGCGGGAACGCCGAACCCCGCCGTCACGGACATCCGTGTCGTACGTCCCGACGGCACCCCCGCCGCGGTCGGTGAGCCGGGCGAAATCGTGGCCCGGGGCCCCATGACGCCGCTCTGCCACGTCGCCGCACCCGACCTCGACCGGCGCTACCGCACCGCCGACGGCTGGGTCCGCACCGGCGACCTCGGCACATTCGGCGACCAGGGGCGCCTGCACGTACTGGGCCGGTTGAAGAACGTCGTGATCCGGGGCGGCCGGACCATCAGCCCCGCGGAGGTCGAACGTGAACTCGGCACCCACTCCGGCCTGGCCGAGGCGGTCTGCGTCCCGGTACCCGACGAGGAGTACGGCGAACGGCTCTGCGCCTGCGTGCGACCCGCCCCCGGCGCCCCGGCCCCCACCCTCCCGCAGCTCGTGGACTTCCTCGCCGAACGCGGCCTGGAGAAACGGAAGTTCCCCGAGTACCTCCTGGTCACGGAGCACATGCCAGTCGGTCCCACGGGAAAGGTCTGCCGTCGCACTCTGACGACATCGGCGATCCGGGCCCTGCGGGACGGCCGACTGCACACCCGAGCGGACGGCCAGGGACTCCTCACGGCGTCCAGGTCCCCCTCTGGCCCACCGCTCCCCGGGAAGTGACGGGGGCGTTCCGTTCCGCGGGCCCGGTTCACCAGCATCACCTGCACCCTCGTCAGACGGGCGCGCCCAGCAGGTCCAGCTCCCTGCCGATCGCACGGCGCAGCGGGTCGTGCTGCGGGCCCAGCCGAAACCGCGCTTCCCTCCATCGGTCACGGGGATACAGCCACACCGGCCTGCCCACCAACTCCGTTGGTTCCCAGTCGAATCGCGGCCAGACGTGGGCGTGCAGGAACGTGTCCGTGTTGCCGAGGATCTCCAGGTTGACGCGCCGGAAGCCGGGATCCCGCCGCCGGCACGCCCGCTCGACCGCTTCTCCGAGTTGCTCCATGCCGGAGAGGAACGCCAGCCGCCGGGTCCTCGGCAGGTCGGACAGCCGCTCCACACCCGGCTCGTCCACGAGGAGAACCGAGTAGCCCGGCAGGAACTGGACGTCGCCGATCACCGCGAACCCGGCCGCGAGCCGCCGCAGCACGGTCGGGTTCCGCCCCCGCAGAGCGGCCCCGATCCGATCCTTGCGCCAGTCATCTGTCATGGCTCGACACTAACCACGGGGGCCGAGCGGTGCTTGGCCATGAGGTCACGGGTGGCGGTGCCGGTACGGCCGCAGGGTGACGCGACTAGTCTGCGGGGATGCAGGGGCGTGTGGAGTCTGTGGTGCGTTCGGAGCGCGTGGACCGTGTCGTCGCGACGGTCGTGGGGGCAGCCGTGGGCGACGCGCTGGGGGCGCCTTTCGAGTTCGGCCCTCCAGGTGCGTTCTCCGCCCGCTTCCCTGAACCCGGGGGCGGCGGCGAGATGTGCGGGGGCGGCGGCTGGGATCCGGGTGAGGCCACGGACGACACGCAGATGGCCGTTCTCGTCGCCGAGTCGCTGCTGCAGCGGGGCGGGCTGGACTTGCCGGACATCTTCGCGCGGTTCCAGCGGTGGGCGGCGGCCGAGCCCAAGGACATCGGCCTGCAGACCGAGGACGTGCTCACGAACGGCATGCCGTGGGACCTGGCCGCCGCGCTTCACTTCCAGGTCAACATGCGTGCGGCCGGCAACGGTTCATTGATGCGGGCATCGACGTCCGCGGTCCACTTCGCTCCCGCCGGACAGACGGTCACGATGGATGCCGCCCGGCGTATCGCGGCTCTTACTCACGGCGACCGTGCCGCCTGGGAAGGCACGGCGATCTTCCACGAGCTGGTACGCCTCGCGCTGGAGGGCGCCGACCCGCTCTTCGCCCTGCCCGACGTCCTGGACCACGTCCATCCCGACCACCGTCAGCGCTATGCCACGGTCCTTGCCGACGACTGGCACCCCGACAGGGCCACCGAGTTCAACGGCGCGGTCTGGCCCTGCCTGGGGACGGCGGTCTGGGCCCTGCGCAGCACGGCCGGCTTCGAGGACGCCCTTCGCGCGGCGATCGATGTCGGCGGTGACACGGACACCGTGGCCGCCGTCACCGGCGGTCTCGCCGGGGCGTACTACGGTCTCGATGCCATCCCTGTGCGCTGGACCGACCCCTTGCACGTCCCGCTGCCGGGGTTCGACGGGCGAGTGCTCCGGGTGGCCGAGCTGAGGGAACTCGCGCACCGGCTCGGGTGACCGTGGAGATGACTGTTCGCCGCCAGGGCTCGCGCGGCGGATCACAGGCCGTGCCAGGGCGGCAGTGTCTTTCCTCTCCTTGACCGCCCCCGGCAGGCAGTGCTGAAGTCGGCGCGTGGACAGCGTCCCCGCCAATCGGCGGTTCTGGAACCGGATCAGCGGCGCCTATCAGCACGAGCACGACCCGCGCATCGGCGCCGCACCCCGGCTGTGGGGTATGTACTCCATCCCCGACGCGCGCCTGCGCGCCCTGGGCGACGTCACCGGCATGCGTGTCCTCGAACTCGGCTGCGGTGCCGGCCAGTGGTCCAGGGCGCTCGCCGCCGAGGGTGCTGCCGTGGTGGGGCTCGACCTGTCCGAGGCCCAACTCGCCGCGGCGGCCCGGGCGATGGGAGCGGCCCGTTACCCGCTGGTGCAGGGCGCCGCCGAACGGCTCCCCCTCGCCGACGACAGCTTCGACCTGGTGTTCTGCGACTTCGGTGGGCTCAGCTGGGCGCCCCCGCATCTGGCCGTTCCGCAGGCCGCACGTGTCCTGAGGCCAGGCGGGCGCCTGGTGTTCAACGTCGCCAGCCCTTGGTTCGAAGCGTGCTACGACCAAGCCGCGGGCCGCGTGACCACGACGCTGCGGCAGGACTACTTCGGGCTGGACACCATCGCCGAGGACGACGGCGCCACCAGCTATCAGCTCACGTACGGCGGCTGGGTCAGGGTTCTGCGCGGCGCGGGTCTCGTCATCGACGACCTCGTCGAGCCGCGGCCCGAGCCCGGAACGCCCAACGGCTACAACGAAACCGACCCACCCGACTGGGCCCACCGCTGGCCGGCAGAACTCCTCTGGGTGGCCCACAAGCCGTAGGCCGTGCCGGACCGCGTGCGCCTCGGCCTGCTGCCGTACCCGGGTGACGACAGAGCCGCGGAAGCAGCCCGGCCGCGTGCTCGCGCCCTCGGCACAGGGCCGTTCTCAGTCTCCGGATGAGAGTGCCCGGTGCGCGTTCCGTCGGCCCGCGTCGACCGCCTCGTGCAGGTCCGCCCAGGCCTCGGCCCGGCGTCGGGCGTTGTCCGTTTCCAGTTTGCGGGCCGTGGCGTCGCCGTCGACGCCCAGGCGTTCGAGGCGGTCCCAGAGGTCGCGGGCCGAGTGGTGGCGGCCCATCAGGGTGTCGCCGCACAGGGCGAGGCGGTGGGTGGCGGCCTCCAGGGTGGGGAGGGTCATCGCGCTGATCGTGCCCCAGGTGACGAGCCGTTCCACGTAGCGGGTGGGGCTCGCCGCCGGGTCGCGCGCGGTGGTGGCCGTCCACATCAGGCGTTGCGGGTGGGCGCCGGCCGCGGCCAGGGCGCGCCAGTGGCCGCCGCCGAACCAGTCGTCGTAGACCTGGTAGAGGAGGCAGGCGCTCGCCACGGCCGCCTCCCCGCGCAGCGCCAGTGCTTCGGGGGTGCCCAACTCCTCCAGGCGCGCGTCGACTTCGTCGTCCAGGAGGCCGACGGGCAGGGAGACGACGGAGGAGAGGACGTCGAGGCGTCGTCCGGTGGCTCGGGCGTGCAGGAGGCCGTGCACGTAGGCGTCGAGGGCCTGGCGGTAGCGCGAGACGGAGAAGACGGCGGTGACGTGCACCGGGATTCCTTCGCCGACGCACTCCCTGATCGCGGCGATTCCGTCGGCCGTGGCCGGGAGTTTCACCATCGCGTTGGGCCGGTTCACGGCGCGCAGGGTCCGTTCCGCCTCCGCGACCGCCGACTCGGGGTCGCCGACGAGCCGTGGGTCCAGGTCCATCGACACCAGGCCGTCGAGTCCGCGGGTGGCCCGGTGGACGGGCAGGAGTTCGTCGCAGGCCCGGCGGATGTCGCGCACGGTCACGGCCCGCACCGCGTCGGCGGCACAGATGTCGTCGGACGCCAGGCCGGCGAGCTGTTCGCGGTAGGCGTCCTCGGTGCGGACCGCCGCGGCGAGGGCGGCCGGGTCCGACGTGGCGCCCCGGACCCCGGTGCGCGCGACGAGGTGTGCCAGCCGCCCGGAGGTCAGGTGGCCGCGACTGAGTCCGTCCCACCACGGGGAGACCCCCTCCGCGACCAGTTCGTCCAGCTCCAGCGCGCCCGGTGGGCTCAGCCGGTCCGACATGACGGGTCGTCACTCCTTGGTGCGTCGGTCGCGGGCTCGAACATCAGGATCGAGGTTATCCAGCTGTGTTGGAGATGAACTACGGGTGACGTGGCAGATTGGCGCAAAGTGGTTCTCGCATCGACTTGATGAAGTACTGGCTATTTGACGGAGTGCGTCGATCATCATTGGCCAGACCTTTGCTCTCGGCTCAGGATCTGGAGGCGAACAGTCGGCCGGGAGTTCGACACGGAATGTCGGCGCGGCCGCTCCGTCTGCCGAGGGAGCACCATGCTCATGAGTCACGTCGCCGCCTTCGCCGTCTTCACCGAGTCCGTCGTCGGAACTGTCCGTAACTCGCTCCTCGAACGCCGTCCGGGCGCGCGCCACCTGGGCGGACGACCTGTTTTCCGGGCCCGGCCGGGGCAGGGTCCGGCCCGCGCGGCCCGTCGGGCCGCTCTCCGGCCGCCGGGCGCAATGGGGTCGCGAACGGGGCCGTGACGCGCGTTCCCGCTTTCCACCTCCGCCGCCGGCGCGGGGAGAGCGAGAAAGTCCCCTTCCGGGGTGAATAACGCTTCCATTGCAGGCGCCAATGGACTCCACCACCGGCACCGAAGTGGATTGGTCGAAACGGAAACTATTCCCGTCGACGGCGGGCCCGGACCGGCTTCCGGCCGCGGCTCATTTCACCTCCTGGAACCGCTCCGCGGCCGGCCGTCGCCTTGCGGTGTCCGGCTCGCCTTCCGGGCATCTTCCGGTTCACCTCCGAGGGCCGGTCGTCCTCCGGGAGAGCCGGCCGCGGCCCGCCGGCAGTCCCGCCGCCCCCCGGTGGGCTCCGTCCTCGACTCCCCGGTGACCGACGGCCACCGGCTCACGGCGGTGTGCCCGATCCGCCGGCCCACGTCCGACACCCGAACGGCCGCACAGATCAAGGGACTTGACCGACCCGGCGGTGGGCGCCGGAGTCACGCATCCGCCGAAGGAGACACCAGTGGACGACGCGCTGCTCGACATCCAGGACATACCGGCCCGGCAACAACCCGAGTGGGGTGATGCGGAACGGGTGCGGCAGATCAGGAGCACACTCGCCGACCGGGAGGCACTCGTCGACGCGCGGGACGTGGACACCCTGCGGTCGCTGCTGGCCCGCGTCGCCGCCGGCGAGGCCCTGGTGGTGCAGGCGGGTGACTGCGCCGAGGATCCCGCCGAGTGCACGCCGGGTTACGTCGCCCGCAAGACCGCCGTACTCGACCTGCTGGTCGGCGCGTTGAAGATGATCACGCACAAACCGGTGATCCGGGTGGGCCGCATCGCGGGGCAGTTCGGCAAGCCGCGCTCCAGCGCCACGGAACTGGTGGGCGGCGTGGAACTGCCGTCCTACCGCGGTCACATGGTCAACGGCCCGGAGCCCGACCCGGAGAGCCGGCGGCCGGATCCCCGTCGCATCCTGGGCTGCTACCAGGCCGCCCGCGAGATCATGGTCCATCTCGGCTGGCGGGACGCCGCCCGGCGGCGCTGGCTGGAACCGCCGGTGTGGACCAGCCACGAGGCCCTGATCCTGGACTACGAACTCCCCCTGGTCCGGCGCGACGAGCGGGGGCGGCTCGTCCTCACCTCCACGCACTGGCCCTGGATCGGTGAGCGCACCCGGCAGCTCGACGGCGCCCACGTCGCCCTGTTGTCGCGGGTCGCGAACCCGGTCGCGTGCAAGATCGGCCCGAACGTGACGGTCGACGAACTGCTCGGGCTGTGCGAACGGCTCGACCCGCGGCGGGAGGCGGGCCGCCTGACCCTCATCGCCCGCATGGGAGCCTCCGCCGTCGGCGACCGGCTGCCGAGGCTCGCCGCCGCCGCGCGCGAGGCGGGGCATCCCGTGATCTGGCTGACGGACGCCATGCACGGCAACACCGTCACCCTGCCCAACGGTCTCAAGACCCGCTTCGTGGAGACGATCGAGCGGGAGATCCAGGAGTTCCAGGAGGCCGTGCGCTCCGCGGGCGGCATCGTCGGCGGGCTCCACCTGGAGACGACCCCGGACGACGTCACGGAGTGTGCCTCCACCGACTCCTGTGTCGATCACGTGGCGGACAAGTACACGTCCTACTGCGATCCGCGACTCAACCCGAGCCAGGCGGTCGCGGTCGCCTCGGCCTGGCTCGGATGACCCACCGACCGGTCTCCACCGACCGATCGGTCCGCCGCCCCGCAGATCCACCGCCCCACCAACACCCCGAACGACACCACCCTGATCAGCACGTACACGGCCGGCAGCCAGACACGCAGATGAGGAGGTCCTGATGATGGACGGGAAGGTCGCACTCGTGACCGGAGCGGCGGGCGGCATCGGCGAGGCGGTGGCCCGCGCCCTCGGCGAACGCGGCGCGGTGGTTGCCGCCGTGGACCGGGACGCGGACCGGCTGCGGCGCGTGGTCGCCAAACTGCGCGCGGACGGCCTGGAGGCGCAGGCGCTCCCCGCCGACGTCAGCAGCGGCAGGGACGTCGACGCCGTGGTCCAGGAGGCGGAGCGGCGCCTCGGCCCGCTGGAGTACCTGGTCAACGGCGCCGGCGTGCTGCGGCTGGGCAACGCGCGCCACCTCACCGACGAGGACTGGGCGACGACGTTCGCCGTGAACGCCACCGGCGTGTTCCTGATGTCACGGGCCGTCGTCAACCGGATGCTGCCGCGCCGGCGCGGCGCGATCGTCACCGTCGCGTCCAACGCGGCCGCGACCCCGCGGGTGCAGATGGCCGCCTACGCCGCGTCCAAGGCGGCGGCCACGATGTTCACCAAGAGCCTCGGCCTGGAGGTCGCGCGGGAAGGCATCCGCTGCAACGTCGTGGCGCCGGGTTCCACCAGCACCCCGATGCTCACCTCGATGTGGCGCGACGAGTCCGGCCCGAAGCACACGGTGGAGGGGCAGCTCGACGCGTTCCGGGTGGGCATCCCGCTGGGCAAGCTGGCCCACCCCACGGACGTCGCGCACGCCGTCGTCTTCCTGCTCTCCGACGAGGCCTCCCACATCACCCTGCACGAACTCACCGTCGACGGCGGCGCCGCCCTCGGCGCGTAGGCCGCCCCGAGCCAAGCCGCCCCCCAGACGTCCGGCGACCAGGAGAAGAAGTCCATGGCAGGCATACCCGAGATCTCCCCCTACCCGATGCCGACGGCCGGCGACCTGCCCGGCAACGTCGCCCGCTGGTCCATCGACCCGGCCCGCGCGGTCCTGCTGGTCCACGACATGCAGCGCTACTTCCTGCGGCCCCTGCCCGGCGGCATGCGCGAGGACCTCGTGCGCAACGCCCGGCTGGTCCGCGAGCACTGCGCCGGGCTCGGCATGCCGGTGGCGTACACGGCGCAGCCCGGCGGCATGACCGACGAACAGCGGGGCCTGCTCAAGGACTTCTGGGGCCCGGGCATGCGCACCACGCCCGACGACCGGCAGGTGGTCGACGACCTGGCGCCGGCCCCCGACGACTGGCGGCTCACCAAGTGGCGCTACAGCGCCTTCTTCCGCTCCGACCTGCTGGAGCGGATGCGGGCCGCGGGCCGCGACCAGCTGGTGCTGTGCGGGGTGTACGCGCACGTGGGTGTGCTGATGACGGCCGTCGAGGCGTTCACCCACGACATCCAGCCGTTCCTGGTGGCGGACGCGGTGGCCGACTTCTCGCAGCGGCACCACCGGATGGCCCTGGAGTACGCGGCGCAGCGCTGCGCCGTCGTCGTCACCACCAAGGAGGTCCTGGCATGACCGGCGCCCCGAGCGACGACCTGCTCGGCCGGATCCTGGGCGAACGTCCCCCGGCCGCGTACGCCCTGTTGCACCGCCCCGAGACCACGGGCCCCGGCATCCTGGACGTCCTCGTCGGCGACACGGCCGAGCTGGGCTCCCTCGCCGAACTGCCCCTGCCCGGCGCCCCGGAGACGGACGGCGGCCCCCGTCACGAGGTCCTGGCGCTCGTGCCGTACCGGCAGATCGCCGAGCGCGGGTTCGCCTCTCCCGACGACGGCACGCCGCTGCTCGCGATGACCGTGGCCGAGCAGGGCACCGTGCCCGTGACGGAGGTGCTGGCCCGGATCGCGGACCTGCCCGTGAAGCTGTCCGGCGGCCGGTTCGACCTGCCGGACGAGGAGTACGCCGACGTCGTCCGCCGGGTCGTCACGGACGAGATCGGCAGCGGCGAGGGCTCCAACTTCGTCATCAAGCGCACCTACACCGCCGACATCACCGGCTACACGCCGCGGCACGCCCTGGCCGTGTTCCGGCGCCTGCTCCAGCGCGAGTCCGGCGCCTACTGGACGTTCCTGGTGCACACCGGCTCCCGCACGCTGGTCGGCGCGACCCCCGAGCGGCACATCAGCCTGCGCGAGGGCACGGCGGTGATGAACCCCATCAGCGGGACGTACCGCTACCCGTCCACGGGCCCGACCCTGCCGCAGGTGCTCGACTTCCTCGCCGACCGCAAGGAGGCCGACGAGCTGTACATGGTCGTGGACGAGGAACTGAAGATGATGGCCCGCATCTGCGACGCGGGCGGCCGGGTGGTCGGACCGTACCTCAAGGAGATGGCCCGCCTCGCCCACACCGAGTACTTCATCGAGGGACGCAGTACGCGTGACCCGCGGGACATGCTCCGCGAGACGCTGTTCGCCCCGACCGTGACCGGCAGCCCGCTGGAGAACGCCTGCCGGGTCATCAGCCGCTACGAGCCCGAGGGCCGCGGCTACTACAGCGGCGTCGTCGCGCTCGTCGGCCGTGACGCGCGGGGCGAGCGCGCCCTGGACTCCGCCATCCTGATCCGCACCGCCGACATCGCCGACACCGGCCGGGTGCGCATCGGGGTCGGCGCCACGCTCGTACGGCACTCCGATCCGGCGAGCGAGGTCGCCGAGACAGCGGCGAAGGCGGCGGGGCTGCTCGCGGCCATCGAGTCCGACGGGCCCTCCCGGTTCGGGGACCATCCCCGGGTCCGTGCGGCGCTGGAGGAGCGCAACGCCACCCTCGCCGGCTTCTGGCTGGCGGACAGCGGCCGGGACGCGCGCCCGGATCCGGCACTGATCGGGCGCCGGGTGCTGGTGGTGGACGCCGAGGACACGTTCACGTCGATGCTCGACCACCAACTGCGGTCGATGGGGCTGCGGGTGACGGTCCGCCGGTTCGACGAGCCGTACGATACGGGCGGTCACGACCTCGTCGTGATGGGGCCCGGACCCGGTGACCCGCGTGACACCGGACACCCCAAGATCGCCCACCTGCGGAGCGCCGTCCGCGCGCTGCTGGACGCGCGGCGCCCGTTCCTCGCGGTCTGCCTGAGCCATCAGACGCTCTGCGCGCTGCTCGGTTTCCCCCTGGTCCGCAGGGTGGTCCCCAACCAGGGCGTGCAGAAGGAGATCGACCTGTTCGGCGCGCCGGCACGGGTCGGTTTCTACAACACGTTCGCCGCCCGCAGCCAGGAGGACAAGGTCGACTGCGAGGGCGTGGGCCTGGTCGAGGTCAGCCGCGACGCCGACACGGGCGAGGTGCACGCCCTGCGCGGCCCGCACTTCGCGTCGATGCAGTTCCACGCCGAGTCGGTGCTCACCCAGGACGGTGTCCGCATCGTCGGCGACCTGATCAAGGAGGTTCTCGCCGACGCGAAGGGAAAGGAGCGGGGCGCCGTTGAGCAGGTTGCGCTGGCTGACCGCGGGTGAGTCCCACGGTCCCGCACTCGTCGCGACGCTGGAGGGCCTTCCCGCCGGCGTGCCGATCACCACGGAGATGGTGGCGGACCACTTGGCGAGGCGCCGGCTGGGCTACGGGCGCGGTGCGCGGATGAAGTTCGAGCGGGACGAGGTCACCTTCCTCGGCGGTGTCCGGCACGGCCTGACCCTGGGTTCCCCGGTCGCGGTCATGGTCGGCAACACCGAGTGGCCGAAGTGGGAGCAGGTGATGGCCGCCGACCCGGTCGACCCCGAGATCCTGGCCGGCCTCGCGCGCAACGCGCCGCTGACCCGCCCCCGCCCCGGTCACGCGGATCTGGCAGGCATGCAGAAGTACGGCTTCGACGAGGCCCGCCCGGTCCTGGAACGCGCCTCCGCCCGCGAGACCGCGGCCCGCGTGGCGCTGGGCGCGGTGGCACGGTCGTACCTGAAGGAGACGGCCGGCATCGAGATCGTCTCGCACGTCGTGGAACTGGCCGCGGCCAAGGCCCCCTACGGTGTCTACCCCACCCCGGGGGACGTGGAGCGGCTGGACGCGGACCCGGTGCGGTGTCTGGACCAGGACGCGTCGAAGGCGATGGTCGCGGAGATCGACCAGGCCCACAAGGACGGCGACACCCTCGGCGGCGTCGTCGAGGTCCTCGCCTACGGCGTCCCGGTCGGCCTCGGTTCGCACGTGCACTGGGACCGGCGCCTGGACGCCCGGCTGGCCGCCGCGCTGATGGGCATCCAGGCGATCAAGGGCGTCGAGGTCGGTGACGGCTTCGACCTGGCGCGGGTGCCGGGCTCCAAGGCGCACGACGAGATCCTCACCACCGACGAGGGCATCAAGCGCGCCACCGGCCGCTCGGGCGGCACCGAAGGCGGGCTGACCACCGGTGAGCTGCTGCGGGTGCGTGCGGCGATGAAGCCGATCGCGACCGTGCCGCGGGCGCTGCGGACGGTGGACGTGGTCACCGGCGAGGCCGCGCAGGCCCACCACCAGCGCTCCGACGTGTGCGCCGTCCCGGCGGCCGGGATCGTGGCGGAGGCGATGGTGGCGCTGGTGCTGGCGGACGCGGTGGCGGAGAAGTTCGGCGGCGACTCGGTCGTGGAGACGCGCCGCAACGTCACGTCGTACCTCGAGAACCTGGCCGTCCGGTGAGCCCGGCACCGCTGGTCGTGCTGGTCGGCCCGATGGGGGTGGGCAAGTCCACCGTCGGCCGGCTCCTCGCGGACCGCCTCGGCGTCGCCTACCGCGACACCGACGACGACATCGTGACCGCCCAGGGCAGGGCCATCGCCGACATCTTCGTCGACGACGGCGAACCCGCCTTCCGCGCCATCGAAGAACGGGCAGTGGCCCGGGCGCTCGCCGAACACGACGGGGTGCTCGCCCTCGGCGGCGGAGCGGTCCTCAGCCCCCGGACGCGCGCGTCGCTGGCGGGGCTGCCCGTGGTGTTCCTCGACGTGGAAGCCGCCGAGGCGGTCCGGCGGATCGGGCGGGACTCCGCCCGGCCGTTGCTGGCCGCCGCCGACCCGCACCGGGAGTGGCGCACCCTGATGGCCGCACGCCGACCGTTGTACGCCAAGGTGGCCCGCGTGGTGGTCGACACCGGCGGGCTCACACCGGAGGACGTCGCGGCGGCCGTCCTGCGGGCGCTGGTCCTGGACGGTGCCGGGGCCCGAGCGAGCGACCGGTCCGGCACGTGAGCCGACGGCTCGTACGGAACTCCCCGCCTCGCGCGAGCAGTTGCGAGGCGGGGAGTCGTCGTTCGGCCGACGGCCGTCACCGGCGGGCGGCGAGGAAGTCACGCAGCAGCCCGGTCTCCTCGGCGGTGAGCGGGAGCCCGAAAGTGGTGCGCACGGCGTGCACGGCCTCGTCGGGGGTGAGCAGGCGCAGGCGCTGCTCGCCGCTGCGGTACTCGGTCATCAGCTCGGTGTTCTTGAGCCGGTACCGCTCGTCGTCGGTGGCGCGCTGGACGACGAGCTGTCCGACGAAGGGCGAGCCGGGCCGCGTGGAGCTGACCCAGTGGGCGGCCTGGAAGTCGACGGCGTACTGGGGTTCCGTGCGGAAGGCGTAGATGTCGAACCAGCCCTCGGGGCGCCGGTACTGGAGCAGCCAGTGGCCGTCCTCGACGGTCAGCCGCCACGACCAGCCGTCGACAGTGCTCTCCGCACCGGGGCGCAGGGCGAGGGGTTCGATGAGCGCGGCGTAGCCGTAGCCGGGGTCGGCCAGCCACACGGTGTCGTCCGCGCGGACCAGCAGGGCCGTGTGGGAGCGGAAGCGGCGTTTGGCGCTGCCCTCGCGGATGCGGACCAGGAGCCGGGTGACCGGGAAGCCGAAGCGGTCCAGGGCGGCGGCGAACAGCAGGTTCGTCTCGTAGCAGTAGCCGCCGCGCCCGGCCTGGACGATCTTGCGCTGGACGGCGTCGATGTCGAGGGAGACCTCGCGGCCCAGGGCGATGTCGACGTTCTCGAAGCAGACGGAGTCGCGGTGGGCGCGGTGCAGCCCGCGGAGTGCCGCGAGGGAGGTGTCGCGGGGACCGCGGTACCCGACGCGGGCCAAGTAGGCGTCGAGGTCGAGGCGTTTGCTGCCCCATTCCGGGGAGTCGTCCACCACGAGTGGCAGACCTTGGGTGTCCATGGGTGTCCTTCCGCGGTGCGGGACGGGATGGGGTCCGGTGCGGGTGCGGCGCGCGGCGCCGGCCGGGCCCCGCGCGCCGCACCGTTGGCGTGGGAGTGTCACCACTCCACGCGGACGTCGTACTCCTTCACCCACGCGTCGAACTCGACGAGGCGCTCCATGACGGCCCGCATGCCCCACAGGCCGCCCAGTCCGGCGTAGGACTCGACGGGCTTGTCGAGCAGCTTGCGGATGCCTTCGGCCGGCACGAGGTCGAGCACGGGGGAATCGTCGAGCAGGGCCTCGACCTTGGCGCGCAGGGCCCGCACGTACTCCACGTCCTGGGTGGAGGGGTAGGGGCTCTTCTTGCGCTCCAGGACCGACGCGGGCAGGACGTGGCTCGCGGCGGCGCGCAGCAGGCTCTTCTCGCGGCCGTCGAAGGTCTTCATGGACCACGGCACGTTGAAGACGTACTCCACCAGCCGGTGGTCGGTGAACGGGACGCGGACCTCCAGGCTCGCGGCCATGCTGATGCGGTCCTTGCGGTCCAGGAGGAAGTTCTCCCAGCGGCTGATGTTGAGGTAGGTCAGCTCCCGCATCCGTGCCTCGTCGGCGGGTTCGCCGTCCAGGCGGGGCACTTCGGCGAGTGCCTCGGCGTACCGTTTGGCGACGTACTCGTCGAGGCCGAGCCGGTCCCAGAGGCCGATCTCCTTCATGGTGTCCAGGCCGCCGAGCCGGCGCCAGGCGTCGTACCAGGGGAAGGTGTCGCCCTCCACGGCCTCCTTGTCGAAGAACCAGTTGTAGCCGCCGAAGAGTTCGTCCGCGGTCTCGCCGGACAGGGCGACCGTCACCTGTTCCTTGAGGGCCTTGCACAGGTGGTAGAGGGAGTGCTCCATGTCGCCGGTGGAGATGGGCAGGTCCTGGGCGAGCAGGACGCGCCGGCGCACGTCCTCGTCCAGCACGTGGTGGTTCTCCAGCTCGACCACGACGTGTTCGGCGCCGGAGCGCCGGGCGACGTCGATCGCGTACGGCGTGTCGGGGTCCCTCCAGATGCCGTTGCCGCGGAAGGTGTCCTCGTTGTTCTTGAAGTCGATGGAGAAGGCCTTGATGCGTTCCCGCTTGCCCTGGTCGCGGAAGATCTTGGCGGCGAGTGCGGTGATGGCACTGGAGTCGAGGCCGCCGGACAGCAGGGTGCCCACCTTGACGTCGGCGACGAGCTGGCGTTCGACGATGTCCTCGAGGAGTTCGCGGACGCGGGTGACGGTGGTGTCGAGGTCGTCGGTGTGCGGGCGGGCCCGAAGTTCCCAGTAGGCGCGGGTGGTGCTGCCGCCGCGGTGGAAGCGGACGACGGTGCCGGGCACGACCTCGTGCATGCCCTTGAAGACGGCGTGGCCGGGGGTGTTGATGATGGCGAAGATCTCCGCCAGGCCCTCGGCGTCGACGACCGCCTCCGCGTCGGGGTGGGCCAGGATGGCCTTGGCCTCGGAGCCGAACAGCACGCCGTCGGGCGTCGGGTAGTAGAAGAGGGGTTTGACGCCCATGCGGTCGCGGACCAGCAGGAGTTCCTCACTGCGCGGGTCCCACAGGGCGAGGGCGTACATGCCGTTGAGGCGTTCGGCGAAGTGTTCGCCCCACTCCAGGTAGGCGTGCAGGACGACCTCGGTGTCGCTGGAGGTGCGGAACGTGTGGCCGAGGCCCGCGAGTTCGTCCTTCAGCTCGCGGTAGTTGTAGACCTCGCCGGTGTAGACGATGACGGGGAGGCCGTCGTCCTCGCCCGTGACGTGCATGGGCTGGCGGCCGCCCTCCAGGTCGATGATGGAGAGCCGGCGGTGGCCGAGGACGGCGTGCGGCGAGATCCACACGCCCCGGTCGTCGGGTCCTCGGCACGCCATGGTTTCCGTCATGGCCGACGCGGTGTCGCCGTGCGCCGACAGATCGTGGTCGTAGGCGACCCATCCTGCGAGTCCGCACATCGAAGTCCGGTCCTTTCGTTGCTGAGGATGGCGACGGCCGGGGTGAACGGCCGTGGGTGGGGGTCGGGTTCAGGACCGCGGGGCCCAGGCCGGGCGGTCCCAGTACGTCAGGGGGGACGGGGCCGACACGGGGCCGACCCGTGCCACGCGCTCGCCGCCGAGCACCATCACGGAGGGCCGGTCCGGGGTGAACACCGGCCAGGCGGGGGCGTGTTCGCTGCTCGGGGCCCGTCCGCGGGCGAAGGAGGCCACCAGGTCGATCAGGGTGTCGGAGATCCGCCGTTCCAGTGGCCCGTCCCCGTAGGCGGGCGCGTTGACGGGCAGTGTGTGCGAGCCGAACAGGAACTTCGCGACGGCCTCGTGCGGGGTGGTGCCGGCGTACGGCTCTCTGAGCGGGTGGGCGAACTCCATGAGGTACTGGGGTGCCGCGCCGGGGTCGCGTTCCCGGGCGTGCCGCTCGGCGAGCCGGACGATCCGGTGGCGGAAGAGCCCGTCGCCCCAGACCTGGGTCCACAGCGACACCGGGTCGTGCGGCAGGCCCTCCGCCTCGGCGGTCCGCCGGTAGTGGGCGATGCAGTCGTCCACGTGCTCGTCGGTGATCTTGGCGGCGCACTTCTCCAGGACTTCGCGGATCGCCGCGCGCAGTCCGGCGTCGTCGGCGGGGTGCGGGCCGGGGTAGGGGTATCCGGGGCCGGTGGTGAAGAAGGAGCCCTCGGTGCGGCAGTAGATGGGCATCATCGGGATGCGGGGGGTGGGCAGGGCGTGGTCGTAGCCGTGCATCCACCGTTCGTCCACGACCGGTCCGCGGTATTCGCGCCCGCCGCGCACGAACCGCTCGGTGGGGCTGCCGGCGTACACCTCGTCCCAGGCGTCCCGCAGTTCGGCGGCGGGTACGGCGCGCAGGCCCGGCACGGTCGTGCCGAAGCGGCGGGCGAGGTGCTCGTAGACGGCGCGGGACTCCTCGGGGGTGGTGGAACTGGCCGGTTCCCACACGTGTTTGACGCTGATCGGGACGATTCTTCTGATGGTGTCGCGCAGTTCGGGCAGGAGGGCGAGCTGCCAGGTGCTGGAGCCTCCCGCGGAGGTTCCGGAGACGGTGATGTTGCCGGGGTCGCCGCCGAACGCGGTGGCGTTGTCGCGGACCCAGTGGACGAGGGCCACCTGGTCCTGGAGGCCCCAGTTGGCGAAGGAGCCCGTGCGGGGGTCGGTGAGGTCCTCGTGGAGTCCCCAGCCGAACGCGCCGAGGCGGTAGTTGAAGGTGACGACGACCATGCGGCCGTGGACGGCGGGGCGGGCGCCGTCGTAGTCGGGTTCGCTGCCCGCGCCGAGCAGCCAGCCGCCGCCGTGGATGTAGACGAGGACCGGCAGGCTGCCGTGCACGTCCGGGGTCCAGACGTTGGCGTACAGGCTGTCCTCGCTGCTGTCGGGCAGGTAGTCGCCCTGGAGCGAGGGCGCGGCGAACTCGGTGGCGTCCCGCACGCCCTGCCACGGTTCGGGGGGCCGGGGTGAGGAGAAGCGCAGCGGGCCCACGGGCGGCGCCGCGTAGGGCACGCCCCGGAAGACGGTGAGTCCGTCGGTCCGTTCTCCCGCCACGTGTCCCGCCGTCGTCCGGACGACCACCGTGCGACTGGGCATCTGGCAAACCTCACTTCCCGACTGGGCGTTGTCGTGGGCGGGGCGGCGCGCGCCGGGAGTGGCGCACAGTGATCGTCGCTCCGGTGCCGAGCGGGCCGCCAACTGCCGGTCCCTACTCCGTCAAGTCATGCCGCGGCCGGTCCGCGCGCCGTTGGCGGCGGGCCGGCGAGGGCGTCGCCGGTCAGCAACCTGTCGGGCGGGGCGGTCAGTTGGCGGCCGACCAGGGCGCGCAGCGTGCGGTAGGCGGAGGCGTCACCGGCGAGCACACCGCCGAGCAGGATTCGTCCGTCGGGGCCGAGGACGAGCTTCGCGTAGGTGCCGGCGGTGTCGTCGCGCAGGACGTACTCCAGGGCGCCCTCGGTCTCGGCGTGGGCGTCGCCGAAGCCGGCGACGTCGACGCCGAGGAGTTTGAGCTTGGCGGAGGTGTCGGGGTCGGCGAAGGGGGTGGCGGGCCGGCCGAGGAGCTGGTCGGCGACGAGTTCGGCCATGCGGTAGCCGGGCGCGACGAGCCCGTAGGTGCGGCCCCGGACTGCGGCGCACTCGCCGACGGCCCAGACGCGCGGGTCGTCGGTGCGGCAGCGGTCGTCGACGAGGAAGCCGCCGCGGTCGCCCGTGGCGAGGGCGGCGGGTCCGGCGAGTTCGTCTCGGGGGCGCACCCCGGCGGAGAACACGACGAGGTCGGCGTCGAGGGCGGTGCCGTCGGTGAGGGTGACGCCGGCGACACGGCCGTCGGATCCGGCGTGGACGGTGCGCACGGCGGTGTCGCAGTGCACGCGCAGTCCGAGGTCGCCGACGAGCCGGGCGAGCACGCGCGCTCCGCCGTCGTCGAGTTGGACGGGCATCAGGCGCGGTGCGCGTTCCACGACGTGCGGGCGCACGCCGAGGAGCCGCAGGGCGTTGGCGGCCTCCAGGCCGAGCAGGCCGCCGCCGACGACGACGCCGTGGCGTCCCTCGCGGGCCGCGGCGCGCAGGGCGTCGAGGTCGTCGAAGGTGCGGTAGACGAAGCAGCCGGGCAGGTCGTGTCCCGGTACGGGCGGCACGAACGGCCGTGAGCCGGTGGCGAGGACGAGCGCGTCGTAGGCGGTGGCGGTGCCGTCGGCGGTGGTGACGGTGCGGGCCCGCCGGTCGATGCCGGTCGCCGGGGTGGATGTGCGGACGTCGACCAGGGGGTCGGTGAGGAAGGCGTGGTCGGCGAGGGTGAGGTCGGCGGCGCTCTTGCCCTCCAGGTAGGAGGACAGGGCGACGCGGTTGTAGGCGGGGCGGGGCTCCTCGGCCAGGACGACGACCCGCCAGGTGCCGTGCCGGTCGTGGGTCCGCAGGTGTTCCACGAGGCGGTGGCCGGCCATGCCGTGGCCGACGACCACGAGGGTGCGGGGTGTGCGGGTCATGGGTCGTCGTTCCCTCCGGTGGCCGCCGCGAGGACGAGCCGCACGTCGTCCGTGCAGCCGCCGCAGCCGGTGGTGGCCCGGGTCGTGGCGGCGATCCGCGGCAAGTCGCGGGCGCCGGCGCGCCACGCGCGGAGCAGGTCGGCCTTGGTGACGTGGTTGCAGTGGCAGAGCACGGCCTCGTCGGGCAGTTCGACGCAGGCGGGTCGTTCGGTGGCGGCGGTGCCCAGCAGGAGTCCGAGCCGGTCGGACGGCACGGGCAGGCCGCGTTCGTGGAGCCGGACGAGCGCGGCGGTGGCGCGGGGCAGGCCGACGAGGACCGCGCCGAGGATCGTCTCGCCGGCCAGGGCGAGACGGGCGTAGCGGCCCCGGGCGGGGTCGGACAGGGTGATGTGCCGGGTGGCGCCCGGGGGTTCGGGCGGGCCGAGGCAGGCGAGGTCGATGCCGGGGGCCTTCAGCCGTACGGCGGGCCGGGTCGCGCGGTGCCGGGTCGCGTGGCCGGCGAGGACGCGGGCGAGGGTCTCGGCCTGGTCCCAGGCGGTGGTGACGAGGCCGGGCACCTCGCCGTCGTACTCGGCGCAGTCCCCGACGGCGTGCACGCGCGGGTCGCTCGTGCGCAGCCGGGGGTCGACGACGACGCCGGTGCGGACGGTCAGTCCGGCGTTCCGGGCGAGCGTCGTGTCGGGCTGGACGCCCGTGCACAGGACGAGCGTGTCGGCGCGGAGGATCTCGCCGTCGTCCAGGGTGAGTTTGCCGGGCCGGTACCCGGCTGCTGCGCGCCGCAGCCGCAGTCGGGCGCCGCCGGTCCGGAGGTGGTGGGTGAGCAGGCCGCCGGCCACGGCGTCGAGCCGGTCGTCCATGGGGTGGGGTCCGGGGTGGACGAGGGTGACGTCGCGGCCGTGGCGCAGCAGGGCGAGCGTGGTCTCGGTGCCGAGGACGCCGCCGCCGAGCACCACCACGGGTCCGTCCGCGATCCGTTCGCAGTCGGCGAGGGTGCGCAGGGCGGTGGCGCCCGGGGCGAGGTGTCCGTCGGCGGTGCGGAGGCCCGGCAGGGGCGGGGTCCGGGGCCGGGCGCCGGTGGCCAGCACCAGTCGGTCGTAGGGGTGGGTGTCCCCGTCGTCGGTGCGGACCTGGCGGCGGGCGGGGTCGACGGCGGTGACGGTGACGCCGGTGCGGACGTGGACGCCGTCGGGGGGCGCGGGCAGGGTCAGGTCCGCGGCGGTGAGGGTGCCGGCGAGGAGGGACGTCAGCAGCACGCGGTTGTACGCCGGGCGCGGCTCGGCGCCGAGGACGGTGACCGGGCCGCGGTGGCCGTGGTGGCGCAGGCGCTCGGCGAGCCGGTGGGCGGCGGGGCCGTTGCCGACGACGACGATCCGGTCGGAGGCGGGGGCGGTCACGGCGGGCCTCATGACGCGTCGGTGCCCGGTTCGACGCGCACGGCGCAGACCTTGAACTCGGGCATCCCGCTGCGGGGGTCGAGGGCGGTGCTGGTGATCAGGTTGGCGCGGCCGGCGCCGGGATAGTGGAACGGCAGGAACACCGTGTCCGTGCGCATGCTGCCGACCAGGCGCACGCGGGCGACGGTGGTGCCGCGGGCCGAGGTGACGCGGGCCGGTTCCCCTTCGCGGAGTCCGGCGCGTTCGGCGGTGTCGGGGTGGATCTCCACGAACGGTCCTGGTGCGGCCTCGTCGAGTTCGGGCACGCGGCGGGTCTGCGCGCCGGACTGGTAGTGCGCGAGGACGCGGCCGGTCGTGGCGTACAGGGGGTGGTCGGCGTCGGGGGTCTCGGCGGGGTCGCGGTGGTCGACCTCGGCGAACCGGGCCCGCCCGTCGGGGTGTGCGAAGCCGTCGAGGAAGAGTCGGGGCGTGCCGGGGTGCGGTGCGCCGGCCGGGGTGTCCGGGCAGGGCCAGTGCAGGGCCTCTCCCGCGTCGAGGCGGTCGTAGGTGATGCCGGAGTAGTCGGCCTTGCCGCCGCTGGAGGCGCGGCGCAGTTCTTCGAAGACCTGGCGGGGTGCGGTCGGGTAGCGGTCGGCCGGCTCGCCGAGCCGGACCGCGAGGCCGTGCAGGACGTCGAGGTCGGTGCGCACGCCGTCCGGCGGCAGGCGCAGCCGGCGGCGGCGCAGGACGCGGCCCTCCAGGCTGGTCATGGTGCCCTCCTCCTCGGCCCACTGGGCGACGGGGAGGACCACGTCGGCCGTCCGCGCGGTCTCCGACGGCACGAAGTCGGCGACCACCAGCAGATCGAGCGAGGCCAGCCGGGCGCAGACGTGCGCGGCATGGGGCGCCGACACGGCGGGGTTGGAGCCGAACACCAGCAGGGCGCGCGGGCCGCCGTCCGTGCCGAGGGCGTCGAGCAGCTCGTAGGCGCTGCGGCCGGGGCCGGGCAGCGTGTCGGGGTCCACGCCCCAGACGCGGGCGACGTGGGCGCGGGCCGCCGGGTCGGTGATCATGCGGTAGCCGGGCAGCTGGTCGGTTTTCTGGCCGTGCTCGCGTCCGCCCTGTCCGTTGCCCTGTCCGGTCAGGCAGCCGTAGCCGTTTCCGGGGACGCCGGGCAGGCCGAGGGCGAGCGCGAGGTTGATGAACGCCGCGGCCGTGTCGGCGCCCTTGCTGTGCTGCTCGGCGCCGCGGCCGGTCAGCACGTAGGCCCGGCGGGCCTCGCCCAACAGCCGTACGGCGGCCCGCTGTTCGGAGGCGGGGACACCCGTGACGCGTTCGACGCGCTCGGGCCACCAGGTCACGGCGCGCCGCCAGGCCGCGTCGAACCCGGTGGTGCGCCGCTCGACGTACTCCTTGTCGCACCAGCCGTCGCTGACGGCGATGTGCAGCAGGCCGAGTGCCAGCGCGAGGTCGGTGCCGGGCACCGGTTGCAGGTGCAGGGCGGCGCGTTCGGCGGTCCTGGTGCGGCGCGGGTCGACGACGACCAGGTCGGCGCCGTCCAGGTGCCGCATGAGCGGGGGCATCGTCTCGGCGGGGTTGGCGCCGGCGAGGAGGATCGCGTCGGCGGCGCCGAGGTCGGACACGGGGAACGGCAGTCCGCGGTCCAGTCCGAAGGCGGCCGTCCCGGCGGCGGCGGCCGAGGACATGCAGAACCGGCCGTTGTAGTCGATCTGGCTGGTCCGCAGCGCGAGCCGGGCGAACTTGCCCAGCAGGTAGGCCTTTTCGTTGGTCAGGCCGCCCCCGCCGAACACGGCGACCGCGTCCGGGCCGTGCTCGGCGCGGATGCGGAGCAGGCGCTCGGCGACGGTGTCGAGGGCCGTGTCCCAGTCGGCCGGGACGAGGCGGCCGGCCCGGTCTCGCACCAGTGGCCGGCGCAGCCGGTCGGGGACGTCGAGGAGGGCGGGCGCGGTCCAGCCCTTCTGGCACAGTCCGCCGTCGTTGACGGGGAAGTCGGAGGGCTCCACCACGGTGCCACGCGCGTCGTGGCCGAGGCGCGTGCCGCACTGCAGGGCGCAGTACGGGCAGTGGGTGGCCACGCTCGTGCCCGGCGCGGTGTCAGGCACGGGTGGCCTCCGACGACTTGGCGGTGCCGCCCCCGGCCCGGCCCGCGTTCCGTGTCGCGCGCGGCGGGGTGCCGTGCGGGGTGTCGCGCAGGTAGACGGCGCGGGTGACGACGACGCACAGGGCGTAGAAGGCCAGGAAGGACGAGAAGGCGGGTTCGGCGCTGCCCTGGCTGCCGAAGGAGGCCCGGAAGACCAGGTTGACGGCGACGCCGCCGAGCGCGCCGACGGCACCGGCGATGCCGATGGCCGCCCCGGTCAGGCGCCGGGCGCGGGCGAAGGCCTCGGTCGCGTCGTCGCCCGCGGTGACGGCGGCCTCCGCCTGCCGGGCGAAGACCACTGGGATGAGTTTGTACGTGGAGCCGTTGCCGAGGCCGCTGAGCACGAACAGCACCGTGAACGCGGTGACGAACAGCGGGAGCGACTGGTGCACGGAGGCCACCAGCAGCAGGCAGGTGCCCGCGCCCATGGCGAGGAAGTTCCAGAAGGTGACGCGCGCTCCGCCCCAGCGGTCGGCGAGCCGCCCGCCGAACGGCCGGGACAGCGAGCCGAGCAGCGGCCCGAGGAAGGTGTATCCGGCCGCCTCCAGGGGCGTGGAGCCGAACTGGTTCTGCAGGACGAGACCGAAGGCGAAGCCGTAGCCGATGAACGAGCCGAAGGTGCCGAGGTACAGCAGCGAGATCCACCAGGTGTGCTCGTTGCCCGCCGCTTCCCGCAGGGCGCCCCGCACGGGCGGTCCGGTGTCGACGTTGTCCATGCCGAGCGCCGCGAGGAGGGCGGCGAGGGCGATCAGCGGCAGGTAGGCGGCGATCACGTACGCGGGGTGGGTGTCGCCCGCGGTGGCGATCACGAGCAGTCCGGTCAGCTGGATCACCGCGACGCCCAGGTTGCCGCCGCCGGCGTTGAGGCCGAGTGCCCAGCCCTGGTGCCGGCGGGGGAAGAAGTGGGCGATGTTCGTCGTGGACGAGGCGAAGTTGCCGCCGCCGACGCCCGCCGTGGCGGCGACGAGCAGGAACACCCACAGGGGCGTGCCCGGCCGTTGGACGAAGTACAGCGCCAGAAGGGCCGGTACGAGCAGCAGGACCGAGCTGAAGACGGTCCAGGTGCGCCCGCCGAACCGGACCACGGCGTGGCTGTAGGGCAGCCGCAGCAGCGCGCCCACCAGCGTGGGGGTGACCACCAGCAGGAACTTCTCGCTCGGGGCGAAGCCGAGGCCGATGTCGGGGGACATGAACAGCACCAGGACCGACCACATGCTCCAGATCGAGAACCCGATGTGTTCGGAGAGGATCGACAGGACGAGGTTGCGGCGTGCCACGTGCTTGCCGGTGCGCTCCCAGAACTCCTCGTCCTCCGGGTCCCAGTGCTCGATCCGGCGTCGGGAGACGCGCAGTGCCGTCATCGGGGCAACTCCTCGGCTGGGGGCGGCGGCCCGACGCGTGACGTCGGGCGTCCTGCGGGGGGTTGGAGGGGCGCGGGCCCGCGGGAGGGGGACGGGCCCGCGCCGCGAAAGGGGCGGCGCGGGGGCCGGGGCTACTTGTCCTCTTGCTCCGCCTTCAGCAGCCGCGCGAGCTCCAGCCGCTTGATCTTGGTGGTGGCGGTCTGCGGCAGGTCGTCGAGCTTCCACTGCACGGGCTCCGCCATCGCGGGCAGCCCGGCCACGGCGGACTTCCACGCCTTGAGGTCGAGCGGCTTGTCGTCGCGGGTGCAGACCACGGGCACCGGTTTGCCGGTGTCGTCCGGGACGATGATGACCTCGACGAGTTCCGGCATCCGCGCGAAGAGGGTGTCCTCGATCTCCAGGGTGCTGTCGATGCCCTGGATGTGGTCGACCTCCCGGTCGAGCAGGTGCAGGCAGCCCCACTTGGTGCGGTAGCCGAGGTCGCCCATGCGCCACCACTCGCCGTCGGCCTGCTTCTCCCAGCGCTCGTGCTCACCGAGGTAGGTGACGATCCGTCCGTCGGAACGCACCTCGATGTACCCGGGGTTGGCCTTGGTGGGCCGCCTGCCGTCCCGGCTCACCACGCGCACGCCGGTCATGCCGGGGAACGGGGAGCCCACGCAGCGGCCGTCGGCGTCCGCGCCGCGCTTCTTGGAGTAGGTGCGCCCGGCGATGGGGCCGACCTCGCTCTGCCCGTACATCTGGACGAACTGCGGCGACTCGCGGCGGGAGGCGCTGAGCATCAGGTGCACGGTGCGCGGGTGGATGGCGTCGAAGGTGCTGCTGAAGTACTTCACGTTCGCCAGCGGCCGGCGCGGGTCGTCCACGAGCACCTCCCAGCGCAGGAAGGTGTTGGGGTGGGCCTCGATCAGGCCGGGCGGCGCCTGCCGGAACACCTCGGCCACGACGTCGGGTTCGTCGTCGCGGAGGATGATCAGCGGGTGGCCCTGGAGGATCGTGATGGGCATGGCCGTGAACATCCGCGAGTGCACGAAGGACACGTGGATGGCGATGGGTTCGCTGCGGCCCACGAGGGACGCCACGGTGCCCTGGGGGCGGTAGCGGGCCTGGAAGGTGCGGCCGGTGTGCACCGCCAGCTTGGGTGTGCCGGTGGTGCCGGAGGTGTGGGTGACCAGCGTCGGGTGGTCCGGGGGCATGGTCACCGGCGCGACCCGGGTGGCGCCGGCGAGCGAGGCGAGGGTCGTCGCCCGCTCGTGGCCGCCGGAGGCCAGCAGGACCTGCCGGGTCAGGTCGAAGACCCCGGCGGGCAGGTGGTGGTCCAGCTTGTCCTGGTCGGTCACGAGGTGCGGCCGGTCCACGCGGCGCACCAGTTCGCACACGGTCGCGCCGTCCAGCTTCGGGGACAGCAGGACGGGTACGGCGCCGATCCTGGCGGTGGAGCAGGCCAGGAGGGTGATGTCGAAGCCGTCGGTCTTGTGGACGACGACGCGTTCCCCGGGCCGGACGCCGGCCGCCCACAGCCGGGAGGCCAGGTCGTCGACGAGGTCGGCGACCTCCGTCAGCGTCATGCGGCGCCCGCGCTCCGGAGCGACGTCGAGTTCATGGTCGAGGATCACGGGATTCGCCGGGTGCCGGGCCGCCGCCCGGTCGAACAGTGTGCCCAGCCGAATTCCCTTGTTTCCGATGCGCTGCAGAAACATCTGCCCACCCTCTCGTCCGCCGCGACTGTTCATCAGCCTGCGGCAGGCTGTCTGAATACCAAATGTCGATGCGGTCACCGGCAGACAATGTCACCGCTTTTCGATGACATCCTTGATGCGCCGCAGGGTGGCGTCGAGGTCCTGTTCGAGCTTGGCGGTCCAGTCCGCGACGAACCGCTTCCGGTCGTTCTCGTCCAGGTCGGCGACGATCTTGTGGATGCCGGCGGTGGCCCGGCCCATGCGGAAGTGGTGGGTGAGCACGCAGGCGTCGCCGTCGGGGGCCATGTCGAAGCCCCAGATGCTCTCCTGGTCCTCGCGGGCGTGGGTGAGCATCATCCACTGGAAGGTGCGGCCGGGCTCGGCGGCGGTGACGCGGCACTCGGTGTGCCAGACGCCGCGCACGAGGGGCGCCCAGGCGACCACGTCCTCGCTGCGGAGGTTCTCGCCGCGGAAGACGGCCCCGACGGTCGACGGTTCGCCGGACACCCATTCACCGCCCCGGCATTCCGGGCTCCATTCGGCGCTGCGCGGCAGATCGCTGACGACGGAGTACACCTCGAGCGGCGTCGCGGAAACGTGAATGTCGGCGCGGAGTTCGAACAGCGGGGAGGTTTCGATGATTGACTGAGTCATGTCCGGAATTCTGCCAGGGGGTGCCCTGCGCCGGTCAAAGAGCGGCTTTCTTGTTTGTCAGGTCAGAATTCCCGCATTTCACCGGCGCGCGGTCCGGCGACGTATTTCAAGCCATGCCGTCCGTGCCGAGGACGAGTTTTCCGCTCACCTTGCCCTCCTCCAGCCGGCGGTGTGCCTCGGCGGCGTCGCTCAGGTGCAGCCGTTCGACCGCCCGGGGCCTGAGTCTGCCGTCGGCCACCAGCCGGTTGACGGCGCCGGCCGCCTCGGCGAGTTCACCGGCGGTGGCGTGGGAGATGGCGAAGCCGAGGACGGAGCGGTCCCGCAGGTAGAGCGGCCCCACGGGCAGCACCGGCCGGGAGCGCATGCCGGCGAGCAGCACGATCCGGCCCCGTCCGGCGAGGAGGTCCACCGCGGTCTCCAGGTCGTTGGCGCCGGAGGTGTCGAAGTAGAGGTCGACGCCCGCGGGGGCGGCCTCGCGGATCCGGCCGGGCACGTCGGGGTCCCGGTAGTCGACGACGTGGTCGGCGCCGATCCCCCGGCAGTACTCGGCGTCCCGCGCGGAGGCGGTGGCGACGACCCGGGCGCCCGCGGCGGCGGCCATCACCACCAGGGCGCTGCCCACGTTGCCGGCCGCGCCGGCGACGACGACGGTCTCGCCGGCCCGGAGCCGTCCGTGGGTGAACAGGCCGAGGTGGGCGGTCGCGGCGGGATGGGCGAGGGCCACGGTCTCGTACGGGTCGGCGCCCTCGGGCAGGTGGTAGAGCCGGTCGACGGGCACCAGGACCTGCTCGGCGGCGGCGCCCTGGCGTCCGTCGTGGCCGAGGCTGTTGCACCACACCCGGTCGCCGGGCCTGAACCGGTGCACGCCCGCGCCGACTTCGGCGACGGTGCCGGTCAGGTCCCGGCCGATCACGAAGGGGAAGGTCAGCGGGGTGCGCCAGGCTCCCGAGCGCACGAAGGTGTCGACGTGGTTGACGGAGACGGCCGTGACGTTGACCAGCACGTCGGTCGGGCCCGGCTCCGGCACGGGCAGATCGCCGTAACGGATGACGTCCGGAGATCCGAGCTGTTCAATGTAGGCAGCACGCATCATGGTCAGGGATTCTGGCAAAGCCGCTCGGCTCCCGTCCGGCGGTGCCCCCGACTCCGGCGCGGATCTGTCAGATCGGATCCGTGTCTGTCAGATCCGGTCCTGACCTCACGTCAGGTTCAGTCGCGCGAGCTCCCGCCGCGAACCCACGCCCAGCTTGGGGTACGCCTTGTACAGGTGGTGTTCCACGGTCCTTCGGCTGAGGAAGAGCTGCGCCGCGATCTCCCGGCTGCTGTTGCCGTCGGCCGCGAGCCGGACCACCTGCAACTCCTGCGGGGTCAGCCGGTCCAGGACGTTCTCCGCGGTGGCCCTGGCGGCCGACGTCGCGTCACCCGCCGCCCGCAGCTCCGCACGGGCCCGCTCCGCCCAGGGCGTGGCATGCAGCCGCTCGAAGATCTCCAGTGCCGACCGCAGCACCGCGCGGGCGTCGCTGCGCCGCCGCGCCCTGCGCAGCCACTCCCCGTACAGCAGCTCCGTGCGGGCCCGCTCGAAGGGCCGCCCGCCCCGCTCGTGCAGCCCGACCGCCTGGACGTAGTCCTCCTCCCGCCCGTCGAGCAGCGCCCGGCACCGGTGCGCGACCGCGTGCGCCCAGGGCCGGCTGCCGGCCCGCGCCCAGGCCTCGAACGCGCGTGCCGGGCCCTCGGCGCGCTCGCGGTCCCCGAGCCGCACCGCGGCCTCGACCTGGTCGGCGACGGCGGCCATGGCCATCGCCGTGTGGCGCCGCGGGCCGGGGACGGCGGCGGCCTCCAGCCTGGTGAGGGCCGACGCGTAGTCGCCCTGCGCCAGTTCGAGCAGGCCCAGCGCGCTCTCGCTGGCCACCCGGCCGACCTCCGGGGTGTCCTCGGCGAGGCCGCGGCAGCGCCGCTCGTCACCCTCGATGGCGGCGATGCGGGCGGGGACGCCGTTGAGCCAGGCCACCCGCTGGCGCAGGCCGGTGTCGCGGGCGATCTCCACGGCCTCCGCCACCGACGCCTCCGCGTCCCGGTGCGCCCCGGCGAACACCTGCCGCTCCGCCAGCAGATGCAGCGCCTGCGGCAGCGCGCCGATCAGTCCCTGCGCCCGGCAGCGGGCGACCTCGGCGACGGCGAGTTCCATGGCCGTGGCGTCGTCGCCGACGAGGACCGCGCTGTGCAGGGCGCGCGCCGCCGTCGTGTCCCCGCCGCGCGCCGGACCCGTGGCGACGGCCCGTTCGAGCAGGGGGAGGCCGCGGGCGCAGTCGTCGTCGGCGAGGTGCGCCATGCCCTCCACCATCGGGTCGGTGCCGCCGATGTCCCGTAACCGGCGGGCGGCCTCCCGCACCGTGCCGGCGTCGCCGGCGAACCAGGCGTACGTGGCGCCCGTGCGCAGCATGTCCCCGCCCAGTTCGGGGTCGGCCGAGGACACCCGCTCCAGCAGCAGGCGGGCGGCCTCCCGGTGGTCCCCCAGTTCGAACAGCACGGCGGCGCGCACCGGGGCCAGCCGGGCCAGGTCCTTCGGTTCCTCGGTCGACCGCTCGGCCTGCTCGGCGAGGTCCCCGGCCTGTCCGGCGTGCCCGGCGTTGAGCGCGTGGGCCGCGGCGTCGCCGAGCCGGTGGGCCTGTGCGCGGCGGTCGGGGGTGAGGCGGGCGGCCTGCTGGTGCAGGAGCGCGGCGGCGGCGTAGGCGCTGCGGTCGGCGGCCCGGTCGGCGGCGGCCACCAGCTCGGCGGCGACCGCGTCGTCCGGGGACGTGGTGGCCAGCGGCAGGTGCCGGGCCCGGCAGTCGGGGTCCTCGGCCGCGTCGGCCAGCGCCTGGTGGACGGCGATGCGCCGGGCCAGTACGGCGCCCTGGTAAGCGGCGGTCCCGATCAGCGGGTGGCGGAAGGCGACGGTGCTCTCGGTCACCTGGATCAGGTCGGCCCGCTCGGCGTCCTCCAGGTCGTCCAGGCCGACGCCGAGCGTGCGTCCCGCCTTCATCTGCAGGGGGAGGTCGCCCCGCCCCTCGGCCGCGGCGACCAGCAGCGCCAGCCGCGTCCTCTCGGGCAGTTGCGCGATCTGGGCGCGGTACGACGACAGCACCCGGTCGGCGACCGTGACGGGCGTGAACCTGCTCGGGTCGTCGCGTCGGGCTGCCCCGAACTCGATGAGTGCCAGCGGGTTCCCGGCCGACTCGGCGATGACCTGCTCGCGCAGGCCGGACGGCAGCCCCAGGTCGGCGAGCAGCCGGGCCGCGTCGCGCGGGTCGAGCCGGGACGGCCGCAGCTCGGTCAGGCCGGGCGCGGCGAAGCCCTCCTCACGGGTCGCGAAGACCATGGCGACCTGTTCGGCGGCCAGCCGCCGCGCGGCGAACAGCAGCGCCTCCGCAGTGGCTTGATCCAGCCACTGCGCGTCGTCCACGAGGCACAGCACCGGTCCCTGTTCGGCCAGATCCGCGAGGAGCGTGAGTACGGCCAGGCCGGTCAGGAAGCGGTCCTGGGTCCTCGTCCGGCCCGTGCCGAGCACCGCGCGCAGCGCGTCCGCCTGCGGTTCGGGGAGGGCGTCGAGCCGGTCCTGCACCGGCCACAGCAGTTGCACCAGGCCGCCGAAGGCCAGGTCCGCCTCCGGCTCGATGCCGGTGACCCGCACGACGCGCGTCCCGGACGCCGACGCCGCCTCGGCCGCACGGTCCAGCAGGGCCGTCTTCCCGATGCCCGCCTCGCCCCGCAGGACGAGGGCGCCGCTGCGTCCCGCGCGGGCCGTCGCGATCAGATCCTCAAGTGCCGCCAGCTCGGTGGACCTGCCGTACAGCACGTAAGCGCCCTCACTTCCCCGTGACGCGGCCCGCCGGTAGGCAGGCCGTGCCGAAGTACGTACCCGGTTTCAGAAACCTTACTGATTCGGCCGGGCCCCGCCCCTTCCTACCGTGTGGAACAAGCCGGTTCCCCGACGGAGGAGATCGTGAGTCACCTATTCGAACCGCTGCCCCTGGGGAAGCTCATGCTGCCCAACCGGCTCGTCATGGCGCCGATGACGCGCAGCCGGGCCAAGGGCGGCGTACAGCCCCCACTGGCGGCCGAGTACTACGCCCAGCGCGCCGGCGCGGGCCTGGTCGTCACCGAGGGCACGCAGCCCTGCGCCATCGGGCAGGGATACATCGACACACCGGGTCTGCACACGCCGAAACAGGTGGAGGCGTGGCGTCGGGTGACCGACGCGGTCCACGCGAAGCAGGGCCGGATCTTCGTGCAGTTGATGCACTCCGGGCGGATCGGTCACCCGAGCCTCTACGCGAACGGCGCGCTGCCGCTGGCACCGTCGGCGGTCGCGTCCGGCGGTCAGCTGTACACGCCTGAGGGCATGCTGGACCACCCGACGCCGCGTGCGATGAACCTGAACGACATCGCGCGGGCGGTCGAGGACCACATCTCGGCCGCGAAACGCGCGATGGACGCCGGGTTCGACGGTGTGGAACTGCACGGCGCCAACGGCTACCTCATCCACCAGTTCCTCGCCGACAACACCAACCGGCGCACGGACGCGTACGGCGGCGGCGTCGGCAACCGGATCCGGTTCGCGGTCGAGGTGGCCCACGCGGTCGCCGACGCGATCGGTCCGGAGCGGGTCGGCATCCGACTGTCCCCCGCCAACACGACCAACGGCATCGAGGAGAGCGACCCGGCGGCGCTGTACCAGGCCCTGATCCGGGCCCTGGCGCCCCTGCACCTCGCCTATGTGCACCTGATGGAGTTCGGGGCGCGTGAGGTCACGGAGCTGATCCGCAGGGAGTGGCCGGGGACGCTGATCCTCAACCCGCACGCCACGGGCGAGGAGGAGTACGTGACGCCCGAGTCGGCCGAGGCGGTGCTGGAGAAGGGGCTGTGCGACGCGGTGAGCATGGGCTCGCTGTGGCTCGCCAACCCGGACCTCCCGGCGCGGATCCTGGCGGGCGGCCCGTTCAACTCCCCCGACCCGGACACCTTCTACGGAGGGGACCACCGGGGCTACACCGACTACCCGACGCTGAACGCCTGATCCACCGGTGGGCGGTGGCGGGGCACGCGGGCGGCGCCCGGCCCGGCCCGCTCCGTCCCCGCCCACCGGTCATCGACTCCCTGGCCCGGCCGGCACCTTTCCGGAGGGCTGCGCAGCCGGTCCGGGCCAGGGCGGACCAGCTTCTCGAACCACCCGCTCAGGGAGCCCAGATGAGCAACTCACTCGCCGATCCCGGCGCCCCGGGTCCCGCCACGCCGGGCAGGAAACCCCAAGTACCCCCGCCCGCCGGGCCGTTCCGCGGGCCCGCTGCCCTGTGGCTGGCCCTCATGGCCGGCCCGCTGTCCTTCGGCATAGCCGGCCCCGCCCTGATCCTCGACGAGGCCGCGAGGGACCTCGACGTCTCGACCGGCGCGGCCACCTGGACGGTGACCGCGTTCGGCTGGGGCATCGCGGTGGGCACGCCCCTGCTCGCCGGGCTGCTGGACCGCCGCGGTGTGCGGGCCGCTCTGACCGTGTGCGGTCTGCTCGTCCTGGTGGGGGCGGGTCTGGTGGCCGCCGTGCCCGTCCTGCCGGTCCTGGTGCTCGGCACCGCGCTGCAGGGCCTCGGCACGGCCGGGCTCACGGCTGCGGCGATGAGCCTCGCGGACTCGCCGCGTGTGATGGGGCTCGTCACCGCCTCGCTGGCCGTGGTCGGCTCGACGGCCCCGCTGGCCGGTTCCCTCGTCAACGATCTGCTGTCCTGGCAGGCCGCCCTCGCGCTGCCCGTGCTGAGCGCGGTCGCCGTCCCGTTCGTCGCGGCCCGCTGCCCGGGCGGTGCGCCGGCCGCCCGCGACCCGTTCGACCCGGTGGGTGCCGTCCTGCTCACCGCGCTGGTCACCGCGCTCGTGTTCGTGCCGCACCAGCCGCTGGTCGCCGGGATCTGCTCCGTCGCCGCCGCGGCGCTTCTGGCAGCCCATGTCCGGGCCCGGCCGCAGGGGTTCGTGCCCGGCGCACTGGTCCGCAACGCGCGCTTCCTGGTGTCGGCGGGGCTCGCGTTCTGCCTGGCGGTGGTCAACTTCGGGATGATGTACGCCGTTCCGGAACGTCTGGAGGACCACACGTCGTGGTCGTCCAGTGAGATCGGCGTCGCCATGGTGTGGCCGCTGCTGCTGGGCGGCACGCTGTCGTGGTTCGTCGTGGCGGCCTCGGCGCGCATCGGACGCCGTCCCGTGATCCTCACGCTCGTCGCGCTGGCCGTGCTGGGGCCCGTGTCGGCGGTCCTCGCCACCGCCGCGGTGGCCCTGCTGGCCGCCCAGGCGCTGGCCTCGATCGCCGCCGCGTCCGGGCAGGGGGTGTTCGCCGTGCATGCCACCTCCGCCGTCGCCGACGACCAACGGCCCCCGGCGATCGGCCTGTTCAACCTGGCGTATCTGCTCGGTGCCGCGTTCGGTCCCGCCATCGTCTCGCTGCTGGCGCTGTGACCCTCGCCCGTCCGGTTCGTGTGTGCCGTCGCACCGCAGGGTGTGACGGCACGGCCCGTTACCGTGGCCGGCCCTCCCTCCGTCAACTGGCATACTGGCCGGGGGAGTTCGCAGACGAATGACATCGAGACGCGTACGGGTCCCGGTGGAGGATGAACCGGTGGCCCGGGGCCACCGGTGTGTTTCGCGGCACCGGGGGTAGTGAGCCCGCAGGTCGTCGGCCGACAGCCAGTCCGGCCCGCGGACCATCGGGTGACGCACGTGGGGGGTCTGCGGTTCTGCCCGTTCACGGCTTCCGGGCGCGCTCGTGGAACACACGTGGGTGTCTTCCCGTTGTGCCGGTGGGGGTCGCGATGCGCGCGGCCCGGCCTTCGGGCTCCGTCACCGCCGGCGGTTGGGGAACGAGACACCGGAGGGCCTCGTGTCGCAGAAGAAGGACGAAGCGGCGGGCGCCGTTCTGGCACTGCTGGACCTGCTGGCCGGTGAGGGCCCGGCAAGCCGCTTCGAGATGCCGGTCGAGGAGGCCCGCCGGCAGGGCGTCAAGGGTGCCGAGCTGCGGATGGTGGAGCAGGTCAAGCGGCTGGCCCTGGCGATCCACGCCCGGCTGGACCGGCGTCAGCAGTGGAGCGCAGGCCTCACCTCGCTCGTCGACACCGCCTGCGACCTGGCCGCCCCGCACACCGTCGACAGCACCCTCAAGATCATCACTCGTCGGGCGCGGCTGCTGCTCGGCGCCGACGTCGCCTGGGTCACCCGCCCGGCCACGGACGGGCGGGGGTTCCGGCTGCACGCCCTCGACGGGCACATCTCGATGCTCAACACCCGGCTCCGATTACCTCGGGACGCCGGTCTCGCCGCGGCCGTACTGGCCCACCGCGCACCGCTGTGGACGTCCGACTACCTGACCGACGACACCTTCCGGCACGCCGACGAGCCCGACGAGTGGATCAGGGCCGAGGGTCTGCACGCCGTGCTGGCCGTACCGCTCAGCCGGGGCACGCGTCCGCTGGGCTCGCTGCACGTCGCCGACCGCAGTGTGCGCCACTTCTCCGCCGACGAGATAGCACTCATGAGCATGCTCGCCGAGGTCGGCGGGGTGGCCCTCGAACGGGCCGTGCACCTGGACGAGGCCCGCGAGGACATGACGGTACTGCGGGACCGCGCGCTGCGGGCCGAGGCCGAACTCGCGAGCGCGCGCAGGCTCGCGGCGACCCAGCGGGCACTGCTCGACCTGGTGCTGGGCGGCTGCGATCCGCACACGCTGGTCGAGGAGTTCTACGCCAGGCTGGGCGCGCCGGTGCTGCTGTGCAGCGCGCACGGCACGGTGATCGCCGGGGCCGGGGAGATGCCCGAGGGCAGGCAGAAGTCGCTCACGCGCGCAGCGATGGACGCCGGGCCGCTGGGCGAGCCGTCGCCGCGGCTCCTGGAAGGCGGCGTCTGGTCCGTGCCGGTCTTCACCGGCAGCCACTACCTGGGCGCGTTGTACGTCCATGCCGGTCCGGCGATCTCCGACGACGCGGTGGAGCTGCTGCGGCACGCGGCAGCCGCCGCGGCGGTGCTGCTGTTCCTGCACCAGGGCAGCGCCGCGGTCGCGGAGGGGCAGTTCCGCGACGAGCTGCTCGACGATCTGCTGATCAGCTCCCGCCGGCCCCGGGAACAGCTGGAGCGGCGGGCCCGCCGGCTGGGCATCGGCCTCGACCAGCCGCACGTCGTGGTCGTCGCCCGCCCCTCGGGGGGCACGCACGCGCAGGCGGTGCTCTGGGCGTCCGCCTACGCGCGTCGCACGAACGGCCTGAAGACGACGCAGGAGGACGACATCGTGCTGCTGCTGCCGGGCACCGACCCGGGCGCGGCCGCCCGGACGGTGCACGACGAGCTGTCCTCCCTGCTCGGTCACCCGGTGACGGCCGCGGGCTCCGGCCCCGTGTCGGACCCCGGTTCGGTCCTCCACGGGTACCGGGAGGCGGCCCGCTGCCTCGACGCGATGACCGCGCTGGGCGCCGTGGGGACCTCCGCCTCCACCCACGAGATGGGGTTCGTGGGGCTGCTGCTGTCGGACCAGCTGGACGCCGAGAAGTTCATCGAGAGCACCATAGGCGCCGTACTCGACTACGACGAGCAGCGGTTGACCGAGCTGACCCGCACCCTGGACGCCTACTTCGACACCGGCGGCAGTCCCACGTACGCCGCCGAGAAGCTCCACGTCCATCCCAACACCGTGGCCCGCCGGCTGGAGCGGATCGGTGATCTGATCGGCTCCGACTGGCAGAAGCCGGAACGGTCGCTGGAGGTCCAGCTCGCTCTCCGGCTGTCCCGTATACGGCGGGTGCTGAGGGAGCGCGGGGAGCCGGCCGGCCGGCTTGCCGGGAGTCAGGAGGCATAGCCGAGTTCGCCGTCGTCCGGGTCGCCGAGGGCCGCCAGGACGTGCGCGGCGGATGCGAGCGTGACGTGCCGGTGCCAGCCGCGGTAGGAGCGTCCGGCGAAGTCGCGGATGCCCACCTGGTCGGCGACCCTGGCGAAGTCCCGCTCGACCCGGTGCAGGGTCCCGCGCAGCCGCATGAGGGACGCCGGCGGAACCGACGTCAGGTCGGTCAGCCACACCTCCCTCGGCCAGCGCCGGTCGTTCTCCCCCACGCCGAGGAGCAGGAGGTCCCCGAGCCGTGACCGCCGTCCCCGCTCCCCGGGCCGTGCGGGCGCGGCGGGCAGCGTCACCCGCACGGCGGCGACGAGCCCCGACTGCACGGCCGGCGTCCCGCTGTCGCCCGGCCACAGGACCGGCCTGCGCAGGGCCCGGCTCGCCCCGGTGATCTGGCGCACCGACCTCGGTGCGGTGTCGAAACCGGGCAGCGCCGGGTCCAGCACCCTCAGCCGCACCGAGTCGCTCACCCGGAGCATCAGCGGCATGCCCGTGGCGCGGATCCCCGCCACGGCCGAGGCGACGTCCACCTCACGGGCGTCCATCACCACGGGCCGGGCGGGCAGTCCCCACCCCGCCGCCTCCTGGTAGGCCTGCGCCGCGCACTCGCCGAGGGACTCCGCGCACGCGTCGTCCGGAATCGAGGCACGCCGCCGCCGGTCGTCGTCGAGCCAGCTCGTTGAGAGCTGCAGCCGCCAGTTGAGCGGCATGCTCGTCTCCTCGGACACCGCCCAGACACCCACGGCCTGCTGGGCGTTGAGCATCTGCCCGTGCTCGGGGAAGAAGCGCCGTTCCACACCGACCGAGTGCCGGCCGGCCTTCGGGATGACCATCGGGCGGACCACCCACGCCTGTGGTGGCAGGACACCGACCGCGAACCGGGCGAGGGCCCGGCGCACCGGCACCCACTCCCAGCTGGAGTCGCTGATGAAGTGATGCAGACTCTGTTCCGTCGCCTGTCCCCCGACCAGCGCGGCGATGTTCCGTATCGATTTTCGTCCCCGTGCCTCCAGTAGACCTCGTATGTACTCCATGCCCTTGCGACGTTGGTCGCTGCGGGGCAGGGAGGCGAACAGGAGCGAGCACAACTCCGGCAACGACACGTTGCACGAAGACACGTACGACGGCTCGCACGTGGTCGGACTCTGCGCTTGGTCAAGGCCCAGCGCGACCACATTCATGAACGGACCCTCCATCATGGGTAGACGGGAGACGATCCGAAGGGCTGCCCCACCAATGTGCGGTGCGCCGGGCACCGTTCCCAGGTCCACGGAGCACAGACTTACGGCGGCGGGCGGTGGTCGGACCAGCATCCCGTCCCGTGCGCCCCCGCTCCCCCGCCCCGGGGCCGGCCCGCGGGGTGTGCCCTCACCACCCCTCCCCCGGCCGACGTGCCGTATCGGGGGCCCCACAAGGGCACTTGACTCACGGTCGCGGCACGGTCACGGCCAGAACGGCGGTGTCGTCGTCCACGCCGGCGGCGAGGGTGTCCAGCAGGTCGCTCAGGGCCGCGACGGCCGCGGACGCGGTGGTGGGGGCGAGGGAGCGGGCGAAGTCCAGCAGTGCGTCGTCACCGTAGCGGCCGCCCGAGGCGTCGGTGCGGGCCTCGGTCAGTCCGTCGGTGTAGAGGAGCAGGGTGTCACCGGGGGCGAGGTGGACGGTGACGGTGGCGATGTCGGCGTCGGGCAGGGCGCCGATGAGCTGACCGCCCGGGGTGGGCAGGTAGTCGGCGCTTGCGTCGGCGCGCATCAGCAGTGCGGGCTGGTGACCGCCGCTGGCCAGGGTGACACGGAAACCGCCCTGGTCGTCAGGGGTGAGCACCCCGAAGGCGACGGTGCAGAACCGGGGTTCGGTGTCGTGGTACTCGTGGGTGAGCACGGTGTTGAGGTTGTCGAGGACGACGGCCGGGTCGGGGTCGTAGACGGCGGCGGCCCGCAGGGTGTACCGGGCGAGCGAGGTGACGGCCGCCGCGGCGGCGCCCTTGCCGCACACGTCGCCGAGGAACAGTCCCCAGGTGCCGGCGGCCAGGGGGAACAGGTCGTAGAAGTCGCCGCCCACCTCGTCGACGGAGGCGATGTGGTAGTGCGCGGCCACCTCGAGGCCCGGGACGTCGGCCAGCGCGGGCGGCAGCAGGGTCTTCTGGAGGGTGGTCGCTAGGCGTTGCAGGCGCTCGCGTTCGCGATCGGCCTCCTGGCGGGCGCGCAGCAGCTCGGTCTCGTAGGCGCGGCGGTCGGAGGCGTCGAAGACGGTGGTGCGGATCAGGAGGGGCTCGCCGTCGGGGCCGGTCTTGACGGTGGAGGTCACGAGGACGGGCCGGCGGCTGCCGTCCGCGGCCTTCAGTTCGAGCGCGATGCCGCTGATCTCGCCCTGCATGCGCAGCAGGGGCGCGAAGTGCGTCTCGTGGTAGAGCTTGCCGCCGACGGTGAGCAGGTCGGTGAAGCGCCGGCGTCCGACGAGGTCTTCGCGCCGGTAGCCGAGCCAGTCCAGCAGGGTGGCGTTGATCTTGGCGATTTCCCCGTCCATCAGGGTGGAGAGGTAGCCGCAGGGCGCGTTCTCGTAGAGGTCCTCGGCGCTGTCCTCCAGCAGGGCGGAGACCGGTGCCCGCTCGTCGGCCGCCTCCGTGCCGGGCTCACCCGCGTCTTCGGTCCCCCGCATCACCGGCTCACTCGGGACGCGAACGCGCCGATCGCCGCGGCGGTCGCCTCCGGGGCGCTGAGCTGCGGGCAGTGCCCCGTCGCGGTGAGGGTGACCAGTTCACTGCCGCCGATGCGGGCGTGGACGTAGGCGCCCACCTCCGGCGGGGCGATCGCGTCGCTGGAGCACTGTGCCACCAGGGTCGGCACGCTCACGTGGGCGAGGTCGGCGCGGTTGTCGGACAGGAAGGTGGCGCGGGCGAAGATCCGGGCGATCTTCGGGTCGGTCCGGCAGAAGCTGTTGGTCAGTTCCTCGCTCAGCTCCGGCCGCTCGGGATTGCCCATGACGACCGGGGCCATCGCCGCCGACCAGCCGAGATAGTTCGACTCCAGCGACTCCAGCAGTTCGTCGATGTCCTCGGCGCTGAACCCGCCCCGGTAACCGGCCGCGGGGTCGTCGATGTAGCAGGGCGAGGGGGTGAGCAGCACCAGTCCCGCGAAGCGCTCCGGCTCGGCGACGGCGGCCAGCGCGCCGATCATGGCGCTCACCGAGTGCCCGACGAAGGTCACGGGTCCCATGTCGAGGTCCCGGCACAGCTCCAGTACGTCCTCGGCGTAGCCGTCCAGGCCGGTGTACCGCTCCTCGCTCCACGCCGAGAGGTCCGAGCGGCCGGCTCCCACGTGGTCGAAGCGGACCACCCGGAAGTCCCGCTCCAGCGCCGGGACGACCAGCCGCCACATGTTCTGGTCGCACCCGAAGCCATGCGCCAGCATCACCACCGGGCCGTCCTCGCGGCCACTCACCGTCACATGGTTCCTGGTGCGTATGTCCATACCGGCAATAGTGCACTGTTCACCCACAAAGCTGCACATACTCGACCCAAACCTGTGTGCGGGCGGTCCACCGGGTCGATTCGCGGGCCGCGGTTCTCGCCGTTCCGGTCGCGGCACCCCTCGCGCGAGGGACAATGGTGGCGCCAGATCCCACCAGCGGAAGGCAGTCGTACACGTGAACGACTTCGGTCGCGCTGGGCGGCGCCGGCCGGCGTCCCCCACGTCCACCCCTGCCGACGGGCGGGACGACGTCCGGAGCGACGGCCGAGCCGCCCCGCAGTCCGAGTTCTGGGACCACCTGGTTCTGCTGAACGAGGCGAGCGCCAGCGTCGGAACCACGCTGGACCTGCAACGGACGGCGAAGGAGTTCGCGGACTTCGCCGTACCGCGCATCGCTGACGGCTGCGCCGTCGACCTCCTGGAATCGGTGCTGCGCGGCGAGGAGGGCGCCCGCTGGACCGGTTCGCAGCCTCCCGTGCTGCGGGCCATGGCGGTGGCCCAGATCGACCAGCTCGGGAGCCTGGAGCCCGACCCCGTCGGGGAGACCGCCACCAGCGACCCCACGCTCGTGGGCATGCAGTGCCTCATGGCCCGCGAGCCTGTCCTGATCAGCACGATCGGCGAGGACGACTACGAGCGGATCGCCGTCACCCGCAGCGCCGCGGCGGCGATGCGCAAGACCGGGGTGCACAGCTACATGGCGATCCCGCTGATCGCCCGCGGCGTGCTGCTCGGCCTCGCGGACTTCGTCCGCTCCACGGGCCGTCCTCCGTTCACGCACACCGACCTGGCCCTCGCCGTGCAGCTGGCCTCCAAGGCCGCCGTCTTCGTCGACAACGCGCGCCTGTACAGCCGCGAGCGGGACCACGTCGTCACCCTGCAGCGCAGCCTGCTGCCGCGCTCCACCCCGGCCACCCCCGGGCTCGACGTCTCGACCCGCTACGCGCCGAGCTCCGATCCGGGCGGCGTGGGCGGCGACTGGTTCGACGTGGTGGCGCTGCCCGGCGGGCGCACCGCCCTCGTCGTCGGCGACGTGATGTCGCACGGTCTGCCCGCCGCCGCCACGATGGGGCGGCTGCGTTCGGTGGCGCGCACACTGATGGCGCTGGACATCGCCCCGGAGCGCGTCCTCGCCCGACTGGACCTCGCCGCCCGCGACCTGGAGGAGGACCAGATCGCGACGTGCCTGTGCGTGGTGCACGACCCGTTCGACGGCGAGTACACCGTGGCGCGGGCCGGTCATCCGCCGCCGCTGCTGGTGAGTGCCGACGGCACGGCCCGCTACCTCGACGTGCCGGCCGGGGCGCCGCTCGGCGCCGGCGTGATCCCGTACGACGCGGCGCGCGTCGCGGTGGAGCCGGACAGCAGGCTGGTGCTGTTCACCGACGGCGTGATCAAGACACGCTGCGACGACATCGACACCCAGCTCCAGCGGCTGCTCGACGCGGTCGGCGGCCCGCGGACCCGGGAACTGGACGCGGACGGTCTGATCAGTGCCTGTCTGCCGCCCCAGCCCCGCTTCGACGAGGCGGTCATGGTCGTGGCGCGCAGTACGGCACCCGTCGCGGGCCTCGACACCGAGGAGTGGGGGCTGCCGGGCGACGGGTCGGCCGCCGGGGCGGCGCGCCGCCTCGTGCGGGAACGGCTGGAGCACTGGGGGCTTACGGACCTGGCCGACGTGACCGAGCTGGTCGTGAGCGAGCTGGTGGGCAACGCCCTGCGGTACGGGTCGGCGCCCGGCCATCTGCGTCTGCTGCGCCACGAGCGGCTCGTGGTCGAGGTGTCGGACACGGGACCCGACCTGCCCCAGATCCAGCACACCACCCTCAGCGACGAGGGCGGGCGCGGCCTGCAGCTGATCAACATGCTGTGCCGCCGCTGGGGGTCGTGCCGCACGCCCACCGGCAAGGTCGTCTGGGCGGAGCAGGACATCCCGGCCACGGCCCGCCCGCCGTCCTGACGGTCCGGCGCTCTGCGGGCGGTGCCCGCCGTTCCGTGCCCCCTCAGCCCCCTCCCGTGCCTCCCGTACGCCCACTTCGTGCGTTTCTGCCTCCCGTCGTGCGCCTTGTTCCTGGGGCAACAGGAGCCCGATCCTGACACTTCAGGACTGTGCCTCAAGGTGGTCACCGTGACGACGAGCAGTACCGACGACGACCCGGCGCCCGGCTCCGAACCGGCCGCGCAACCGCCCCCGGACTCACGCCGACGGCTCAGCAACGCGGCGACGCTGGCCTACGCGGTGACCGTCGTCGGTGCCGTGGCCGCCGCCGTGCTGAGCCCGCTCGGGGAACACGTCGTCCAGGCCTTCCTCGACGAGCCGACGTGTCCGGGCGCAGCCTGCGAGGGGAAGAATCCGCAGAACGAGGGGTGCGGCGACGACGCGCGCACCGTCAAACCCGGCGTCGGCAACCCGGCCGCCCTGCAACTGCGTTACAGCGAGAGCTGCCGTGCGGTGTGGGCGAGGATCCAGCAGGGCAACCCCGGTGATCTGGTCACCGTGCGGGTCGACGGGGGCACCGAGCGCTCCGCCGAGATCGAGTACGGCAACGACAAGTTCACTCCCATGGTGAGTGTGAAGGACGGCGAGTTCCGGGTCACGGCCTGCGCGGTCCCGAAGGCCGGGGGTGCCGGAACCTACGAGCGCTACTGCATCCACGGGACCGAGGCGTCGGCCTGGCGGTGAACGGCGGCCCGGCCGCGGCCCGGACTCAGCCCGGATTCGGCCCGGCACCGGGTGAGGGCCGCTGGGCCCTTCGGGGCCGGTGCCTGCTGAAACTCAGGTAGGCGAAGCTCTCTCCGTCGCGCGGGGCCCGGGACCAGGATCGCGTGGTGAACGTGTGGAGTCTGCCCCGGGTCAGCGCGAAGCGCGGCAGGGACAGACCGAGTTCGGTGTGCAGCGCCTTCACCATGCGCAGCTCCCGGTCCTGTTCGGTGTCCTCAGGGTGGAACAGCCGCTCCGGGTCCAGCGCCTCGGGTATCGCGCCGGAGCGCTGGATCTCCGTACCGCGCACGGTGAACGCGTAGACCTCCTCGCCGTGTTCGGCCACCGACAGGTGGAACGCGGCGGGGCGGTCGTCCGCCGACGTGTGCCGCGGGTCGCGCCACACCGCGACGGCGCGCCCTGCCGAGGAGGCGGCCGGAGCGAGGGACTGGGCCAGGCCGGACAGGTAGCGGCGGGAGTGGGCGTCGCACGCGAAGGCCCACCCTTCGTCCGTACGGCCCACGGCGACCACGGCCCGGTCCTCCCAGAGCTCGACGCCTTCCCTCTCATGGGGCTTGGGGGCCCTCCAGGACGCCGCGTGGCAGTCCGTCGGCGCGCTCAGTGCGGCGCCTTCCTCGCCGATCAGAGCGGGCAGGCCGGTGGGGTCGACGCCCTCGACCCAGACGCAGCGGTATCCGTCGTGCACCCGTCGGCGCGCCGCGGACTCCGTCAGCCAGGCGAGGCCCGGCGGGTCGAGGTCGGGCACCGGCTCCGGAACGGGGCCGCTCGCGCCCGCTCGCGGTGTCGCGAGCATCTCCCGCCCGCGCTCCGGGGTGACCAGGGGTCCGAGGACGGGGTCGGCGAGCAGGCCGATCGGGGCGATCAGCAGGGGCCCGGGGGCTTCCCACAGCGGCAGCGCCTCCCGCAGCAGCCGCCAGGCGGCGTCGGTCGCACCCCAGCGGGCGGACTCCCGGGCCTCGGCGACGGCGCGGCCCCACGCACCGGGAGGCGCGTAGCGATGCGTGCCGTCCCGCACGGTACGCAGGGCGTCCTCGGCGGCAGCGCGGTCGACCCCGCGGGCGGCCATCATCCTGAGCCAGTGGTCGCCCCCGCCGAACCGGTGTTCGTGGCGCGCCGGCTCCAGGGCCTCCACGGGCAGCACCTCGTGCAGGTAGCGCGGGTCGGCCGCCAGGTCGCCGTAGCCGCAGGAGCCGCCGGGACGGGACAGTTGGCGCAGCTGGTTCAGCAGTGCCCCGCTCCGGGGGCGCCCGAAGGACAGCGCTTCCTCCAGCAGGCGCAGGGCCTCCTCGTGCCGGCCGCTCAGGGCCAGCATGCGGGCCTCTTCCACGCGCGCGTCCTGGGCGCGTGTCGTCGCGTTCACGAAGTCGGGACGGTCCGCCCGGTCGGCGTGGAAGGCGCGGTACATGGCCTCCATCCAGGCGCGGAACGACGGGTGGCGCTCCGGCGGTTCGCCGCCCCAGCCCTTGTGGACGTAGAGCGCCCACTCGCCGTCCGCGTCGGTGTCGCCCGGGTCGAGCAGGGCGTGCGACATGTCGGAGTCCGTCTCCAGCCGCAGCGCGCGTCGCCACATCCCCGCCAGCAGGATGTCTTCCTCGCGCGCGTGGTCGTCCAGGTTCTGCTCGTACATGGGGGTCATGTCGAACGGATCACGGAACCAGTCGATGTCGGTCGTGCCGCCGAGTTCGTAGATCCCGGCCGTCTGGTCCACGTGCCACCCGTCGCTGACGGCGAGGAACTCCCGGTACGACGGCGGCAGCCGGCGTCCCAGCCGCTCCTCGGCCGCGGCGATCGCCGCCGCGTCCGCCCTTGGCCGGCCCGGCGGGGCGAAGGCGTCCTCGCTGTCGTCGTCCGCGCGCGGAACCCATTCCTCCTGCCAACGCCCCAGGAATTCGCGCCAGTTGAAAGTCTCGCCAGTCATGACCGTGATGGTTTCACCCGGCACTGACAACGCGGCCGCCCCGCTCACGGGGGTGGGCGGGGCGGCGGCGTGCGGTGGCCGGTGGGCTCACCGGCCGGTGTGCGGCATCAGGGCAGGGTCCATTTCTGGTTGGGGCCGGTGTGGCAGGACCACAGGTGGACGGGTGTGCCGTCACCCCAGGTGCCGCCCGACGCGTCGAGGCACTTGCCGGACTGCGGATTGCGGACCGTGCCGTCCGGCTGGGCCGCCCACACCTGGGCACCCGTGCCGTTGCACGTCCACAACTGGATCCGCGTACCGTCGGCACTCCCACCGCCCGAGATGTCCAGACACTTGCTCAGCGCCCGCAACGTCCCGTCACCGGGCACCGACCACCGCTGCGCGGCCGTCCCGTTGCACGCCCAGATCTGCACCTCCGTACCGTCCGCCGTCGAACCACCGTCCACATCCAGGCACTTGCCACCCACACCCTTCACCTCGCCCGTGCGGGGGCCCGGTTGCTGGGGGCCGCTCTGCTTGATGCGGATGTCGCGGAAGGAGACCTCGTCGCCGTCGCCGTGGTTCTGGATGCCGATGTGGCCCTGGGTCAGGCTGCGGGCCGGGTCGGTGTTGGTGAAGTCGTTGATCTTGCGGCCGTTGAGGAAGATCTCCAGCCGCTCGCCGGTGACGCGCAGTTCGTAGGTGTTCCACTCCCCCGGCGGGTTGAGCGCGGCGTCCCGTGCGGTGATGTCGGCCGACTTGTAGCCGTAGACGGAGCCCGTGGTGCGGTCGGCGGCGTCGGTGGCGTCGATCTGGATCTCGTAGCCGTTGTTCACCGCCGACCAGGGGTCGTCGGAGGCGGGGAAGCCGAGGAAGACGCCGGAGTTGTCGTCCCCGGCGGCCTTCCAGTCGAGCTTGAGGGAGTAGTCGCCGGTGAACTCCTTCGCGGAGTACCAGAGCATGCCCAGTCCGCCCTGTGAGGTGAGGGTGCCGCCCGCGAGGGTGAAGCCGCCCGGTCCGGCCTGCCGCCAGCCTGTGGTGGACGAGCCGTCGAAGAGGGAGGTGTAGCCGGTCTCGGGGCGGCAGTCGGCGTTGGTCCGGCCGGCGGCCCAGCGGATGCCGCCGAGCAGGTGCCGGCGGAAGGCCGGCTCGGTGTACGACTCGTCGGTGTGGCCGCCGCCGGTGTAGAAGGCCCGCCCGCCCCGGTAGTCGCTGCACCAGGCGATCGGATGGTCGCCGGACATGTTCCCGCCGGAGTAGCTGGACTCGTCCAGGGAGGCCAGGACGTGGGCGGTGGTGCGCGGGTTGGTGCGGTAGTTGTACCACTCGTCGGTGCGCTGCCAGGTCTCGCCGAGGTGGGCGGTGGCGTCGTGGGCCCGGTCCTCCACCTTGACGGTGGCGGACTGGATGGCCGGGTGCGAGTGGAAGAGGGCGCCGGCGAGTCCCGCGTAGAACGGCCAGTCGTACTCCGTGTCGGCCGCGGCGTGGATGCCGACGTATCCGCCGCCGCCCTGGATGTACCCCTCGAAGGCGGTCTGCTGGGACGCGTTGAGCACGTCGCCCGTGGTGGAGAGGAAGACGACCGCCTGGTACCGGGCGAGGTTGCCGGAGGTGAAGGTCTGGGCGTCCTCGGTGGCGTCGACGGTGAAGTTGTTCGCCGAGCCGAGGTCGCGCAGCGCGGCGATGCCGTCGTCGATCGAGGAGTGCCGGAAGCCTGCCGTCTTGGAGAAGACGAGGATCCGGTACGCGGGGTCGGCCGCCGCCCGTGCCTCACGAGCCGTCGTCGGGGCCTTGCCCTGTGCCGAGGGCTGGGCCACGGCCTGCGGGGTCAGGCAGAGGACGGCGGCGGTGAACAGGCCGAGGGCCGCTTTGAGTCGGGTGCGCATGTCGGTCGCCTCCTTTCTACGGCAGGGTCCATTTCTGGTTGGCTCCGGTGTGGCAGGACCACAGGTGGACGGGTGTGCCGTCACCCCAGGTGCCGCCCGACGCGTCGAGGCACTTGCCGGACTGCGGATTGCGGACCGTGCCGTCCGGCTGGGCCGCCCACACCTGGGCACCCGTGCCGTTGCACGTCCACAACTGGATCCGCGTACCGTCGGCACTCCCACCGCCCGAGATGTCCAGACACTTGCTCAGCGCCCGCAACGTCCCGTCACCGGGCACCGACCACCGCTGCGCGGCCGTCCCGTTGCACGCCCAGATCTGCACCTCCGTACCGTCCGCCGTCGAACCACCGTCCACGTCCAGGCACTTGCCACCCACACCCTTCACCTCGCCCGAGGTGCTTCCGCCCCCGGTCGTGGTGGTGAAGGAGAAGTCGTCGACGTCGAACAGCGAGCCGCTGCCGCCCTTGAACACGAGGTGGAGCGTGGTCGATCCGGCCGGTTGGCCGCCGAGCGTGGCGGTCACGTCCTGGAAGGTCTCCCAGCCGCCGGTCACCGGTACGGTCGCCGTGCCGAGCAGCGTGCCCGTCGGGGAGCCGGCGCGTACCTCGATCGTGCCGCCCGCGCCCGCCGAGGAGACCCGTGCGGTGAACTTGGTGGCGTTGGCCAGGGCGTACGGCTTGAAGGAGATCCAGTCGCCGTTCTCGATGTGGCCGACGGTCTTTCCGCCGTGCGCGGGCGTGTGGTTGACGACCTGGACGCCGGCGGAGTCGCCGTAGTGCTCGGCCTGGCGGTGGCTGGGCTGGGTGACGTGCTGGTCGTGCGTGGTGAGCGCGGGCTGGCCGTTCGCGCCCTTGTCCGTGTACTCGGCGTCGACGACGCCGAAGATGTTGGCGTTGGGGTCGTGCTCCCCGTCCGCGAGGGTCCGCAGGGTGCCGGTGCAGCCGGTGGCGGAGGTCTGCGGATGTCCGTGGCTGTCGTGGCCCACGATGAAGGTGACCTTCACCTTGGTGCAGTCGATGGTGCCGTCCTCGGGGTCGGTCACCGTCACCTTGAACGGGATGGCGTCCCCGAAGTCGTGGATGCTGCCGTCCACGGGCAGGTCGAGCCGTACGGTGGGCGCGGTGTTGCCGACCGTGATCTGCACCGACGCGGTCGCGGACTTTCCGGTGCCGTCGGTGACCTTCAGCGTGGCCGTGTACTGGCCGTTGGCCGTGTACGTGTGGGAGGGGTTGGCGGCGGTGGAGGTGCCGCCGTCGCCGAAGGTCCAGGCGTAGCCGAGCGCGTCGCCGTCGGCGTCGGAGCTGCCCGCCGAGGAGAACGACACGGCCAGCGGCGCCTTGCCGGAGGTCACGCTCGCCTTGGCCTGCGCCACCGGGGCGTGGCCGCCCGTGACGTGCTCGATGCGGTACAGGGCGGAGTTCGCGTCGCCGTTGAAGTACCCGGTGCCGTAGTCCAGGACGTACAGGGCGCCGTCCGGTCCGAAGGCCATGTCCATCACCTGGGTTCCGGTCCAGGGGAAGGAGTTGATGGACTGCACGGTGCCGTCGCCGGCGGACTCGATGCGCTTGATCCAGCGTCGGCCGAACTCACCCGCGAAGAAGTCGCCGTCGTACTCCTGCGGGAACTTCACCTCGGAGGTGGAGGAGGCGTCGTAGCGGTAGACGGGGCCGCCCATGGGGGATTCGGAGCCGCCGCCGAACTCGGGGACCGAGCCGCCGTTGTACGGGATCCACGCCGGCTGGGCGGGCGGCAGGTCGGTGAGTCCGGTGTTGTTGGGTGACGTGTTCTTCGGCGCCGAGCAGCTGAACTTGGCCCCGGAGGCGCCGGTGGCGAAGTTGTAGTCGGTGTAGGCGTCGTTGTTGCCGGTGCAGTACGGCCAGCCGAAGTTGCCCGCCTTGGTGATCCGGTTGAACTCGACCTGGCCCTCCGGACCCCGCGCGGGGTTCGCTGTGCCCGAGTCGGGGCCGTAGTCGCCCAGGTAGACGATGCCGGTGGCCTTGTCGACGCTCATCCGGAACGGGTTGCGGAAGCCCATCGCGTAGATCTCGGGCCGCGTCTTGGCGGTGCCGGGCGCGAAGAGGTTGCCCGCGGGGATCGCGTACGAGCCGTCGGCGTTCACCTTGATCCGCAGGACCTTGCCCCGCAGGTCGTTGGTGTTGCCCGACGAACGCTGGGCGTCGTAGGCGGGGTTGCGGGTGGAGCGTTCGTCGATCGGGGTGAAGCCGTCGGAGGCGAACGGGTTGCTGTCGTCGCCGGTGGACAGGTAGAGGTTGCCGGCGGCGTCGAAGTCGATGTCCCCGCCGACGTGGCAGCAGATGCCCCGGGACGCGGGCACGTCGAGGATCTTCTTCTCGCTGGCGAGGTCCAGGGTGCCGTCCGTCTTCAGGACGAACCGGGACAGCCGGTTGACCCCGTCGAAGGGGGCGAAGTCGGCGGCCGTCCCGTCCGCCGGGGCGTCACCGCCGGGCGTGCTGAGCTTGGGCGCGTAGTAGAGGTAGACGTGCCGGTTGGACGCGAAGCCCGGGTCCACGGCGACGCCCTGGAGGCCCTCCTCGTCGTGGCTGTAGACGTCCAGTTTGCCCGCGACGGTGGTGGTTCCCGCGGCGTTGGTCAGCCGCAGGGTGCCGTCGCGGGAGGTGTGCAGGACCGAACGGTCCGGCAGCACCGCCAGCGTCATGGGCTCGCCCGTCTCGGCAACGCCCTTGGCGAGCGTGACCTGTTGGAACTCGGGGTCGGCGAGCGCCTTGGCCGTGCCGCCCGGGTCGTCCGGCGCGGCGGCGGCCGGGGACACCGGCAGCAGACAGCCGACGGCGCAGGCCACGGCGGTCAGGAGGATGCGGACACGTCTGTGTCCGAGCGGTCTCGTGCGCACAACGGTCTCCCAATTGTGGGGTGGGATGGCACGGCAGGCCGCACCGGCCTGCCGGTGTTGCGGGCGCGCGCCGTCGCGCCGTCGAGACCGGTCGACTGGCTCAAGACCGGCTCATTTCAAGGAAGTTAGCGGTCTTTGTTGAGCTCCGTAACCTCTTCGACGCAAGATCTCGTTACTTTTTCTTCACTAAGGACAAAGTGGGTGGCGTGCCCCGAGGGCGGTGAGCAGGGCGTCCGCCGGGAGGGCCGGTGCGGTCCGGCCGCCGAAGCCGGTGGTCGTCGTGGCGGCGAGCAGGGAGTTGAGCACGGCCTCCTCGACGCCGTCCAGCACCGCCTCGAAGAGGGGGCCCAGTTCGGCGTCGGGCAGAGGGCTGCCGATGTCCGGTCGCGTGCCGAAGGCCACGGCGTAGTCGCCGCTGCCGTGGCTGTAGGCCGCGCCCGTGCGGGCCAGGGCGAACACGGCGCGGCGTGCGACGCGGGTCAACTGGCGGGCGTCGAGCGGGGCATCGGTGGCGACGACGATCATGCAGGAGCCGGTCTCCGCGGCCGCCTCCGGGGCGTCGGTGACGAGCCCGAGGGAGCGCGGGGTGACGGTACGGCCCAGGACGCGCAGGGTGCCGCCGAAGTTCGCCTGCACCAGAACGCCTGCCGTGCGGGGCGATCCACCCAGGTCGAGTGTGCGTGAGGAGGTCCCGATGCCGGCCTTGAACCCCAGCGCGATCGTGCCGGTTCCGGCGCCGACACAGCCCTCGGCCACCGGCCCGCCGCGGGCTCCGTCGAGGGCGGCGCGCACGTGCTCCTCGTGGACGGGCCGGGAGCGGATGTCGGAGAGGTGACCGTCGTTGCACTCCCCCACGACGGGGTTGAGACTCACCACGTCCTCGCAGCCGGGCCGTTCGAGCATCCACCCGACGAGGGCGTCGGCGACGCGGAAGGCGGACAGGGTGGAGGTGAGCAGCACCGGGGTCTCCAGCGCGCCGAGTTCGGCGACCTGGGTCGTGCCGATGAGCTTGCCGTAGCCGTTGCCCGTGAAGACGCCCGCGGGCAGCGGCGTGTGCGGCCCGACGGTGTCGGGCACGACGGCGGTGACTCCGCTGTGCACGCCGGGTGGCCGACGGACGGTGGTGTGGCCGACGCGGACGCCCGGTACGTCGGTGATCGCGTTGCGGGGCCCGGTGGGACCGCGTCCGACGACGAGGCCGAGGTCACGGGCCCGCCGCCTGCTGCCCGGTTCCTGGGCGGAGGGAGCGGTGGATTCCATGGGGCGGGACTTTACGCACCTGCGCCGCCGGCGGCCGTGGCCGCGTCCGCGCTCTCCCGCGCGCCTGTCCGGGTGACCGGGTTCGGCGTGCGGTAGGTGCGCAGCGGCGCGTTGGTCGCGGCCACCAGCGCGACGGCCAGTACGGCGGACAGGCCGCCGCTCACCAGGGCGAACGAGGCGGAGGTGGCCGAGGCGAGCAGGCCGCCGCGGAAGTTGCCGAGTTCGGGAGCGGCGACGCCGATGACGTGCTCCACGGAGGAGACCCGCCCCCGGTACGCGTCCGGCGTCTCCAGTTGGATCAGGGCGCCGCGGGTGACGACGGACACCGTGTCGGCGGCGCCTGCCACGGCGAGGCAGCCGAGTGCACACCACAACGGCCCGGCGACACCGAATCCGGCGAGCGCCAGACCCCAGACGCCGGCCGCGGTCAGCTGCACGAGCCCGGCGCGGCGCACGCGTGTCACGGTGCCGGAGAACAGCCCGGCGGTGATGCCGCCGACGGCGACGGCGGAGAGGACCAGGCCGAGGGTCCGCGGGTCGCCGCCGAAGCGGATGTCGTTGACCAGGGGGAAGAGGGCGATGGGCATGGCGAGCAGCGTGGCGGACAGGTCGGTGGCCAGGGAGCCCCAGAGCGTCGGGCGGCGCAGCACGACGCGCAGGCCGCCCCGCTCCGGCCGGCGCACCCGGCCCGCCGCCGCGGCGCCCTCGGGCTTCATCGCCGGGAGCCGGTACAGGGCGAGCACGGAGATCGCGACGGTCGCGGCCTGTACGGCGTAGGCGGCGGGGAAGTCCCAGCGGGCGATGATCAGTCCGGCCAGCGCGGGGCCGGCCAGCATCGACGCCTGGAAGGAGACGCTGGTCAGCGCGAGCCCGGCCGCGACCTGGTCGGCGGGGAGCAGCCGGACCGGGAAGGTGCGCCGGGCGGGGGCGCCGAGCGCGCTGCAGGCGGCGCCCGCGGCGACCAGGACGAACAGCAGCAGGACGCTGCGGTTGCCGGCGAGTGCCTGGGCGCACAGCCCCGCGGCGGCCAGGAGTTGGCCCGCGGTGGTGGCCCGCACGAGGGTCCGGCGGTCGACCGCGTCGGCCAACGTGCCGCCGAGCAGCCCGAAGAGCACCATCGGCAGTCCGGTCGCGAGTCCGATGGCACCGGTTCCCACGGGGCTGCCGGTCAGGTCCCAGACCTGGGCGAGCACCGCCACGGTGGCTGTCTGCCCGCCGAGTTGGGACGCGGAGGAGCCGATCCACAGATCGCGGAACGCACGGCTGTGGCGAAGCGGCCGGGTGTCGAGCAGGCGAAGCCGCCCGCTCATCGTGGTGGCTCGTCGAGGTGCCGCACGATGCGCTGCCGCATCGACCGCCGTTCCAGCGCCTGCCGCAGGTCGGCGACGACGGCGGTCAGGGCGTACGGGATCTCGGCGTCCAGCTCGGCCACCGTCGCGTGGGTGGCGCGCCACTCGGCCTCGAGGAACGGCACGAGCGACCGGCCGCGCTCGGTCAGGTCGATCCGCCGGGTGCGGGCGTCGGGCCCCGGCTCGGAGGTGACCAGGCCCTCCTTGCGCATGGCGGCGACGGTCTGGCTGATCGCGGAGTGCGACCGGCCCAGGGACGCGGCGAGCTCCCGGATGGTCAGCGGCCCGGTGTGGGCGAGCCGGATCAGCGGAAAGGCGAACCGAGGCCGCACACCCTCGATGCCGCGCTCGACGTAGACCTGTTCGATCTCGGCGTCCATGGCGGCCAGCAGCTCGTGCAGCGAGTGCCAGGGGTCGGGCAGGGCTGTGGGGTCAGGAGATGTCACAGCGCTAATATAACAGCGCTTGCACAATCGCCCGGCGGCCCTGAGCCAGGAATGGGCGCCGGCTCACGCCGCTCCGGCGCGGAGGCGACGTACGAGGAGGTGTGCGCGCGGATCGGCGTCGAAGTCCGGCGCGGTGAACGCACGACGGTCGCCGCACCGGGTGTCCGGTGTGGCGACCGTCGGTTTTCGCGGGTGTTACTCCGTTATCTTGAGCAGCTTGTTCGGCGTGCCCTCACTCGGGTTGGTGATCTTGTCGGCCGTCGCGCCGTCGGTCAGGGCCGTGGCGACCTGGTCCGGCGTGGCGTCCTGGTGGGCGGCGAGGTAGACCGCGGCGGCACCGACGACGTGGGGGGTCGCCATCGACGTGCCGGAGATGGTCTTGGTGCCCTCGTCGCTGTCGTTCCAGGCCGAGGTGATGTCGGAGCCGGGCGCGTAAAGGTCCACGACCTCACCGAAGTTGGAGAAGTCCGACTGGGCGTCCTCCTTGGTGGAGGAGGCGACCGTGATGGCCTCCTGCACCCGCGCCGGCGAGCCCTGCCCGGCGTCGGTGGACTCGTTGCCCGCCGCGACACCGAAGGTGATGCCCGCGGCGATGGCCTTGCGCACGGCCTCGTCGATGGCCTCGTCGGCGCCGCCGCCCAGGCTCATGTTGGCGACCGACGGGCCCTGGTGGTTCTGGGTGACCCAGTCGATGCCGGCGACGACCTGCTCGGTGGTTCCCGAACCGCTGTCGTCCAGCACGCGCACGGCGACGATCTTCGCCTTCTTCGCGACACCGTGCGAGGCACCGGCGATGGTGCCGGCGACGTGCGTGCCGTGGCCGTTGCCGTCGTCGGCGGACTCGTCGTTGTCCACGGCGTCGAAGCCGTGGGCGGCGCGGCCCTCGAAGTCCTTGTGGGAGATGCGGACTCCGGTGTCGATGACGTACGCGGTCACGCCCTCGCCGGCGCCGTCGGGGTAGGTGTACCTGCTGTCCCCGGCGGTGTCGGCCTGGTCGACCCGGTCCAGACCCCAGGACGGCGGGTTGTCCTGGGTGGCGTTGATGGAGAACTTCTTGTTCTGGACGACCTTGTCGACGGCCGGGTCGGCGGCGAGGCGCTTGGCCTCCGTCTCCGAAAGGCCGTTGGCGGAGAAGCCGTTGACGGCGGAGCTGTAGCTGCGCTGCAGCTTGCCGCCGTATTCCTGGGCCAGGTCCTTCTTGTTGGCCTTCTCGTCGAGGAGGACGACGTAGCTGCCGGCGACGGCACCCTCGGCGTTGGCGCCGTAGACCTTGCCCTCGGCCGGCTCGGCCGCTCCGGCGAAGGACGTGCCGAGCACGCCGACACCCGCTGCGGCGGCGACGGCGGTGACGGCTGCGGCGAGCTTGAATCGGCCCGTGCGCTTATGAGTTGTCATGAAGAGGGAACTCCTCGTCATTTTTTGTGGGGGGATGGACCCCGGGGAGAAAGATCTCCCGGGGCTGGCTCGAAACCCTGACGGATTGACGCGTCTACTTCAAGCCCCCGAGGCAGCTGTGATTCATGCAACAAAACGTCAAAAAATGGAACCTCGGTGCACGGACACATTCGTCACACACCGGGCACACAATGGGAGCGCTCCAACACGGATGAGAAAAGGGGAAATTCGCAAGCTTTCCCTGTGTTGTCCGTCATATCGCTGCCCGGCGGCTACTGGATGCGGTCCCCGGCGGCCGCAAACGGCGAGGCTCGGGTGGCGACGGTGAACGGCGCTCGATGGGGCATGACTTGAGCGGACGCGACGCAGTCCGCGACTACTCCGGCTTCGACTGCTCCGGCTTCGGCTGCTCCGGTGGGGTCATGGCCCACCGTATGGTCCGCGTCAGGGCGTGACCCGTGGGGCGTACGGCGATGTCCTCGGCCAGTCCGACCAGGGGGAGGCGGGGCAGCCACAGCATGCTGCGGGCCCAGGGCGGGAGCAGCACGACGGCGTTGGCGGCGAGGCCGCCGTAGAAGGGCCTGGCCGCCAGGGGCAGGGGCGGCCGGAGCAGCACGAAGCGGGCGGCGGAGAGGGCTTCGGGGGTGGCCCGGAGCTCGGGCCGGTACGCGTCGAGCCGCTCGGCCAGCTCCCGCCGGTTCCGGGGCGGATCGGTCACTCCCAGGGCCTCGGCGACCCGGGCGGTGTCGGCGACGTAGGCGTCGTAGCCGGCGGCGTCGAGCGGGTGGGCTCCGTAGCGCTCGTGGGCGCGCATGAAGCAGTCCGTCTCGGCGGCGTGCACCCAGCCGAGCAGGTGCGGGTCGGCCGCGTGATAGGCGAGACCCTCGGCCGTCGTCCCGCTGATCCGCTGGTGGATGCCGCGGACACGGTCGACGGCGAGCTGGGCGTCCTCGGCGAGGCCGAAGGTGGTGACCGCCAGGAAGGTGCTGGTGCGTTGCAGCCGGCCCCAGGGGTCGCCCCGGAAGCCGGAGTGGGCGGCGACGGCAGCCATGGCGAGGGGGTGCAGGGACTGCAGCAGCAGGGCGCTGAGCCCGCCGATGAACATCGACGCGTCGCCGTGCACCGCCCGGATCGGACGGTCCGGACCGAACCAGCGCGGTCCGGGTGCCTGGTGGATCCGGGCCCGGGTGGCCGCCCCGTCGGGCCCCGCCACCCGCCGGAACAACGCCCTGCCCAGGCTCGCGCGCACATCCACCGACATCGCTGCCTCCCGATCCCTCTCCCTCAGTGTCCTCCATGCCGGGAGGCCGGGGACGGGGACGGCCAACGGTACGGGTACGGGCGCCGTCGTGCCCCCTTTCCGGGCACCGATAGAGCTGCCGCCCACCCCCTGCGTCCGCCAGAATGGGGGCATGGACGTTCCCCGGCTGCTGGAGGCGGCCTCGCTGCTGGTGCCGGTGGAGGTGGCCGCCGAGAACGACGTCACGGTGGACGACGTCTGGGATTGCCTCGCCCACGACGAGTGGGAAGTGGCGCTCGGGCTGCTGGAGGAACTCGGGGACGACGTCCGCCCGCTTCCGCTCGGCTTCTGGCAGGCTCTCGCCGGCGCCGCCGAGCGGTTGCGGCTGGAGAGGAGTGCCGCCTGGTGCCACTGGCGCTGTGGCGAGGCGCGACACGGCGTCGTCCGGGCCGATCTCACCCTGAGGCCCGCCCACGAAGCCCGTCGGCGGACGCCCTTTTCGGGGGCCGGGGTCCTGCGGCCCATGTGGGACATCGGCCGTCGCACCCCCGCCGGCGAACCGGACCTCTGTGTCGCCGGACTCTGGGTCGAGTTCATGCCCCTGTTGGAGCCCGGCGGCCGGGCCACCGTACGTCTTGCCCCCCTCACCCCGTCGAACTGGCGGCACCTGCGGCCCGGGCAGGTGATCACCATGCACGAGGACCGGAGCATCGCCGGGACGGCCGTGGTCCTGGAAGTGCGGCGGCCTTGAGCAGCGCGGTCACGGGGTGCAGGCGTCGGCGATCGACAGGCTGTTCTCGTAGAGGTGGTGCCGGGTGATGCGGCCGTCCTCGACGGTGAGGCGCAGCGCGAACGGGCCCTCGAAGGACTTGCCCGTCGCCCGTACCCTCCCCGACAAGTGGCCCGTCAGCACGGCGTCGTTGCCGTCGACGAGGAAGGCGTCGACGCGGGCGCGCGCGTCCTCGGGCACGGTGTGTTCCGTCAACTCCGTGAACTGCGCGGCGCATTCGGCGGCGGTGGACCGGGGGCGGATCCACGGTACGGCGGGATTCTCGGCGAGCAGCCAGTCGACCTCGTCGGCGAAGAGCTCGACCAGCCGCCCGGTGTCCCCGGCCAGCCGGGCGGCGAGGAACTCCTGGACCACGGCCCGGGTCGCCTCGGCGGTGGAATGCGCGGTGCCGGAACTCACCTCGTCCACGGCGGACTTGACGGTCATGGCGCTCTCCTCCTGATGGCGGCCGGATCCCGACGGCGTCGTTCCGTCGGTGGTCTCGATCCTGCCGGTGGAGGGCGCAGAGGTCGATTACCTCGGAGGTCATCATGAGGGCAGGGACGAGCGGCCCTGTGCCGGCCCGCGCCTACGGCTTTCGCGCCAGGCCCGCGGCGATCAGGTGTTCCCAGACGGTGAGTTCCCGTTCGCCCTTGCCGTCCCACGGGCCGTCGACCGCGTCAGGACACCACAGGGGCGCCGGCACTATCCCTGGTACGAGGATGTCGAGGCCCTCCAGCAGCGACGCGATCTCCTCGTCGGTGCGCCAGCGGCCGCGGCCGAACGTCCGCTGGAGGACGCGCTCGGCCTCCGCCGTCTCCGCGTTGCCCCCGGAGCGGAAGTGGCTGACGAAGAAGTAGCTCCCCGAGGGCACGTGGTCGCGCCAGTGGCGGACGATCCCCGCCGGGTCCTCGTCGTCGTTGACGTGGTGAAGGACGGCACTGAAGATGACGGCGACGGGGCGGTCGAAGTCGATCAGGTCCAGGGTGTCGGGGTGGGTGCGGACCGCCGAGGGGTCGCGTACGTCGGCCATGACGACCCGGGTCCGGTCGTTCTCCTCCAGCAGCGCACGGCCGTGGACCAGCACCTGCGGGTCCGTGTCGACGTACACGACGCGGGACTCGGGAGCGTGCCGCTGCGCGACCTGGTGCACGTTGTCGGCGGTCGGAAGGCCGCTGCCCAGGTCGACGAACTGCCGTACGCCGGTGGTCGTCGCGATCCGGCGCACCGCCCGGACGAGGGCCGCGCGGTTGGCGAACGCGATGGCCACCGAACCCGGGAGGTCACGCTTGAACACGTCTCCGACCTCGCGGTCCACGGCGTAGTTGTCCTTGCCGCCGAGCAGGTAGTCGTAGACGCGGGCGATACTGGGCCGGGTCGCGTCGATCGCAGAGGCTGCATCCGTCACAGCCGTCATCCTCCCCCTCACCCCTTCCCGCCGCCCGCCACTTGGGAATCCTTGACGCACACGTGGTGGCCGCGGCGGACGGAGCCCCGGGAAAAGGGTGTGCGGTTCCCGCCGCGCGCACGCTACGGTTCCCGTGTTCAGGTGCGCAGGCTGCGGCTACTTCGCCTCTCAAGCGGGTAACGCGGGTTCGAATCCCGCCACCGGCGCCGTGCCGGTGTCGTCCAGCGGCCCAGGACGCCTACAGTGCGCCGCTGCCGACCTTGATCTCTGAACACCTGCGGCATCAGCCGTCCCCCGCCCGGGGGCGGCCGGCCGGCGGTGTCCGGCGGCTTGCCGCGTTGCGGACACGGCGGGTCCGGCCGCGTTCGGCTAGCAGTCGGAGCGCGTCCGGGTCGAGCACGGCCGGCATCGCCGCGACCGTACGCCGGCACCAGTCGGACGCGCCGACGAGTTCCTCGGCCGTCCATGGCTCCCCCAGGACGACGGCTCTGACCAGCCGCCATTCGCGCAGGCGGCGGGCGGGGAAGTCACGCCCCGCGATCACCTCTCCCACGCGCCGGGCCCAGTCCGCGAACCCCGGTTCGGTCAGCAGCCGCGCGGCCCGCCGGTCCGGATGGCGACCCACCGCACTGTCGGCCATGACCTTGTCCGGGTCGCGCAGCACGGCGGCCACCAGCTCGGCCTCGACCGCGTCGAGCGCCCGCAGATGGTCGGCGAAACGCCGGTGCTCGGAGGGCTCTTCCTCGAAGGCTTCCACCGTTGGCTCCTCAGTCTCCACTCGAAGCCCGCACCCGCAGTTCCGGAAGGATGGACACCTGCCGTCGGGGACGATCAGGTTCGGTCACCCGGGCCGCGAGGAGTTCCACCGCGGAGACGCCCACCTCGTGCTTCGAGGGTGCGACGGCGCTCAGGGGGAGGTCGCCGAGGCCGGCGACCTCGTCGTCGTACGACACGATGGCCAGGTCGCCCGGGACCGTGAGGGCTCGGGCCCTGAGCCGTTGCAGGAGTACGAGCGCGTCGCCGTCGGGGTGGACCACGGCCGCGTCGATGTGACCGGCCGCCACCGCGTCCAGGAAGCGTCCCATCGCGCTGTCGTACCGCGGGGTGCCGGGGCGGTCCGTCCCCAGGTCCAAGTGGCCGACGTCGGCGGGCGGTTGGAGTCCCGCCAGGTGAAGGCCCGCGTGGAAGCCCTCCTCCAGGAGCGGGGCGGTGGGCGTGCTGCCGCGGGTCAGCAGCGCGATGCGGCGGCGGCCCCGCGTGACCAGGTGGTGGACGGCGAGGCGGGCGCCGTGGACGTGGTCGGTGACGACGTGCTCGACGGCGGGGCCGACCAGCCGGGGGCGCCGCTCCACGAGGACGAGCGGAATGCCGAGGTCCTCGTACCACGCGGAGTCGGTGTGGGTCGCCGCCGCGGCGGTGGGCGCCAGCAGCAGGCCGTCCACGCCCGCCTCGACCATCGCCCGGACCTGCGCGCGCTCGCCCTCCACGTCGTACTCGGAGATGCGCAGCAGCAGACGGGCTCCGCGCGCCGCCGAGGCCTCCCGCACGGCCTTGATCACCTCGGGGTAGTAGTACGTGGCGGACGGCACGACCATGCCGAAGGTGAGCTCGCCCGTCGTGTGCCGGGGCGCGGCGCCGGCGGTGCCGGCGGGGGACGGCGTCCAGTCCTCGGGGAGCCTGGCGCCGCCGTGGACGCGTACCACGAGCCCGCGTTCGGCGAGGGCCTCGACGTCCTTGCGGACGGTGACGGGTGACACCCGCAGTTCCGCCGCGACCTCGGTGACCCGCATCGAGCCGTGGCGGCGCACCTTGCGCAGGATCGCCTGAAACCTGTCCTCGGCGTGCACGTGAACTCCCCCTCGTCGTCCTGGCCCACGGGCCGCACCCTACGCGCCCGGGTGTCGTTTCCGCACGTTCGATTTCGAAAAACGAAGAAGTGAGCGAATGAGCGACCAAACCGTTGCTGATCGATGAAAGCGCGTGCTAGAAACCGCGCACCACCGCACCACTCCCCCACTGCGGAACACCGTCGCGCTGCACCCCGGAGGTTTCCCCGTGCCCTCAACCTGGTCCCGCCGTGCCTTCGTCCAGGCCGCCGCCACGGCATCACTCGCCGCCGCCGTCACCGGCGTCACGATCCGTCCTGGTTTCGCCGCGGAATCGGCCACCGGCAGCGCCGAGTTCGCGGCCCTGCGGGCCAAGTGGCGCGAGCTGATGCTCGGGACCGCGTTCAACCCGGCCGCCGAGCCGTTCCGCAGGCTCCTCGCCGACCTCGGCGCCAATGCGCGGACGTACCTCGACACCATGGCCCCCGCGTCCGGTTCGCTCTGGCCCGACCTGGTCTGGGCCGATCCGGACCCCGACACCGACTCCGAGTCCTACACCTACTCGGCGCGGATCGTCACCAGCTACAACCGCCTCAACACCATGGCCCAGGCCTACTGCCAGCCAGGCACCGGCCTGACCGGCAGCGCCGAGGTGCGCGACGCCGTCATCGCCGGTCTCGACCACGTCAACTCAGAGGTCTACAACGACCGCACCGCGTGGTACGGCAACTGGTGGAGCTGGCAGATCGGCGCCCCGCAGGCGCTCATGGACACCTGCGTGCTGCTCCACGAGCACCTCACGCCGACCCGGATCGACGCCTACTGCCGCGCGGTCGACCACTTCGTGCCCGACCAGGTCTTCGACAGCTACACCGGCACGAGCACCGGCGCCAACCGCGTCGACCTGTGCCGCAGCGTCGTCCTGCGCGGCATCGTCGGGGAGAGCCCGGACAAGGTCGCCCTCGCCGCGCGCTCCCTCGACCCGGTGTTCCCGTACGTCACGTCGGGCGACGGGTTCTACGCCGACGGATCGTTCATCCAGCACCGCAACGTGCCGTACATCGGCGGCTACGGAGCGGTCCTGCACGACGGCGTGGGCCGTCTCATGGCGCTGCTGAGCGGCTCGTCGTGGGAGATCGGCGGCCGGGGCGCCCGATTGTTCCTCGACACCGTCGACCGTGCCATCGCCCCGTTCATCTACAACGGCCTGATGATGGACAACGTCTCCTCCCGGGGCATCAGCCGGGCGGGCACCTCCGACCACAGCCGCGCACACGCCCTGATGGCCACCATTCTCCTGGTCGGCCAGGGCGCGACCGCGGAGGAGAACGCCCGGTGGCGTGCGATGGTCAAGGGCTGGCTGCGCCGGGACTACCACTACCCGGCGCTCAGCAACCCCGGCCTGGGTCTCACCCGGACGTCGCTGCTCCAGACCTTGCAGGACGACGACTCCGTCAAGGCCGCGCCCGAGCCGACGGAGCACCGGCTGTTCCACAACATGGCCAGGGTCACCCACCGCCGCCCGGGCTGGGCCGCGTCGGTGTCCATGGCGGCCAAGCACATCGCCCACTACGAGTTCGGCAACGGCGAGCACGCCCGCGGCTACCACACCGGCGCCGGCTGGCTCTCCTGGTGGGGCGACGACTTCGGTCTCGAGCACTACTCGGACGAGTTCTGGCCCACCGTCGATCCGTACCGCCTCCCCGGCATCACCGCCTCCCGCAAGCCGCTCCCGGACGGCGCGGGCGGCAACTGGGGGCAGCCCTGCCCGGACGCCACCTGGGTCGGCGGCACCACCGACGGACGGTTCGGTGCCACCGGTCAGCACCTCAAGGGGCTGCTCAGCACGATGAGCGCGCACAAGTCCTGGTTCTGGCTGGACGACTGCGTCGTGTGCCTCGGCGCGGGCATCACGTCCCGCGACGGGTTCGCCGTCGAGACGACGGTCGACAACCGCAACCTGGGCGCGAAGGGCGCGCCCGCCCTGACCGTCGACGGCACGGTCCAGCCGTCCACCCAGGGCTGGACGCGTTCCTTCGCCGACGCGCGCTGGGCACACGTCGCCGGGCAGGCCGGCTACGTCTTCCCCGAGGGGACCGAACTCAAGGCCGTCCGTGAGGAGCGGACCGGGGCGTGGCGCGACATCAACGCGGGCGGCCCGACGACGCCGATCACCCGCCGCTACCTGACGCTGGTCGCCGACCACGGCGTCGACCCCGCCGACGCGTCCTACGCGTACGTGCTGCTCCCGGGCGCCGGTCCCGAGACCACGGCCCGGCGGGCCGCCGACAAGGGGTGGCTCAAGATCCTGGCCAACAGCCGCGAGCAGCAGGGCGTCCGGGTCCCCGGGCTCGGCTTCACGGCCGTCAACTTCTGGGCCCCGGGCACGGTCGGCAAGATCACCTCCAGCGCTCCCGCCTCCGTGCTGGTCCGGGAGAACCGGGACGGCACGGCCACCGTCGTCGTCTCGGACCCCATGCGCGCGGCCAAGTCCCTGGAGATCGTCTGGAAGCGCACCGTGTCGGCGGTGCTGTCCAAGCCGGCCACGGTGACGTCCGCCGGCACCGGCTCCACTCTCAGGCTCACCTTCGGCAACCTCACCGGCCAGGCCGGCGCTCCGCAGAAGGTGACGGTGCGCCTGACCTGACGTGACCGTTCCGGGGGCCCGCGGCACGTCGCCCGGGCCCTCGGCCCCACCTCCGTCCTCCCCCTCCCCTGACCCCTCCTGTCCTCCCCTCCCCCCACGCGCTCTCCCACGCCCCGCGCGCCACGACCCCACGCACACAGCCGGAATGGAGACGACCATGGCCCCCACCCGAATGCGCACGTTCCGCATGTCCCGCGCCGCCCTGAGCTTTGCCGCCGGGACAGCCGCGATGTCCCTCGTCATGGCGACGGACGCCCACGCCGCCGTCCTGTGGGACGGCAACGCCTCCAAGGGCATGGGTGTGTTCGAGGCCGTCCTGTGCCCGTCGCCGGGTGGCGCGAGCGTGAAGAACTGGGGGGACTCGCACGGCGACTTCTTCGAGTTCCTGAAGCCCGCCGGTTCCGAGCGCTGCGAGGGCCACAGCATCAACAGGCCCGAACTGCTGCGCAACGGCGCGACGCTCTGGTTCGGCTGGGACTCCATGACGAAGACGGGCAACGCCCAGACCGTCTTCCAGTGGAAGTCCAACGGCACCAACGACCAGAACCAGCAGAACTACCCCGTGATCATGAAGGTCGAGGACAGCCGGCTCAAGGTCTGGTACGTCGCACCGGGCGAACAGTGGATCGCCATCGGCAGCGCTCCGTGGACGCCGGAGTCCTGGCACGCGGTCCAGCTCGGCATCACCACCAGCTCGGGCACCGGCGGCTCGGCCGAGGTCTGGCTGGACGGCGCCCGCATCGCCCTCAGGACCGGCATACGGACCTGGGACGACCTCGGCAACAAGCCCCGCTGGGGCACGTACGGCTCGACGATCCAGGAGGTCTCCTCGACCACCTGGGTCGACGACCCGGCCCTGGGCGAGACACGCGGAGACGTCGACTGAACCGCTCCTTCGTGTGATGATCGACCGACCGCGCCTGCGGCGCCGCCCCCTCGATGCACGTTCCTCATGTTCGTTTGATTGTTCGAACAGAAACGTTCACAAGCGATCGCGTGAACGCTAGACTGCGGATCAACCGACCATTGACGACGAGGGGGCTCGGTCACGTGCACGCCGAGGAACGGCATCAGGAGATACTGCGGCGCCTGCGTGAGCGCGGTTCGATCCGCGTCACGGAGGTGGCCACCGAGCTGGGCGTTTCCACCATCACCGTGCGCCGTGACGTCGAGGCGCTGGCCGAACGCGGACTCGTCGAGCGGGTGCACGGCGGTGCCGTCCTGCCGGAGAACGCCGGGCCCGGGGCGGCGGCCACGCCCTACCGGGGCGGTGGCGAGCGGGTGTTCGGCCTGATCGTGCCGGCCGCCGACTACTACTACCCCGAGGTGATCAAGGGGGCCCGGGAGGCCGCCGCCGAGCGCGGCATCCGCCTGGTGCTGGGCATCTCGCAGTACAACCCCGACGAGGAGCGGGCCCAGGCCCGGCAGATGCTGGACGACGGCATCGACGGGCTGCTGGTCACTCCCTGCGGCCCGGCGCACGAGCGGAGCTGGCCCGCCGAGCTCGACGTGCCGTACGTCCTGGTGGAGCGCCGCCCCGAGGACGACGCCACGGGCGCCGAGCGCGTGGTGACCGATCACGTCCACGGCGCCCGGATCGCCGTACGGCATCTGGTCGAGGCGGACCGGGAGCTGATCGGGCTGCTGCTGCGCGAGGACAGCCCGCACGGCGCGCTCGTGCTGGACGGCTACCGCAGCGGCCTCACCGCGGCCGGGCTGCCGCCCGCCGACGAGGCGCTGTTCCGGCTGCCGCCGCCGGGCGGCGACGCCGCCGAGCGGGAGCGGGTGCTCGCCGCGTTCACCGACGCGGTGGCCGAGGGCCGGCTCGACGCGGCGGTCGTGCACAACGACCACGACGCGATCGTGGTCCTCCAGCGCCTGCGGGCCCGCGGTGTGGAGGTGCCCGACGACGTCGCGATCGTCGCCTACGACGACGAGGTCGCCGCCCTCGCCGACATCCCCCTGACCGCGATCGCCCCGCCGAAGCACGCGGTGGGCGCCGCCGCCGTCGACCTGCTCGCCCAGCGGATCGCCGATCCGGCCCGGCCCCGGCACCGCATCGCGATCCTGCCCGAACTGCACGTGCGCTCGTCGAGCGCGTAAGTCCTTCCGCACGACTGGAGAGCCCTCATGTTCACGATCACATCCGAGGGTTTCTCCCTCGACGGCCGTCCGCTGCGTCTGCTCTCGGGCGCGCTGCACTACTTCCGCGTGCTGCCCGAGCAGTGGCCGCACCGGCTGCGGATGCTGCGCGCCATGGGCCTGAACACGGTCGAGACGTACGTGCCGTGGAACCTGCACGAGCCGCGCCCCGGCGCGTACGACTTCGCCGGCATCGCCGACCTGGACCGCTTCCTGCACGCCACGCGCGAGGCCGGACTGCACGCGATCGTGCGCCCGTCGCCGTACATCTGCGCGGAGTGGGACAACGGCGGGCTGCCGTGGTGGCTGCTCGCCGACCCGGAGGTGCGGGAGCTGCGCTGCCGTGACGCGGGCTACCTCGCGCACGTGGACCGCTGGTTCGACGAGCTCGTCCCCGTCATCGCCCCGCATCAGGTCACCCGGGGCGGCAACGTCCTGATGGTGCAGGTGGAGAACGAGTACGGCTCCTACGGCACCGACACCGGCTACCTGGAGCACCTGGCCGCGGGGCTGCGCTCGCGCGGGATCGACGTGCCGCTGTTCACCTCGGACGGCCCCGACGACTTCTTCCTCACGGGCGGCACGCTGCCCGGAAGCCTGGCCACCGTGAACTTCGGCAGCCGCGCCGGCGAGGCGTTCGCCTCCCTGGCCCGGCTGCGGCCCGAGGATCCCGCGATGTGCATGGAGTTCTGGTGCGGCTGGTTCGACCACTGGGGCACCGACCACGTCGTCCGCGGCCCCGAGGACTCCGCCGGGACCCTGGCCGACATCCTGGACTCGGGCGCGTCCGTGAACATCTACATGGCGCACGGCGGCACCAACTTCTCCACCTGGGCCGGCGCCAACACGGCCGATCCGGCGACCGGCGAGCGCTATCTGCCGACGGTCACCTCCTACGACTACGACGCGCCGATCGACGAGCGGGGCGGCGTCACCGACAAGTTCCACACCTTCCGCAAGGTGCTCGCACCGTACGCGGACGGCCCGCTGCCGGAGCCGGAGCCGCCCGCGCCGCTGCTGCCGGCCGGGCGGGTCGAGCTGACGGAGTCGCTGCGGCTGTTCGACGCGCTGGACGCCCTGGCGGGCCCGGAGGCCGAGGCGCCGCTGCCGCCGGCCTTCGAGGACCTGGGCATCGGGCAGGGCCTGGTGCTGTACACCGGGCGCGTGCCGGGCCCCCGCCAGCCGTACCCGCTGTCGGTGCAGGGCCTCGCCGACCGGGCCCACGTGTACGTCGACGGGGCACCGGCCGGTGTGCTGGAACGGGACGGGACCGAGGTGGTGCCCGACGTCCCGGTCCCCGGGGCCGGGGCGCGGCTGGAGCTGCTCGTGGAGTCCATGGGGCGGATCAACTACGGCGCCGGGCTCGGCGAGCGCAAGGGCGTCCGGCGCGTGCTGCACACGCAGCAGATCCTGCACGGCTGGCGGGCGCGCGCCGTGGAGCTGGGGCACGGCACGCCCGGGAAGCTGCCCTGGGACGCCTACGCGTCGTCCGGGCGCGGCCCGCTGTTCCTGCGCGGCCACCTGGACGTGACCGAGCCCGGTGACGCGTATCTGGCGCTGCCCGGCGCCGGCAAGGGGTACGTGTGGGTCAACGGCTTCTGCCTGGGGCGCCACTGGACGTCCCGCGGCCCTCAGCGCACGCTGTACCTGCCGTGGCCGCTGCTGCGCGCGGGCCGCAACGAGATCGTGGTGCTGGAACTGGACGCGGACTCGGGCACCGTTCCCGCGGCCGTCGAGGTCCGTGACGCCCCCGACCTCGGCTGACGCAGGTTCGTTCCGCCACCTCCCGCACGGAAAACGAACACGCGTGAGATCGAAAAGCGAACATCACTGATTACTTGTTCGTTTCCTATTGACTCTGATCGCACTTGGCCGAAAGATGTGCGTCATTCGCACCGAGCTCCCCAGGAGTCAGCAATGAAGCCGTCCTCCCCCGCTCTCGCCGCCACCGCGGCCTGCCTCGCTCTCCTCGCCACCGCCTGCGGCGGACAGGACCAGGGCGAGACGGGCACCGGCAGCGCCGAGCAGCCCGTCGAGATCACCTACTGGTCCTGGATGCCGGGGACCAAGGAGATGGCCGCCGAGTTCAACCGGACCCACAAGAACATCAAGGTCAAGTTCTCCGAGATACCGGCCGGACTCAACGGCGGCAACGACAAGCTCGCCAAGGCGGTCAAGGCGGGCAACGCCCCGGATGTCATCAACGTCGAATACCAGTCACTGCCCGACCTGGTCACCCAGGGCCTGCTGCGCGACTCCACCGAGGAGCTGGGCAAGGCCGTCGAGGACTACGCCCCCGAGGCCGTGCGCAGCCTGGTGACCCTGGGCGGCAAGACGTGGGCCGCGCCCTACGACGTGGGCCCGCAGACCCTCTACTACCGCAAGGACCTGTTCGCCAAGTACGGCGTGGACGTGCCCAAGACCTGGGACGAGTTCGAGGCCGCGGCGAAGAAGGTGAAGACCGCTTCCAAGGGCAAGGCCCGCATCCTGGACTTCTGGGGTGACGACGTCGCCACCTGGGCCGGACTCGCCCAGCAGGCCGGCGCCCGCTGGTACGGCTCCGAGGGCGACGCCTGGAAGGTCGACATGACCGACGACGCCACCAAGAAGGTCGCCGGCTACTGGAAGAACCTGGTCAAGAACGACCTCGTCCGCAACCACAAGGCGTGGAGCCCGGAGGCCACCAAGGCCGTCACCGACTCCCGGTCGATCGCCCTGCTCGGCGCGTCCTGGAGCGCCGGCGGCATCAAGACCACCTACCCCAAGCAGGCCGGCAAGTGGGCCGAGGCTCCGCTGCCGCACTGGGGCACGCCCGCCACCGGCGCGGTCGGCGGCTCGTCGTTCGCCCTGTCCAAGACCACGAAGAAGGCGGAGGCCGCCGCCGAGTTCGCCATCTGGGCCACCACGAACAAGGCGGCCGTCAAGTCCCGGCTCGCCGCCGGCACCTCCAGCGGCCTGCCCGCCGCCGAGGAGCTGCGCGGCACCGCCAAGGAGTCCTTCGACGCCGGCTTCTTCGGCGGCCAGGACATCTACGAGGTCGCCGGTTCCCAGGTGCCCCTGATCGCCGAGGGCTGGGTGTGGAGCCCGGTGCACAACTCGACCTCGCAGACCCTGCAGACCGAGCTCGGCAAGGCCCAGAAGACCGGCGAGTTCTGGCCCGCGTTCCAGGCGGGACAGCGCTCGGCCGAGAAGTCGATCACCGACCGCGGGCTCAAGCTCGCCAAGTGACGTCACGCCCCGAGAGCCCGGCTCCCCCGTGCGGAGCCGGGCCCGGCACCAAGGAGCTCCACCCATGGCATCGACCCGGCCCGGCCGCGGACGGCACGCCGCGCCCGCCCTCTTCCTGGCCCCGTTCCTCGTGCTCTTCGCCGCCACCCTCCTCGCCCCGATCGGCTACGCGATCTGGATGAGCCTGTTCCGGGAGCAGTCGGCCTCCGGACTCGGCTTCGGCGGCACCGAGACACTGTTCGTCGGCCTCGACAACTACCTGCGTGCCCTGGACGACCCGGGCTTCAGGCGCGGCTTCGCACACATCGCGCTGTACTGCCTCATCTACATCCCCGTGATGGTGGGCGGCGCCCTGGCCCTGGCCCTGCTGGTCGACTCGACGCTGGCCCGCGCCAAGCGGTTCTTCCAGCTGGCCTACTTCCTGCCGCACGCGGTGCCGGGACTGATCGCCGCGATCATGTGGGGCTTCCTCTACACCCCGGGGCTCAGCCCCGTCATCGACTTCCTGTCCTGGTTCGGCGCGGACTGGGACCTGCTCGGCCCCGACGCGGTCGTGTTCTCCATGGCCAACGCCGCCACGTGGCAGTGGATCGGCTACAACATGGTGATCTTCTACGCGGCGCTCCAGGCCGTGCCGCGCGAGACGCTCGAGGCCGCCGTGGTCGACGGGGCGGGCCAGCTGCGCACCGCCTGGTCGGTGAAGATGCCGATGATCCGCTCCTCGGTCGTCCTCACCACGCTGTTCACCGCCGTCGGCGCGATCCAGCTGTTCAACGAGCCGGAAGTGCTGCGCAGCCGGTCGTCCTCGATCTCCCCCGACTGGAGCCCGGTCATGTACATCTACCAGGCCGCCTTCACGGAGCACGACTACGGTCTGGCCGCCGCGGCCTCCCTGCTCCTCGCCGTCCTGGGCGCCGCACTGTCCTTCGTCATCACCAAGCTCGGCAACCGCTGGAAGGAGGCGTGAAAATGGCCGTCGACACGCTCACCGCGGCGCCGCCCGCCGCCTCCTCCCCCTCGGACGAGGAACACCGCCCGCAGCCCGTGGGCACGTTCTCCTGGTCGTCGCGGGCGATCGTCAACACGCTGCTGGCGATCGTCGCCGTGTACACCCTCATGCCGCTCAGCTGGCTGCTGGTCAACGCCACCAAGGACAACGGCGACCTGTTCGGCAGCCCCGGCTTCCTGCTCGGCGACTTCAACCTGTTCACCAACATCGCCGACCTGTTCTCGTACCAGGACGGCGTGTTCGGCCGCTGGCTCGTCAACAGCCTGCTGTACTCGGTGGTCGGCGCGCTCGCCTCGACCCTGATCTCCCTGCTGGCCGGCTACGCCTTCGCGACGTACTCCTTCCCCGGCCGCGAGAAGGTGTACGGGCTGGTCCTGCTCGGCATCCTCGTGCCGCCCACGGTCGTCTCCCTGCCGATGTACCTGCTCGCCTCCGAGGCCGGCATCGTCAACACCTACTGGGCCGTGCTGATCCCGAGCCTGGTCAACCCGTTCGGTGTGTACCTGGCCCGCGTGTTCGCCGAGGCGTACGTGCCGCACGAGACGCTGGAGGCGGCCCGCATGGACGGCGCGGGTGAGATGCGCGCGTTCCGCTCGGTGGCCCTGCCGATGCTGTCACCCGCGTTCGTGACCATCTTCCTGTTCACCTTCACCGCGAGCTGGAACAACTTCTTCCTGCCCCTCGTGATGCTCAACGACTCGTCCCTCTACCCGGTGGGCCTCGGCCTGTTCAGCTGGAACGCCGTACTGCCGCAGGAACCCCAGCTGTACGCGCTGGTCGTGACGGGCTCCCTGCTGTCCGTCGTTCCGCTCGCCGTCGCCTTCCTCTCGCTGCAGCGCCACTGGCGTTCCGGCCTGACCGCGGGAGCCGTCAAGTGACCCCCACGCCCCACCGCCGCCCCCGCACCGTCCTGGCGATGGACCTGCCGGTGCACGCGGCCCTCTTCGACCGGGCGGCACTCGACCGGCTCACGGCGCTCGCCGACACCGACCCCGCCCTCGTCGTCCGCGACTTCGCCGACCCGGCCGTCGCCGGCGTCCTCGCGGAGGCGGAGGCGCTGCTCACCGGCTGGGGCTGCCCGCCCCTGACGCCCGAGACCCTGGCCCGCATGCCGCGGCTGCGTACCGTGATCCACGCGGCCGGGTCGGTCAAGCACCATGTGACGGACGCCTGTTGGGAGCGCGGCATCACCGTCGCCTCGGCGGCCGCCGCGAACGCCGTGCCGGTGGCGGAGTACACGCTCGCCGCGATCCTGTTCTCCGGCAAGCGCGTCCTGCACACCGCGCAGGTGTATCGCGAGAAGCGCTCCTGGGTGAACGCCCTCGACGTCATGGGGAGCGGCGGCAACCACCGGCTCACCGTCGGTGTCGTCGGCGCGTCCCGCATCGGCCGCCGGGTGACGGAGCTGCTCCGCCCGTTCGACATGCGCGTACTGCTCCACGACCCGTACGTGGCCGACGACGAGGTGCGGGCGCTGGGCGCCGAGCCGGTCGGGCTGGACATGCTCGCCGAGCAGAGCGACACGGTGTCCATTCACGCGCCCGAACTCCCAGAGACCCACCACCTGTTCGACCGGCGGCGCCTCGCCCTCCTGCGGGACGGCGCGACCCTGATCAACACCGCGCGCGGTTCTCTCGTCGACACGGCCGCGCTGACGCAGGAGCTGGTCTCGGGCCGGCTCAACGCGGTCCTGGACGTCACCGACCCCGAGATCCTGCCGCCCGACTCGCCCCTGTACGAGCTGCCGAACGTGCTGCTCACGCCGCACATAGCGGGGTCCCTCGGCAACGAGCTGGGCCGGATGGCGAACGCCGCGCTGGACGAGTTGGAGCGCTACGCGAGCGGGCTGCCGTACACCGACCCGGTGCACCCGGAGCAGCTCACGCGCTCGGCGTGACGGTGTCCCAGTGGGCCGTCCGGTCGCACCAGCGTCGCAGGAGCGCGCTGTCGTGGCCGATGGCCAGCAACCCGGCCCCGGTCGCGGCGCGGTAGTCCTCCACCGCCGCCACCAGGGCCGCGGTCGTGGACGCGTCGAGCATCGCCGTCATCTCGTCGCAGATCAGCCAGCGGGGCCGCAGCGCGAGGGCGCGCGCGAGGCAGGCGCGTTGGAGTTGGCCGTCGCTGACCTCGTGCGGGCGCCTGCCCAGCAGTTCGGGTGTCAGTCCCACGGTGTCGGCGAGTTCGGCGACCCGTCCGGCCGCCTCCGCGCGGCGGCCGGTGGCGCGCAGCGGTTCGGCGATCAGGTCGGTGAGCCGCAGCCTCGGGTCGGCGGAGAGCCTCGGCTGCTGGAACACGACGCCGAAGGCGGTGCGCAGGTCACGTGGGGCGCGGTGGCGCCAGTGCCGTACGGGGGTGCCGTCGACGCGCAGGGTGCCGGAGTGCGGGCGGTGCAGCAGGGCGGCGACACGGGCCAGCGTGGACTTTCCGCATCCGCTGGGCCCGAGGAGACCGACGGCTTCGCCGGGCTCGACCGTCAGGGACGCGTTCCGCACCACGGGGGCGTGGCGGTCGTAGCCGGCGGTGATGGCGCGCAGTTCAAGCACGGACGTCCTCCTGGGCTGTCGCGGTGCGGGCGGTTTCCGGCCCGGAGTGCGGGTGATGGCAGGCGACTCCCCCGGCTGTCGCCGGTGTGGTGGCGCAGGCGGCCGTGGCGCGGTCGCAGCGGGCGGCGAAGGCACAGCCGTCGGGCAGGTCGCCGAGTTCGGGCGGCATGCCGGGGATGGGGACGAAGTCCCGCTCGGGAAGGGCCCGCAGGAGGCCGCGGCTGTAGGGGTGCCGGGGGCCCGGTGCGCCGAAGAAGCCGGCGGCGTCGGCCACTTCGACGATGCGGCCCGCGTACATGACGGCGACCCGGTCGGCGATGCGTTCGGCGGCCGCGAGGTCGTGGGTGATGACGAGGAGGGCGCGTCCCGCCTTGCCGGTGTCGTTGCCGCCGTCGCCGGTGTCGACGTGGCGGCGCAGTTCGTCGACCGTGCGGTCCACCAGGTCGCGGTCCAGTCCCGTGGTGGGTTCGTCGGCGAGCAGCAGGGGCGCGCCGCCGACCAGGGCCAGGGCCGTCGCGGCGCGCTGGGCGAGGCCGCCGGAGAGCTCGTGCGGATGCCGGTCGAGGTGATCGGCGGGGAACGCGGCCCGTCCGGCCGCCGCCTCGCCCGCGGCACGCAGGGCGGCGCACCCTCGGACGCCCGTCAACTGGGCGACGGTTTCCTCCAGTTGGGACCGGATCGTGCGTACCGGTGTGAGGTGCGCGGCCGGGCTCTGCGGGACGAGGCCGATCCGGCGTCCGCGCACGGTGCGGGCCAGGGTCCGCTCGTCGGCCGCGAGGAGGTCGAGGTCGCCGAGGCGGGCCTCCCCGGCGACCTGGGCGTTGGCGGGCAGCAGGCCCAGCAGGGCGGAGGCGAGGACGGACTTGCCGCAGCCGCTCTCCCCGATCAGGGCGAGGCACTCGCCTGCCGCCACGTCGAAGTGCGCGTCGGTGACGGCGGCGACGCGGCGGGCGCCGGGCATGAGGAAGCGCACCGACAGGCCGCGTACCGACAGCACGGGGTCTCGCTCGGTCACAGCATCAGCTCCGATCGCCGGCGTGGGTTGATCCGCTCGCGCCAGGCCCCGGCGAGACCGGCGATCGCGAGGGTCGGGACGATGACGAACAGGCCGGGGAAGAGGGTGGGCCACCACTGGCCGGCGAGCAGGGAGCCGCGCGCGGTCTGGATGAGGGTGCCGAGGCTCGCCGTGTGGGTGGGCAGCCCGAGCCCGAGGAAGGACAGCGCCGACTCGTGCCACATGGCGTGCGGGATCATCAGTACGGCGGCCAGCGCGGCCTGGGGCAGCACGCCGGGCAGCAGATGCCGCACCGCCACCCGCCACCGGGAGGCGCCGCCCGACACGGCCGCGTCGATGTGGGGCCGGGACCGCAGCGACAGGACCTCGGCGCGGACGATGCGGGCGGTCGACAGCCAGTGGGTGAGGGCGACCGAGACCACCACGGGCCAGACGCCGGGCCGGAACATGGCGACGACGAAGATGCCGAGCAGCAGGTGGGGCACGGACGAGAACGTGTCGACGAGCCGCATGACGGCGCGGTCGGTCCAGCCGCCCAGCGCCCCCGCGGCGGCGCCCACCGCGGTGCCGACGACGGTCGCCGTGAGGGCCGCGGCGACGCCGACGAGCAGGGAGACGCGCAGCCCGTGGACGCAGCGCAGCAGCAGGTCGCGGCCGACGTCGTCGGTGCCGAAGGGGTGTTCCCAGGACGGGGGTCGCAGCTTGGCGGCCAGGTCGACGGCCTGCTGGTCGAGCTGGACGAGCGGCGGGACGAGGAGAACCGTGAGCACGGTCGCCGTCAGCAGCGCGGCGGAGAGCCGCACCCGGACGGTGCGGGACGTGCGCCGGCCGCTGCCGTAGGACCGCCACCGGGGTGCGGCGCCGGCCTCAGCCATGGGAGTCACATTTCACTGAGCTTCACTCTCGGGTCGATCAGGCCGTACAGGAGGTCGGCGAGCAGGTTGCCGACGAGCACGGCGACGGTGGCGAGGGCGGTGAGGGCGGCCAGCAGCGGGAAGTCGACGGCGGTGGCCGCCTCCACGGTGGCCGCGGCGATGCCGGGCCAGCTGAAGACGCTCTCCACGAGCAGGGCGCCGGTGATGAGTTCGGGGACGCGGGAGCCGATCAGGGTCAGGACCGGCAGCAGTCCGGACCGCAGCGCGTGGCCGAGCAGCACGGTCCGTTCGCTCAGCCCTCGGGCGCGTGCGCCGCGCACCGGGTCCTCGGCGAGCGCGTCCCCGACGCCCTGGCGCACGTAGAGCGCGAACCACGGCACTTGGGAGAGGGCGAGCACGCCCGCGGGCAGGACGAGGTGGCGGGCGACCTGTCCCGCGGTGACCTGTTCGCTGCCGGTGTCGGTGAGGCCACCGGCCGGCAGCACGCCCCAATGGACGGCGAACAGCCACACGGCGAGCAGCGCGATCCAGAAGACGGGCGCGGCCTCGAGGACGTACGCGAGGGAGGTGACGGCCCGGTCGGGCCAGGAGCCGGGCCGGCGGGCCGCGAGCACTCCCAGCAGGGTGCCGGCGAGGACGGCGGTGCCGAACGCGACCGCGCACAGCAGCGTCGACCACACCAGGCGCTCGCCGATCACCTGGGCGACCGGCTGCCGCAGCACGCTGGACTGGCCCAGGTCGCCGGTGAGCGCGGAGGTGAGCCAGTGCCACCAGCGCTCGACGAACGGCTCCCCCACGCCGAGGTTGGCCCGCAGCCGGTCCAGGGTCTCCTGGTCGGCGCCGAGCGCCGCGGTCCCGGCGTAGGCCTTGACGGGGTCGAACGGGGAGGCGGCGGCGATCGCGAATACGCCGAACGTGACGACGAGGAGGACGGGGACCGCGGCGAGGGCCCGACGTCCCGCGAGGCGGGCCATCGCTCCCCAGGGCAGGCGCGTCATTTCTTGGGCTGCCAGTCCTCGACGTTCCACCACGGTCCGCTCGCGAAGCCGTGCTCGTGCGGCTCGACCTGTGTGGTCAGCCCGTCCCAGCGGTCGGCGAGCACGTACAGGTGGTCGATGTGGGTGAGGAAGGTGTAGCCGGGGTCCTTCACGAGCTCGCGCTGGACCGTGTCGTACGCGGACTTGCGCGTGGCCGGTTCCTGGCTGCGCCGGCCGGTGTCGAGGGCGCGGTCCACCGCCGGATTGTCGTAGTGGGCCATGTTGTTGAAGCCGTCGCCGGCGAGTGAGGAGTGCAGGAGGGTGTAGAGGCCGAAGTCGGGGTCGCCGGTGCTGCCGAAGCCCGCGAGGACGGCGTCCTTCCCCATCCGCGGCTCGATGACCTCCCAGGTGGCGCTCTCCACCCTGACGTCGATGCCGGCCTTCTTGGCGTCGGAGGCGTAGGCGAGGGCGTGGTCCTGGCGGACCTTGTCGCCGGCGGGGTAGAGCAGGGTGAACGCGGCGCGGCGGCCGTCCTTCTCCCGGATCCCGCCCTTGCCGGGCTTCCAGCCCGCCTCGTCCAGGATGCGCCGCGCCTTGCCTGGGTCGTGGGCGCGTTCGACGCCCTTCGCGAACCAGGGGTCGTCGGCGGGCACCGGGCCGTACGCGGGCCGGCCCGCGCCGTCGAGGATCTTGTCGACCATGGCGCGGCGGTCCACGGCCGCGTCGAGGGCGCGGCGCACCGCGCGGTCGCCGGTGACCTCGTGCCCGGTGGGCAGCGTGACGGCGCGGTAGTCGTAGGACGTGGCCCGGTAGGTGCGCCTGCCGTCGTCCTTCGCGAACGTGGCGGCGAGGTTCGGCGGGAGGACGGCGCCGTCGAGGTCGCCGGAGCGCAGTCGGGTGGCGCGTACGTCGTCGTCCTCGACGATCGCGACGGTGACCTTCTTGACCTTCGGCGCGCCGCCCCAGTAGCGGGGGTTGGCCTTGAAGGTGAGCTTCTCGCCCTTGCGCCAGTCGGCCAGGACGTACGGTCCGGTGCCCACCGGCCGGGTGTTGAAGGAGCCGGTGTTGGGGTCCTGTTTCCCGGCGACGTGCTCCGGGACGACGGGCAGCACCGTCCGTCCGGCGAAGGGCGCGTACGGGTACTTGAGCGTGAAGACGACCTTGTCGTCCCCGACGGCCCGCACGTCCTCGACGGCGGCGAGTTCGCTGCGGGCCGTGTTGTTGGTCCCGGCGTCGAGGACGGTCCGGTAGGTGAAGACCACGTCGGCGGCCGTCAGCGGTTCGCCGTCGCTGAACTCCACGCCGTCGCGCAGGGTGTAGGTGTAGGTGCGGCCGCCGTCGCCGATCTCGGGGAGGGCCTTGGCCAGCGCCGGCTTCAGCCGCATGTCGGCGTCGCGGGCGAGCAGGCCGTCGAAGATCTTGGAGTTGCCGTCCTTGCCGTAGCCGAGGAGCGGGCTGAGGGTGTCCGGCTCGGACGCCACCGCGATCACCACGGAGTCGGCGGTCCTCCTGCCGCCCGCGCCCCCTCCCGCGCCGCCGGGTGCCGAGCAGGCGGTGACCGCCATGGCCGTCGCCGCCACGACGGCGGCACCCCGTATCCGACTGGTCGTCATGCGCCCCCACCTCTTGTTGGTGATCAAATGCTGTTGCATATTAATCGCAATAAGGGGCTGAGTGCAGCCCGCCCCCGTCGGGGTACGCGGGACGTGCCACGCCGAGCGGGCGGCGCGGGGAGGACGGGTGGTTCACCCGCTCGATACGCGTGCCGTGTGCCGGCCCGTGCCGTGTGCGAGGTTGACAGGGCAGCCGGCCCGTCGACGGCGCAGGGCGGCGGCCGGCCGGAGGCGTGAGCGCGGCAGCGGCAATCCGACCCCCACCGGAGGAACGGCATTCCATGGAATCCAAGCCCTTGAAGCAGGCAGCGCAGAAGGTCGCCGAGACGGTCCGGGGCGAGGGCCCCGGCCCGGAGGAGGGAATTCCCGGGAAACCGGGGGCCGAGACCCCGCCCGTGGCGGAGCCCACCGAACCGCGCGAGCCACTGCCGCCGAAGCCGGACCAGAGCGGCCCGGACACCATGTCGCCCACCGGCCAGGAGACCGGCGCGGACCAGGCCCGCGTGGCCCAGGCCGGCAGCTACCTGACCACGGCGCAGGGCGCGCGGCTGTACGACACGGACCACTCGCTGAAGGCGGGCCCGCGCGGCCCGGTGCTGCTGCAGGACCATCACCTGCGCGAGAAGGTCATGCACTTCGACCACGAGCGCATCCCGGAGCGCGTGGTGCACGCGCGTGGTGCGGCGGCCCACGGCGTGTTCAAGAGCTACGGCACGGCCGAGACGGTGACGAGGGCGGCGTTCCTCGCCAAGGACGCCGAGACGCCGGTCTTCGTCCGCTTCTCCACGGTGCTGGGCTCGCGCGGATCGTCCGACACGGTGCGGGACACGCGTGGATTCGCGACGAAGTTCTACACGACCGAGGGCGTCTTCGACCTCGTCGGGAACAACATGCCGGTGTTCTTCATCCAGGACGCCATCAAGTTCCCGGACATCATCCACGCGGGCAAGCCGCACCCGGACCGGGAGATCCCGCAGGCGCAGAGCGCCCACGACACCTTCTGGGACTTCGTCACCCTCCACACCGAGGCCACTCACCACACGATGTGGAACATGTCCGACCGGGGCATCCCGCGCTCGTACCGGATGATGGAGGGCTTCGGCGTCCACACGTTCCGCCTGGTCGACGCGGCGGGCGGGACGACCCTGGTGAAGTTCCACTGGAAGCCGAAGCTGGGCGTGCACTCCCTGGTGTGGGAGGAGGCGCAGCTCATCAACGGCATCGACCCCGACTTCCACCGCCGGGACCTCGCCGACGCGATCGAGGCGGGCGCCCACCCGCAGTGGGAGCTGGGCATCCAGACCTTCCCGGACACCCCGGACCAGACCTTCGAGGGCATCGACCTGCTCGACCCGACGAACCTCGTGCCGGAGGAGCTGGCGCCGGTGCAGCCGGTCGGGCTGCTCACCCTGAACCGCAATCCGTCGAACTTCTTCGCCGAGACCGAGCAGGTCGCCTTTCACGTCGGGCATCTCGTGCCGGGCATCGACATCACCGACGACCCACTGCTCGCGGGGCGGCTGTTCTCGTACCTGGACACCCAGATCACCCGGCTGGGCGGCCCCAACTTCCCGCAGCTGCCCATCAATCGCCCGCACGCGCCGGTCAACGACATGCTGCGGGACGGCATGCACCAGACCGCCGTGCATCGCGGTGTGGCGCCCTACCGGCCCAATTCCCTCGACGGCGGCTGCCCCTTCACCGCGGGCGCGGACACCGGGGCGTACATCGAGACGCCGGTACGGGTCCCGGAGGCCACGAAGGTGCGTGAGGCGCCGGAGTCCTTCGCCGACCACTTCAGCCAGGCCCGCAGGTTCTGGCTGAGCATGAGCCCGGTGGAGCGGGAGCACATCATCGGCGCGTACACCTTCGAGCTCGGCAAGTGCTACGAGCAGGCGGTCAAGGAACGCGGGCTGCGGGTCCTCGCGAACATCGACGCGGAGCTGTGCGCGCAGGTCGCCGCCGGTCTCGGCCTGCCGGCCCCGGAGCCTTCGGAGACGCCGGCGGACGTCGAGCCGAGCCCCGCGCTGTCCCAGGTCGGCCGCACCTGGCCCACGGACGGCCGCGTCATCGGCATCGTCACGGACGCGGACGGCGATCTGGACGGCGTGCGCGCCGTGCGGGAGGCCGTGCTGCGCGGCGGCATGGTGCCGCTGGTCGTCGCGCCGACGGGTGGCACGATCGGCTCGGGCGAGGCCGCGCTGACCGTGCAGCGCACGTACGTGACCGCGCGGAGCGTGGAATTCGACGCGGTGCTGCTCGCCGGGGCGCCCGGTGTGGGCAGCGACGCGCGGGGCGCCCGCGACGCCAAGGTGCCGCCGGGCTCGGCCGGACTGACGACGTGCGACCCGCGCGTGACGCTGCTGCTGGCCGAGGCGTACCGGCACGGCAAGGCCATCGGCGCCTGGGCGGGCGGCGACGCCGCGCTCCAGGCGGCCGGGGTGCCCGCCGACGCGCCGGGCATCGTCGTGGGCGACAGCGCCACCGGGGCCCTGGAGCGGATCACCGGCCTGCTCGGCGCGCACCGTGTCTGGGAACGCTTCACACCGGGAGCGTGACCGGCCCCGAACCACCCGAACAATGTGACTCACATCACAGTTCGAGGGGTCGTACGAGAAGGGCGCCGGAAACGTGTGAAGGGCGCAATGTCGCCCACAGCACAGGGAGTTGATCCTCATGCGTACACGTTTCGCTTTCGGAGTCATCACCACGGCCCTCCTCGCGGGGACGCTGGGCCTCGGTGCCCCGCAGGCCGGTGCCGCCGTCGAGGAGTCCCGTCGGGTGGCCGTCGCCGCGCAGGCGGCGGAGGCGCCCGCGGGCTGGATCCTCCGCGGCAAGTACTGGACGCGCGGCGGGTGTCTGGAGGCGGGCCAGGAGGGGGTGCAGCGGGGGCACTGGGACGAGTTCCAGTGCGCGAACGGCCGCTTCTTCTGGAACCTGTGGACGAACCGCTGACACCGGCGGCCGTCCCGTGACACGGGGGGGCGGTCAGGAACGGGGGGTGACCGCGGGCGGGTTCGGAGCCGGTGCTCCGGGCCCGCCCCTGCGTGTTGCCGCCGGGCGGGGTCCTCAGGCCGGGCTCGCGCGGGTGCGGTCGGGGCAGGGCGGGTCGTAGCGCAGGCCGGGGAAGTGACGGGACCACTGGGCGCGGCTGAGGACGCCGCGCACGTGGTCGCAGGCGTGGGCCAGCGCGTGCTCCGGGTCGGTGTACCAGACCTGGACGCTCCGGTGGGCGGTGACGGTGACGATCGTGCCGTCCGCCGAGAGGTGGCGCACCTCCTTGACCGAGCCGGCGGGGTTGGTGAGGGAGGCCAGCGGCGCGGGGCGCGTGCGGTCGGTGACGTCCCAGACCCTTACCGCGCCGTCCACGCCGACGGTCACCGCCGTACGGCCGTGGGGGGCGAACGCCACGCCGGCCACGACGTCGGCGTGGCCGGGGAGTTGGCCCAGTTCGCGGTGCCGGGGCAGCCGGCCGACGTCCCACAGCCGCGCCGTGCGGTCGTCGCTTCCGGAGAGCAGAGTGCGTCCGTCGGCGCTGTAGGCGAGGGCGTCCACGAAGTGCCGGTGGCCGCGGAGGACGGCGACGGCGGACGCCCGGCGCGGGTCGGTGATGTCCCAGACACGGATGGTGCGGTCGTCGGAGCCGGAGGCCAGGGTGCGGCCGTCGGGGCCGAAGGCCACGGGCTTGACGTTCCCCAAGTGTCCGCGCAGTTCGTCGAGGAGACGGGGGCGCGCCGGGTCGGTCGTGTCCCAGAGCCGGATCGTGTCGTCCCAACTGCTGGTGGCGGCCATGGTGCCGGTGCGGTTGAGTACGACGGAGTAGACGACGTCGGTGTGCCCGGTGGCCTTCGTCGTGGGCGGTGCCGGGCGGTGGGGGTCGGTCACGTCCCACACCCGGATCACGCGGTCGGTGCCGACGCCGATCAGTGACGTCCCGCCCGGGTGGAAGGCGAGGGTGTGGAAGCCGACGCCGCCGCAGTCGATGGTGCCGAGCCGGCGCGGGCGCCGGGGCACCGCCATGTCCCACAGGAAGATGTGCGGCCCGTCGGCCATCGCGAGCATGCGGCCGTCGCGTGTGACGGCCGGTGTGTGACCGGTCGGCATGCGGCCGGGCGGCTCGACGGCCAGGGCGCTGAGCAGGGCGTTGCGGGTGCGCTCGCCCGGCGCCCACCGGTAGGCGGCCAGCGCGATCTGCGCGGCGAGTGACTGGTCGTGCGGGCTGAGGTGCACGGCCGCGTCGGCGGCCCGCAGGACCACGGCGTGGTTGCGCTGCCTCGTCACGGTGCTCTGCGCGTGCACGGCGAACCCGGCGGCGGCCACGGCGCACACGAGCAGCACCACCAGGGCGCCGACGAGCCTGCGCAGCCGGCGGACCTGACGGCGGCCACGCCGCTGCTGCTCCGCCTCCGCGGCCTCGCCGGCGTCGAGGAAGGCGCGTTCCCGTGCGGTCAGCGCCTGCCTCGGGAGGTCCCTGACGGCGGCCAGGCGCACGCCCCGGTACAGGGTGTCGGGGTCGTGGTCCAGGGACTCCCAGACGGCGGTGGCCTCGGTGAGCGTGCGCAGCCGGCGGACCTGTTCGCGGTCCTCGCTCAGCCAGTCGCCGAGGCGGGGCCAGCAGCGGATCAGCGCCTCGTGGGTGATCTCGACGTGGTCCCGGTCGACGGTGAGCAGGCGTACGCGGGTGGCGTGTTCGAGGACGAGCGCGGTGTCGGGGGTGTCGTCGAGTTCGTGTCGCGGCAGGCGGCGCTTGGTGTCCTCGGTGCCCTCGCCGAGGGCGACGAGCCGCAGGAGGAGCCGTCGGGCGAGTTGTTGCTGGGTGTCGGTCAGGGCGGCGTGGAAGGCCTCGGCGGTCTGGGCGAGCGCGCCCTCGAAGCCGCCCGCCGCTCGGTATCCGGCGAGCGTCAGGGCGTTGCCGCGCCGACGGCGCCAGGTCTCCAGCAGGGCGTGCGAGAGCAGGGGCAGCGCGCCCGGCCTGCCGTGTGCGTCGGCCATGAGGGCGGCCAGGAGGGCGCCTTCGACGGTCAGTCCGGCGCGGGTCGCGGGCCGGACGACCGCCGCGCGCAGTTCGTCGGAGGTCATGGGGCCGACGGGGAGGTGGGCGTCGCTCAGGGCGTCGACCAGGCCGGGGAGGCGGGTGCAGTGCGTGTAGAAGTCGGACCGCACGGCGAGCGCGACACGGGTGCGGCTGTCCGGGGTCTGGGCCGCGTGGAGCAGTGAGGCCACGAAGGCGTCCCGCTCCGCCGGGTCGCGGCAGACGGTGAAGACCTCCTCGAACTGGTCCACCACGACCAGGAGTTCCCCGGATTCCCCGCGTTCCCGGCGTTCCCCGGTCACCTGGTCCGGGTCGGGCCGCGCGGCGAGGATCTGCCGCGCCACCCGGTGCAAGGTCCGCGGCTCCGCGGCGAGTTCCGCGTGCAGGGAGCCCGGGGTGACGCCGGCGCGGGCCGCCAGCCGGACGGCGCATTCCTCGAGCGGATGCGGGCCGGGGGTGAAGATCAGCGGGGGCACATCGGAAAACCTGGGGAGCACACCCGCGCGGAGAACCGACGACTTCCCCGATCCGGAGGCGCCGAAGAGAACGAGCAGCTTCCTCTTCTCCAGGTGCTCGACAATCCGTTCGGTGAGTTTCTCCCGGCCGAAGAAGACATCGGCGTCGGACTGCTGGAATGCGGCCAGGCCGACATAGGGCGCGCGGGCCGGATCCTCACCTTCACCCTCCTCCCCGCCGGGCGCATGCCGGGCGCCGGGGGTGCGCGCCGGGGCGCACGCGGCGGCCGTCCTGCGCCACTTCAGCTCCCATTCGCCCTCGTCACCGCCGCAGGCACGGACGTAGGCGAGGGTGACGGCCAGGGTGGGAAGTTGACGCCCCGCCGCGGCCCCGGACAGCGTCGCGATCGCGTAGTGCGCCCGCCGCGCGAGTTCCCGATAGGTGGGATTCCCGGCCCGCTGCCGCAGTTTCCGCAATTCCGCGGCGAATTCCAGCAGCGGTCCGCCGTCCGCGTCCAGCGGCCGCTCTCCACGTGGCATCTCTCGGCAACCTCCCCCGGGGTCGTCCGGATTGTTCACCATGCGTTTGTTCAGTGCCAGTCCACCGATCGTGAACAACGGGACCGGGCTAGAAACGGTTCGGCGGGCAGGCGGCGCACCGACGACGGCCGTCCGCCACACGGTTCCCCCTTCCAAGCGCTCTTCCCAGGAGGAGTCATGCACGACTGCGCCGGTCAGGTCCCGCCGCCCAAAGGACGCTTCGACGAGGTGTTCAGCGCCCTGCTGCCGCGGCTGTACCGCCGGTCGGCCCAGCTGGCGGGCCGGACGTCCCACACCGCGGAGGACGCGGTCCACGACACGTACCTCAAGCTGGCGGCCCGCCCGCAGCCCTTCCTCGACCACCCCGACCCCTACGCCTACGCGTTCCGCGCCCTGCTCAGCGTCATCCGCGACCGCCTGCGACGCGAACGCAGGACGGTCCCGTCGGCGGAGGCCGAGACGCGGGCGGCCGGCGGCACGTGGGACGGCGGCATGGACGGGCGGGCCGGGGAGATGGACGTGCGCCGGCTCCTCGCCTCCCTGACGCCGCAGCAGGCGGCCGCCGTGGTCCTGGTGGACCTCCACGGCCACACCCTCGACCAGGCGGCGCACATCCTCGGCGTCCACCGCGGCACGGTCGCACGAACGCGCACCCGGGCTCTCGAACATCTGCGCCGACGCGTGACTCGGTGATGCGTCCGCGCCGGCGCACTGCTCAATGATGCTTCCCTGTCGGCCGGCCTCTACCGGTCAGGGCTCCCAGCGCGGGGAGGCTTCCGCTGTGGTCGTCCCGGGCATTGAGGCGGGGGCGGCGGGCACGGGCCCGTGGCGGCGGAGGAGTCGTTCGCGGGCCGGGGGGTGGAGGTTGGCGCGCGTGAGGTCGTGGTCGTAGTGCGCCAGCAGGCGCGGGTGCATGACGCGGCGCCACAGAGGGCCGCACCAGGCCAGGACGATCATCGAGGCGTAGCCGGAGGGGAGTTGCGGGGCCTCGTCGAAGTGGCGCAGGGTCTGGTAGCGCCGGAGCGGGTTGGCGTGGTGGTCGGAGTGACGCTGGAGCTGGAAGAGGAGAAGGTTGCTGACGGTGTTGTTGCTGTTCCAGCTGTGGCGCGGGGCGACCCGTTCGTAGCGGCCGTCCGGGCGGCGCTGCCGGAGCAGCCCGTAGTGCTCCAGGTAGTTCACGGTCTCCAGCAGACCGAAACCGAGGACGGCCTGGATCAGCAGGTACGGCAGCACCGACCAGCCGAAGCCCGCGGTGAGGGCGCCGAACAGCAGCAGGGACAGGGCCCACGCGGTCAGCACGTCGTTGTGCCTGCTCCAGACGCCGCGACCGCGCCGGGACAGCCGTCGCTCCTCCAGCCGCCAGGCGGACCGTACGCTCCCGGCGACCGCCCGGGGCAGGAAGGCCCAGAACGACTCCCCCATGCGGGAGCTGGCCGGGTCCTCCGGTGTCGCCACGCGTATGTGGTGCCCGTGGTTGTGCTCGACGTAGAAGTGCCCGTAGCAGGTCTGGGCGAGGGCCATCCTGCTGAGGCGCCGTTCCAGCTGCTCGCGCTTGTGGCCGAGTTCGTGGGCGGTGTTGATGGCGACGCCCGCGACGACGCCGGTGGTGGCGGCCAGCCCCAGCCCCGCGGCGAGCGACAGGTCGCCGTGCGCCCACTGTCCGCACGCCCAGACGAGTGCGGCGAACTGGAGGGGGAGGTACAGGTACGTGCACCAGCGGTAGTAGCGGTCCTCCGCTAGGCGGGCCATCGCGTGTTCGGGAGGGTTCTCGCCGTCGCCGCCGGTCAACTGGTCCAGCAGCGGGACGAGGACGAAGGCGAAGAAGGGGCCCCACCACCAGAAGACGCTCAGCCCCGTCACCGAGGCGAGTGCCCCGGCCTGGAAGGGCAAGGTCGGTACCGCGAGTCCCAGCAGCCACAGATAGCGCTTCGGGTCCCGCCACTCGGGTGCTGCCATTTCGGTCGAGCCGTCCATTCGGACTCCTTGGATGTCCCACGCCCTCCAGCCGCCACGACGGGCCACTGGAGGGCGTGCCTGTGGGGGAGTCACGACTGTGGCAGGAAGAATCGACCGCTGACAAAGGGGACTTCGTGTAAATGTTCTGACGAGTGGTCAGTAGCGGGAGGCGGGGCTCATCGCTTGTGCGACACCCCGAGCTCGACGAGGTAACGCTTCGTGACGCGGCCCCCGTACCGCCCGTCGATCAGTGCCGCGACGCACTCCAGCAGCCCGCTGCGCGCCCCGTACGGCAGGGCCCGGTGGCCCGAGTACGTGCGCAGCACGTCCAGGTACTCCGCCGTGGTGTACGTGAGGTCCTGCTCGTAGCGGCGGAACACCGTCGGGCCGAACCGGCCGCTGCGCGCCACTTCCTCGGCGTGGTCCGAGGCGTCGACGTCGGCGGCCCTCGGAGGCCGCAGGCCGGGCGGCGTGTCCGGGTCGAAGCACTCGTAGCAGCGCTGGACCTCGACGAAGAACTCCTCCGTCCCGCCTCTCACGTGCTGGGTGCGCACCACGGCGAGGGCACCGCCCGGACACAGCGCGTCGGCGGCCTTGGCCGTCCGCACCGCCGGGTCGATCCAGTGGAACGAGGTCGCCGCGAGGACGACGTCGAAGGGGTCGCGGGGCAGCGGCCAGCTCTCGAACTCCGCCGTGACCACCTCGGCGGCCGGCGCCCCGGCCAGGTTGCGCCGGGCGACGGCGGCCATGTGCCGCCCCGCCTCGACCGCCGTGATCCGGCAGCCCCGCTCGGCCAGGGGCACGGTCGCCTGCCCGGTTCCGCAGCCCAGCTCCAGGACGCGGCTGCCGGGGCGGGCACCGGCGAGGTCCGCGAGGTCGTCGTACAACTCCGGCGGATAGCCGGGCCTGGCCCGGTCGTACAGCTCCGCGTCCTCGTCGAACGTCCGGCTCAGGCTCGCCCGCCGTGACTCCTCCGGCCTGTCGTCGCGTCCCGGGTGTCCGCTGCTGTGGGCCATGCGGAGCAGCGTAGGCGTGCGGAGCGGAATCGGCAGTACGGCCGGGCAGGTGCGGCGCCGTCTCAGTCGCCGTTCCCCTCCCCCTCCCCGTCCCCGTCGAGCACGCGGTCGTCCAGGTGTGCGCCGTAGTAGGCGCTCTGCCGGGCCATGATGTCGCGCATGGGTGTGTCACGGGAGACTCCGTACACCGTGCCCGGGAAGTCCAACCCCCGCTGCACTTCCCAGAGTTCGTCGTGCTGATCCGGGGCGAAGAGCCGCGCCGGGTCGCCCGCGGCGATCCAGCCGATGGGGACGACGGTGCCGGGCGCGAGTCCGGAGTTGATGTGCAGCACGCTGTTGATGCGCAGTTCGGCTCCCGCGCCGGCCACCGAGCCCGGGAACAGCGAGGCGCCGGTGGCGACGAAGACCTCGTCCTCCACCGTCGCCCCGTTGACGTGGGCGTGCGGACCGATCAGCACCGCGTCGCCGATCGCCGCCGGGTGCCGGGCGCGCCCGCGGACGAGGGCGTTCTCCATCACGACCGTGTCGGCGCCGACGCGGACCTCCCCGTCCTCGGCGGTGAGCACGGCGCCGTGCAGGACGCGAGCGCCCTCGCCGAGCACCACCGCGCCGCAGAGGGTGGCGGAGGGCGCGACGTAGGCGGACGCCGGGACGAACGGTCGTCGACCGCGGTGTTCGATCAGCATGTGCCGGCTCCTTGCCGTCGTGTGGGCCGCAGTGCGGGGCCGTGGTGAGCGCCCCCCTCAGTTCAGCACGGCCCGCTCGATGAGCGTTTGCAGGTACAGACCCCGTTGGGCGTCGAGTCCGGGCGGGGTGTGGGTGCGCACGGCGGTGGCGAAGTCGCGGCGGAGGACGGGCCAGCATTCCTCGTGGTCGATGTCGGCCGTGTCGTAGACCACCGGCGGCTCGGCGCCGAAGAGTTCGACGCGGGTCCGGACCCGGGGCACGTTCACCGCGCCGGACAGCGACGCCTGACTCACGGCGCCGTTGGCGTGTTCGCAGGTCAGCTCGATCCAGCGGCGGGGGTCACCGGTGCCGCGGATGTGGACGACGGGGCCGATCGCGGCGTCGAGGAGGTCGAGGAGGTGCGGGCCCAGGTCGAGCAGGGCGCCGTGCTCCAGACGCCAGCCGGTGGCGAAGTCGCCGCCGAGGAACGCGCCGTGGAGGTAACAGGCGCGGGCGCCGGCCACGTCGGCGTTCCGGGCGGCGTCGAGGAAGGCCCGCGTGGTGGGGTGATACCGCTTGGTGAGGACGAGTTGGGAGACGACTCCGGCGTCGGCGACGGCGTCCGCGAGCCGGCGCGCGGACGCCAGGTCCGGGCCGAGGGGCTTCTCCAGAAGGAGGGCCTTGCCCTGTTTCGCGGCGAGGGGAGCCAGTTGGGCCTGGACGGCGGGCGGGACGGCGAAGGCGACGGCCTCGCAGGTGTCGAGGAGTTCGTCGAAGCCGGCGGCCACGCGCGCCGCGTACGGGGCGGCGGTCTCCCGCGCGGCCTCGGGGCGGCGGGCCCAGACGGCGGCCAGCCGGGTCTCCGGGCCGGCCGCCAGCATGCGGGCGTGCATGGCCCGGGCCCAGGGGCCGGCGCCCACGAGGCCGACCTCCACGGGTCGGTGGGGCCAGGGAGCGGATGTGCGGGTCACGGTGTTCCTGCCTTGCGTGCGGTGGCCTGCGCGGTCAGGGCGCGAGGCGGTTGAGGCGGGCGTCGGCCCGGGCCGCGGAGTAGAGGAACTCCACGACCATGGCCGCGGCGCCCATCAGACCGGCGTGGTCGCCGAGGCGTGAGGTGACGATCTGGAGGCCGGCGGTCGTGCGGGGCATCGCGCGCTGGTACAGCAGCTCGCGCACCCCGGTCATGAAGGGCACCCCGGAGAGTTCCCCGGCCAGCATCAGCACCCCGGGGTTGAGGAGGGTGACGACGGTGACGAGGACCTCGCCGACGCGGCGCCCGGCCTCCCGGGCGAGGCGGACGGCGTCGGGGTGACCGTCGGCGAGGAGGCGGCGGACGTCGGACCCGGACGCGGTGTCCAGGCCGAGCGCCGACAGTTGCCGGGCCAGCGCGCGTCCGCTGGCGACGGCGGCGAGGCAGCCGCGCGAGCCGCACGTGCACAGGGCGTCGGGCCGGTCGTGCAGCCGGATGTGCCCGATGTCTCCGGCACCCCCGTCGATGCCCCGGAACACCCGGTCGCCGATGACGACGCCCGCGCCGATGCCGGTGGACACCTTGACCAGGACGAAAGCCGAGCAGTCCCGGTGGTTGACCTGGTGCTCGGCCAGCGCCATGAGGTTGGCGTCGTTGTCGACGAAGACGGGGACGGGCCCCTCCTCCATGCTGCGGCCCACATGGTGGGCGTAGGCCCGCTGGAGGCGTTCGCGGACGGGGTACTGGTCCCAGCCGGGCATGCTGGGCGGTTCCACGACCCGGCCGGTCCCGAAGTCGACCGGGCCGGGCACGGAGAGCCCGATGCCGCAGACTGCGGCGGGTGCCACGCCGGCGGCGGCGATCAGGTCGGGGAAGCACGCCGCCGTCCGGTCCAGTACGTGGTCGGGGCCCTCGCCGATGTCCAGGGGTCCGGTGTGCTCGGCGAGGATCGTGCCGGTCAGGCCGAGGACGGCGAGACGTGCGTGCCGGGTCCCGAGGTCCACGGCGAGGACCGACGCGTGGGCGGGGTCGAACTCGATGCGGTCGGAGGGCCGGCCGCCCGTGGAGGTGCCGCTGGTGTGCCGCAGCCAGCCGGCGCGGTTGAGCAGGTCCAGGCGCTGGCCGACGGTGGAGCGGGACAGTCCGGTGACGTGTTGCAGGTCGGCGCGGGTGTTGGCTCTGCCGCTGCGGATCAGGTGCAGCAGGTCGCCCGCGCTGGCCTGGTTCGGCGTCATCGGTGGTTCTCCCATGGCGTCAGCTCTTGTCGGCGCCGCTGGTCAGTCCCTCGGTGAGGAGGCGTTCGGCGGCGAAGAACAGAAGTACCACGGGAATCGTCAGGACCACGGAACCCGCCATGAGGACGGTCTTGGGCACCTCGATGCCGTTGGACAGCTGCGCGAGACCGAGGGACACGGTCCAGCTGTCCGGGTCGGCGGCCAGGAACAGCAGGGCGAACAGGAACTCGTTCCAGGCGATCATGAAGACGTAGAGCCCGGTCGCCATGAGGGAGGGCAGGGCGACCGGCAGGACCACCTTGCGGACCGTCTGGAGCCGTGTGCAGCCGTCGAGCGCCGCGGCCTCCTCGATGGAGTACGGGACGGTGAGGAGGTAGTTGCGCAGCATGTAGATCGACACCGGCACGGTCTGGGCGACGTAGACGACGGCGAGTCCGACGAGGCTGGAGGACAGGCCCATCCTGGCGAAGATGACGAACAGGGGGACCGCCAGCAGGGTCGCGGGGAACATGTAGACGGCCAGGAACAGGGCGCTGACCTGGCGGTGGCCGAAGAACTTCAGGCGGCTGACGGCGTAGGCGCCGGGCACCGCGGCCAGCAGGGTGAGGACGACCGTGCCGAGGGACACGAGCGCGGAGTTGAGCAGGAACTTCAGGAAGCCCTGTCCGCCGTCGTCGGTGGAGCGCAGCACGTCCTCGTAGGTGCTGAGGGTGAAGTCCTTGGCCGAGATCCACAGGGAGCCCGGTTCGAGCAGCAGCGCGTCGATGGGCTTCAGGGACAGCAGCACCATGTAGTAGAAGGGCAGCAGGGTGATCACTGCGAGGAACGCGATGACGATCCACCGCAGGACACCGAAGAGCCTGTCCTCGACCTGGGCCCGGGTGAGGGCCGCCTTGCGGGTCGTCACGCTTCCTCCTGGACCTTGTTGGCGAAGAACTTGAAGTAGATGCCCAGCAGGACCATGAGGGAGAGGGCCAGGACTAGCGCCTGGGCGGCCGCGGCTCCCACGTCGTAGCGGGCGGTGAGGAAGTCGTAGACGCGGACGGCCGCGACGTCGGTGCCGGCGCCGCCGCCGGTCAGCAGGTAGACGTCGTCGAACTTGTTGAACGTCATGATGAACCGCAGGACGCACAGCAGCGCCATGACCGGCATCAGCTGGGGCAGCAGGATGTGGCGGAACCGCTGGGAGGGTGTGGCCCCGTCGACCGTGGCGGCCTCCTCCAGGGCGTCCGGGACCGCCTGGAGCCGGGCGAGGATGAACAGGAACGCGAAGGGGAAGTAGCGCCAGATCTCGAAGACGATCACCGTCAGCAGGGCCAGCGGGATCTCGAAGTGCAGTCCCAACAGGCCGACTTCGTACTCGCGGGTGGAGAGGAAGGCGATGGGGTCGTCCCAGCCGAACAGGCGCCGGCCCCAGTCGTTGACGACGCCGTACTGCGGGCTGAGCGCGACCTCCCAGACGAAGGCGACGGCCACGACGGGGGCGACGTAGGGCAGCAGCATCGCGGCGCGCAGCAGTCCGCGGCCCCGGAAGGGGGCCCGCAGGGCGAGCGCGGCGATCAGCCCCAGGGCGACGGAGCCGAGGGTGGAGCCCGCGGTGTAGATCAGGGTGGTGCTCAGGCTGGACCAGAAGCCGGCCGAGTCGAAGACCTGGTCGAAGTTGTCCAGGGACCAGTTGCCGAACAGGCCCATGCCCTGGATGTCGACGAGCTTGGCGTCCTGGAACGCGAGCAGCACGGTCCACAGGATGGGCAGGACGACGACCACGAGGACGACGACGAAGGTGGGCGAGACGAACGCGAGGCCCGCGCGGTTGGCGCGTCGGCTCGCGGTCATGGGGCGGTCGCCGCGGGCGGGCGGCCGGTGTTCGGACCGGGGTCCGGTGTCCCGGCGTCGTGGTGCGCCGGCTGGTGCTGTTGTCATGAGGGGACCTTTGTGACGAGCAGGCGGACGGCTACTGCAGGGACTTCTTCAGGGCGGTGACTTCGTCGTCGGCCTCGCGGGCCGCCTCGGCGGGTGTGAGCTGTCCGCCGGTCATGGCGCCGATGGCCTTCGGCACGGGCAGTTCGCCGTTGGTGGCGCCGACGAGTGCTCCCTCGCCCTGGGTGATGCCCCAGCGGCCCATGTTGCTGACTCCGTCGGCGAGTTGGTTGAGCAGGCTCGCGGGGAAGACCTGGTCGAAGGGCTTCTTGGTGTCGACGCCGATCTCGCTGTGGCGCCAGGCCTCGAGGTAGCGGTCGGGTTCGGCCGCGGTGCCCTTGCGGACGGGGATCTTGCCCTCGGGTGCCATGCCGAACCAGGACTCGTAGCCGGAGCCCATCACGTACTCGACGAACTCGCGGGAGGCCGCGGTCTCGGCGGTCTTGGTGGTCACCCAGGAGGTGATCTCGCCGAACTGGGCGGCCTCGGTGGCGTCGGGGCCCCGCATGGCGGTGACGATGCCGCTGTTGTCCGACAGGTACCGCGGGTCGTCCTCGCACTCGGGGCAGCTGGGCAGGGCGTCCTTGCGGAGGCCGGCGAGTTCGTCCAGCAGGAACGAGGACCAGATGATCATGGAGGACCGGCCGGCGAAGTAGGTGGCGCGGGTGGAGTCCACGGTCTGGGTGCCGGGGGCGCCGTAGACGCGGGCGAGTCGGTCGTAGGTCGTGAACGCGGTGCGGCAGCGCGGGGATGCGAGGGCCACCTCGTGCCGTTCGTCGACGAGTTGGCAGCCGTTGGCCAGTGCCAGGCTCTCGAAGCTCTGCGAGGTGAAGACGTCGCCGGGGTCGGTGGCGGCCGAGATGCCGTCGTTGCCCTTGGTGGTGAGCGCCTTCGCGGCGGCCAGGGCCTTGGCGTAGGTGTCCGGGGCGGCCAGGTCCTTCTTGTCGAACTGGTCCTTGCGGTAGACGAGCAGTTGGAGCCAGGCGTCGGAGGGCACGCCGAGGCTGGTGTCGCCGTCGGAGGTCAGGTCCAGCGCGTTGGCGTTGAAGGTGTCGCGGCCGAGTCCGTCGATGATCTCCTTCGGGATGTCGGTGTTGAGCAGCCCGTTGGTGTACATCTGCCAGACCTGCCCCATGGGAGCCGCGCCGATGACGTCGGGCAGCGTGCCCGAGGCCGCCGCCGACATGATCAGCTGCGGCATCTGGCCCTCGTCGACGCCGACGAGCTTGACCTTGATCCCGGTCTCCTTCTCGAACCCGTCGATGATCTTCCGCGTCGCGGCGACGCGGTCGGGGAGGTTCTCCTGGGACCAGACCGTGATCTCGCGGTCGGGTGCGCCGGGCCCGGTGCTGCCGGCGCAGCCCGTGAGCAGGCCTGTTGCCAGGGCTGCCGTGATGCCCACCGCGGTCGCCCTCGACCGCCGGCTCTTGGTGTGCATTGCGTGTCCTCGTTCCGGCTTACGTCTGCTGGGCACGCATCTCAGCATTAGTTTTGCTTGTTGACAAGACATAAGTTGGGGTTATTGTCGACGCAACCGCACCCGCAAACCTTTCCGGAGCCATCCGTGGAACGCGTCGTACAGTTCACCGGCCCACGCCAGGTGGAGCTCGCCGAGCACGCCCGAGCCGAGCTGCCGCCCGGCCACCTGAGAGTGCGCACCCGTTACTCGGGCATCTCGGCGGGCACCGAGCTCACCGCCTACCGCGGGACGAACCCGTATCTGACGCGGACCTGGGACCCGGAGGCCCGGCTGTTCCGCGAGGGCGCGGCCGGCATCGAGTACCCCGTGGCCGGCTGGGGCTATTCGGAGGTCGGCGAGGTCGTCGAGGTCTCCCCCGAGCTGGCCGGAACCCCGGGGCTGCCGACCCCGGGGGACATGGTGTGGGGCATCTGGGGCCACCGCAGCGAAGGCGTCGTCCCGGCCGAGCGCATGATCGGCCACACGCTTCCCGCCGGTCTGGAGCCGCTGGCCGGCGCCTTCGCCCGGGTCGGCGCCATCGCCCACAACGCCGTGCTGGCGGGCGACATCCACCTCGGCGAGGACGTCGCCGTCTTCGGGCAGGGCGTCATCGGGCTGCTCACCACGCGCCTCGCCCAGCTCAGCGGCGCCCGCGTCACGGCCGTCGACGCCCTCGACGGCCGCCTGGAGACCGCCACGCGCTACGGCGCCCACCGCACCCTCAACGCCCGCACCGACGCCGTCGCCGAACGCATCCGGGAGGCGACGGACGGGCTCGGCGCCGACCTCGCCATCGAGATCAGCGGCGCGTACCCCGCCCTGCACGAGGCGCTGCGCTCGGTCGCCGCCGGCGGTCGCGTGGTGGCCTCCGGCTTCTACCAGGGCGACGGGGCCGGGCTGCGACTGGGCGACGAGTTCCACCACAACCGCGTCCAGCTGGTCTGTTCCCAGATCGGCGGCGTGCCCCCGCAGTTGTCGCACCGCTGGACCGTCGAGCGCCTGCAGCGGACCTTCCTGCGGCTGGTGGCCGAGAAGCAGGTGGACGTCACCTCCCTGGTGAGCCACGTCGTCCCTGCCGCCGACGCCGCCGACGCGTACGTACTGCTGGACGAGCGGCCCGCCGAGGCGCTTCAGGTCGTCCTGGAATTCTGAGAGTCCCGAAAGGCCCCCTCATGCTCAAGACCGCCGTTCAGGAACAACTCCTGCCCGGGGACACCCTCCAGGCCAAGTGGGACTTCGCCCAGCAGGCCGGCTACGACGCCGTCGAGCTGCGCGGCAGGGGCGAGATGCACTTCGCCTCCCGCCTCGACGAGCTGCGGCAGGCGCGCAAGGACGGCGTCGTGATGCCGACCGTGTGCGTCGACATGCCGCACTTCCTCGGCGCCTTCGACGAGGACCTGCGCCGCGACGCGATCGCCCAGATGAAGTCCCAGCTGACCGTCATCGCCGAGATCGGCGGGGTGGGCGCGCAGACCCCGGCCTCCTACGGCATGTTCTCCCGCCGCCTGCCGCCCTTCGAGCCGCCGCGCGGCGAGGCGGAGGACCGCGAGGTCCTGCTGGCCGGCCTGACCGAACTCGGCGAGCACGCCCGCAAGGAGGGCGTCACGCTGTTCCTGGAGCCGCTCAACCGGTACGAGGACCACATGGTGAACCGGCTCGACCAGGCGGCCGACCTGATCCGCGCCGTCGGTCTCGACTCGGTGCGGATCGGCATCGACAGCTACCACATGAACATCGAGGAGAGCGACCCGGCCGCGGCGATCCTGGCCCACGCCGACCTCATCGGCCACGCCCAGGTCTCCGACTCCAACCGCTTCCAGCCCGGCGCCGGACACCTCGACTGGCCCGCCTGGCTCGGCGCCCTGCACACCATCGGCTACGACGGCCACCTGGCGCTGGAGTGCCGGCTGACCGGCGATCCCGTCGAGGCCGTGCGGTCCGTCCCCGACTTCCTCAAGAGGTCCGGCGCGTGAAGTCCCTCGCCGACCGCCCGGTCCGGCCCGCGCCCACCGCCGCCGCAGACCTGACACTGCGGCGCGGTGCGGCGCGGGTCCTCATCGACAACTGGACCGGCGCCTCCACCGTCCCCTCCCGCACCCTGTACCCGCACCAGTGGAGCTGGGACTCCGCCTTCGTCGCTATCGGGCTGCGCCACCTGTCGGTGCGCCGCGCGCAGCGCGAACTGGAGTCGCTGCTGGCGGGGCAGTGGGCCGACGGCCGCATCCCGCACATCGTCTTCAACCCGGCGCTCCCCCACGACGCCTACTTCCCGAGCCCCGACTTCTGGCGCTCGTCCCACGCCGGCCGGGCGGCGGGCGCGCCGTCGGCTCCCGAGACGTCCGGCATCGTCCAGCCTCCGGTGCACGCCCTCGCGGCCTGGCTCGTGCACCGGGCGGACCCCGCGGAATCCCGGCGCAGGGGCTTCCTCGCCCGCGTCCTGCCCCGGCTCACCGCCTGGCACGACTACCTCCTCGCGCGCCGCGACCTGGGCGGCGGAGGGCTCGCGGCCGTCGTCCACCCGTGGGAGCCCGGCATGGACAACAGCCCCTGCTGGGACGGGGCGTTGGGGCGCGTCGAGCCCGCCCCGCCCGGCGCGTTCCGGCGCGCCGACCTCAATCACGGCCACCCCGCCGACCGCCCCACCGACCTGGACTACGGCCGCTACGTCCAACTGGCCACCGACTACCGCGAGTCGGGCTACGACGACCGCGTGGCACGGCACGGCTTCGCGGCGGAGGACCCCTGCTTCAACGCGCTGCTGATCGTCAGCGAGTCGGCCCTCGCCGCCATGGCCCGCGAGCTGGGGGCCGACGACGCGCCGCACACCGAGCGCGCCGAGGCCCTCACCCGGCATCTGGTGACGCGGCTCTGGGACGAGGAGGCGGGCCTGTTCCGCGTGCGCGACCTGCGCACGGACACCCTCGTCGACGAGCGCGGCGTGACGGGCCTCGTCCCGCTCGCCGTGCCGCACCTGCCGCCGGACATCGTCCGCCGCCTGCACGGCACGCTGGACGGCCCGCACTTCAGGGCGCCGGCCACCCGGCTCGTCCCCAGCTACGACCTGACCGGCCCGGCGTTCGACGCCCAGCGGTACTGGCGGGGCCCGGCCTGGTTCAACACGGCCTGGCTGATCCACCGCGGCCTGCGCACCCACGGTCTGGCGGACGACGCCGAACGTCTGCGGCGGGGCTTCGTCACGCAGGCGGGAGGGTCCGACTTCGCCGAGTACGTCGACCCCCTCACCGGGGAGGGCCGCGGCACCCGCCGGTTCTCCTGGACCGCCGCCCTCACCCTCGACCTGCTGTGCGCCGACCCGGAGGAGCCCACCTCATGACCGCGGCCGACCACCGCGTCCAGTTGGTGCGCGACGCCACCTTCGCCCGCCTCGGCCCCGACGGCGGCGTCACCGGCACCCGCGGCACCGCACCCGACGGACTGTTCCTGCGGGACGCCCGCCATCTCAGCCGCTGGCAGCTCACCGTCGACGGCACCGACCCCGTCCCGCTGATGCCGGCCACGGCGGAGACCGACGACACGGCCACCGCCGTCCTCACGCCGCGCGGCACCCGCGACGACCCGCCCGCCTACACCGTCTTCCGCGAACAGGCCCTCACGGCGGGCACGTTGAGCGAGCACCTGCGGCTGGTCAGCAACCGCCCCGACCCGGTGACCGCCCGCGTCGACCTCACCGTCGACGCCGACTTCGCCGACCTGTTCGAACTGCGCTCCGACGGCCGTCACTACGCCAAACCCGACGCCCGCCACGAGGCACGTCCGACCGACGACGGAGTGGCCTTCGACTACCGCCGGGCCGACTGGCACTCACGCACCACGCTCATCTGCGACCCCGTTCCCCACGCCGTCGCCCCCGCGCCGTCCGTCCCCTCCACACCGACCGCACCGACCGCGCCGGGGTCCACCGCGCGCACCCTCAGCTGGCACCTCGAACTCGACGCCCACGGGCAGGCCGACCTCCGCCTCACCGTCCGCGCCCACCCGCACGGCCTGCGGGCCGCCCCTCCAGCCGTGCCTCTCCCGCGACGGCAGGCATCGACCGCGACGGACGACCTCGCCCGCAGCTGCGAACGCGGCTTGGCGGACGTGGATCTGCTGACCATCCCCGTCACGGGTGTCGACGGCGACGAGGTGTACGTCCCCGCCGCCGGCATCCCCTGGTTCCTCACGCTGTTCGGCCGGGACTCCCTGCTGACGTCGTACTTCCTGCTGCCGTACCGCCCGGAGACGGCCGCGGCCACGCTGAGCGCGCTCGCCGCGACCCAGGGACGGCGCCATGACGCCTTCAGCGGCGAGCAGCCCGGCCGCATCGTCCACGAGACCCGGCAGGGCGAACTCGCCCACTTCCGCCAGGTCCCGTACGGCCGCTACTACGGGGCGGTCGACGCCACGCCCCTCTTCCTGGTCCTGCTCCACGCCCACCACGAGACGACCGGCGACCCCTCCCCCGCACGGCGGCTGGAGCGGCACGCCCGGCGGGCCGTGGACTGGATGCTCACCGACGGGGGCCTGGAGCGGCACGGTTACCTCGTCTACAGCCCGGATCCGGGCGGACTGGTCAACCAGAACTGGAAGGACTCGGCGGGCGCCGTCTGCTTCACGGACGGCACCCAGGCCGAGGGCCCCATCGCCGTGTCGGAGGCCCAGGGCTACGCCTACGACGCCCTCGTGCGCACGGCGGCCCTCGCCCGTGACGTCTGGGGCGACGAGCCGTACGCGATCCGCCTGGACGAGATCGCCGGCCGGCTGCGGAGCCGGTTCCTGGCGGACTTCTGGATGCCGGAGGCCGACTTCCCGGCCCTCGCCCTGGACGGCGAAGGCCGCCGCGTCGACGCCCTCGCCTCGGACGCGGGACACCTGCTGTGGTCCGGGATCCTCGACGCGGATCGCGCGCGGCGGGTCGGCCGGCGGCTGCTGGAGCCGGACTTCTTCTCCGGCTGGGCGATCCGCACGCTGGCCGCCGGCCAGAAGCCGTACCACCCGCTGTCGTACCACCGCGGCAGCGCGTGGCCGCACGACAACGCCGTCATCGCCCTGGGCCTGGCCCGCTACGGGCTCGCCGACGAGGTCGGCACCGTCGCCGAGGGCCTCGTCGCGGCGGCGGCACGGCACGGCCACCGGCTGCCCGAGGTCATCGCCGGCTACGCCCGCTCCGCCACGGCCGGCCCCGTGCCCTACGCCCACGCCTGCTCGCCCCAGGCATGGGCGGCCGCGACACCGCTGGCCCTGCGCACGGCGCTGGACCGGAGCGGCGGTCGGCCGTGGCACGTCACTCGGACGTGACGGACGGCATCGGCGCGCTGAGGTGAGGTGAAGTGAAGTGACCCGATCGGATGGACTCGTTGGTCATTCGGCCGAGTGACGGTCCACGTCGGGCCCCGTCGGCGGGCCGTGCGGACTAGTTTCCGCTGGGCCGGTCACGCACTGACCGCACGGCGAGGGACGGCCGGGGCGTTCGCCCCCCCCCGCTCCCGAAGTCCGCGCACCGCCCGCTGCCGATCGAGGGGTCCGATGGCGACACACACGACTGAACCGATCTCCCCGGTACCGGCCGCCGAGGGGCGCCGGGGCCGGGGCAAGGTGATCGTCTCCTGGCTGACCACCACGGACCACAAGAAGATCGGCCACCTCTACCTCATCACGTCGTTCGGCTTCTTCCTGATCGCCGGGGCGCTGGCCATGGTGATCCGCGCGGAGCTGGCCCGTCCGGGGCTGCAGTTCATCTCCAACGAGCAGTACAACCAGTCGTTCACGATGCACGGCACGATCATGCTGCTGCTGTTCGCCACCCCGACCTTCGCCGGGTTCGCCAACGCGGTCATGCCGCTGCAGATCGGTTCGCCCGACGTCGCCTTCCCCCGGCTGAACATGTTCTCCTACTGGCTGTTCCTCTTCGGGGGCCTGATCGTGCTGGGGAGTTTCCTCACCCCGCAGGGTGCGGCGGACTTCGGATGGACCGCGTACACGCCGCTGAGCGGGCCGATCCGGTCCGGGTACGTCGGCGGTGACCTGTGGATCATGGGTCTCGCGCTGTCCGGGTTCGGCACGATCCTCGGCTCGGTCAACTTCATCACGACCATCATCTGCATGCGGGCCCCCGGCATGACGATGTTCCGGATGCCGATCTTCACGTGGAACGTCCTGCTCACGTCGGTACTGGTGCTGCTCGCCTTCCCCGTCCTCGCGGCCGCCCTGCTGGTGCTGGAGTCGGACAGGCGCTTCGGCTCGCACGTCTTCGCACCGGAGAACGGCGGGGCGATCCTGTGGCAGCACCTGTTCTGGTTCTTCGGTCATCCCGAGGTGTACATCCTGGCCCTGCCGTTCTTCGGGGTGATCAGCGAGATCATCCCGGTGTTCTCCCGCAGACCGATCTTCGGGTACGTCGGTCTGATCGGCGCCACCATCGCCATCACCGGTCTCTCCGTGACCGTGTGGGCCCACCACATGTTCGCCACGGGTGCCGTGTTGTTGCCGTTCTTCTCGTTCATGAGTTTCCTCATCGCGATCCCGACGGGCGTGAAGTTCTTCAACTGGATCGGCACGATGTGGAAGGGGTCGTTGTCGTTCGAGCCGCCGATGCTGTGGGCGGCGGGCTTCCTCGTCACCTTCCTCTTCGGCGGTCTGACCGGCGTCATCCTCGCCTCGCCTCCGATGGACTTCCACGTCACCGACAGCTATTTCGTCATCGCGCACTTCCACTACGTGCTGTTCGGCACGATCGTCTTCGCGATGTTCGGCGGATTCAGCTTCTGGTGGCCGAAGATGACCGGCACGATGCTGGACACGCGCCTCGAGAAGGTGCACTTCTGGACGCTCTTCGTCGGCTTCCACATGACGTTCCTCGTGCAGCACTGGCTCGGTGTCGAGGGCATGCCGCGCCGCTACGCCGACTATCTGGCGGCCGACGGCTTCACCGCCCTCAACACCGTTTCCTCCATCGGCGCCTTCCTCCTGGGCCTGTCCACGTTCCCGTTCCTCTACAACGTCTGGAAGACCGCGCGGCTGGGCGAACGGGTCACGGTCGACGACCCCTGGGGATACGGGCGTTCACTGGAGTGGGCCACCTCGTGCCCGCCGCCCCGCCACAACTTCGTGACCCTGCCGAGGATCCGCTCCGAGTCGCCTTCGTTCGACCTGCACCACCCGTACATGGCCGAGCTCGACGAGAAGGAGAACGTCGGGAAACGGGACGTCGTCGACGCGGCCGGCCACGAGAGCGACCGGTCGTGAGGAAGGGGTCGCGGCGGCCTTTGGACGCCGGCGATGTCGCGGCGCTGCTCGCGGAGGCCGAGGGTCACCTCATGGCACGGGCGCACCACGAGCAGGCGCGTCGTGAGGCCCAGGATCTGTGCGCGCGCCTGCCGTGGCTGACGAGTGGTCAGGCGGAGGACCTCACCCACCACTACGTCCGCCACCGCCTCGCCCTCACCCGCCGCATGCTCCACGAGACCGCCGAACGGGCCGCGGAGCTGCGCCTGGAGTACGAGACCCGGTACACGGCCCTGCGCCGCGTCCTGCTCAAGCGGCACGCCGTCTGCGCCTGCGCCGTCCTGTCCTGCGGCCTCGGCCTGAGCACCGCGGCACATCTGCTCGCGGCGCGCTGATCGGGCGGCTGGTTCCGCTCACCGGGCCACCGGGCCACCGGAGTTGCGTTACGGCAGTCCGACCAGGCCCCAGCCTCTGCGGGCGGTCTCCACCAGGACGTCGCCCCATTCGCACAGGAGCGTGGTGAACTCCTCGAAGGTGTCGGGGCGTCCGGCCCAGCCCGCGCACTCCGCCGCGAACGGCCCGCGCAGCTCCTCCAGGCGGGGCGCCGCCTGCTGCCAGGCGTGGACCTTCGCGGGCGCGGTCTCGGGCGGGCAGAGGAGAAGCGCGGGCGACCGCCCGAGGTCGGTGACGGGCGGGAAGAATCCCCCGGCACCGGTGAGCGCCGGGTCGGAGTCCGGATCGTCGTGCCGGATCAGACCGTTCAGGAAACCGTCCATCACCTCACGCAGCGACGCGTCGGCCTGCCCGCGCATGTCGTCCCAGGCGGCGCACGCGCGGGCATGCGGCCAGTAGGCACCGGTGGTGCAGGCGAAGTGGTACTCGGCGCACCACGCCGGGCCGTCCCCCGGGGGCCACACCCACCCGGCGAGCGGGCCGCCGTAGTACTCGTCGTCGACGTCCGGTGGCCAGACCGCCTCGTCCAGTGCCGAGCGGCGGTCCTCGACGGGAAAGTCCCGCAGCCGCTCCCAGTCGGCCATGATCAGGTGGAGGTCGAGTCCCATCGCGGCAGGATATTTCAGCTGTCCGGCGAGGTGTTTCATGCCGTCCGGGGAGGTGCTTCAGGCTGTCCGTGCGGCCTTCCTGGCCCGCATCTCCGTCATCCACCCCGCGCCGATGGCGAGCAGCGCCGCCGCCAGAGCGAGGGACAGGGACGTCCAGGTCATCCACACGTAGTCGGGGTCGCTGGAGTAGACGGTGCCGTCGTCGCGGACGCAGTCGAAGCGCAGGGGGAGGTACGAGGCGCGGTGGTGCGAGAGGCCCTGGACGGTGGCCGGGTCGAAGCCGTCGCGGCAGGCCGGGGCCGGTACCGAGTTCGCGCCGTCGCCGACCTCCTGCTCGGAGGCCACGACGCCGAAGAAGCCCAGGGAGTAGACGGCCGCTGCGGCGGTGGCGGCCAGGCCCGCCGCGCGGTGCAGCAGATGCAGCGGCCAGGGCTCCGGTCGGCCCGGCAGCAGGATCGACACGACGGACCCCGCGGCGATCAGCGCTCCGAAGGCGCAGAGGGCGGAGATGGCGAGGCCCAGCAGAATCATGGCCTCGTCCCCTCCCATGGGCGGGCGGCACCATTGGTTCGCCGGTCCGGCGGGGTGGGGGTGGGGGCAGGCATGCGGTCACCACACCAGACCCCGCCCCGGGCAGCTGTGGCGGAAGCCACTCCTCCGGTCACAGGGGTGTCACAGGAGGGCAGTGGTGGGCGCAGGAGGTGTCGCGCCCGGGGAGGGGTCGGCCCGGGAACGGGTGCGCTCAGGACGGCCTGCCGGGATGCACGGCGACGGCCTTGAAGAAGGTGTAGTGGAAGGTCCCGTCGGCCTCCGCCGTGCGGTTCAGGTCGGAGATCCCCCGGTCCCAGTCCCCGGCGCTCATGAGTCCGGCGGCCAGCACCTCGTCCCGCACCGACGCGACCATGGCGATGAACGTGTTGCGGGTGAAGCCGTCGACCAGGGCGGGCCGGGTGCGGTCGGCGTACACCGTGCGGGGGCGCACCACGACGTCGTCGTATCCGGCGCGCGCCAGCAGGGGCTGGAGTTGGCGGCCGATGAGCGCGTTTCCGCCCGCCGCGGCCTGGAGTCGGACCTGGCGTTCGATCGTGGCGTCGGCGTACGCGCTGGCCGGGTGGAACAACGCCGATCCGTGGTCCCCTTCGATCACGGTGATGGTCCCCCCGGGCCGCAGCACGCGCCGCAGCGCGGTCAGCGCCCGACCGGGGTCCGGCAGGTGCTCCAGGACGAAGCAGACGAAGACGTGGTCGAACTCGGCGTCCGCGAAGGGGAGTTCGAAGAGGTCGGCGTGGCACCACGCCACGTCCGCGTCAGGCGCCTGGGACGTGACGCGGGCGCGGGCCTGCGCGAGGGAGTCCCGGGAGCGGTCGACCGCGGTGATGTGCGCACCGGGGCTGGACCGGGCCAGGTGGACGGTCTGGGCGCCGACTCCGCAACCGGCCTCCAGCACCCGGCTGTCGGCGGGGTAGGCCGTGCCCGCGTGCAACAACGCCGCCAAGGTGTCGGCCTGGTCGCCGAGCCGGGTCGCCTCCCGCGGCGAGTATCCGTGCACGTAACGAGCGGTCACGCCCGCCCCGGGGGATGCCTTCACTGTGTCCATGCGCTCAGCCTGCTGCCACTATGGCCCGGTGAACAGGTCCAATCCGCCCCCGCCCGACCGGTCCATAGTAGCCGGGTCCGACTTCCTCCAGCTGAACATCGACGACGCGCCGCCGGGCCGGCGCTCCGACTGGCTGGCCGAGCGGCTCCGGGTCGCGATAGCGGACCACCGCCTCCCGGTGGGGAGCAGGCTGCCCGCCACCCGGGTCCTGGCCGCGGAGCTGCGGGTGTCGCGCGGGGTGGTCACGGAGGCGTACCGGCGGCTCACGGAGGACGGGCACGTGGCGGGCCGCGGCCGCAACGGGACGGTCGTCGTCGCCGCACCGGCCGTGACGACGGGGCCGGCCGTGCCGCCGCACGCGCCCCGGAGCGCGCCCGTCGGGCCGACGCCGCCGGGCGCGCTGTTCGGCGCGGCACCGGGTGCGGACGTCTTCGACATGATGCGCGACGCTCCCGCCCGGATCGATCTGTCGCCGGGCGTCCCCGACCTCGCCGCGTTTCCCCGGGCGGCGTGGCTGCGCGCCGAACGCGCCGTCCTCGCGACCCTCCCCGCGTCCGACCTGGGCTACTCGGACCCGCGCGGGGCACCGGCGCTGCGCCGGGCGATCGCCGCCTGGCTCGCCCGCAACCGCGCGATCAGGGCGGACCCCGACGACGTCCTCGTCGTGGCCGGCACCGCGCAGACGCTCACCCTGCTCGGGCGCGTGCTGCGAGACGCCGGGACGGCGGCGGTGGCCGTGGAGGACCCGGGCTCACTCGGCGCCCGCCAGCACCTGCGCGACCAGGGGCTGGACACGCCGCCGGTCCCGGTCGACTCCGAGGGCGCGCGCGTCGACGTCCTGCGCGACATGCCGGTCCCGGCGGTCCTGCTGACTCCCGCGCACCAGTTCCCGACCGGAGTGGTGCTCAGCGGTGCCCGGCGCCGTGCACTGATGCGCTGGGCAACGGAGAACGACGGGCTGATCGTCGAGGACGACTACGACGCCGAGCACCGTTACGACCGGCCGCCGGTCCCGGCCCTGCGCTCCGTGCTGCCCGAGCACGTGTGCTACGCCGGGAGCGTGTCCAAGTTGCTCGCCCCGGCCCTGCGCATCGGCTGGGTGCTGGCGCCGCCGAAGTACCGGGACGCCCTCGTCGCCGCCAAGCGGTTCGCCGACCTGGGCAACGCGGCGCTGCCCCAGCACGTGCTGGCCCGGTTCATGGAATCCGGTGACGTGGAACGCCAGTTGCGACAGGTGCGCGTACGCCACCGCCGTCGCCGGGACGCCATGGTCGACGCGATCGGGGCCCACCTTCCGCACGCCGTGGTGCACGGCGCGGCGGCCGGCCTGCACCTGACGGTCACCTTCGACCGCGACGTCGCCGACACCGACCTCGCCGCGGCCGCGCTCACGCGAGGCGTGAAGACACAGCCCCTCTCCTGGCACGCGCAGCACCCGTCCCGCCCCGGCCTGGTCCTCGGCTACGCGGCGAGCACACCGACCGACATCACCGAGGGCGTGGCCCTCGTCGGCGAGGCTCTGCGGGGCCTGCCCTGAGCAGCCCGGCGCCTCGGACGGTCGCCCCACGCCTCAACGGCCGCCGCGCCCGGCCCCGTCCGGCGGCGGTGCCGTGCTCGCCCGCGTCACCAGGCGGGTCGGCACGAGCGTCGTGCCGTGTTCGGGGCCCTCCTGGCGCATCTTGCGCAGCACCGCCTGGACGCAGAGCCGTCCGACCTCCGCGAAGTCCTGGTGGACCGTGGTGAGCGGCGGCAGGAAGGACGCCGACTCGGGGATGTCGTCGAAGCCGATGACGCTGACGTCCTCGGGGACGCGCCGCCCCCGCTCGTGGAAGGCGCGCAGCAGCCCGAGCGCCATCTGGTCGTTGGCGGCGAAGACGGCGGTGCAGTCGTCGCGGGCCGCGAGTTCGAGGCCCGCGCGGTAGCCGGACTCGGCGGACCAGTCGCCGCGGACGAGCGGCGGCGGCGTGCGGCCGGCCTCCTCCAGGGCGGCACGCCAGGCGTCGGTGCGGCGCTGCGCGGCGAAGGAGCCCTCGGGGCCGCCGAGGTGCCAGACGGTGCCGTGGCCGAGGCCGAGCAGGTGCCGCACGGCGGCGCGGCTGCCGCCGGCCTGGTCGGTGTCGACGACGGTGTAGTGGTCGCCGGCGTCGGAGTCGACGACCACGACCTGGACGTGGGGCGGCAGCCGGACCGTGGCCGCGTCCAGGAGGTGGACCTCCATGATGACGATGACCGCGTCGACGGCCAGTTCCTCCAGCCGGGAGAACGCCCCCCGCACCTCGTCCTGGGTCGGTATGGCGACCGGCAGCAGCGTCACCGCGTACCCCTCGTGCGCCGCCGAGGTGGCGATCGCCTCCAGGGTGCGGACGTTGCCCGTGGTGGACAGGGAGAAGGTGATGACGCCGATGGTGCGGAACTCGCCGCGTTTGAGGGCGCGGGCCGCGCTGTTGGGCCGGTAGCCGAGTTCCTTCATCGCGGCGAGCACCTGGCGGCGCGTCTCCTCGTTCACACCCGCGTAGCCGTTGGAGACCCGCGAGACGGTCTGCGAGGAGACACCGGCGAGGCGGGCCACGTCGGCCATGGAGGCGGTGCCGCGGCCGCTGCCGCGGGGCCGGCCGCGACCGCGTCCGGCGCCACCGGGCGAGCCCGCTCCCCCGTCGGGCGCGCCCGCTGCGGCGGCGGTCCCGTCCGCGGTTCCGCCGGGCGTGCTCGCCGATGTCGTCCCAGCCGTGTCCACTCGCCGTCCGCCACCTCTCTGTCGCTGCTCAGGGCGCTGTTCCGCAGGGGACCCTTGACCGTCGTCAACGGGGCAGTGTAGACATGCCGCCACCGGATGTTTACGTAAACATAACAGCTCGCCACGTTTTCGCGGAGCCGAATGTTTGCGCAAACACCCGGGGTGGCGCGGCGTCGGCGCAGGTCAGGGCGGCGTCACCGGTTCCAGAACCTGGACGAGCGAGGAACGACATGACGACGCTGCAACCACCGGCGGCCGCCGCACCGCGGCCCGCCCCTCCCCCGGCGCGAGGGGACCGCCGCTCCTGGACGGGGTGGGGCTTCATCGAGCCGTTCGTGGCCGTGTTCGCCCTGGTGTTCCTGGCCCCGATCGCGTACTCGCTCTACTTGAGCCTGTTCCGCGACCAACTCATCGGCGGCACCGCCTTCGTCGGCCTGGAGAACTACCAACAGGCCCTGCGCGACGAGAACTTCTGGGCCGGACTCGGCCGGGTCTCGCTCTTCCTGTGCGTCCAGGTCCCCGTCATGCTCGGCATCGCCCTGCTGGTGGCCCTCGCCCTGGACAGCGGACGCCTCTACGGCAAGAACTTCTTCCGCGTCTCGATCTTCCTGCCCTACGCGGTGCCCGCCGTGGTCGCCACCCTCATGTGGGGCTTCATGTACGGCACGCGCTTCGGCCTCGTCGGCGACCTCAACACCGCCTTCGGCCTGTCGCTGCCCGACCCGCTCTCCCCCGACCTGGTGCTGGCCTCCATCGGCAACATCGTCACCTGGGAGTTCGTCGGCTACAACATGCTGATCTTCTACTCGGCGCTGCGCGTCGTCCCGCACTCCCTGTACGAGGCGGCCGAGATCGACGGGGCCGGGCAGATCCGGGTCATCACCGCCATCAAACTGCCCGCGATCCGCGGGGCGCTGGTCATCGCCACGATCTTCTCCGTCATCGGCAGTTTCCAGCTGTTCAACGAGCCCAGCGTCCTTCAGAAGCTGGCACCCAACGCCATCACCACCGACTACACCCCGAACTACTACACGTACTCGCTGTCCTTCTCCGGCCAGCAGCACAACTACTCCGCGACGGTCGCCATCGTCATGGGGCTGATCACCATGGTCATCGCCTATGTCGTCCAGCTGCGCGGCATGCGCAAGGGAGTGTGAAGCAGCGATGACCAGTACCGTCACCCCCGCCTCCGCGGGTTCGGCGCCCTCCCCCGCCGGCACCGCTCCGTCCGTGGCCCGGCTGCGCGCGCCCCGGCGCGGCCCGTCCGCCGGCCGGCCCCGGCGCAGCATCCTGCTGACCGTGCTCACCGGTCTCGTGCTGCTGTACAGCCTGGTGCCGCTGCTCTGGCTGGTCTTCAGCGCCACCAAGACCCAGCAGGGACTGGCCCGTTCGTTCGGCCTGTGGTTCGACGGGGACTTCGCGCTGTGGGCCAACATCACGGAGACGTTCACCTACGACGACGGCGTCTTCACGCGCTGGCTGCTCAACACCGTCCTGTACGTGGTGCTCGGCGCGGGCGGTGCCACCTTCCTCGCCGTGCTGGGCGGCTACGCGCTCGCCAAGTTCGACTTCCCCGGCCGCCGTGTCGTGTTCGCCGTCGTGATCGGCGCCGTGGCCGTGCCCGGGACCGCGCTGGCCGTGCCGACGTTCCTGATGTTCAGCAACATGGGGCTCACCAACACCCCGTGGGCGGTGATCATCCCGTCGCTGATCTCCCCGTTCGGCCTCTATCTGATGTGGGTGTTCGCCAGTGAGGCGATCCCGGCCGAACTGCTGGAGGCCGCCCGCATCGACGGCGCGGGCGAGGTGCGCACCTTCTTCCGGGTCGCCCTGCCGCTGCTCGCGCCGGGCATCGTCACCGTCTCCCTCTTCACCATGGTCGCGACCTGGAACAACTACTTCCTGCCGCTGATCATGATCAAGGATCCCGACTGGTATCCCCTCACCCTCGGCCTGAACAGCTGGAACGCGCAGGCCGCGACCGCCGGTGGCCAGCCCGTGTTCCACCTCGTCGTCACCGGCTCCCTCATCACCGTCGTCCCGCTCGTCGCCGCCTTCCTGCTGCTCCAGAAGTACTGGCAGTCCGGCCTCGCCGCGGGAAGCGTCAAGGAGTAGCGCCACTCCCCCGATCCGTACGGCCGCGCGGCACGTCCGTCGTGCCCAGGCGCCCGTACGGCCCCGTCACCCGGCGGTTGTCCCTCCCCCTGAAGCCCTCACCGGTCAGGCTCTCGGCCACGAAGAAGTGGAAGCACCCCATGCACAAGCACCCCCGCCGCCTGCTGCGCGGCATCGGCCTCGTCTGCGCGCTCGCCCTGGGCGCCACCGCCTGCGGCGGATCGGACGACTCGGGCTCGGGACCGAAGGCGGTCTCCGAGGCGGACGTCGACGCCGCGCTGAAGAAGGGCGGAACGATCACCGTCTGGGCGTGGGAACCCACGCTCAAGCAGGTCGCCGCCGACTTCCAGAAGGAACACCCGGGCGTCAAGGTGAACCTGGTCAACGCGGGCACCGGCAACGACCAGTACAAGGCGCTGCAGAACGCCATGTCGGCCAAGAAGGGCGTCCCGGACGTCGCACAGGTCGAGTACTACGCCATGGGCCAGTACGCGCTGACCGAGCAGCTCACCGACCTCAAGGGCTTCGGCGCCGACAAGCTCGCCGACAGGTTCTCCCCCGGTCCGTGGAACGGCGTCAAGGCCGGCGGCGAGGGCGTCTACGGGCTGCCGATGGACTCCGGACCGATGGCCCTCTTCTACAACAAGAAGGTCTTCGACAAGCACGGCATCGAGGTGCCCACCACGTGGGACGCGTACGTGGACGCGGCCCGCGCCCTGCGCAAGGCCGACCCGAAGGCGTACATCACCAACGACACCGGTGACGCCGGCTTCACCACCAGCATGCTCTGGCAGGCCGGTTCCCGCCCCTACGACGTCGACGGCACGAAGATGAAGGTCGACTTCTCCGACGCGGGCGCGAAGAAGTACACGGCCACCTGGCAGAAGCTCATCGACGAGAAGCTGATCGCGCCCGTCACCAGCTGGTCCGACGAGTGGTACAAGGGCCTGGGCGACGGCACGATCGCGACCCTGGCCATCGGCGCGTGGATGCCGGCCAACCTCGCCTCCGGGGTGAAGAACGCCGCAGGTGACTGGCGCGTGGCGCCGCTGCCGCAGTGGGAGTCGGGCGCGAACGCCAGTGCGGAGAACGGCGGCAGCGCCCTCACCCTGCCCGAACTCGGCGGGAACGAGGCGCTGGCCTACGCCTTCCTCCAGTACGCCAACGCCGGCAAGGGCGTCGACACCCGCGTGAAGGGCGGCGCCTTCCCGGCGACCACCGCGCAACTGAACTCCAAGGCGTTCCAGGACGCGGAGTTCCCGTACTTCGGCGGTCAGCGGGCCAACAAGGTGTTCGCCGAGTCGGCCGCGAACGTCGCCGACGACTGGTCGTACCTGCCGTACCAGGTGTACGCCAACTCGATCTTCAACGACACCGTCGGCAAGGCCTACGTGTCGGGCACTCCGCTGAGCGACGGCCTGAAGGCCTGGCAGGACGCCTCCGTCAAGTACGGCACCGAGCAGGGCTTCACCGTCGAGAAGTAGCACGCCGGGCGGCGCGGGCACTCCGTGCCGCCCCGGTGCCCCACCCCGGAAGGACCACCATGATCTCCACCCTCCTGTCCCGCCCGAGCGGGGCGGACGGTGACGCCGTCCCGCGCCTGGTCTACGGCGCCGACTACAACCCCGAGCAGTGGCCCCGCACCGTGTGGGAGGAGGACGTCCGGCTGATGCGCGAGGCCGGCGTGAACCTCGTGTCGGTGGGCATCTTCTCCTGGGCCCGCCTCCAACCGGCCGAGGACACCTGGGACTTCGGCTGGCTCGACGAGGTCATGGACCTCCTGCACGAGGGCGGCATCGGTGTCGACCTGGCGACGGCCACCGCTTCCCCGCCGCCCTGGCTCACCACGGCCCACCCGGAGATCCTCCCCGTCACCGCCCGCGGCGAGACGCTGTGGCCGGGGGCCCGCCAGCACTGGCGCCCCACGTCGCCGGTCTTCCGGCGCCACGCCCTGCGCCTGGTACGGGAGTTGGCGCACCGCTACGCCGGCCACCCGGCGCTGGTGGCCTGGCACGTCAACAACGAACTGGGCTGTCACAACGTCTACGACTACTCCGACGACGCCGCCCGCGCCTTCCGCGACTGGCTGCGCGCCCGCTACGGCACGCTGGACGCGCTCAACTCCGCCTGGGGGACGGCGTTCTGGTCGCAGCGCTACACCGACTGGCAGCAGATCCTGCCGCCCCGGCTGGCCGCCTCGCACCCCAACCCCACGCAGCAACTGGACTTCAAGCGTTTCTCGTCGGACGCGCTGAAAGACCATCTGCGGGCCGAACGCGAGATCCTGCGGGAGCTCACGCCCGGCGTCCCCGTCACCACCAACTTCATGGTGATGGGCGGCACCAAGGGCATGAACTACCCGGACTGGGCGGCCGAGATCGACTTCGTCTCCAACGACCACTACGTCCACCCGGGCCCGCAGGACCGCGACGAGCTGTCCTTCTCCGCCAACCTCACGAGCGGCATCTCCGGCGGGCGGCCCTGGTTCCTGATGGAGCACTCCACCAGCGCCGTCAACTGGCAGCCGGTCAACGTCGCGAAGCGGCCCGGCGACCTGGCCCGCGACTCGCTGCTGCACGTCGCGCACGGCGCCGACGCGGTGTGCTTCTTCCAGTGGCGGCAGTCGGCGGCCGGCGCCGAGAAGTACCACTCCGCGATGGTCCCGCACGCCGGTCCGGACAGCGACGTGTTCCGCGCCGTCACGCAACTCGGCGCGACGCTGCGTACGTTGGCGCCCGTCGCGGGCAGCGAGCGGGAGCCCGCCCGGGTCGGCATCCTCTACGACTGGGAGTCGTGGTGGGCGAGTGAGCAGGACTCCCACCCCACCACGCTGCTCGACTACCGCCAGGAGGCGCTCGACTGGTACTCGGCGCTCCTCGCGCTCGGCGTCCGCGCCGACCTCGTCACCACCCGGGCCGACCTGCACCGCCACCAGGTGCTGATCGCGCCCGTCCTGCACGTGGTCCCCGCCGACCTCGCCAAGACGCTCACCCGGTTCGCGGAACAGGGCGGCCACCTGATCACCACGTACTTCTCCGGGATCGTCGACGAGCACGACCACGTGTGGCTCGGCGGCTACCCCGGCGCCCTGCGCGACCTGCTCGGCATCCGCGTCGAGGAGTTCGGGCCCCTGCCGGCCGGCGACACCGTGGAACTCGACGACGCGACGACCGGCGGCCTGTGGACCGACCGCGTCACGGTCACGGCCCCCGACACGGAGGTCCTGGCCCGCTACCGCACCGGTGCGCACGCCGGCCGCCCCGCCGTCACCCGGCGGCCCGCGGGCGGCGGTTCGGCCGCCTACGTGTCCACCCGGCTCGGTGTCGACGGGCTCACCTCGCTGCTGCCGCGGCTGCTGGGGCCGGCCGGGGTGACGAGCGAACTGCCCGAGGACGTCCGCGGGCCGGTCGAGCTGACCGTGCGCCGCGACGCGGGCAGCCGCTATCTGTTCCTGGTCAACCGCACCGACCGGGCCGTCCCCGTGCGCGGCCTGGCCGGGGACGTCCTGCTCGGCGGTGCCGACGCCGACGGCGTGCTCACGCTCGGGCCGCGTGAGGTCGCCGTACTGCGGCAGCCCACGGGCTGAGCCGCCTCACCGGAACGGCCGCGGCACACGCGGCACTCGCAGGACCGCAGTACCCGCACCCACGACTCCCCGGACCGGCCCGCGCCGGACCGGGGGCCATCCCCTCCCGCCCCCGGTCCGGGGCGGGAGGGACCACCGCAGCGACGACACCGCACGTTGGGAGCACACGATGGCACGCCGTACCCGCAAGCGACGGCTCCTCGGGGCAGCCGCCCTGACCGCCCTGGCCACCGCGGCCTCACTGGTCGGCGCCCCCGCGCCGCCCGCCCGGGCCGAGGCGGCCGAGGCCGCCCTCACCGTCCGGCCCGACCCCTCGTACCGGCAGGAGCCGTTCCAGGGCTGGGGCACCAGCCTGGTGTGGTTCGCCAACGCCACCGGTGACTACCCGCCGGAGATACGCGAGAAGCTCGCCCGACTCCTGTTCGGCGACGACGGCCTGGCGCTCAACATCGCCCGCTACAACATCGGCGGCGGCAACGCCCCCGACGTCAAGGACTACCTGCGGGCCGGAGGCGCCGTCGAGGGCTGGTGGAAGGCGCCCGCGGGCACCACCCGCGAGGACACCGACTGGTGGAGCGCCGACGACCCGGCCGACTGGAACGACGACGCCGACGCGACGCAGCGCTGGTGGGTGAACCGCATCAAGGACGACATCGACCACTGGGAGACCTTCAGCAACTCCCCGCCCTGGTTCATGACCGTCAGCGGATACGTGTCCGGTGGCTTCGACGCCACCGCCGACCAGCTCAAGCCGGACGCCGTGGACGACTTCGCCGCCTACCTGGCGGGCGCCACGAAGCGGCTGGAGGACGCGGAGGGCATCAAGGTCGACACGGTCGACCCGTTCAACGAGCCCAACACCAACTACTGGAGCACCCGCCTCGGCGCGGACGGCGAACCCGTCGGCGGCCGGCAGGAGGGCGCCCACATGGGTCCCGGACTCCAGCAGAAGGTGCTCGCCGCGCTCGCGCCCGCGCTCGCCGAGGCGAGGACCGGCGCGAAGATCTCCGCGATGGACGAGACCAACCCGTCCCTCTTCGCGCAGAACTGGAACGCCTACTCGCAGCAGACGCGCGATCTCGTGTCGCAGATGAACGTCCACACGTACGGGACCGGCGGGCGAACCACCGTGCGGGACCAGGCCAAGGCCGCCGACAAGCCGCTGTGGATGAGCGAGGTCGAGGGCGACTGGGGCGACGGGCAGAGCTTCACGGACATGCGTCCCGGGCTCGGGCTCGCCCAGCGCATCGTCGACGACCTGCGTGAACTGGAGCCGCGCGCCTGGGTGTTCTGGCAGCCCGTCGAGGACTACGACAACATGAAGCCCGGCGGCGAGTCCGCCAAGGGCGGCAACTGGGGCAGCATCCAGCTGCCGTTCAGCTGCACCGCGAAGGACACCCTGGAGAGCTGCCCGATCCGGACGAACACCAAGTTCGACACCGCCCGGAACTTCACCCACTTCATCAAGCCCGGCGACCGGCTCGTCAAGGTGAACGACACCTCCAGCGCGGCCGCCGTCGGCAGCGACGGCAGGAGCGCGTCGGTCGTCCACGTCAACGGCACCACGGCCCCGCGGGCGGTCACCGTGGACCTGTCGAAGTTCGCCGACGTCAACCCCACCGCCACCGTGACCCCGGTGGTGACCAGCGCCGACGGCAAGCTGCGCGAGCACGCGCCCGTCGCGGTCGACGACCGCCGGGCCACGTTCACCGTGCCGGCGCAGTCCGTGACGTCCTTCCGCGTCAAGGGCGTCTCGGGCGTCGCGGCGGACGCCCCGCTGCTGCGCAAGGGCCACACGTACACGCTGACCGGTGTCCAGAGCGGCAAGGCCGTCACGCTCGCGGCCAACGGGACGAACCTGGTGCTCGGGCCGACGGCCCAGCGGTGGCGGCTGAGCGAGGTGCACCCCGAGGGCGGGGTCCGCCGGCACTACGTCTTCACCGACCCCGCGACCGGCAACCGCCTCGCCGTGCGGGACGACGTCCCTGTGACCGAGCCCGACACCGGCCGGCGCGACGCGGCCACCGAGTGGCTCACGTCGACCACCGGCGACGGCACGTGGACCCTCGTCAACGCCGCCACCGGCCGTCTCCTGGAGGTCGGCGGTCAGGCCACCGGTGACGGCGCCGCCGTCACCACGTGGCCGCCCAACTCCGGTGCCAACCAGCGCTGGACGGTGACGGACGTGACGAGGCCGGCGGCCGGCTGACCGCCGTACGCGGCCACTTGGCACGCCCCCTTCCGCCGCACGTCCCCGCGGCGGGAGGGGGCGCGGCACGTCGGCCCGTCGCCGCTCGCCGGTCCGGCATCATGGCCCGGACGCCGGCGAACGCGGCGAGACCCTACTCTGACGTGCGGGCGGAGTGGGACGGCGAAAGGGACCATGGGGCGATGACGGAGCAGCGGCGGATGCAGATCGGCGAAGTGGCCGAGCGGACCGGTTTGTCCCTGCGCACCATCCGCCACTACGAGGAAGTGAGCCTGGTGATCCCGTCGGCCCGCAGCAAGGGCGGCTTCCGCCTCTACACGGAGGCCGACGTCGAACGGCTGATGGTGATCCGCCGGATGAAACCGCTGGACTTCTCCCTGGAGGAGATGCGGGACCTGCTGGAGATCACCGACCGGCTGGCCGACCGGGAGGACCCGCCCGTCGGCGGGGAGCGCGAGCGGCTGCGGGAGCGGCTGGACTCCTACCGCAAGGTGGCCGACGCCCGCTGCGAGACCCTGCGGGCCCGCCTGGAAATGGCCGAGGACTTCGCCGCCACCCTCCGCCACCGCCTCCAGAAGGACGCCCGCTCCCGCACGTGATCCCCACCGCCGCGACGTGCGCGGCTCCTGGACGACCGGGCCGTGCCGTGGCGGGTCCTCACGGGTGCAGCAGGTGGAGGCGGTCGGGCAGGGCCTCCAGCCGGAGGGGGGCACGGACGTCGCGGGCGGGGGTGCCGTCGACCTCCAGGCGGTAGGCCCCCCAGGCGCGTTCGAAGCGGAGGCGGCGGACGCGGCGCAGGCCGAAGGAGTCGGCGCGGGCCTGGAGCAGGCCCTGTTCGGTCAGGGTGACGCGCAGGGGCCGGTCGCCGGGGGCGGTGATCTTCTCGTTGTCGAGGATGAGGCGGACCTCGCCCGGATGCGGCTGGAGGGAGACCAGGACGGTCTCGCGCACGGCCACGCCGGAGCCGCCGTCGCCGAGGTGGATGCCCACGACGGGAAGGCGACGGCCGCCTAAGGCGGTGGGCTCGCCGCCCGGCGGGCCCACCGGGCGTTCGACGAGCAGCGGCAGGCCCCACAGGGCCGCCGCCCGCATGGCCTGCTCCGGCTGGGGGCCTCCGGCGTGGACCAGCAGGTCGACCGCGGGTCGCCGTGCGCGCCGCCCCGGCCCGGCGCCCGCGTCGCCGACGGGGTCCAACTCCGTGCAGCGCACCTGCCGTTCGGTGAGTCCGGCGCGCAGCAGCCGGGCCCGCTCCCGGTCGCCGCGGCTCCCGCCGCGCACGATGCCCAGCACGGGACGCCCGGCCGGGAACGCGTCGGCGAAGCGTACGGCGGCGGCCACCAAGCGGTCTGTTTCCGGCACGGCCCGGCGGGACGCGTCGGGAGACGAGGTCGAGGGCGGCATGCGGGCTCCTTGCGCGCTCGGTGCGGGCGGGCGACGTCGGGACTGCGGGCCCGCGCGCGCCGGGGATTGCGGGGGCCCGTGAGAGCGGCGGCGGGCAGGGGCCGGCCCCGCGGGCTGCGGCCGACGGCCGCGTTCCCATCGTTCATCTCTAACCTAGTGCGAGAGTCGCGCGGGCGTGAAGCGGCAGTTGGGCGGGACAAACGGCATCCGACGTTCACGTTTGGGCAGAGTTGTCCGCCGGTGTACGCACGGATGACGGCCGTGCGCCCGCGAGGCACCGCTCGTCGGTAATGGATCATCCCGGTGACCCTCCGGTAGCGTCACGGTATGAGTCACCCGCATCCCGGCCTGAAGGCCGCCCCGCCACTGCCCGCCGGAGGCTTGAGGGTCGTCCCCCTGGGCGGCCTCGGCGAGATCGGTCGCAACATGACCGTCTTCGAGCACGCCGGCAAACTGCTCGTCATCGACTGCGGCGTGCTCTTCCCCGAAGAGACACAGCCCGGCGTGGACGTGATCCTCCCCGACTTCACCTCGATCCGGGACCGGCTGGACGACATCGTCGCCGTGGTGCTGACGCACGGCCACGAGGACCACATCGGCGGCGTCCCGTACCTGCTGCGTGAGCGCTCGGACATTCCCGTCGTGGGGTCGAAGCTGACCCTGGCGTTCCTGGAGGCCAAGCTCAAGGAGCACGGCATCCGGCCCCGCACGGTCCGCGTCCGCGAGGGCGACCGCCGGAAATTCGGGCCGTTCGACTGCGAGTTCGTGGCCGTCAACCACTCCATCCCGGACAGCCTCGCCGTCGCCGTCCGCACGGCCGCCGGACTGGTCCTGCACACGGGTGACTTCAAGATGGACCAGTTCCCGCTGGACGACCGGATCACCGACCTGCGGGCCTTCGCGCGGCTCGGCGAGGAGGGCGTGGACCTGTTCCTCACGGACTCCACGAACGCCGAGGTGCCCGGCTTCACCACTTCCGAGCGCGAGCTGAACCCGGCGATCGAGCAGGTGATGCGCACGGCTCCGCGCCGGGTCATCGTCTCCAGCTTCGCCAGCCATGTGCACCGCATCCAGCAGGTCCTGGACTCGGCCCACCAGTACGGCCGCAAGGTCGCCTTCGTCGGCCGCTCGATGGTCCGCAACATGGGCATCGCCCGCGAACTCGGCTACCTGAAGGTGCCGTCCGGACTGGTCGTGTCGACCAAGGAGCTGGAGAAGCTGCCGGATCACCGGGTCACGCTGGTGTGCACCGGTTCCCAGGGCGAGCCGATGGCGGCGCTGTCACGGATGGCGAACCGCGACCACATGATCCGGATCGGCGAGGGCGACACCGTGCTCCTCGCCAGCTCCCTGATCCCCGGCAACGAGAACGCCATCTACCGGGTGATCAACGGCCTGACCCGGTGGGGCGCCCACGTCGTCCACAAGGGCAACGCCAAGGTGCACGTCTCCGGGCACGCGAGCGCCGGCGAACTCGTCTACTGCTACAACATCGTCAAGCCGCGCAACGTCATGCCCGTCCACGGCGAGTGGCGTCACCTGCGGGCCAACGCCGACCTGGCCATCCGTACGGGTGTGGACCCGGACCGGGTCGTCATCGCCGAGGACGGCGTCGTGGTCGACCTGGTCGACGGGCGCGCCTCCATCACGGGCAAGGTGCCCGCGGGCAACGTCTACGTGGACGGCATGGAGGTCGGCGGCGCCACCGAGGCGTCCCTGAAGGACCGCCTGACCCTCGCCTCCGAGGGTGTGGTCACGGTGGTGGCGATCGTCGACGCGGACACCGGTGCCCTCGCCGAGGCTCCCGACTTCCTGGCCCGCGGCTTCGTGCACGACGACACGACCTTCGAGTCCGTGATCCCCGTCATCGAGAAGACGCTGGCCACCGCGGCCGCGGAAGGCGTCGGCGACGCGCACCAGTTGGAGCAGCTCATCGCCCGCGCGGTGGCCAACTGGGCGTTCCGCACCCATCGCCGCAAGCCGCTCGTCATCCCCGTCATCATCGACGCCTGAGACGCGGCACGGCGGACATTCCGAACGCCCCGGCCCACCGGCCGGCGCAGAGACGAGGAACACCGATGGGCGCGCGTTTCGAGGAGATCGACTGGCGTCCGACCCGGCTGGGCGACATCAGCCTGCGCCGCCGCAGGTACCCCGGGTCGGACGACGACGTCTACGAGGTGAAGCTCGGCGACGAGTTCCTGATGTCCAGCCTGTTCACGGCCGGGGAGGTCGCGCTCGCGCACCTGGGCCTCGCTGCGGCGCCCGGTGCCGAACTGGACGTCGTGGTCGGCGGCCTCGGCCTCGGGTACACCGCGGCGGCGGCCCTGGACGACCCTCGGGTGCGGTCGCTGATCGTGGTGGAGGCGCTCGGCGAGGTGATCGACTGGCACGAGCGGCATCTCGTGCCGCTCGGCGCGCGCGTGGCCGACGATCCGCGCTGCCGCCTCGTGCGGGCGGACTTCTTCGAGGCGGTGGGCGGCGGCCCGTCCGGCCCGGACCCGGACTCCCCGGGCCGCCGCTTCGACGCCGTTCTGCTGGACATCGACCACTCGCCGCGTCACGTCCTCGACTCCCGCCACGCGGCCCTCTACCGCCCGGAAGGGCTGCGTGATCTCGGCGAGCGTCTGCTGCCCGGCGGCGTGTTCGCCCTGTGGTCCAACGACCCGCCGGACGAGGCGTTCACCGCCGCGCTCGCCGACGTGTTCGCCACGGCCGAGGCCCACGTGGTCGACTTCGCCAACCCGCTCCAGGGCGGCACCGCGACCAACACCGTGTACGTGGCGCGCGTACGGTGACACGCGGGCCGGGGCCGGGCGGGCCGGGGTCCTGCTCCTGGCCGGCGGTCAGACCGGTGCCGGAAGCCCGCGGATCATGTCGGCGGCCTTCTCCGCGATCATGATCGTGGGGGCGTTGGTGTTGCCCCGCACCACGGTCGGCATCACCGAGGCGTCCACCACCCGCAGACCGCTGACGCCGTGGACGGCGAGCCGGGAGTCCACCACGGGCCCGATGGAGCAGGTGCCCACCGGGTGGTACAGGGTCTGCAACTCGCGCCGGGCGAAGTCGAGCAGGGCGGCGTCGTCGGTGGAGCCGGGGACGCGGAAGTCGGCCCGGCGGTGCTTGGCCAGGCCGGGCTGTTCGGCGATGTCGAGCATCATCCGCAGCGCCCGGACCATCGTGGCGCGGTCCTCCTCGGTGGTCAGGTAGTTGTGCAGGATGTGGGGCTTGGCGCCGGGGAGCGTCGAGCGCAGGGAGACCTTGCCCCGGCTGGTGGGCGCGAGGAGGGCCGCGCCGAACATGAAGGCGTGGTCGGTGACGGGGCTGATGCCCTCCTCGTGGAACATCACCGGCGTCGCGTGCACCTGGATGTCGGGGGCGTCCAGTCCGTCCCGGGTGCGCAGGAAGCCGCCCGCCTCACCGACGTTGGAGGTGAGCGGGCCGCGGCCCTCGGTCTGCAGCAGGCGGAGGTTGTCCGGCGTCTCGGCCGTGAACAGCGACTCGACGTCGGTGAGGCAGCACAGGCCGACGTGCGGGTGGTCCTGGAGGTTCTCGCCCACGGGCAGGTCGACGCGGGGCGTGATGCCGAGCGCCGCCAGCTCGCCGGCCGGGCCGATGCCGGACAGCATCAGCAGCTGCGGGGAGTTGTAGGCTCCGGCCGACAGCACGACCTCCCGTTCGGCGCGCAGGGACAGCGGTTCGCCGCCGCGGTCCACCTCGACGCCGGTCGCGCGGTCGCCGTCGAACAGGACGCGGGTGCACTGGACGCCGGTCATCACCTCCAGGTTGGGCCGGGAGAGGGCCGGCCGCAGGTACGCGTCGGCGGTGCTGCAGCGCAGTCCGTCGCGCTGGGTCAGGTGGTAGTAGCCGACGCCGTCCTGTTCCGGCCCGTTGAAGTCGTCGGTGAAGGGGTGACCGGCCTCCTGCGCCGCCGTCACGAACGCGTCCATCAGCGGATGCCGTGAGCGGCCTTCGCTGACGGTGAGGGGGCCGCCGGTGGCGTGCCAGGGTGACGCGGGGCCGGTGAAGTCCTCGGCGCGCAGGAAGTACGGCAGGACGTCCTGCCACCTCCAGCCCTCGGCGCCGCCCGCCGCCCAGGCGTCGTAGTCGCGGCGGTTGCCGCGCATGTAGATCATCGCGTTCATGGAGGAGGAGCCGCCGAGCATGCGGCCCCGGGGCAGGAAGCGGCGCCGGCCGTCGAGGCCCGGTTCGCACGCGGAGAGGTAACTCCAGTCGTACGTCGTCTGGAAGAGCTTGCTGAAGGCCGCCGGTACGTGGATCTCCGCGGCGTCGTCCGCCGGGCCCGCCTCGATCAGCAGGACGCGCGCGGTCTCGTCCTCGCTGAGCCGGGCCGCCAGCACGCACCCGGCCGATCCGGCGCCCACGATGATGTAGTCGTACACCTGTCCCCCTCGCCCCGACACGGTCGCTCGTCCCCTTCAGCCAAGCGGCAACGGGCCGGGAATCACACCGGGCAATCGGCCAAAGTCGACGGCCGTGGACGCGCGTCGCGCCGTCACCCGGCCGGGGGCGGTGCGGGGAACGCGGGCGCGGCTGCACGGCGTCGGCGGACCCAGCCGTACAGGGCCACCGAGCACACAGCGGCGACCGCGCACCAGGTGGAGACGAACTCCAGCCGCCACAGCCACCAGCAGACCAGTGCCCCGGCGGCGAGCAGGAGCCCGAGGGCCGACAGCCCGCGGTCGCCGGACAGCAGCAGGGAGCCCACCGTGGCCAGGAGGTAGCCGGCGACCAGGAGCGCCGAGTGGGGCAGGTCCAGGACGTAGCCGATGGTGCGGCCGCGGATCTCGGCCGTGACGGGGCCCGTGACCAGGGCGTGGGCGAGGACCGCGGCGGTCGCCGCGCCGACGACGCACAGCGGGACCAGCCGGCGCCGGGCACGGCGGGGCGCGGCGCACAGCACGCCGGCCGGTACCCACGCCGCGAGCAGGGGCAGGGCGATGACGGCCCAGGCGAGCGTGGCCGGGTGCGCGCCGCCGCCGGAGGACCAGACGGCCGACTCGATCATCTGGTGGGCGCCGAGCAGCAGCGGCAGCGCGGCCAGGGGAACGTCACGGCGCTGCCGGGTGCGGGCGAGGCAGACCACTCCCACGCCGGCCACGGCGACGCCCGCCACGAGATCGGCCTCCGCGCTCCAGCACATCGCACCACCACAGGTCGGTCTCGCAGGGCTCGGCCTTTCGCCGTCGACCACGCTACGGGGCGCGTCGGCCGCGGGCCGGGCGGCGCGGCGGTGGCGACGCCGCTGCTCCACCACCGGCGGCGGCGCGGGACCCGGGGTGCGAGCGGGCCCGCCCCCGCCCGGCGATGTCGCGTCCGCGCGGGTGAGGGCGGGCGGGCGGCCTACGGCAGCTTCACGAACGGGGACAGGAAGGCCCGGGCGCCGGGCGTGTCCAGCCGGTAGGTGACGTTCGTGGCGTAGCACGGGCTGTCGCCGGTGATGGTGGTGGACGCGAGGATGCGCTTGCCGCCGATGACCGCGAAGTTGGGGCCGCCGGAGTCGCCGTAGCAGGCTCCGCCGTTGCCCTGCGGGGCGGTCATGGCCAGACGCACCCAGGCGTCGTTGAGGGCGTCGAAGGTCACGGGGGCCTTCATGCGGACGCCGCCGCCCGGGTGGGTGTGTCCGCCGGGCCCGTTCACGGCCTCCTGGGTGCCGTATCCGGCGACGGTCCAGTCGGTGGCGTTCAGCTTCCGCGGGCCGAGGGCGCCGAGCTGGTTCGCGGTGGGCAGGGTGGCCGGGGTGAACGACCAGCGTGCCTTCGTCTTGGTGGCGGGCAGTTCGACGACCGAGATGTCGCGGGTGTCGGAGGCGGGTCCCGGGTAGCCGGGGTGGCTGTGGGCGCGGCCCTCGACGGCGACGGCGGCCGCCTGCGCGGACGGGTCGCCCGGGTACTTCTTCGCGGCGGCGTCGAGACCGGCCTGCACGTCCTGGTCGAGCGACACGTAGAACCGCACGTTGTCCGGCCAGTCGGTGGTGCAGTGGGCGGCGGTCAGGAACGTGTCCGCGTCGATCATCGTGCCGGAGCACACCCAGTCGACCCGGTCCGGGGTCGCCGGGTTGTCGTCGTTGTCCCAGGTGGCCACCAGCGCACCGACCTCGGTGCGTTCCGGGGCGGGTGTCGCGTTGTACGAATTGATCGCCGACGAGGGCAGGGCGGCGGCGAGCACGGTGGCGCAGGCCGCGGCGGTGACGGCGGTGGCGCGTATCGCGGTCAAGAAGAACCCCTTTGCTGGGTGTGGGACGGGCGTTCTCCTGTGGGAGATGAGGTGCATTGAAACCCGAGGCCCCGTCCGCGACAAGACCATGACCGACGCTCGCCGGGAATGTCGGCACGTCGTGATCACCGCGCCGAGGCCGGGCGACGCGCCGCGCCGCGCCGGGGCGGGCCTTATGTCGTGACGCTCGCCGTCTCGCCGTTCACCGCCGTCTTCGGGGCGCCCGGCCCGCGTCCGGCGAGCCGCATGGCGACGCAGGCCCCCAGGTACAGCGCGGCGACGACCAGCAGCAGCGCCTGATAGCCCGTCACCAGGGCCAGGTACTCGAGGGCGCCGCCGGTCAGCGCGCCCAGCAGGTTCGCGCCGAACGCGGACGTCGGGTCGGGGGCGAGCGCGAGGCGGTCCGAGAAGATGAGGTTGGCGCAGAAGATGGGCGCGAAGGCCAGGGCGATGGCGGCGGCGAGCCGTCCGGCGAACGGCAGGGACAGGACGGCCTGGGCCGGGACGAGCCAGGCCACCGCGAGGCTGGTGAACAGCAGGAGTTGCAGCAGGGTCTGGTTGACGCGGCGGAGCCTGCGCCGGACCTCGACCGCCGCGAGGACGGCGACCAGGACGCCGAAGAACACGAGGGCGTTGACGAGCCAGGTCGTGCCGAAGTACAGCGCGAAGCCGATGACGTTCTTCGTCTCGAGCAGCATGAACGCGGCGCCCAGCAGGAACATGTCGGCGTAGCGGAGGGTCCTGCGGATGCGGACCCCGGTCAGCCGCACCGACAGGAGCGTCACCAGCAGGATGGCGCCCAGCGCGCCCAGGTAGAGCGTGGGGATGTTCCGGTCGAGCAGGTACGGGAAGGGGTGGTCGTCGCTCGCGGCGGCCGGGACCGGGCCGCTGGGCCGCCAAGTCCGCTCGCACGACTGGGCGTCGGGCGTCATGCCGGCCACGAGCACGGCCGCGTTCTTGTTGAACGTGGTCATGCACGGGGCGTGGCCGTAGACCTCTTCGAGGCTGCCGGCGAACCGGTCGACCAGCCAGCTCTTGCGGTAGTAGTTGTACATGGCGAAGGCGCCGTCGGGTGCGAGGTGGTCGCGTGCGGCCTCGAAGGCCTGACGGGTGAACAGGTAGCTCTCCAGGCGGAGGTTGCTCGCGCCGGACACCAGCGTCAGTGAGTCGGGCAGCGCCAGGACGACGAGGTCGTACTCGCGGTCCGTGCGCTCCAGGAAGGCGCGGCCGTCGTCGATGTGGGTGTGCACCCTGGGGTCGTCGTACGGCTTCGCGGGGTGCAGGTCGGCGCCGATCTGCTGCAGGCGGGGGTCGATCTCGACGGCGTCCACGCGTTCCGCGCCGTGCGCGAGGGCGACCGCGACGTCGTTGCCGTTGCCGGCGCCGATGACCAGGACGCGTTTGTGCGGGTTGCGGGGCGTCTGTTCGTAGGCCTTCAGATACGGCGAGTCGGGCTGCATCAGTACGGGGAGGGGCGCGGTGCTCTGGTGCGGGACGCCGTTCGCGGCGATGTGGTAGGTCCGGTTCGCGTTCGGCGAGGGCTTGAGCTGGATCTTGTAGTACGGCGACCAGGAGATGCCGGTGGTGGTCGACTCCAGGAACAGCGCGGCGACCATCGCCGTGAGCGGGATGCCGTACCGCAGGGCTTCGCGCCGGCCGCCGAGGACGAGGAGGGCCACCGCGGCGAGTACGCCCCACACGACCGACGGGGCGCGGAGCCAGGAGAGCGCGGCGAAGGACACCGAGCCGGTGATGCTGCCGAGCAGGTCGTAGCGGTAGGCGTCGAGCGAGGGCAGTTGCCGGAAGAGGTCGGCGGTGATCTTGCCGATGCCGGCCATGATGACGGCCGTCAGCAGGAAGATGGCCGGCAGCGTCACCCACTCGGGCAGGCCGGTGGTCCGCACGGCGGTGAAGTAGATGACCTCGCCGCTGCTCTGGCGGACCTGCACCGGGAACTCGCGGACGAAGACGACGAGCACCGCCAGCGGGAGCGGCGTCCAGCGCTTCAGCCACTGTCCGCGCGCGGCCGGGAGGAGGAAGCCGATGCCGATGCCGAGGAACGAGCCGAGCAGGATGAAGTTCGAGAAGTAGCTGAGGTGGACGACGTTGGCGCCCGCCCACCTGATCAGCGCCAGCTCGACGAAGAGCATGGTCGTGCTGGCCAGCGTGAGCCGCCAGCGCACCATGCGCACGGTTTGCCCGGTTTCGACCCTCTTCATGCGCCCGTACGGTGCCACCTCCGGCGCGACGAGTCGAGGCGCCTTGCCGGTCCGGTCAGGGCCGGGCGGGTGCCTCCTCCCCCGGTTCCCGGCGGGTTCTCGTCCCGGTGCCGGTCAGCGGGCGGTGCCGAAGACCTGGGTCCACCACGGGCCGCCGTCGGCTTCGTGGAGGCCGATGCCCATCTCCTCGAAGTCGCAGTTGAGTATGTTGGCGCGGTGCCCGGGGCTGTCCATCCACGCCTGCATCACCTGGTCGGGCGTCCGCTGCCCGCGGGCTATGTTCTCGCCGTAGGTGCTCCACTCGTAGCCCGCGGCCGTGATGCGCTCGCCGGGTCCCGCGCCGTCCGGGTTGGTGTGGTCGAAGTAGTCGCGGGCGTCCATGTCCTCGGAGTGCCGCAGGGCCGCGGTGGCCAGGACGTCGTCGTGCCGGACGGGGCCGCATCCGCCCTTGGCGCGCTCGGCGTTGACCAGCTCGGTGACCTGCTGGGCGACGGACGACGGCGGGGCCGCGGCCCTCGTCGTGCGGCTCGGCACCGGCGGCGGCGCGGGCCGGGCCGAGGTCCTGCTCGGTGTCGGCCGCGGCGCCTTCCTGCTCGGCGAGGCCGACGGGGACGGCTCGGCGGAGGCGGAGGCGGAGGGCGACGCGGACTCGGTGGCGGGTGACGGGGACGGGCTGTGCGCCGTCCGGGGCGGCTCCGGGGCCGCCTGCGCGCGCACCGCGTCGTCCTCGTCGTCCGGCCCCAGCAAGGTCATTCCGCCGAGCGTTCCCCCGCCCACGAGCAGGGCCGCGACGGCGACCGCCCCGGCCCTCCTGCGCCGCGCCCGCCGCTCCCGGCGCCGCGTCTCGCTCCGGGCCGGACCCCGCGTCATCTCGACCGTGCCGTGCGGGCTGTGAGTGCTGTGAGTGCTGTGAGCGTCGTGGACCTGGCCGCCGGGCGCGGGCTCGCCGTACGACGGGCCCGGCGCGGGTTCGCCGTAGGCGGCGAGCCCGAAGGACCCGGACCACCGCGCGGCCGTCAGTTCGGCGAGCGCGGCACCGACCGGCAGCAGGCCCAGACCGACCAACAGGCCTTCGGCGGGCACCAGTTCGTCGCCGAGTCGTGAGCAGACCGTGCACTCACGCGCGTGCCGCGCGAGGCGCTTGCGCCACAGCGCCGACGGCACCCCGTCCCACGTGCGGAGCACGTCCTCCAGCAGCACGCAGCGCGGGACGGCCGACAGCGCGCGCACGACCGTCCGCGCGATCTCCAACTGCGCCTTCATCCGCTGCACCCGCACCGCCGTGTGGGGCTGCGACAGTTCCATCGCGGCGGCCACCTCGGCCCGGGTCAGTTCGCCTGCGGCCTCCAGCCACCACAGGGACAGCAGTTCCCGGTCGTCCTCGTCCAGCCAGCGGGTGGCCTCCGCGACCTCCCGGCGCTGCCCCGTCAGACCCATGCGGACGATGGCCAGGTCCACGAAGTCCGCGCGCGGGTCCGCCACGTCGTGGGCGTCCCCCAGGTCACCGGCCGCGGGCATCGCGTGGTGGGCCTGCCAGCGGCCCCGTATCTGGTTCATCGTGATGGCCACGAGCCAGGACCGGAAGCTCCCCGGATCGCGCAGTGACGCCAGGCCGCCCAGAGCGCGGATCATCGTCTCCTGCACCACGTCGTCGACGTCGGCGTGCCCGTTCAGCGCCCGCCCCACGATGTTGTAGACGAGCGGCAGGTACGCGGCGACGAGTTCCTCCCGCGCCCGCTGGTCCCCGCTCTGAGCCGCCTCGATCACCGCGGCGTGCCGTGCGCTGTCCACTCCGACCACTCTCTTCCCCGGGGCCGCGCGGCCCTCAGCTCGTGTCCGACAGCATGGAGACAACCGCGCCGCGCCGCGATAACGAAAATCTCACCGCGCCCGGCGAGAAACCGCGAACGGGCCGCGGCAGACGGACGGATCCGGCCCACCGGACCCTTGCAATCTCTTGTGCAAGTTGCAGGAAACCCTTGCAGATTCTATTGACGTGTTCACTGCGGAACGGCAGGCTCCGTCGCGGAATCCCCCCACGGCAGCCGATGCGCGGCTGCCTCCCACGGCGTGCCCCACCACGCCGGAGAACCGAAGGAGCCGCATGGTGCACCACCGATCCCGCGTCGTCGGCGGGACGCTCGCCGGAGTGCTCGTCGCCGCCGGCCTCGCCGCCCTCGCACCCTGGACCTCACAGGCCACGCCCCCCGGAGAGAAGACCGTCACGGCCACGCTGTTCGAGCGGAAGTTCACGGACGTGGCCAGGATCTGCACCGACGAACTCGGCCCGGCCGGTTACGGCTACGTCGAGGTCTCCCCCGCCTCCGAGCACATCCAGGGCGAGCAGTGGTGGACGTCGTACCAGCCCGTCAGCTACCGGATCGCGGGCCGGCTCGGCGACCGGGACGCCTTCGCGGCGATGGTCTCCGCCTGCCACGAGGCCGGCGTGAAGGTCGTCGCCGACGCCGTCATCAACCACATGGCCGCCGGGTCCGGCACCGGAACCGGAGGCACGCAGTACACGAAGTACTCCTATCCCGGCCTCTACCAGGACCAGGACTTCCACTCCTGCCGCAAGGACATCTCCGACTACGGCAACCGGGAGAACGTCCAGACCTGCGAACTGGTGGGCCTGTCCGACCTGGACACCGGCAGCGACGCCGTCCGCACCGCCATCGCGAAGTACCTGGACGACCTGCGCTCGCTCGGCGTGGACGGCTTCCGCATCGACGCCGCCAAGCACATGCCGGCGGACGACGTGGCGGCGATCAAGGCCAGGATGAGCGACCCGGGTTTCTGGGTGTCGGAGGTCATCCACGGCGAGGGCGAGGCGGTGCGGCCCGAGGAGTACACCGCGATCGGCGACGTCGACGAGTTCCGGTACGGCGGCCACCTCAAGAGCGCCTTCCAGAGCGGCGCCATCGCCGGGCTCAAGGCCGTCGCCGACGGCAAGCTCCCCGGCGACAGGGCCCGCACCTTCGTCGACAACTGGGACACCGAGCGCAACGGCTCGACGCTGACCCACAAGGACGGCGCGACGTACACGCTGGCGAACGTCTTCATGCTCGCCTCGCCCTACGGCTCCCCGAACGTCTTCTCCGGCTACGAGTGGTCCGACAAGGACGCCGGCCCGCCCAGCGGCGGCGACGGCTGGACCGACACGCACGCCAAGCGGGAGATCACCGGCATGGTGGGCTTCCGCAACGCGGTCGGCCCGGCCGAGCTGACGGACTGGTGGGACGACGGCGGCGGCGCGATCGCCTTCGGCCGCGGCGACCGGGGCTTCGTCGCCATCAACTCCGGCGACGCAGCACTGGCGCGGACGTTCGCGACGTCCCTGCCGGCCGGGACGTACTGCGACGTCGTCAAGGCGGCGCCGAGCGCCTGCGACGGCAACACCGTGACCGTCGGCGACGACGGCAAGGCACAGCTGACCGTGCCCGCCAAGGGCGCCGTCGCCCTCCATGTCGGCGCCAGGAGCTGACCCTTGGGCGACCGGCCGGCCCGTGCCGCGCGGGCCGGTCCTGCCGGGCGGCCGATCGGGTGGCGCGGGGGTGCGCTAGATTTTGCGTCACCTTGACCGCGATCACTCAACGATCACTCACATTACGGAGCCGGGCATCCCCATGAGCGACATCGTCAACGGACTTGGCCGGGCCACCTCTTACGGCGCCCTCGGCCTCGTCCTGCTGGTCCTCGGCATCGTCCTGGTCGACGTGCTCACCCCCGGCAAGCTGGGCCGGCAGATCTGGGAACAGCGCAACCGCAACGCCGCCCTGGTGCTCAGCTCCGCGCTGCTCGGCATCGGCGGGATCGTGTTCACGTCGATCTGGACGACGTACGAGGACTTCGGCAAGGGGATGGTCTCGACGGCCGCGTTCGGTCTGCTGGGCCTGGTGATGATGGCCGTGGCGTTCCTCGTGGTGGACCTGATCACGCCCGGGCGCCTGGGCGCGACGCTGGTCGAGCCCGAGCCGCACCCCGCGGTCTGGGTGACGGCGTCCTGCAACCTGGCCGTGGCCGCGATCATCTCCGCGTCGATCGCCTGACGCCACGTTCCCGGCCGGCGCCGGCCTGTTCGGGCGCCCGGCCGTCGCCACGCGGGCGGGGTCCGACGCCGTGAGAACGGCCGGACCCCGCCGCGGCACGTGGACCGGCGCGGCGGCGCGGCGACGCAACGGTCCGTCGTGGCGGCACGACGGTGGCGCGTGGCTCTCGTCGTGCGGGCCCAGCCGCTCGCGCGCCGGCTCAGGCCGTCGCCGGCTCAGCCGCCCAGCGCCCCCAGGACCACGCTCCTCGCCTCCTCCTGGACCTGCCGGAGGTGGTCCGCGCCGCGGAACGACTCCGCGTAGATCTTGTAGACGTCCTCGGTGCCCGACGGGCGCGCCGCGAACCAGGCGTTCTCGGTGGCCACCTTGAGGCCGCCGATGGGCGCGCCGTTGCCCGGCGCCTCGGTCAGCACGGCGGTGACCGGCTCCCCGGCCAGGGTGTCCGCGGTGACCTGCGCCGGGGACAGCTTGGCGAGGCGCGCCTTCTCCTCACGCGTCGCGGGGGCGTCGATGCGGGCGTACGCGGGAGACCCGAAGCGGTCGGTGAGCGCGGCGTAGTGCTCGGAGGGGGTCTTGCCGGTGACGGCCGTGATCTCGGAGGCGAGCAGGGCCAGGACGATGCCGTCCTTGTCGGTGGTCCACACCGATCCGTCCCGGCGCAGGAAGGACGCCCCGGCCGACTCCTCGCCGCCGAAGCCGAGCGAGCCGTCGACCAGACCGTCCACGAACCACTTGAATCCGACGGGCACTTCGACCAGCCGACGGCCGAGGTCGGCGGCCACGCGGTCGATCATGCCGGAGGAGACCAGCGTCTTGCCGACGCCCGCGTCCGCGGGCCATTCGGTGCGGTGGGCGTAGAGGTAGGAGATGGCCGCGGCCAGGTAGTGGTTGGGGTTCATCAGCCCGGCGTCCGGGGTGACGATGCCGTGCCGGTCGGCGTCCGCGTCGTTGCCGGTGGCGATCCGGAAGCGGTCGCGCTGCTCGATGAGCGAGGCCATCGCGTACGGCGACGAGCAGTCCATGCGGATCTTGCCGTCCCAGTCCAGCGTCATGAACCGCCAGGTGGGGTCGGCGAGCGGATTGACCACGGTCAGGTCGAGGCGGTGCTGCTCGGCGATGCGGCCCCAGTAGGCGACGGAGGCGCCGCCGAGCGGGTCGGCGCCGATGCGCACGCCGGCCTCCCGGACCGCGTCGAGGTCCAGCACGGCGGGCAGGTCGGAGACGTACGCGTCGAGGAAGTCGTAGCGGCCGGTGCCGGGGGCGGCGAGCGCCCTGGCGTACGGGACGCGCCGTACGTCCTTCAGGCCGCCGGTGATGATCTCGTTGGCGCGGTCCTGGATCCACGAGGTCGCGTCCGAGCCCGCGGGGCCGCCACTGGGCGGGTTGTACTTGAAGCCGCCGTCGCCGGGCGGGTTGTGCGAGGGGGTGACGACGACGCCGTCCGCGAGGCCCGAGGTGCGGCCCCGGTTGTGGGTGAGGACGGCGTGCGAGACCGCGGGGGTCGGGGTGTAGCCGTCCGCGGTGTCGACGAGGGTCGTCACGTCGTTGGCCGCGAACACCTCCAGCGCGGTGATCCTCGCCGGCTCGGACAGGGCGTGGGTGTCGGCGCCGAGGAACAGGGGCCCGTCGGTGCCCTGCGCCCGGCGGTACTCGCAGATGGCCTGGCTGGTGGCGGCGATGTGGTCCTCGTTGAACGAGACCGCCAGGGACGATCCGCGATGGCCCGACGTGCCGAACGCCACCCGCTGGCCGGGCTCCGCCGGGTCGGGGTGCAGCGCGTAGTACGCCGTCACCAGGCGGGCGACGTCGATCAGGTCCTCGGGCTCGGCCGGACGTCCCGCTCGCTCGTGCTGCATGCGCCTACTCCTCACATCGGATCCGCTCGCTCGCCCTCTCATCTTCCCCTGTCGGTTCTTCCCTCGTCGGGCGGGGCGGGCCCGCACCCGGTCCCCCGCCCGCGCAGGGGGCGAACGGGCCCGGCGCGCTCGCCGCGGCGCGGCGTGGCAGGTCGCGGTGGCGCCCGGACCGGTGCCAGGGTGTGCCGAATGAGTCCCAACACCTCTACGCGGTCGCCGTCTCGGTGGCCCGCCGCGCTGAAGACGCCCCGGCTGCTGCTCCGTCCGGTGACGGCGGCGGACGTGCCGGCGATCGAGCGCCTGTGGCGGGACGAACGGGTGCGCCGCTACCTCGGCGGGCCGGTGAGCGAGGACAGGATCGCGATTCGGCGCCGGCGGCTGCCGGGCACGCCGGGGGCGTTCGCGGTCGAGCGTCGGACGACGTCCGCGGTCGTCGGGCTGGTCACCGTGGAGCCGTCCTCCCCCAGGGGCGGGACGGAGGTCTCGTACACGCTCCTGCCGGACGCGTGGGGGCGCGGGCTGGGGCGGGAGGCCGTCGCCGAGGTGGTCCGCTGGGCCCGGAACCTGCCGGGCGCGCAGTCGCTGGTGGCCGTCACGCAGAGCGCGAACGCCTCGTCCCGCAGCCTGCTGGAGGCCGTCGGCATGCGGCCGGGCGACGAAGTGGTCGAGTACGGGGAACGGCGGACGATCTACCGGCTGCCGGTCTGACTCGGGCGCCGCCACGGGGGGGGCGGTCGACGTCGTGCAGGGGTCTCCTGCGTGGGCGGGGCGGTAGGGGCGGGGCGGTCGGGGCGGCGCAGGGAGCTCTTGCCGTGGGCGGCGCGATCGGGCCCGCTGGGAGCTCTTGCCGTGGGCGGCGCGGCAGCGTACCCTCACCGGCACGTACCGACTGGACGGTATGCGTGGGGGTCGGGGCGTGGTGGTGAGTGGTCTGGCGCCTGCCGCCACCGCGCCCCGTCGCCCGCGACCGCCGAAGGAGCCGCCCGAGTATGAGCATCGTCAACCGCCAGGTCCGCCTGGCCGCACGCCCCGTGGGGCTGCCGAAGGCCGGCGACTGGGAGCACACCCGGGAGGAGCTCGGGCAGCCGGGCGACGGGGAGTTCCTGGTCCGCGTGCACCACCTGTCGATCGACCCCGCGATGCGCGGCTGGATGAACGCGGGCCGGTCCTACATACGTCCCGTCGAGATCGGAGAGGTCATGCGGGCCGGTGCCGTCGGGCGGGTGATCGCCTCCCGGCACCCCGACTTCGCCGTGGGCGACCACGTGTCGGGCACGTTCGGAGTGCAGGAGTACTGCCTCTCGGACGGGCGGGGCGTCGTCAAGGTCGACCCGGACGCGGCTCCTGTGCCGACGTACCTCGGCACGCTCGGCATGTCGGGCATGACGGCGTACTTCGGCCTGATCGACATCGGGCGTCCCGAGCCGGGCCAGACCGTCGTGGTGTCCGGGGCCGCCGGCGCGGTCGGCAGCGTCGTCGGGCAGATCGCCCGGATCCTCGGCTGCCGGGTCGTCGGCATCGCGGGCGGCGCGGACAAGTGCCGTCTGCTGGTGGAGGAGTTCGGGTTCGACGCCGCGATCGACTACCGCGGCGAGGACGTCGGCAAGGCGCTGCGGGAGCATGCCCCGGACGGCGTCGACGTGTACTTCGACAATGTCGGCGGCGACATCCTGGACACCGTGCTGACACGGTTGGCGCGGGGTGCGCGCGTCGTCGTGTGCGGTGCGATCTCCCAGTACAACAGCGCGAAGCCGCAGGGCCCGGCCAACTACCTGTCGTTGCTCGTGAACCGGGCGTCCATGACCGGCATGGTGGTCTTCGACTACGCCGACCGGTACGCCGAGGGCACGGCGCAGCTCGCCGCCTGGCTGGCGGAGGGGCGGCTGACGTCGCTGGAGGACGTGGTCGACGGGACCGTGACGGACTTCCCCGACACGCTGTTGCGGCTGTTCCGCGGCGAGAACACCGGGAAGCTCGTGCTCCGGATCGCGGACGTGTGAGAGCCGGGGGCGAGGGGATCCGATGAAGGCTCTGACGTACCACGGCCGCCACGACATCCGTTTCGGCGAGGTGCCCGATCCGGTCGTCGCCGGCCCGTCCGACGCGGTGGTGCGGGTCACGGCCGCCGGAATCTGCGGCAGCGACCTGCACCTGTACCGCGGCAATCCGTTCGGCCCCGGTGTGGGCTACACGCCGGGACACGAGTGCGTCGGCGTCGTCGTCGAGACCGGGGACGGGGTCACCCGCTTCCGGCCCGGAGACCGGGTGCTGGTGCCGGCGTCGGCCGGCTGCGACCGCTGCCGGTCCTGCGCGGCCGGATTCACCGCCAGGTGCGAGAACGCCAGGAGCAGCACGGACCTCTGCTATGGCGTGAGCCCTCAACTGCAGGGCAGCCAGGCCGAGTTCCTCGCGGTGCCCTTCGCCGACGTCAATCTGGTGGGCGTGCCCGACAGCATCTCCGACGAGGCCGCGGTCGTCCTGACGGACAACGCGCCGACCGCCTGGTACGGCTGTCGCCGTGCCCGGATCCGGCCCGGCGAGACCGTGCTGGTCGTCGGGCTCGGGCCTGTGGGGCTGATGGCCGCGCAGTCCGCGTTCGCGATGGGCGCCGCCCGGGTCCTGGGCGTGGACCTGGTCGCCGAGCGCCGCGCCTTCGCCGCCACCCTGGGGGTCGAACCGGTCGAGGGCGAGGACGCCCGGGCCGCCGTGCGCGAGCTGACCGCGGGCCGGGGGCCGGACGCCGTGGTGGAGGCCGTGGGTTCGGACGCCACCATCGAGCTCGCGCTCAAGGCGGTGCGGCAGGCGGGCCGGGTGAGCGTCGTCGGGGTCAGCCAGAGCAAGGCGTTCCCGTTCCACATGGGCCTGGCCCAGGTCAAGGAGCTGGAGTTCGCCATCGGCCTCTGCTCGGTCCACTACGAGCTGCCCGCCCTCATCGCCCTCGCCCGGGCGGGCCGCATCACGCCGGAGGCCGTGGTCTCGCACCGCTTGGCCCTCTCGGAGGGCCCGGCGGCGTACGAACTGTTCGACGGCCGGGGCGACGGGGTCCGCAAGATCCTCCTGGACCCCGCCCGCTGAGCGGGCCCCGGCCTGCCCGTGAACGGTGGCGACACGGGGGTCACTTCCGCCAGAACAGGTGGTGGGTCACGCCGCTGGAGCTGGGCACGACGTCGAGGTGGAAGCGGTCGAGGAGTTCCTCCGGGGACTCCCACAGCCGCAGGCCGGAGCCGAGCTTCACCGGTGAGGCCGCCACGTGCATCGTGTCGACGAGGTCCGCGTCGAGGAACTGCCGGATGGTGGTGACCCCGCCGCCGAGCCGGACGTCCTTGCCCTGAGCGGCCTCCCGCGCCTGGGCGAGGACCGTGGCGGGGTCGCCGTCGACGAAGTGGAACGTGGTGTCGGAGAGGCTGAACGACGGGCGCTTGTGGTGGGTCATGACGAACACCGGCGTGTGGAACGGCGGTTCGTCGCCCCACCAGCCCTGCCACTCGTGGTCCTGCCACGGCCCGCGCTGCGGCCCGAACTTGTTGCGCCCCATGATCTCGGCGCCGATGTTGCGCGCGTAGTCGCGGGTGAGGTAGTCGTCCAGGCCCCGGGTCCCTCCGGGCTCGGTCCGCATCGGCCAGCTCGCCGTGGCGCCGCACCAGGCGAACAGCCTCCCCGGGTCGACGTGCCCGAAGGGCCGCTCGAGGCTCTGGTCCTCGCCGGCACCGATCCCGTCACTGGAGACGTTGAAGTTCTGGACCCTCAGTAGCTGAGCCATGGTTCTCCCTGTTGTCGACTGCGGTGGTGAGACTCTGCCGGACGCGGAAACTCATCGGCCCGTCGCCGCGCCCGTGCCCGGCCGTGCGGTCGCCCCGCCGGCCTCGACGACCGCCGCCAGGTCTGCGCCCGCCCGCAGCAGCGCCACCGTCCGTGCGGCGATGTCGTCGAGACGCTGCCGCAGGATGCGTTCGGTGTCACCAAGGCCGTCGAACGATTGCAGCGACGCCATGAGGCCGCGGATCGCGGGGATGCCGTAGCCGGCCCCGCGCAGGGCGGCGACGATTCTGGCCGCTCCGACGGCGGCGGGCCCGTATCGGCGTGCCCGCAGTGACGTCACTCGCTCCGGGACGACGAGGCCCTCCTGCTCCCAGAACCGCAGGGTCGAGGAGCGCACACCGAGCGCGCCGGAGAGCTCGGTGATCGTCATCGCGTCGTGCTCGTGCTCGTGCTCCGCGTCCGGCGCGTCCTTCTCGGCCCGGATCGCGTGCAGCGCCTCCTGCGCGCGGAGCGCCTCGTCCCGTTCCCGCGCGAGCCGAACGTGCACGTCGTTGATCGCCGAGGCGGCGTCCGCGAGCGTGCCCGTACGCAGCTGCGCCAGCAGGTGCCGGGCCGCGACCGGCCCCACGGCGCCCGCGAGTCCCCGGTAGGCGCGGAGGGCCTGCGAGTGGACCGGCGTGTAGACGCGGTAGCCGTTGCTCGATCGCGCAGCCGGGGGAATGACGCCGAGCCGTTCCAGGTCGCGGACCTGTTGCACCGAGTACCCCGTCTCCCGGGCCACGTCGATGGTGCGCGGCGACGCCCGTCGCGGCTCGTTCACCGGATCCTCCAGGGGACCGATCCTGCGTGCAACCCCACACAAGCACTTGAAGATGATGCTTGAAGCATGAGTATGGAACAGATCATCGCGACCGTGCGGGGCTTCGACGGCGCACTGGTGCTCGTCCCCGGCCCGGGAGGGGACTTCCCGCAGATCGCGTGGGGAGACGCGTTCTTCTACTACGCGCCGGACGGACTGGTCCCGAGGAACGTCCAGCCCTACGGGACGATCGTCACCAAGGACTACCCGGAGGACACCGCCTCCGACCTCGACCCGCCGGGCCGGTGGCGTGTGAACGTCCGCGTCGATCGTGCGGCGTTCCCGGCGCTCACCGGGGAGGAGCCGCGCGGCCCCGGCCGCCGTCGGGACCACGCGGCCGCCGACGTGGTGCTGCCGCACCCGGTGTACGGCGCGCTCGGCTGGATCTGTGTCGTCAATCCCGGAGCGAGGACACAGGACACCGTCATGCGGCTGCTGCGCGAGGCCCACGAGGCCGCTCGTCGCCGGTTCGAGCGTCGGCAGGGACCGGGATCTCGTTGACCGCGGGCTCAGCCGCGGGCGCGCAGGTACGTTTCCAGTTCCGCCGCCCCCGCGAGCATCGCGCGTGAGCGGGAGGTCAGGCGGGCGTGCCAGTCGTTCAGGGCGGACTCCAGGGGTTGGAGTCCGCCGGCCGCGCGGACCTGGGTGATCAGGGGGGCGATCTGCTCCAGCGGGTATCCGCCGCGCCTGAGTTGATGGGTCAGGCGGGCGTCCCGCACGGCGGCCTCGTCGTAGACGCGGTAACCGGTCCGCGGGTCGCGGTGGGGGGTGATCAGCCCCGCGTGCTCCCATTTGCGCAGAGTGGCGGGGCGGATGCCGAGCCTTCGCGCGAGGGGGCCGATGAAGGTGGCGCCGGTGGCGGAGGTCGGCGCGGGATCCGACGCCGCCGGACCGTCCAGGTCGCGCAGGGCGTTCTCCACGGCCTGGAGGGTCCGGCGGTCGTCGAGGAGTTGGGCGTGGCTCTCGTCGATGAGCCGGAACGCCTCCTCGGCCACCCCCTCGTTCACCGCCCGCATGATCGCCGTCGCCGTCCGGTGGCCGTGGCCGGGCACCAGGGCGAGGAAGGCGCGCAGGGCCTGCGCGTGCAGGGGCGTGTAGGTGCGGTAGCCGTGGGGTGTGCGCGCGGCGGCGGGAAGGATGCCGGCTTCCTCGTAGTTCCGGACGGCCTGCGTGGACAGACCGTGGGCGCGTGCCAGGTCGACCGGCCTGAGCCGTTCCCCGGTTTGAAGGTTTTTCCCCATGAGGGCGACGCTATCGCGGAAAAGCCTCAACCGAAGGTTCAACGATAGCGTTGAAGGCATGGCTTCCGACCTCAAGGACTTCCTCCATTCCGTCGACGCCGCCGCCGTCATGCGGCTGCTCCCCGCTCGGCCCCCGCTGCTGTTCGCCCTGGGCGAGCCCACCCACGGCGAGGACACGCTGCTCGAACTGCGCAACGACCTCTTCCAGCAGCTCGTCGAGCAGCAGGGGTACCGGACGATCGCGATCGAGAGCGACTGCCTGATGGGCCTGGTCGTGGACGACTACGTCACCTCCGGCACCGGCACCCTGGACCACGCCATGGAGCACGGCTTCAGCCACCCCGACCTCGGACTCGGCCGGTCCGCCGCCAACCGGGACCTCGTGCGCTGGATGCGCGTCCGCAACGACAGCCGGCCCGCGTCCGAGCGGATCCGCTTCGCCGGTTTCGACGGCCCGTTGGAGATCACCGGCGCCGCGAGCCCCCGGCAGGCCCTCACCGCGCTCCACGACTACCTCTCCGCCCACGGGGACCCCGGCCTGCTCCCCTGCACCGGCGAAACCCTGGACCGCCTGATCGGCGCCGACGACCGGTGGACCACGACGGCCGCGATGAGGGACCCCGCCCAGTCGGTCGGAAGGTCGGCCGAGGCGCGGGAACTGCGGCTGCTCGCCGACGACTTGGTGGCCGTCCTGCACGAACAGACGCCGCACCTGCTCGCGGCGACCTCGCGCGACGACGTCGACCGGGCGCGGCTGTACGGGCGTACCGCCACCGGACTGCTCCGCTACCACCACTGGATGGCCGACACCTCACCGGCCCGCATGGCCCGGCTGGTGGGGGTGCGTGACCGGATGATGGCGGACAACCTCCTCGCCCTCGCCGAACGCGGCCCGGTGCTCGTCCACGCCCACAACGCCCATCTCCAGCGGAACAAGAGCACGATCCGGATGGGCGGGGCGCCGGTGGAGTGGTGGGGCGCCGGGGCCCTCGTGAACGCGCGTCTGGGCGAGGAGTACGCCTTCCTGGCAACGGCCCTCGGCACCATCCGGCACCGCGGCGTGGACACCCCGGCACCGGACACGCTCGAAGGACTCCTGCACGCCCTCCCCGGGGACCGTCATCTCCTCGACGCCCCCGGTCTGGCCGCCGCTTTCGGCGACGCGCCGCCCGCGGCTCGCGTCTCCGAGTGGTACGGCTACGCCCCGCTCGACCCGGCCCACCTGGCCGACTGCGACGGGGTCGTGTTCGTGGGGGACCTGCCCCAGCACCCGTAGACCCCGCGGAGCCGGCGCGCCGTCAGTGGCGGACGAGGCAGAACGGATGTCCGGCCGGATCGGCGTAGACACGCCAACTCCCGCCGCCGGAACTGTCGTCGAGCAGTGAGGCGCCCTCGGCGAGGACCCGCTCCTGGGCCCGGTCCAGGTCCGTCACGGCGAAGTCCAGGTGGAACTGCTGCGGCCGGGCCGGGTCGGGCCACCTCGGCGGCCGGTAGTCCGCCACCCGCTGGAACGCCAGCACGAGTCCGGACGCCGAGTGCAGCGTCGCCCAACCCTCCCCGACGGCCCACCGCCCGTCGGGCTGATTGACGGCCCCGCCGAGCAACGACCGGTAGAACTCGGCGAGTGCCATCGGGTCGGGACAGTCCAGAACCACACACTGCAGGTCAGCGATCACCCCGCGATCCTAGGGCGCCCCGGGACCCCTCTCGTAAACCGGCCCTTTCCAGCCACCCGAGCGACGAGCACGGCGGGCCCGCCCGCGCGCCGATGGGAACTCGTGAACGAACCCGGTCCGCGGGACTCGCCGTTCGCGGCTCGAATCCACACCCCTGGGCGCATTCCTCCACGCGATCCACCGAGAACATTCGTGGATCGCTCTCGAATACTCCACAACGCCTGCCTTCCCACGCCTTTTCAGGTCCACCTCCTCCCGGAATGGAGCACGCTTGTTACCACCGGTAACTTGGCTTGTTCTTCGCGAAGCGGAGTATTGCGATCCGCACTTCCTGACCCTAAATTCCAGGAAGTGCTCGATCGGTCGGCCACAAACTGGCCGGCGTTTCCGTTGAGTGTGCCGCGTCCGCGATCGCCGCCCGATCGGGCTGTTTTCCGCGAGTGCGGCACCCCCGCAGAAGGGAACCGGAACCATGCACCGCATCACCCGCACGGTCATCACCGCCGCCGCCATCAGCGGCGCCGCCCTCGCTCTCACCGTCGCCCCCAGCTCGGCCTCCCAGGCCACCTGGACCGTGACCCCGGGCGGCAACATCACCGCCCACGCCGACAACCCGGGCGTGGTGACGGACTCCGGCACCTACTACTGCACGTCGGCCGACGGCACCGGCTCCGTCAAGAGCGGCTCGGGGCTGTCCGGCACCGGCATCGGGCAGATCAACTCGCTGAGCTTCGCCGGCTGCCGGGCGCTCGGGATGAACATCTCCATCACCACCTCGGGCCTGCCGTACGCGATCAACGTCACCGGGGTCGACCCCGCCAACCCGGACCGGGTCCTGGGCGAGGTCGTCGGCGTCAAGGCGCGCGTCTCCGGCTTCGCCTGCACGGCCGACTTCACGGGCACGGTCCGCGGCTACTTCGACAACACCAACGGCACTTTGGTGGCGGACGGCACCAGCCGAGACCTGGTCGCCTCCAACGCCAGCTGTCTCGGCCAGATCAACAACGGCGACACGGCGGCCATCAAGGCCGTGATCAAGCTGAACCCGGCGCAGAAGATCACGCTGGACTGACCGAGGGCCGCGCGGAATTCACCGCGCGGCCCCTTTTCGCGTCGATCGGGCGGAGTTCGCGAGGCGCGAATTCTCCGACCCGAGGCGCCCGAATCCGGATTCCCGGAAATGGTCCCTCAATTCGTCAGGGTCCGGTCGGACCCTGACGACGGATTCCGATTCCGGCGCCCCGCGTGCTCAGCAGTTGGGAATCACCCGGCCGCTGTTGTCGCGCGCCTCGTCATTGCCCCAGCGGGACAAGTAGTAGGCGGAGACGTACTGATTGGCGGGCCCGACGTCGAGGTCGGTCTTCAGCCACCAGTGGTTGAAGTTCCCGGCGCTGTCACGGATCTCACGGCCCCACACCTTGCAGAACACGTAGTTGGTGCCGGCGTAGAGGGTGCCGGTCTGCGTGGTGCTGGTCGGCGAGGCGTAGCCCGGGGCGTTGGCGAACGTGTCGACCCAGTACTTCGTCGTGCCTCCGCAGCCGTTGTCGCTGGTCAGGTACTTCTGGTGGTAGGAGCCGGGGTACGGGGACAGCGAAGCTCCGTTGATGCGGATCGTCTGGCCGACGCCGTTGTAGAGCTGCTCGTAGTGGATGTGGGCGCCGGAGCTGTTGCCGGTGGAGCCGGTGGTGCCGATCGACTGCCCCTGGGCCACGCCCTGTCCGTGGCTGATCGCGAACGAGGCGAGGTGGAAGTAGTAGGTCTTCCAGCCGCCGCCGTGGTCGATGACGACGTAATTGCCCGCGCCGCCCGCCTCGTAGTAGCGGTAGGCCGTTCCCGAGGCGGAGGCCAGGACGGGAGTGCCGGCCGTGCCGCCGCCGGAGCGGACGAAGTCCAGGGCGAGTCTGACCTCGGCCGAGTGATGGCTGTAGGTCCAGGTCTGGCCGCAGGGGTACGGCGCCTTGAAGTTGGGTGCCGCCTGCGCGGACGGGGCGGTGAGCAGGCCCATGAGGAGGGCGGCCAGGACCACCAGGACTATCCGCAGATGACGCATCAAGCCTCCAGAGAAGGGGAGTTGCCGAGGAGATCGGAGCGGCCGGCGGTCCACAAGTCCGATCGTGTTCATGACAGACAATACTGATCAGGAGGGCCGCCGAACAGATGGGGTACGGGCGGCCCGGCGCGGCCTTCGCGATCAGGCCAGCAGGGCGGCGGTGAACGTCTCGCGGTGGGCCGCCAGCCAGGCCTGCGTGCGGTCCCAGCGTTCCCAACCACCCTGCTCCGCCAGCGACTTGAGATACCCGGGGGCGCCGTCGGCGACGCGACGGGCCACGAACGCCCGGCACACCTCCGTCGCTTGTTCGACCACCGCGGGCAACTCCGCGCGCCGCCGCGGCGGAAGGCCGTAGCCGTCGGCGAGGATCCGCAGCCGCGCGGGGACGTCGAGCCCGGCGCGGTGGGTCTGCGCCGCGGAGGCGGGGTCGCGCAGGGGCACCCAGTAGCGGGCGGTCATGGCCAGGTCCCAGAGGGGGCGGCCCGGGGCCGCCAGGTCGAAGTCGATCAGTGCGGCGGCCCGCCCGTCGCGGAACACCACGTTCTCCGGGCACACGTCGTTGTGGCACAGCACCGTGCCGCCCTCCGGGTCGGCCAGGTCCCGCGGCCAGGCGACGCGGGAGTCGGGCGCGACCGCGGCGCCGGCGTCGTGCAGGCGCCGCAGCAGGGCACCCACCGACGCGAGGGCGGTGTCCGTCATCGCCCAGGCCGGGAACGGCGGCAGCGGCACGTCGCCGGGGACGAAGGTCAGCAGCTCGCGGCCGTCGGCGGCCAGGCGGACGGGCTCGGGCGCCGCGTCGAAGCCGTGCTCGCGCAGTGCCCGGAGATGGGCGTGCAGAGCGGGCGCGTGAGGCGGCGCCGGGCGCTCGACCAGCGCACCGCGGCGGAAGACCGACCCGGCGTTGACCAGGCCCCCGGCCAGGGCCTCGCGCTGCGCCGACTCCCGTACGGCCGCCTCACCGTCAGCCGACCCGCCTTCAGCAGCTTCACCCTCAGCAGTCACGTCGATCACGCTACCGTCGGTCCACCGGCCGCGCCCGGACCGTGCGCGCCGTGCGGGCGACGCGGGCACCGCGCGGTTCTCAGTGGAACACGGCGATCGGACGCTCCAGCAGCGTCTGGCGGGTCTGCGGGGCCCAACTCGTCACCTTGCCGAGGCAGATGGCCCGGAACTCCCCCTCGGGCAGGTCACCGCCCGGCGCCAGCACGCCCTCCCGGCGCAGCTTCACCCGCAGCTGCGCGGTTCGTTCGCCGTCCCCGTACGCCGCCCGCATCACCAGCGTCTCCCCGGACACGCTCTCGGCCCTGAAGCGGCCCCGGACCATCACGAAGTCGTGGATCTCGGTGAGCGTCACGACACCCTCCCCGCCCTCGTCGCCCCGGGCGAGCTGTTCGGTGAGGGCGGCGTTGGGGCTCACGGCCACACCGTCGGACGCCAACTGCACGTCCACGAGGGCGTCCTCGCGCCGGAACACCGACAGCAGCAGGCCGACCACCGATATGGGCTCGCTCTCCTTCACGTAGCTGACGAACACTTCCTTGGTGCTCTCGCGGTTGGCGCTGAGCCAGGACGCGAACGGCAGACTGGCCATGATGCCCGCGGTCAGGCTGCGCCGTTCCTCGACGGCCTTCGTCAGGGCCTCCGTGTGGTTGCCGAACTTGTAGTGGGCCATGACGGCCTCACTGTCGAGGTAGATCGGGCTGAGCGAGGGCAGGGGCACGCTCCGCTCGCGCCGGACCCGCCGCGCCCGTCGCACGAAGCGCGCGACGGCTCCTCCCAGGAGGGTCAGCAGGCCGGCCGCGGCGACCAGCCACAGCACCATCCAGCCCCACCACTCGCTCCACCACACGCTCTCAGTGACAGCCACGGATCTCCTTGAACGCACTGGAAAGGGACGACTTCCGGGCGTCGACGACGCGCCCGCCGGTCAGTGACGCGACACGGCGCAGCTCCGCCCCGTCGGCGTCCCCGAAGTACACGGGATAGGTGGGCACCGCGCGGGACGCGGCCGGGCGGGCACGGTGACGTTCGTCGAAGGCGGCCCTGGTGAGTCCGGCGTTGTTCTCGCCGTCCGTCATCAGGACGACGGACACCCGCCGGTCCGGTGCCCGGCCCAGTGCCCGCCGGGCGGTGGCGTATCCGTGGTCCAGCGCGGACCACACCGCCGTGGCGTCGTCGTAGCGGCCGCGGGAGATGAAGGCGTCCAGGTCCGCCAGGTCGCCCCGGTCGCGCACCGTGACCGTCCGCTCGTCGAGCACGCGGCCGCCGAAGCGCACCACGGTCAGCACCTCGCCCCGGTGGAACCGCGCGAACTTCCCGGAGGCGGTCGGGTCGGCTCCGCTGAGCCCCGCGAACGCGGCCCGCAGCGCCTGGGTCCGCGGTCCCCGCATCGACGTGGAGAAGTCCAGCAGGAAGATCACCTGGTCGGTGGTGGGGCGCCGCGGGTCGCCGTAGTTGTCGAGGAGACGGTCGAGCACGGCGGGGTCGTCGGGGAAGTACAGGGCGTTGCCCACGTCGCCGCGCAGCCGCTCGTCGCGGGTCACGTCGGTGTTGACGGGGCGCCGCAGGGTGCGCCGCATGAGGTCCTTCTGGTGGCCGGCGTCGGTCAGCCAGTCCACGACGCGGTCGTAGGCGGCGCGGCGGGCGGGGTCGAGAAGCAGCAGCGGGAAGTCGGACAGCACGGTCCCGTCGGCGGGCCGCACGATCTCCAGGGGCTGCCGCAGCCGTCCCGACTCGTTGAGCGCCAGCAGTTCGGACTCGTACGTGATCAGGGCGTTCGTACGGCCGGGGCGGTGCACGAACGCGTCGAGGAGGTCCACGGAGGTGTCCGCGGTGAGGGTCTGCCCCGAGCGGAAGCCGCGCAGCCGGTCGCAGCCCACGTCCTGCGGGCGCAGAGCGCTGCCGGTTCCGGCGGCGGCGGTCGCGACGCCGACGAGCGCCGCCAGGCCGCTGTCGGCGCGCCGCGGGTCGGCCATGCCGAAGCGGACGGTGCCGGCGGCGGCCGCGTCGGCGAGATCGGCCCACGACAGCCGCCTGCCGGGGTCCGGGCCCCGCAGCCGCCGGGCCACGTCCGGTGTCAGCCCGACGACGACCGGTGAGCGCATGATCGGCGTGCTCTGGAGGCCGACCGTGCGGGTGCCGCGCGGGTCCTCCTGCTTGAGCCGGAGGCGGAAGGGACGGTCCGAGGAGAGCCAGGCCAGGTCGTAGGAGTGGCGGCCGGAGACCAGGGCGTCGCCGGCCTCGTCGGTCGCCCGGTAGTCCATCTCCAGCCGTACGCCGGTGTCCCGCCTCAGGTCGTCCAACAAGGGTTCGACGGCGGCGAGTTCGCTGCTCGCCAGGACGCGCAGCGTGGTCTGCCGGCCGTCGTCCGAGCACGAGGTGAGGGTGGCGAGCGTCGCGAGCAGGACGAGGGACAGCGCCAGGGCCACCGCCGGTGAGGAGGCGCCGCCGCGCCGCGCGGTCACGGCGCCTCCTCGCCGGCGGCCGGCCCCGACGCGGCGGGGCATTCGCCGACCCGCTCGATCATCCGCTCCAGCAGGGCGAGCCGGGGCAGGACGGCCTTGGTGTCGCGTTTCGACAGCACCGGAGCCTGGATGCCGCGTTCCTTCAGGAGTCCGTCCAGGGAACCGGCGGACGGGCTGCCGACGTCCCGCACCCGGAAGCCCAGTTCGGTCGCCCTGCGCTGGAGTTCGGGGTCCTCGGAGATCAGCCGGCCCAGCCGCTCGCCCTCCGGAGTGAGCGCGATGAGCTGCGGCTCCGTGACGAATCGCACCGAGGGGTAGAGCAGGACGCGTTCGTCGTCCACCTTGCCGGTCTGCGCCTTCGCCGCCAACTGGTGGGCCACGTACTGGTGTTCGTAGATCACGACGATCGGCGCGATGCTCTTGCCCTCGGGCGACACGTACGTCTCGTTGCGCTCGGCGGACGGCATGCCCTGGTCGTTGAGGAGCAGTTTGACGCGGTCGGCGAAGCGGTCGGCCTCCTCGGGGCTCTGCGGCACGGTGGCGCCGTTGCGCACGTACGAGACGAGGCCCAGGTAGGTGCCGCCGGAGTTCGACTCGCAGATGTCGGAGGTCTGGGCGAGGACCTTGTTGTTGTTCTCGATCCCGTGGTCGGTGATGTCCAGGTCGTGCCAGCGGATGCCGTCCTGGGCCTTCTGCAGGAAGGGCTCCATCCTGAGCGAGTAGTACAGCGGTTCGGCCCCCTCGGGGGTGCCGGGCAGGGGCTCGGCCAGCTTCGCCGCGTGGAGGGTCTTGGCGTACTCCCGGTAGGTGGCGAGCACGATGGGGCTGACGAAGGGGCGGAAGGTGCTCGCCGGCCGCCCCTCCGCCGCCCGCTTCTTGGTGATCAGGTCGGCGGCGGGCTGACCGGAGGGGAACACGATGTCGTAGCCCTCGTACTTCTGCGTGGCGATGCCGCGCGAACCCATGCGGGTGACGTGCACGGCGAAGCCGTGCCCGGCGAGGAGCCTGCGGACCTCGGGATCCTGGAAGAAGTCCGATTTCGAGGCCATCTTCGCCTCGATCGTGACGATGCGCCGGAAGGGCAGGTCCGTGTGCCCGTTCGCCACGACGAGGGCCGAGCAGACGGTCGTGACCAGGGCGATCGCGAGCGGCAGGACCCGGCGCCACACCGGTCGGCGGGCGGGCACCGGTACCGGCGCCGGCCCGCGGACCCGGATGCGCGGCTCCCCGGTCTGCGGTGTTCTGTCGGTGTCAGTGCTGTCAGCGGTCACCCGAATCTCCCCCGTGAACGGGCGAAGAGTGTCGGACGACGTGACGACGCGCGGTCGAACCCTCAACCACGCCTGGGCGAAAGGAAGGTGAAAACCCGTCACATGACGGTGGACGGGCCCCGCCCCCGGCGGAGGGGCGGAGGGTCAGCGGCGGGAGCGCAGCCGGGCGAGGAGCCGCTGGGCCTGGGCGCGGCGGCGGGGGTCGGACGCGGCGCGGCGGGCCTGGTCCATGGTGCGCCGTCCTTGCGGGCTGCGCGCGAACTGCTTGATCCGTTCGATCAGACCGGGCATGGCTCTCCTCCTGGCGGGTGGTACCGGGTTCGGCGCCCGGTTCTCATGTGACCCCTCTACCCTGCCCTCGCAGGTCCATCCCGGTGCGCGGGGTGCATCCCCACCCGTTCGGAGCATCCGCCGACGACTTGATAGGCAAGTCGCCACTTGCCTATCGTGGTGGTCATGGCGGAGGATGTGTTCAAGGCGCTGGCCGACCCCACCCGTCGGCGCATCCTTGACGAGCTGGTGGAAAGGGACGGCCAGACCCTGTTCGAGATATGCACCCGACTGGTCACCAAGCACGGTCTGGGGCTGTCCCGGCAGGCGATCAGCCAGCATCTGGCCGTGCTGGAGGCCGCCGGGCTGGTCCGTTCGCGGCGCGAGGGCCGCTACAAGTTCCACGACCTCGACACCGAACCCCTCGAGCGCATCGCGACGCGATGGCTCGGGCCCAGGACACCGGAGAGCACCCCATGAAGATCCACCTGTCCAGCGTCTTCGTCGACGACCAGGAAAAGGCCCTGCGCTTCTACACCGACGTGCTGGGCTTCGTGAAGAAGAACGACGTCCCGGTGGCCGAGGACCGGTGGCTCACCGTGGTCTCGCCGGAGGATCCCGACGGGACGGAACTGCTCCTCGAACCCTCGGGCCACCCCGCCGTGCAGCCGTACAAGACGGCGCTGGTCCAGGACGGCATCCCGGCCACCTCGTTCGCCGTGGACGACGTGCACGCGGAGTTCGAGCGGCTGCGCGGGCTGGGGGTGCGGTTCACCCAGGAACCGCTGGAGATGGGCCCGGTCACGACCGCGGTCCTCGACGACACGTGCGGCAACCTGATCCAGATCGTCCACAGCAAGTAGGCACCGGGCCCCGGCGAGGGGCTGCGTGGCGCCTCGCCTGGAGTCGCCCGGGTGACCGAGCAGCCCTCCTACCTCGCCGCGATCAGGGAGTCGTACGACACCGTCGCCGCCTCCTACGCCGATTTCGTCAAGTCCCCTGCGGAGCTGGACCCGTTGTCCCGCGCGATGCTGACCGCGTTCGCCGAATCCGCGCGGGCGGGCGGTGCCGGACCGGTCGCGGATCTGGGGTGCGGGCCCGGCAAGGTCACCGCGTACCTCGCCGAGTCGGGGGTGCCGGTGTTCGGCGTCGACCTGTCTCCCTGGATGATCGAGCCGGCCCGACGGGCGTACCCCGCTCTGCGCTTCGCGGTGGGCTCGATGACGGCGCTGCCGATCGGGGACGGCCGACTCGGCGGCATCCTCGCGTACTACTCCGTCCACCACACGCCCCCGGAACAACTGCCGGTCGTGTTCGACGAGTTCCGTCGCGCGCCGGCGCCCGGCGGCCACGTGATGATGGCCGGTCACGTCGGGGACGACGAGCGTCTGCGACCGGCACGGGCGTACGGCGGCCATCCGGTGTCCTACGAGACCCACCTGCTGCCGCCGGCCCGGATCGCCGGGATGCTGGAGAGCGCGGGACTGGTCCTCACCGCGCAGCTGGTGCAGGAGCCGGACGAAGGAGCGAGGCGGCGGGGCGCCACGTTCCTCGCGACGAAGCCCGCGGGGCGCGCGTGACGGTCAGGTGACGAGGGAGCGGCCCGTCGGTGCCAGCCCGAGCGTCCTCGGGGGCGCCGTCTGTTCCCCTTCGAGGCCGCGCAGGACCTCCCGGGCCTCGGGACGGGTCCGCAGCGCGGCGAGGTGCTCGCGGTGCGCGCTCGCGTCGGGGTGGGAGGCGAGGACCACGACCACGTTCTCGTCCGTGCGGACCGGCAGCCGGGTGAAGGTGTTGGGCGCCGTCTCGGTGGTCAGGACGGCGAGCGGCGCGGGCCCCGTCTCACGGAGCACGGGCAGGAGGCCGTCCCGGACCAGTCCGACGCCTTCCGCTCGGCCGGGCGGGAAGGACCACACGGTCGCGGACACGAAGCGGTCCGGTGCCGGGCTGCCGGGCCGGGGCCGGTCGGCCGGGCACACGGTGAGGGCATTGTCGGCGGACAGGGGCCGCAGCAGCAGGACGTCGTCGGAGTCGGCCATGGTGGCGTTGGCCCGGGGCCCGTGCGCGGCCCAGACCGGTCCGCCGTAGAACTCCGTCAGGGCGCGGTGCCGTACCGCCATGTCCGGGAATCCGCGCAGCCAGACGAAGCGGTCCGGGGCGTCGAGGTCACGGAACTGGCCGAGGACCACCATCCCGGTCTCCTCCTGCGTCTCGACGAGTTCCCGGTCGAACAGATCGATGAGCTCGTCCCGCCGGCCCGGGCGCAGGGTGTACTGACGGAGCTCGATCACGGCCGGAGTGACGGCGGGGGCGGTGGGTGGCACGAGGGGACTCCTGGTTCGGACGGGCCGGCTCGTTCGGGCGGAGCCGGGCGCTCACCGACGCTAGGGGAACGGTGTGCCAGGGGCTGTCAGGGTTTCCGGGCAGAATGCGGCCATGTCCGCCGAACGGCTCCTGTCGCTGCTGCTGTTGCTGCAAGCCCGTGGCCGCATGCCCGCGCGGGCGGTCGCGGACGAGCTGGGCGTGTCGGTGCGGACCGCCTACCGCGACCTGGCCCGGCTGCAGTCCGCCGGGGTCCCGGTCTACGCGGAGCCGGGCCCCGGCGGCGGCCATCAGCTGCTCGACGGGTATCGCACCCGCCTCACCGGAATGAGCGAGGACGAGGCACGGGCGCTGTTCTTCGCGGGGCTGCCCGGCCCCGCCGCCGATCTCGGCCTCGCGGCGGAGGTGACGGCGGCCCGGCTGAAGCTCCTTGCCGCGCTGCCGCCGGGACCGCGCGAGGCGGCGGCGCGGACCGCGGCCGTGTTCCACCTGGACGCCCCCGGCTGGTACCGGGAGCCCGAGCCGGCACCCCGTCTCGCGCTGCTCGTGGACGCGGTGCTCACCCGCCGCGCCGTGGACGTGCGGTACCGCCGCTGGCGCGCACCGCACGAGGTGCGGCGCCGCATCCACCCCTACGGCCTGGTCCTGAAGTCGGGCGACTGGTACCTCGTGGCCGCCTCGGAGAGCCGGATCTCGACCTACCGGGTGACCCGGATCCTCGACGCCGAGCCGGGCGACGAACGGTTCGACCGGCCGCGGGACTTCGACCTGGCGGCCCACTGGTCCGCCTACCTCGACGACTTCCGGTCGCGCCGCTTCACCGGCACGGCCACCGTCCGCCTGTCGCCGCGTGGACTGCGGCGCCTGCCCGACAACCTGCCCCCGGAGGTGGTGCGCGCGGTCGCCGCCACCGCGACCGCCGTCGGGGACGACGGATGGATCGAGGCCGTCGTCCCCACCGAGAGCACCGACCACGCCTGCGGGGAACTGCTGCGCCTCGGCGTCGACGTCGAGGTCGTCGCACCGGCCGAACTGCGCCGGGCCATGGCCGCCACCGTCCGTGCGCTCGACCGGACTTACGCGGAACGGGAGTGACACTTCCGGCGGCGAACGCGCTGTAGGAGTGGGGTCCGAGCAGGCCGTCCACACCCCGGTCCGGGGCCCGGTAATCTGTGTGCGCCGCACACCAAATCACGAATCGTCGCTGGATTTCGGGAACGTGCGGTGCTGTGGTTTCGCTGGTGTCGCAACGAGTGGGGTGGGCGGGCAAGTGCTCTTGGCGGATCGCTACCAACTGGACGAACTGCTGGGACGCGGTTCGATGGGCGAGGTGTGGCGGGCCACCGACCAACTCCTCGGACGCCGGGTCGCCGTCAAGCTCCTGCGCACCGAGGAGGCCACCGACACCGAGCGGTTCCGGCTGGAGGCGCTGACGGCGGCGCGCCTCAACCACCCGCACGTGGTGAGCGTGTACGACTTCGGCTCCGACCGCGACCAGCTGTTCCTGGTGATGGAGTGCATCGACGGCTGGAGCCTCGCCCAGGAACGGTCGATGCGCGGCGTGCTGCCGCCGCAGGAAGCGGCCACGCTGGCCGCGCAGGTCGCCACGGGCCTGTCGGCGGCGCACCGGCACGGCGTCATCCACCGGGACATCAAACCGGCGAACATCATGCTCACCGCCGACCGCACAGCGAAGATCGCCGACTTCGGGATCGCCCGGTTCACCGACGAGGCCGAGCGCACCCTCACCGCCACCGGCAAGATCGTCGGCACCGCCGACTACCTCGCGCCCGAACGCGCCCTCGGCCGGCCCGCCCACCCGGCCGCCGACGTCTACTCGCTGGGCTGCGTGCTGTACCAACTCCTCACCGGGCGGGCGCCGTTCCAGGGCGCGACGTCCCTGGCCGTGGTGCAGCAGCACGTCGACGCCGTGCCGATGCCCCCGGCCCGGCTGCGTCCCGGCATACCCGAGGCCCTGTCGGACTACGTGCTGCGCCTGCTGGCCAAGGACCCGGCGCAGCGGCCCTCCGCCGACGAGGTCGCGGACCGGCTCAACGCCGGACACTGGACGGTGTCCCCGGCGGAGCCGGCCGGAGCCGTCCCGCCGCCCCCGGCCGCCACCGCCGCCTTACCGCTCGGCCACGCGGACACCCTTCCCCCGGCCCCTTCCCGCTCCTCGTCCCACTCCTCGTTCCCCTCCCGCCCGCGCGGGCGCGGCGTGGCGGCGTCCAAGGCGATGCTGGGCACTGCCGCGGTGCTCCTGTTCGCCGGGGCCGCCGCGGTCGGCGCGTCGCTCAACTCCGGTGACGACTCCCCCGCACCGCCGGCTTCGCCCACCCCGACGACCGTCATGTCCGTCCCGGCCACCGGCCTGCCCGGCACCACCACGCCGACGACGTCGGCCACCCCGTCGCCGTCGCCGTCGTCGTACGACGAGGAGCACGGGGACGGCGAGAAGCGCGAGGGCAAGCACGGCAAGGACGAGGGCGAGGAGCGGGACAAGGACGAGGACAGGGACGAGGACGACTGAACCTCAACGCCTGAACCTCGACACCGGCCGCGCCCCGGCGGCGGACGGCGAGCGACCTACGTGAGGTAGGCGAGCGAGGGGTGGACGGCCGTGTAGCCGTCCACCAACCGCCGTGCCACCCGCACGGAGTCGACCAGCGGGTGCAGTGCGAAGGCCTTGACGGCCGCCGCCCGGGAGCCGGACCCGGCGGCCGAAAGGACCTCGCGCTCCACGGCCTTCACCGCGCAGACCAGGCCGGTCGCGTGGGCGGGCAGCGGATCCACGGTGACGGGGTGCGCGCCGTTCGCGTCGACCAGGCACGGCACCTCGATGACGGCCTCGGAGTCGAGGACGGACAGGGTGCCGCGGTTGCGGACGTTGAGGATCAGGGTGGCGCGCTCGTCGCGGGCGACGGCCCGCATCAGGGCGAGGGCGACCTTCTCGTATCCGCCGGACAGGTCGTCCTCGTCGCGGTCGCCCGCGCCGGCCGTCTCCCGGTTCTCCGCCATGTACGTGGCCTCGCGCTCGGCGCGGGTCTCGTCCCAGGTCCGCAGCGCGGGCGCGGCCGGGTCGGCCATCCGCGCGTAGAAACGGGCCTGCTGGTCGTGCAGGAAGGCGCCGCGGGTCCGCTCGGCCTGCTGGTGGGCCCGCACGGTCTCGCGGTTGAAGTAGTAGTAGTGCAGGTACTCGTTGGGGATCGCGCCGAGCGACTGGAGCCAGTCGGCGCCGAACAGCTTCCCCTCCTCGAACGAGCCGAGCAGACGCCGGTCGGCGAGCAGGCGCGGCAGTTCGTCGCGGCCGTCGACGTGCAGGCCGCGCACCCAGCCGAGGTGGTTCAGGCCGACGTAGTCGATCCACGCCTCCTTCGGGTCGGCGCCGAGCACCCGGGCGATGCGGCGGCCGAGGCCGACCGGCGAGTCGCAGATGCCGATGACGCGGTCGCCGAGGTGGCGGGACATGGCCTCCGTGACCAGGCCCGCCGGGTTGGTGAAGTTGATGACCCAGGCGTCCGGCGCGAGCCGGGCCACCCGGCGGGCGATGTCCACGGCGACCGGGACCGTCCGCAGGCCGTAGGCGATGCCGCCGGCGCCGACCGTCTCCTGGCCGAGGACGCCCTCGGCGAGTGCCACCCGTTCGTCGTGCGCCCTGCCCTCCAGGCCGCCGACGCGGATCGCGGAGAACACGAAGTCGGCGCCGCGCAGCGCCTCGTCGAGGTCGGTGGTGGCGGTCACCTCGGGCGCGTCAAGGATGCCGGCGGCCTGCTCGGCGAGCACCCGGGTCACCGCGGAGAGCCGCGCCGCGTCCAGGTCGTGCAGCACGACGTGCGTGACCCGGCCCTCGCCCCGGTCGCCGAGGAGTGCCCCGTACACGAGGGGCACCCGGAATCCGCCGCCGCCCAGAATCGTCAGCCTCATGTCCGCGCCCTTCCGCCCACGACGGCCCCCACCCTACTGGCCGGCCGCCGCCGCCCGGATCATCTGCCGAGCACGGCGGTCCGCGACCGGGTGACCGTGGCCATCATGCCGACGGAGAGGACGCACCGGTCACCGTCCCAGGTCCGGCCCGAGACGAACACGTCGTCGGAGATGAGACGGTCGATCCTGGCCTCGTGGCGCAGGACGGCGCCGGGATACACCTGCCCGGCGAACCGGCAGTCGCGCACCGACGCCGCCATGCGCACACCCTCGTCGGAGGCGTCGCTCAGCCACAGCAGCGCCGCCGCCTGCCCGAACGACTCCAGCATGAGCGAGTGGGGGTAGGTGTACCGCGAGCCCGGCAGGCCGGGGCTCATCGCCTGGTAGCAGGGTTCGGATCCGGTGACGGCCTTGCTGACCACGATCCGGTGGCCCGGTTCGATGGCGTCCACCCGGTCGACGAGCACGATGGGGTGCGCGACCGGCAGGATGTCCAGCATGCCCGCGTAGTCCGGGATCCCGACGTGGTCGCCGTCGGACGGCGGGCGCCCGGCCACGTCGAGGTCGTCGGTGCGGCGCTCGGTGCCGACCACGGCCTTCACCATCGACACCGTGGTGCCGTCACGGCGGATGCCCCGGGCGCGGACCGTCCAGCGGTCCGGGCCCTCGGGGACGGCCTCGACGTCCATGCACAGTTCGTCGCCGTGCAGCACCGGGGCGAGCCAGCGGCCGCTGACGATCTTCAGGACGTTCACCGGTTCGGTCCGGCCGACCACCGCGTTCATCGACTGGCGTAAAGCCTCCAGGAAGAACGTGGCGGGCAGCAGGGTGAGCCCCGGGAAGTGCCCGTTCATGTACGGGTCCCGGGAGTTGACCTCCTTGTACGCGCGGAACCTGACCGTCGGCACCATGGCCGAGGTCTCGATCCGGTCGACCGCCCGCAGCGGTGCCGCGAAACGCGTGGTCCACGGCTGTCCGACCCGGTCGATCACATCGGTGTTCACTGGTTTCCCCCTTGGTTGCGCCCGTCGTCGTCCCCGGCTCCCGATCGGCCGGCCTCCGGCGCCGCCAGCGCGCGGGCCAGGACCCGGCCGACGACGTCGAGCGACCGGGGCCGGGTCATGCCCGCGTGGTCCGTGGCGACCGGGTGCTCGTGGATCTCGCCGGCCACGTGGGGACGCCACGCGGCCGGGTCGAGCCGGTCGCCCTCGGTGGCGACGAACAGATGGACGTCTCCGCGGTGGCGGCGCGGCGTGTGCCCCGCGGCCATGCGGCTGTTGTTGGTCATGACAGCGCTCAGTCGTCGGAGCTGCTCGGCGTCCAGGTCGCCGAACATGCCGCCGCGTTCGGCGAGGAGGGCGGCGACCGAGTCGGCGTCGAGCCGCCGGCCCGCGAGGTCGGTCAGGTCGTAGCCGCCGCTGTCGAGCATGGCGCGGAACAGTCCGTCCTCGGCCTCCTGCCGGTCGAAGGCCGGTTCCGAGCCCGTGCGGGGCACGGTGTCGAGGACGGCGAGCAGTTCGACGCTCTCCCCGGCCTCCTGGAGCACGACGGCCATCTCGTGCACGACGATCCCGCCGAAGGAGTAGCCGACGAGGCGGTACGGCCCGGCGGGCTGCACCTTCCGGATCCGCTCGACGTACTCGGCGGCGACCTCGGCGACCGAGCCGGGCAGAGGCGAACCGTCCATCCCCGGCGACTGGAGCCCGTAGACCGGGACGTCGCCGTCGAGGTGGCGGAGCAGCCCGGTGAACGACCAGGCGAATCCGCTCGCCGGGTGGACGCAGAACACGGGCGTGCCGGTGCCGTGTTCGCGCAGGGCGACGAGGACGTCGAAGCTGTTGCCGCCGCCGCTGCCGCCGACTCTTCTGGCCAGTTCGGCCACGGTCGGCGCCTCGAAGAGGGTGCGGATGCCGAGCCGGACGCCGAGCACCTCACGGATCCGGCCGATCAGCCGGGTGGCCAGCAGCGAGTGTCCGCCCAGGTCGAAGAAGCCGTCCTCGACCCACACCCCGGACCTGCCGAGCACCTCGCCGAACAGGTCGCACAGGACGCGCTCGACGTCGTCACGGGGTGCGGTGCCGCCGTGCCGCCGGTCCGCGGGGGCGGGCAGCGCGGCCCGGTCCACCTTGCGGTTCGGGGTCAGCGGCAGCTCGTCCAGGACGACGAACGCCGACGGCACCTGGTAGTCGGGCAGGACCGCGGCCAGCGCGTGGCGCAGCCCGGTCGTGTCCAGGGTGACACCGCGCTCCGGCACCACGTAGGCCACCAGCCGCTGGTCGCCGGGCCGGTCGGTGCGCACCACGGCCACCGCCTGCCGTACGCCGGGCCGCCGGGTCAGCACGGCCTCGATCTCGCCGAGCTCGATGCGGAAGCCGCGCACCTTGACCTGTTCGTCCGCCCGGCCGACGAACAGCAGTACGCCGTCCGCGTTCCAGCGCACCAGGTCACCCGTGCGGTACATGCGCGCGCCGGGCGGGCCGAAGGGGTCGGCCACGAACCGGGAGGCGGTGAGGCCGGGCCGGTGCAGGTAGCCGCGTGCCAGGCCCGTTCCGGAGACGTACAGTTCACCGGCGATTCCCACGTCCACGGGGCGCAGACGCCGGTCGAGGACGTAGAAGACGGTGTTGGCCATGGGGCGTCCGAGGGGCACCGGGCCGTCGGGCAAAGGGTCCCCGGGTTCGATCCGGTGGTCGGCGCAGCTCACCGTGACTTCGGTGGGCCCGTAGCAGTTGAGCACGCTCGTGCCGGGGTGTGCGGCACGCCATGCGTGCAGCGCTTCGCCGGTCAACGCCTCGCCGCCGAGGAGCAGTTCGGTGCGGGGACTGAACTCGTCCGGCAGTTCGGCCAGCATCGGCAGATGGCTCGGGGTGACCTTGGTCAGCGCGCACGGCCGGTCCCGCAGGGCCGTGACGGTGTCCGGGTCGTCGTCGAGGTCGGCCAGGTGCACGGTGCCGCCCACGGTGAGCGGCACGAGGAGGCCGGTGACGGTGAGGTCGAAGGCGGCCGTGGTGGTCACGAGCACCTCGTCGCGCACTCCCTCGTAGCGCGATCCGGCGAAGGCCACGTAGTCGGACAGCGAGCGGTGTTCGACCAGCACGCCCTTGGGACGCCCGGTGGAGCCGGAGGTGTAGATGGCGTACGCCGGGTGGCGCGGGTGCGGTGCGGGCAGCGGGACGGGGTCCGCCGCCGGTGCCTGGGCCGTGCCGGTTTCGAGGTCCACGACCAGGGTCGGAACGCCGCCGGACAGGTGGCGGGCGGCCTCCCGCGTGGTCAGCAGCAGGGCCGCCCGGGCGTCGTCCATCACGTACCGGAGCCGGTCGCGCGGGTGGCCGGGGTCGAGCGGCACATAGGCGCCGCGGGCCTTGAGGACGGCGAGCAGCGCCACCATCTGACCGGTGGACTTCGGCATGGCCACCGCCACCACCCGCTCCGGCCCGACGCCCCGCTCCACGAGGACGTGGGCCAGCCGGTCGGTCGCCGCGTCCAGCTCGGCGTACGTCATCGCCGTGCGGCCGTGCCGGACGGCGACCGTGTCAGGGGTGCGGAGGGCCTGTGCGGTGAGCAGTTCGGGCAGTGTGGCGGTGGCGGGTCCGGTCGCGGTGTCGTTCCAGTCCACGAGCAGGCGCCGCCGGGTCGCGTCGTCGAGCAACTCGATGGTGCCGATGGGTTGTTGCGGCGCCCGCGCGACCTGGGCGAGGAGCCGGCCGAACGCCTGGGCGAGCCGTTCCACCGTGTCCCGGTCGAACAGGTCGGCCCGGTAGCGGACGGTGCAGCTGAGGCCGTCGGGCGCGCCGTCCGGCCCGGTCCGCTCGGCGAGCTGGACGGCCAGGTCGAACTTCGCTCCGCCGCCGTCGGACACGGCCACCTCGGTGACGTCCACGCCGGAAGCCGTGAACGCCGTGGGCGGGTCGTTCTGGAAGGACAGCATGACCTGGAACAAGGGGTGCCGGGACAGGGTGCGGGCCGGGTTGAGGACCTCCACCAGCCGCTCGAACGGCACGTCCTGGTGCGCGTAGGCCTCCAGGTCCGCGCGCCGCACCCGGTCCAGCAGCTCGGCGAACGACGGATCACCCGATGTGTCGGTGCGCAGGACCAGCGTGTTCACGAAGAAGCCGACGAGATCGTCCAGGGCCTCGTCCTGACGGCCCGCGATCGGCGTGCCGATCGGGATGTCCTCGCCCGCGCCCACCCTGGTGAGCAGCGCCGCGAGCGCGGCGTGCGCCACCATGAACATGCTGGCGCGCCGCTGTGAGGCGAGTGCGGCGAGCCCCCGGTGCACCTCGGCGGGGACGTCGGTCCGCACGCTGTCGCCGCGGTGGTCGGCCACCGCGGGCCGGGGCCGATCGGCGGGCAGTTCGAGCCCTGCCGGCAGTCCGGCCAACGTGGCTCTCCAGTAGGCGAGTTGCGTGCTGATCACCGAGCCGGGGTCGGTCTCGTCGCCGAGCCACTGACGCTGCCACAGGGCGTAGTCGGCGTACTGCACCGGCAGCGGCTCCCAGGCGGGACTTCCGTTCCGGCAGCGCGCCGCATAGGCCTCGGACAGGTCGCGCACCAGGGGCGCGGTCGAGGCGCCGTCGCCGGCGATGTGGTGCAGCACGATCATCAGTACGTGTTCAGCCGCGCCCAGCCGGAACAGCCGTGCCCGCAGCGGCGGTTCGGTCTCCAGGTGGAACGGCCTGCCGACGTCGGCGGCGAGTGCGCCGGGCAGCTCGGCCTCGGTGGTGTCCACCGGCTCGTCCCACACCGCGATGTCGTGGACCGGCAGGACGACCTGATGCGGCTCGCCCTGTACGGCCGGGTAAACCGTGCGCAGCACCTCGTGCCGCTCGATGACGTCGTCGAGGGCGGCCCGGAGCGCCGCCGTGTCCAGCGGGCCGGTGAACCGCAGCGCGGCCGGGATCCGGTACGGGGAGGCCTCCGGATCCATGGCGTTGAGGAACCACAGCCGGCGCTGTCCGAACGACGCGGGGACCCGTTCACCGCGCGGCACGGGACGCAGGGCCGGGCGGCCCGGCCGGGCACCGTCGAGCACCGCGGCGAACTCGGCCACGGTGGGCGCCTCGAACACCGCGCGCACCGGGACTTCCACGTCCAGTTCGGTCCGCATCCTGCTGACCAGTCGAGTGGCGAGCAGGGAGTGCCCGCCCAGCGAGAAGAAGTTGTCGTCGATGCCCACGTGTTCCGGCGCGAGGCCCAGCACCTCGGCGAACAGGCGGCACAGGGCCTCCTCGCGCGCGGTCCGGGGACCGCGCCCGCCGGGTGACGACAGCACGGGCGCGGGGAGCGCGCTCTGGTCGACCTTGCCGTTCAGCGTCAGCGGCAGCGCGTCGAGCGGGACGAAGGCGCTGGGCACCATGTAGTCGGGCAGTACATCGGACACCGAGGCACGGATTCCGCTCGCGTCCGGCCGTGCTTCGGGGGACGGAACGTAGTAGGCGACGATCCGCCTGTCCCCCGGCGTGTCCTCGCGGACCACCACCGCGGCCTGGCCGACGCCGGGCAGCGCGGCCACCGCCGTCTCGATCTCCCCCGGCTCGATGCGGAACCCGCGGATCTTGATCTGCTCGTCCGCCCGGCCGACGAAGTCGAGGTTCCCCTCGGCGTTCCAGCGCGCCAGGTCCCCGGTGCGGTACATCCGGGCGCCCGGCATGAAGGGGTCGGCCACGAATCGTGCCGCGGTGACGTCCGGCCGTCCCAGGTAGCCGCGCGCCAGGCCGGCGCCCGACACGTACAGCTCTCCGGTCACTCCGCGGGGCACCGGCCGCAGCCACGGGTCGAGTACGTACACGCGGCGGTTGTCGATCGGTCGGCCGATGGGCACCGGCGCGGTCACGTCGTCGGCGGAGCGCATGGTGAACGCCGTGGGCATCACGGTGGTCTCGGTGGGCCCGTAGCCGTTGTGCAGCACCAGCGACGGGTTGGCCGCGAGGACCCGCCGGGCCGCGGGCGCCGGCAGCGCCTCACCGCCGACCAGCAGGTCCCGCACGCCCGCGAAGCACTCGGGGTGCTCCTCGGCGACCAGGCGGAAGACCGCGGTCGCCATGACCAGCGCGGTCACCCCGTTCTCCCGGATGGTGCGGGCGAGTTCGGCGACGTCGAGCTCACCGGGCGGGGCGATGACGAGTTGGCGGCCGAACAGCAGCGACACCCACAGTTCGTAGGCCGAGGGGTCGAACGAGTGCGCCAGGTTCTGGAGCATCCGCGCGTGGTTCGGTCCCTCCCACAGCCGGTCGAGGGCGAGGTTGAGGACGGCCCGGTGCGAGACCCCGACGCCCTTGGGCTCCCCGGTCGACCCGGAGGTGAACATGACGTAGGCGAGCTGGTCCGGGAGGACGTGGACGCCGGGATCGGTGTCCACGTCCGGCAGCGGTTCCGCGCCGACCAGCAGCACCGGTGCCGGGTGCGCGCGTTCGTATCCCTCGACGTCGGTGAGCACGACGGCGGCGCCACTGGTGTGGAGCATCCTGGTCTGCCGGTCCGCCGGGCTGCGCGGGTCCAGCGGCACATAGGCGGCGCCCGCCTTCAGCACCGCCAGGACGGACACCACGAGGTCCACGGAGCGTTGCTGCACGACCGCGACGCGGTCCTCACGGGCCACGCCCATGGCGAGCAGCCGGTGGGCGAGACGGTTCGCCCGGCGGTCCAGTTGCCGGTACGTCACCTCGTGCCCGTCCGAGATCAGCGCCACCGCGTCGGGGTCGGCGGCCACCTGCTCGGCGAACCGCTCCGGGATCGACATGTCGGGCACCGCGCGCTCGCGCCCCCGGCCGTCCGCCAGCACCGCGGAGCGTTCGGCGGCGGGCATGAGGTCGGCCGTGACGAGCACGGTGTCGGGATCACGGGTGAGCCGTTCGGCGAGGGTCCTCAGGTGCTCGGCGACGGAGGCGACCTCGGTGCGGGGCAGCAACTCGTCGCGGAAGTGCAGCAGCAGCTCCAGTTCCTCGCCGGGGTGCGCGACGACGGTGAGCGGGTAGTGGCCCGTCTCCTCGCTGCTCGCGCCGGTCAGCCGCAGGCCGGTGCCGGGCAGGTCCATGGTGTCGGGGTCGAGCGGGTAGTTCTCGAACACCACGAGGGTGTCGAACAGTTCTCCGGTGCCCGCCGCCCGCTGGATGTCGGTCATCCCCAGGTGGTGGTGGCCGAGCAGGTCGGCCTGCTCGGCCTGGAGCCGGGTCAGCAGGTCGCGGAAGGAGCGGGCCCCGGCAGTCCTGACCCGCACGGGAACCGTGTTGATCAGCAGACCGACCATCGACTCCACACCGGGCAGCTCCGGCGGTCGGCCGGAGACCGTGGAACCGAACACGACGTCGTCACGGCCGGTCCGGGCCGCGAGCACCAGCGCCCACAGCGCCTGGAGGACGGTGTTGGTGGTGACGCCGCACGCCTGGGCGAGGCCTGCGAGCCCGGTCAGCCGCACGGTGAGGCACTCCGGCCGGTGCTCGTCCGACGACGTGGAGCGGGCCCGGTCGGCGAGCAGGGTCGGCTGGTCCACGCCCGCCAGGGCCCGGCGCCAGGCGTCGGTGGCGGCGGCCCGGTCCTGCCGGGCGAGCCAGGCGAGGTAGTCGCGGTACGAGGCGGTGGGCGCGAGTGCCGAGGGGTCGGCGCCGGCGGCGTAGCAGTCGAACAGGGCGCGCAGCAGCAGCGGCACCGACCAGCCGTCGAGCAGGATGTGGTGGTTGGTCATGACCAGCCGGTACCGGCGGTCGCGGTGGACGAGCAGGGTGAACCGGACCAGCGGCGGTTCGTCGAGGACGAAGCCGGCGCTCCGGTCGTCGGTGAGGACCCGGCGGGCCTCGGCCCGCGCGGCGTCGTCGTCCAGGTGGGTCAGGTCGACGACACGGAAGGGCACGTCGGTGGCGGCAGGCACGAACTGGACCGGGGCGCGCAGCCCGCGGTCGGTGAAGCCGGAGCGCAGGTTGGGGTGGCGGTCCAGCACGATGCGCGCCGAGGCGCGCAGCCGGTCGGCGTCGAGGGGGCCGGCGAGGTCGAGGACGATCTGCGGGGTGTAGGGGTCGGCGCCGCGGTCGTGGTAGGCGGCGTGGAAGAAGAACGACTCGGCGAGGGGCGACAGGGGCAGCAGGTCGTCCAGGTCCGGCACGGCGGCCACCAGGCCGTCCACCTCGGCCTGGTCGAGCGGGACGAGCGGGAAGTCGCTCGGGGTGTGCCCGCTCGCCGTGCCGGCCGCGTCGCGCAGTGCCTCCAGGGCGTGCCGCCACAGTGCGGTCAGCTCCACGACGTCGTGCTCGGCGAACAGGTCGGCCGGCCAGCTCACGGTCGCGGACAGTTCCGGTCCGTCGGCGTTGTCGACGCTGATCGCGTTGATCTCAAGCGCGTGCCGGACGGGGGCGTCGGCGCCCGCTCCGCCGCCGAGTTCGGCCTGTTCCGGGGCGAGTGCCCAGTCGTCGCCTCCGGTGGCGGCGGTCAGCCGGCCGAGATAGTTGAACGCCACTTGGGGTGTGGCGAGGCCGGTGAACTCCGGGGCGGTCTCCGGGTTGAGGTGGCGCAAGAGGCCGTGACCGAGGCCGGGGGGCAGCGTCCTGAGGTGCTGCTTGACCCGGCGTACGGCGGCGGCCGCCTGCTCGGCGGTGTACGCCGGTGCGCCGGAGTCGTCGTAAACGGCGCACACGTCGATGCCGGACAGGTCGAACCGGGCGGGGTGCATGGTGGTGAACCAGCCGACCGTGCGGGATACGTCGAGTTCCTCGATCTGGTCCCGGCCGTGGCCCTCCAGGTCGACCAGCAGGGCGTGGGAGTCGTCGCCGCGCCGGGTCCGCCAGTGGGTGACCGCCAGGGCCAGCGCGGTGAGGAGCATCTCGTGGGTGCGGGCCCGGAACGCGGCCGGCACCGTGGTCAGCAGGTCGCCGGTCAGCCCGACGGGGAGGGTGACGCGTATCCGGCGGAGGTCCGCCGCCCTGTCAGTGGCCGGGTCGACGGGGCGGGAGCCGAGCGGGGCCTCGGGCTCGGCGAGCACCGCCAGCCAGGCGTCGAGGTCGGACAGGACGGCCGGGTCGTGCGCGGTGTCCGCGACGGCCTGTGCCCAGCGCCGGTACGGGACCGGCCGCGGTGAGTCCGCGTCGGCGAGCGCGGGGCCCGCGGCCAGGTCGGCGCCGAGGACACGCCAGGACACGCCGTCCACCACGAGGTGGTGCAGGACGAGCAGCAGCCGTCCTTGCCGGTCGGGTCCGGCGTCGAACCACACCGCGCGCACCATTACGCCGGATTCCGGGGCGAGTTCGCCGTGTGCGCGGTCGTGTTCGGCCCGCAGGGCGGCGAGGAGGTCGTCCGGGGTGTGTCCGGCGGTGTCCACGCGGCGCAGGCAGGTGTCGGCGGTCACCGTGCCGGGTTCGTCGATCACCGCGCGCCAGGTACGGCGGCCGACCAGGCGCATGCGCAGCGCGTCGTGCCGGTCCAGCACGGACTGGAGGGTGGCGCGCAGGTCGGACTCGGTCAGGCCTGCGGGGGTGGTGAGCAGCATGGACTGCGCGAAGTCGGCGACCGGGCGGTCGTGTTCGCGCAGCCAGTGCATGATCGGGGTGAGCCGCACGGGTCCCGTGGCGTCGGCCGGGTGCTCGTCGGCGCGGTCGGCCGTGTCCCGGTCGGCGGGCACGGCGGCGGCCGCGAGGGCGGCGACGGTGCGGTGGCTGAACACGTCCTTCGGGGTGAGCAGCAGGCCGGCCGCGCGGGCGCGGGTGACCAGCTGGATGGACATGATGCTGTCGCCGCCGAGGTCGAAGAAGCTGTCGTGGACGCCGACTTCGGGCACGCCGAGCACCGTGGCGAACAGGTCGCACAGGACGGTCTCGGTGGCGTCGCGGGGTGCGGTGCGGGTGCCGTGCGCGGTGAACTCGGGCGCGGGCAGGGCCCTGCGGTCGACCTTCATGCCGTTGGCGGTCATGGGCAGCGCGTCCAGCACCACGACCGTGGCGGGCACCATGTACTCGGGGAGTTTCGTGGCCGCGTGAGCGCGCAGTTCGTCGCCGTCCGCGCCACCGGGTACGGCCGGGAGGACGTACGCCACGAGGCGCTTGACACCCGGGGTGTCCTCGCGGACGACGACCACGCACTGCCGGACGGCGGGGTGGTCGCACAGGGCGGTCTCGACGTCGCCGGGTTCGATGCGGAAGCCGCGGATCTTGACCTGGTCGTCGGCGCGGCCGAGGAACTCCAGCTCGCCCGCGGTGTTCCAGCGCACCCGGTCTCCGGTGCGGTACATCCGCGTGCCGGGTGCCCCGAACGGGTCGGCGACGAAGCGCTGCGCGGTGAGGCCGGGGTGGCCGACGTAGCCGCGGGCGAGGCCGTCCCCGGCGAGGTACAGCTCGCCGGGCACGCCGACCGGCACGGGCTGGAGGGCGGCGTCGAGCACGAGGGCCCTGGTGTTCCACATGGGGCCGCCGATCGGCGGGGTCCCGCCGGGCCGCAGCGGGCGGCTGAAGAGGGCGGCGACGGTGCACTCGGTGGGTCCGTAGGCGTTGAGCATCCGTCGGCCGGGGGCGAACCGGGTGACGAGTTCGGGCAGGCAGACGTCGCCGCCCACGGCGAGGGTGCGCAGGTCGGGCAGGTCCACGTCCGGGAGGGTGGCCACCGCGGCGGGCGGTATGAGCGCGTGCGTCACCCGGTTCGCGGTGAGGACGCCGGCAAGCGTGTCGCCGATCAGGGGGCCCTCCGAGGACACCACGAGCGCGGCGCCGGCGCCGATCGCCAGGCACAGCTCCAGCACGGACAGGTCGAAGCTGGGCGAGGAGGACTGCAGCACGCGGCTGTCCGCGGTGGTCCCGAACCGGTCCATGAGGAACGCGGTGAACCCGGCGAGGCCCCGGTGGGTGACGGCGACGCCCTTCGGGACGCCGGTGGTTCCGGAGGTGTAGATGACGTAGGCGGTGTTGTCCGGGGAGAGCGGGGCGCGCCGGTCGGCGTCGGTGACGTCGCCCGTGCCGTCGTCCGCGCACGCGGCGTCCCGCGCGGCGTCCTCGTCGTCGACGAGCAGCACCGGTCCCGCCGACTCGGGGAGCGCGGCGGCCGTCCGTGTGGACGCCAGCACGAGCAGCGGCCGGGCGTCGCCCAGGATGTGGGCGATCCGGTCGGTGGGCAGGGCCGGATCGACGGGGACGAAGGCGGCGCCGGCCTTGCTGATGGCCAGTTCGGCGACCGTGAGGTCCACCGAGCGGGGCAGCAGCACGGCGACGAGGCGCTCCGGCGCCGCGCCGCGTGCAATCAGCTGCCGGGCCATGCGGTTGGCGCGCGCGTTGAGGGCGGCGTAGCTCATGGGCTCGCCGTCGGAGAGGAGCGCGGGGGCCTCGGGGGTCGCTACGGCGGTGTCCTCGAAGATCCGGGCGAGGGTCCGCGCGGGGATGTCGCGTGCGGTGTCGTTCCACTCGACCAGCAGCCGGTGCCGTTCGGCCGGGGCGAGCACGTCGATGGCGCCGACCGGGCGGTGCGGGTCGGTGACGGCGGCGGCGAGGACGCGGACGAGGCGGTCGGCGATGGATGCGGCGGTGTCGGGGTCGTACAGGTCGGTGCTGTATTCGAGGTGGCCGGTGAGTCCGGCGGGTGTGCCGTCCGCGGCGCGCCGTTCGCGGACCTCCAGCACCAGGTCGACCTTCGTGTACTCCCGGTCGGCGGGCAGCGGTCGCACGTCGGCGCCGGGCAGGTCGAGTCGCGGGTCGTCGTCCTGAAGGACGAGCATCACCTGGAACAACGGGTTGTGGGCCGTCGACCGCTCCGGTCGCAGTCGCTCCACGAGCCGCTCGAACGGCAGGTCCTGGTGGGCGTAGGCGGCGAGGTCGGTGTCCCGTACGCGGCCGAGGAGTTCGGCGAAGGTGGGGTCGCCGGAGGTGTCGGTGCGCAGGACGACGGTGTTGACGAAGTAGCCGACGAGGTCGTCGAGTGCCTGGTCGCCGCGGCCGGCGACGACGCTGCCGATGGGCAGGTCGGTGCCGGCGCCCAGCTTGGTGAGAACGGTGGCGAGCGCGGCCTGGACGGCCATGAACAGGGTGGCGCCCTGGCCGCGGGCGAGTTCGGCGAGGCCGCGGTGGACGTCCGCGTCGACCTCGACGCCCGCCGTCGCGCCGCGGTACGTCGGCCGGACGGGGCGGGGACGGTCGGTGGGGAGGGTGATCTCCTCGGGCAGCCCGTCGAGCGCGCCGCGCCAGTACGCGAACTGTCGCGCGGCGAGGCTGTCCGGGTCCTCCTCGTCGCCGAGGACGGCGTGCTGCCAGTGGCAGTAGTCGCGGTAACTCACCGCCAGCGGCGGCCAGTTCGGACACCGTCCGGCGAGCCGGGCGGTGTAGGCGTGCGAGAGGTCACGGGTGAGCGGGGCCAGCGACTGGCCGTCGCCGGCGATGTGGTGCAGCAGCAGGAGCAGGACGTGCTCGTCGTCGCCGACGGCGAACAGCGTGGCGCGCAGCGGCAGTTCGGCGGCGAGGTCGAAGGTGTGGCGTCCGGCGGTCCGCAGCGCGGCGGGCAGTCCGTCCGCCGCGACGTCGACGACGTCCAGTTCGGGGTGCGCGGTGTCGGCGGGGAGCACGACCTGGTGCGGGTTCCCGGTGTCGTCGTCCCGGAAGAGGGTGCGCAGGGGTTCGTGCCGGGACGCCAGGTCGTGCAGCGCGGCCCGCAGCGCGTCGTGGTCCAGGGCGCCGCTGACGCGCAGGACGAGGCCCATGTTGTACGTCGGTGACGGGCCCTCCAGGCGGTGCAGCACCCACTGCTGGCGCTGCCCGGCCGACAGCGGCGCCGGGGTGTCCTCCGCGGCCGGGAGGAGCGGCGGACGGCTGCTCGCCGAGCCGGTGCGTTCCAGGAGCCGCAGCGGGGTGGGCGCCTCGAACACGTCCCGTACGGTGACGTCGGCGCCGAGCACCGCACGGATCCGGCCCACGAGGCGGCTCGCCAGCAGGGAGTGCCCGCCGAGGGCGAAGAAGTCGTCGTCCGTCGTGACGGCGTCCACCCCGAGGACCTCGGCGAACAGGCCGCACAGCAGTTCCTCGCCGGCGGTGCGGGCGGCCCGGCCGGCGCGCCCGGCGCCGTAGTCCGGGGCGGGCAGCGCGCGCCGGTCGAGCTTGCCGTTGGCCGTGGTGGGCAGCCGGTCCAGGGTGACGAACGCGGCGGGGACCATGTGCGCGGGCAGCGTCCCGGCGAGCAGCTCCCGCAGTGCGTCGTGGTCCGGGGCGGTGCCGGGGGCCGGGACGAGGTAGGCGACGAGCCGGTGGTCGCCGGGTTCGGCGGCGTGGTCGTCGCGGGCGACCACCACGGCCTGGTCGATGCCGGGTGCGGCGGCCAACGCGGCCTCGATCTCGCCGAGTTCGATGCGGAAGCCGCGGATCTTCACCTGGTGGTCGACGCGGCCGAGGAAGTCGAGCTCGCCGTCGGCGGTCCAGCGGGCGAGGTCGCCGGTGCGGTACATCCGCGTCCCCGGCGCCCCGTACGGGTCGGCCACGAACCGCTCGGCGCTGAGGGCGGGCCGTCCGAGGTAGCCGTCGGCGAGCTGGACGCCCGCGAGGTAGAGCTCCCCGGCGACGCCGGGCGGGGCGGGCCGCAGTGCGGGGTCCAGCACCAGGACGCGGGTGTTCCACACCGGGCGTCCGATGGGGACGCCGGTGTGCGGCTCGTCGGGGCCGCAGGGGTGCGCGGTGACGTCGACGGCGGCCTCGGTGGGGCCGTACAGGTTGTGCAGTTCGGCATTCAGCAGAGAGGAGAAGCGTTGCGCGGTGCGCCCGTTGAGCGCTTCGCCGCTGCAGATCACGCGGCGCAGGTGGGCGCAGTCGGCCGGGTCGGCGGCGGCGAGGAAGGCGTCCAGCATCGACGGCACGAAGTGCGCGGTGCTGATGCGCTCGGCGCCGATCACCCGGCTGAGTGCGGCGGGGTCGGTGTGCGCGCCGGGTTCGGCGACGACGAGGGTGGCGCCGGAGAGCAGCGGCAGGAAGAACTCCCACACGGACACGTCGAAACTGGCCGGGGTCTTCTGCAGCACGCGGTCCGTGGCGTCGATGCCGTAGGCGTCCCGCATCCACAGCAGGCGGTTGACGATCGCCCGGTGGGACACGGCGACGCCCTTGGGCCGGCCGGTGGAGCCGGACGTGTAGATGACGTACGCGGTGTCCGCTCCGGTGGGCGCCGCGCCCCGGTCGGTGCCGGCCGGGGCGTGGTCCGCCGGGTCGGTGAGGCCGCTCACGGTGTCGAGGGGCAGGCGCGGGGTGTCCGGGGTCGGGGGGAGCGCGGCGTCGAGGCCGGCGGTGGTGAGCAGCAGGGCCGGGCGGGCGTCGGCGAGCATGAAGGTGATCCGGTCGGCCGGGAGGTCCGGGTCGACGGGGACGTAGGCCGCGCCGACCCGGTGCGCCGCGTACAGCGCGGTCACCAGCTCGAAGGACCGCGGCACGGCGACCGCCACCCGGTCGCCGCGGCGGATGCCCCGGGCCAGCAGCAGGCGCGCAAGCCGGTCCACGCGCCCGCCGAACTCGGCGTAGCTCAGGGTCGTGCCGCCGAAGACCACGGCGGGCGCGTCGGGGGTCGCGCGGACCTGCCGCTCGAACAGCTCCGGCAGGGTCGTCGCCGGTACGTCGTGCGCGGTGTCGTTCACCTCGTGCAGCAGGTGCCGGCGCTCGTCCGGGGTGGTGGTGTCGACGGCGGCGAGCGGGTGGTCCGGCGACGCGTCGACGAGGGCGTCCACGACGGCGTCCAGCCGTGCGCGCAGGGCGGCGAAGTCCGCTTCGGTGAAGACGTCGGCGTGGACGTCGTAGACGAGGTCGAGGCCGCCGTCGTCGGGGCGGCGGTCCAGACCGAGGGACAGGTCGTCGGTGGGCACGGTGGAGGCGTTGCGGCTGACGCCGGGGTGGCCGGCGAAGTCGAGCACGGTCCTGCCGAGCGCCAGGTTGATCTGGGGTCCGTAGAGTCGGCGCGTGCCGCCGAGCAGGCCGAGGTCGCGGCGCAGGTCCTCCTGGCGGTAGCGCTGGCGCCGCACCGTGGCCCGCAGGTCGGCCGCGACCGCGCGGACCAGGTCGCCGACGGTCCTCGCCGCGCGCAGGTCGATGCGCAGCGGCAGCACGTTGGAGATCATGCCGGGGGTCTTGTCGCAGGCCCCGCCGCGGGCGGCGACGGGCAGCCCGAGCACGACCTCGCGGTCGCCGCGTCGGCGGTCCAGGCAGAGCGCGAGGGCCGCGACGACCACGACCGGCCACGCGACGCCGAGTTCGGTCGCGGCGGCGCGTACGGCGTCCACCCGCCGCGGCGGCCAGGAGACGACGGCGCGGCGCTGGTCGCGGGGCACGTGCGGGGTCTCGGTGCCGAGGGTCACCGGGTCCGGGGCGTCGGCCAGTCGCGTCGTCCAGAACTCCCGGTCCTGTGCGTGGCGCGCGGAGGCCCGGTACTCGGCCTCGGCGTCGGACAGGGTGCGCAGCGGCGCGAAGTCGGCCGGGGGGACGGGGTGTTCGCCGGCCAGCGCGGTGTAGACCTCGGCGCAGCGCTGCTGGACGAGGAACTCGCCGACGCCGTCCATGAGCAGGTGGTGATACTGCTGGAACCACACGTATTCGGTGTCGGCCAGTTTCAGCAGCGCGAAGTCGTAGGCCGACGGGCGGGTGATGTCCAGGTGGACGTCGAGCCGCCGCCGCTGCCACTCCTCGGCGGCGGCGGCCGGGTCGTCCTCGGCGGAGAGGTCGACGTACGTGAACGGTGGTTCGGCCGGCGTTCCGTCCACCACGAGCACCGGTTCACCGCCCGCGTCGGAGACCCGGCCGCGCAGCACCTCCATGTCGGCCACGGTCCGTTCGAGGGCGCGGCGGAACAGCGCGGTGTCCAACACCCCGGAGATCGTGGTCCGTTCGGCCACCCGGTAGCGGGGGTTCGTCGGGTCGATGAGTTGCGCGAACCACAGGCCTCGCTGCCCGGCGGTCAGTGGCACGTCGAAGGAGGCCGTGTTGGCGTCCGGCATCGGTTCTCCAGGATCGGCGGAGACCGCCGGGGGTCGGATCCACCGGCGGTTCGGACATCAGGTGTCGGGTGTGGGACGGGGGATGCGGGGTGCCGGTCGGCTCGTCAGCGAGCGGGCGGCGGCGTGAGCACCAGGCCCGCGGTCGCGTCGCGCTCGTCGTCGCCGGCGGTCGCGTAGACCGCGCCGGTCGCGCCGGTGGCGAAGGCGCCGACGGCGGCGACACACTGGAGCACGCCCAGCGCGCCGGAGGACGGCCCCCAGGCCGTGGTGAGGTCGTGGCGCGGCACGCCGGGCAGCATGCCCTCGGGCGCGCCGTGGCCGGGCACGTGCCAGGCCAGCGGTTCCGTGGCGTCCAGGGCGGCGAGTGCGGCGACGCAGGCCGCGAGGCCCGCGCCGCGTGCGTGGCCGCCGACGCGGGCGAGCGGGCGGGCGCCGCGCCCGGCCGCCGAGGCCTCGGTCTCCACGACGAGGGCGACGGCTCCGTCCAGGGGGGCGGTGCCGTCCGCAGAGGCGGTGCCGTCCGGGGACACGGTGCTGTCCAGGAGGGTGCGGGTGGGGTCGGTGTCGGGTTCGACGCCGAGCACCAACGCCCTTGTCAGGCGACCGGTTTCGAGCATCGTGGCGGCCCACCGCACGGCGTCGAGGCCGGAGGTGGAGCCGTTGCAGATCATGAGGTTCGGGCCGCGCAGGCCGTGCTTGATGGCGACCGACGACGCGACGACGTTGCAGGACACCTTCGGCAGGTCCATGGGGCTGAGGGCGTCGGTCGTCTCGGTGCGCAGCGTGTCGACCACGCGCGTCACGGTGTCCAGGTTGCCGGTGTTGGAGCTGACCACGACACCCACGGTGTCGGCCGGAACGGTGAGTTCACCGTCGGCGAGCAGGCCCGCGTCCCGCAGCGCGGCGTCCGCGGCGCAGTAGGCGAGCTGGGTGGCCCGGTCCTTGTAGCGAAGGCCCCTGTACTTGCCGACCTGGCTGAGGAGTTGGGCGGTGTCGACGGGCTCGGCATGCTCCTGCCGGCCGGCGAGCACCGCTTCGGGGCGGTCCGCGCCGGGCAGGGTCACCCCGGTTCCGGTGACGACGACTCCGGGGTAGGCATGGCTTCTCATCGGGTTAATGCCTCCAGTACGGCCACGGTGTTCATCCCGCCGAAGCCCAGCGCGTTGACCTGTGCGACAGCGACGGGCCCGCGGGCGGCGGTGCCGGTGACGAGGCGGAACTCGGCCGCCTCCGCCACGGGTTCGGTCAGGCCGACGACGGGCGGGACCAGGCCGCGCGTCATCGACTGCACGGCGCTCACCAGGCTCATCACTCCGGAGGCGCCGCCGGTGTGGCCGGTCATCGACTTGATCGCGGTCATCAGCGGCGCGCCGGCGTCGGCGCCGAACACGGCCTGCGTGGCGGCGGCCTCCACCTCGTCGTTGAGCAGGGTGCCGGTGCCGTGCAGCATGACGAGGTCGACGTCCGCGGGGGCGACGCCCGCCGTGCGGTGCGCGGCGCGCATCGCCTCGGCGAACCCGTCCGGGTTGGGCGCGGTGTCGTGGCGGGCGTCACAGCCCACCTCCACCGCCCGTACGCGGCACAGCGGTTGGGCCGCGTCCCGGCTGAGCACCACGGCCGCGGCGCCCTCGCCCATCATGACGCCGGCGCGGTTGCGGTCGAAGGGCTGGAGCCGGTCGGGTGCGACGGGGTGCACCCGTTCCATGACGCCGGACATGCTCTCGTTGAGGACGTCGACGCCCGCGACGATCACGGAGTCCGCCTGGTCGGTGGCCAGCATGTCGGCGGCCAGCGCCAGGGCGTAGACGGAGGCGGCGCAGGCGTTGGCGACGGTGTGCGTGTCCGTGGCACCGAAACGGTTCCGCAGCGCGGCACCGAAGTGCAGGTCGTCGGCGGTCAGGGCGCCGAGGCTGCCCTTGTCCCGCCAGTGCAGTTCGGCCGAGCGCAGTTCGCGCAGTCCGCTGCCGACGAGGATCGGCACGTCCGCCAGGTCCGTGCCGAGCCCGGCCCGGGTCGCGGCCTGCTCGATCACGTCGCCGAGGAACGCGGTGGCCCGGCCCGGCACGTCACGCCCGTCGGGGTGGTCGTGGATCTGATACGCGCGTCTCCCGCGGTAGGGTGCCGCGTCGATCCCGTGCAGCTCCCGCAGCCCGCTGCGGCCTTCACACAGGTTGTCGAACATCTCGTCCGGATCCCCACCGACGGCGCACACCGCGCCCAGTCCGGATACCACCCAGTTCATGCCACCCCTTGCCCGTCCCGTCGAATGCCGAGGACAGCCATCCTCATGGGGCCGTACGGACGGAAACAACGACACCTGCACCAAGTTGCACCCGCTGCGCCCTACGCCCGATACGCCCCGGCCGCCTCTGGGAAACGCCCTGTTCGCACGGCATTTTCCGGGCCGGGTGACGACGCCGTCTCCGCCGCGCGGCGGAGCGGGCCGGTCCCGCGGAAGGAGGTGGCGGCGGTGTCACGGGTGCCAGCATGGCCTCATGTTCCTGAAGAACGCCCTGCCGGACGTGCCGCGCCGGATCGTCCTCGCGGCGCACGCCGTACCGCTGGTGACGCTGCCGTCGGCGCTCTGGCGGCTCTCCCTGGCCGCCGGTCTCCCCGTGGCCGAGCTCTCCGTCGAGACCACCCCGCAGGTGCTGTACGTCGTGTGTCTCGCCGTGTTCTCCGAGGCGCTGGCACTGCTGACGCTGGGTCTGGTCCGGCCCTGGGGCGAGGTCGTGCCGCGCTGGATCCCGCTGCTGGGCGGCCGCGAGGTCCGTCCGCTCGCGGCGACCGTCCCGGCCGTGCTCGGCGGGGTGGCACTGGTCGGGGTGCTCGCCTGGGTCTTCTACCGCCATTCCACGACCATCGGGCTGGAGGGCACCGGCACGGCAGCCCAGTACACGTTCATGCTGGTCTGCTACATCCCGCTGTGGGCCTGGCCGCCCCTGCTGATCACGGTGGCCGTCTCGTACTACCGACGCCGCACGGGCGCCTCGGCCGGGTCCGGTGGGGGTCGCGATGACGGGGCGGGGGCCCGGCAGCAGGTCCGGGGGTAGAGCGGAGGTCCGTGCGCCGCCGCCACGCGGTGTCCGGGATGTCCAGGAGTACCGTGAAGGTATCGGGGCGTGTCACACACCGGCTCCGGTGCCGGTGCGCCCGGGCGCCCCACCCGGGAGGGCCCGTGATGGATCCATGGCTGATCTGGTTGATCGTGGCGGCCGTTCTGGTCCTGGCAGAGATCTTCACCCTCACCGCCGCGCTGGGAATGCTGGGCGTGGCCGCGCTGGTCACGGCCGGGGCCGCCGCGCTCGGTGTCCCGGTCGCGCCGCAGTTCCTCGTGTTCACCGTCGTCTCCGCGGTGACGCTGCTGTTCCTGCGCCCCGTCGCGCTGCGGCACGTGTTCCAGCCCCAGAGCCAGCGGTTCGGCGTGGACGCGCTGGTCGGCAGGTCCGCGTACGTCGTGACGGAGGTGACCGGCCGGGACGGGAGGATCCGCATCGACGGCGAGGAGTGGACCGCCCGCGCCTACGACGAGACGCTGGTCATTCCCGCGGGAGCCGGCGTCGACGTCATAGAGATCAGCGGCACGACCGCATTCGTCTATCCCCGGGACTGACCCATGGAAACCTCGGCTCTGCTCATCGCCGGTCTGATCGTCGCGGTCATCGCCGTCTTCACGGTGGTGCGTGCGGTACGCATCGTGCCGCAGGCCCGCGCCCGCAACGTCGAACGCCTCGGCCGCTACCACCGCACCCTGAACCCCGGCCTCAACCTCGTCATCCCCTACATCGACCGCGTCCACCCGATGATCGACCTGAGGGAACAGGTCGTCTCCTTCAAGCCGCAGCCGGTCATCACCGAGGACAACCTGGTCGTCGAGATCGACACGGTCCTGTACTTCCAGGTCACCGATCCGAAGGCGGCCTTCTACGAGATCGCGAACTTCCTCCAGGCGGTCGAGCAGCTCACCGTCACCACCCTGCGCAACGTCGTGGGCTCGATGGACCTGGAGAAGACGCTCACCTCGCGCGACACCATCAACAGCCAGCTGCGGGGCGTGCTGGACGACGCCACCGGCAAGTGGGGCCTGCGGGTGAACCGGGTGGAGATCAAGGCGATCGACCCGCCGCAGTCCATCAAGGACGCGATGCAGAAGCAGATGCGGGCCGAGCGGGACAAGCGGGCCGCGATCCTCGGGGCCGAGGGGCAGCGCCAGTCGCAGATCCTGACCGCCGAGGGCGACAAGCAGGCCGCGGTCCTGCGCGCGGAGGGCAACCGGACCGCCGAGATCCTGAAGGCCGAGGGCCAGTCCCGGGCCATCGACGAGGTGTTCCAGGCGGTGCACCGCAACGACCCCGACCCGAAACTGCTCGCCTACCAGTACCTCCAGATGCTGCCGCAGCTCGCCCAGGGCCAGGGCAGCAGCTTCTGGGTGATCCCCAGCGAGGTCACCTCGGCGCTCCAGGGCGTGTCCCGCGCTTTCGGGGAGGCGCTGCCCCAGTCGCCGGCCACCCGGGACAAGCCCGACGACGACAGGGCCGCTCAGGCCGCCGACGACACGGCGCGCGCCGCGGAGGCCGCCGCCGAGGCCCTCGCGGACGCTGCCAGGGCCGACCGCCTCACGACCGGCAGCACGCCGGTGAACCGCCCGCCCGAGTGAGGCGCCCCGAGTGAGGCGCCCGCCCGGGGCTCACGCCCCTGCCCCACCCCCGGCTCACGTCCCTCGATCCCTCCCGGGTTCACGTCCCTCTGCCCGGGCTCACGCCCCCGCCCCCGCCCCGCCCTCACGTCTCGGCCGCCGGAACACCGCGGCCGCCGCGGCGCCGCCCAGCAGCCCGAAGAAGTGGCCCTGCCAGCTGACGCCGGGCGTGGTGGGCAGCACGCCCCACAGGATCGAGCCGTAGACGGCACCGACCAGGACGCCCACCAGTACGTCACCGACTCGGCGGTCCACGAAGCCGCGGAGCACCAGATAGCCGAAGAGGCCGAAGACGACGCCGGACGCACCCGCGGTCGTGGAATGGGCCGGTGCCGTGAGCCACACGCCGAGACCGCTCACGAGGACGATCACGGCGACGACGGACAGGAAGCGGCGTATCCCGGACAGCGCCGCGAGGAAGCCCATGACCAGCAGCGGCACGCTGTTCGCCGCGAGATGGTCGAAGCCGAAGTGCAGGAACGCGGCGGGCACGACGTCGAGCAGTTCGGAGGCCTCGCGCGGGGTGATCCCGAACGGGTCCAGGGCGTGACCGCTGATCACGTCGACGACCTCGAGCGCCCACAGCAGGGCGACCCAGCCGCCGGCCAGCAGGGCGGCGTCCCTGACGCGCGCGCGGCGCGGGACGGCCGCGGGGCGCGCCGCAGCGTGACGCCCGTCCCCGGCGCCCACGCCGAAGTCCGCTCCGTACGTCACGGCAGCCCCCTCACCCTGTTCTCCCTGTGACCGCGCGCCGTACCGGCCCACGCACCCTGCTCAACGCGCGAGAGACCCGTCCCGGTTCCGGCCGAATCACCTCCGTCCGGGAACCGCCTTGCCGAGCAGGGACGTGAGGATCCGCCCGGCGTGCGTCCACAGCAGCGCGCCGCCCGCCCCCGGCACCACTCGCCGCCGGGAGCCGGGGATGCGGGAGGCGAGGAACGCGCCGTTGTCGGGCGAGTGACCGGTGTCGCGCTCGCCGTACCAGAGGTCGACCGGAACGGTGATCTCCCCCAGGGCGAACGGCCAGCGGCCCATGGCCAGGACCGTGTCGCGGGCGTAACCGGCCGCTCCCCGGGCGAAGCCCTCCTCCAGGGCGCGGCGGTAGGCGGCGGCGAAACGCGGCTCCTGGTAGACGGCCAGGTCGCAGTCGGGGCTCCCGCCCGTCACCATGCCCCACATCGCGTCCGCGTCGAACCCGGCGAAGAACTCCTCGGCGCCGGCGGGATCGGACCCGACCCGGTCGACGAGCCCTCGCAGTTCGCCCGACAGGGCCGTGGTGAACTCGGGCGCGGCGATCTCGTCGGCGCCGGACACGACGGCCACCGCCGAAACGACGCCCTGGTGGGCGCACGCGAGGGCGAACGGCGCCCCCTGCGAGTTCCCGACCACGGCCGGCCGGCCCAGCCCGCGGAGCGCGGCGAGTTGGCGGATGTCGTCGGCGAAGCCGGAGAACGTCCGTCCGGGCGCGGGGGTGGAGGCGCCGAGCCCGGGGCGGTCCACGGAGACCAGACGCACACCGAGTGCCCGGACGGCGTCCGGGCCGAAGCCGAGCCACCTGCTCGTCGCCGCGCCCGGACACAACAGCACCGGCGTGCCGTCCGGCGGCCCCCACTCGGCCCACCCCAGCGACCGCCCGTCGGCCAGCCGGGTCTCGCCGAGCCGGGCGGGGTCTGCGCAGTACACGGTCATGGTCGACATGATCGCAACGGGCGCGGCGTTGCGGAACTGACTTATGCATCAGTCAGGGTCACAACGCCGGTCCCCGTAGCCAGCAGCCTGCCTATTTTCATCGATACTGGCCCTTGCGTGTTGCGATCAGCTCAACGCGTGGCTACGGTGTCGAGTCATGGAAACCACCAGTGAGGTCGCCGCACGCGTGCGGCAGGTGATCGCCCGGGCCGGGTGCAGCCAGCGCGAGTTCGCCCGGCGGATCGTCATGGATCCGTCGAAGCTGTCGCGTTCGCTGAGCGGCGGGCGGCGGTTCACCGCGGCCGAGCTGGCCCGTATCGCGGACGCCTGGGACGTCGACGCGGCGTGGCTGCTGGGCGCGCGGCCGGACTCACCCGCGGGCGCCTCGCGCGCGGCCGAGGTGCCGGGCGGTGCTGCCGGTCCGCCGGTCGCCCTGCCCACCGCGGGCCGTCCACTGCAGATCGTCCGCGAGACCGTGCGGCTCATCGCCGAGCAGGGTTTCCACTCCGTCCGCGTCGCCGACATCGCCGCCGCGTGCGGCACCAGCAGCGCGGCCGTGCACTACCACTTCCCCGGGCGGGCGGAGCTCCTGGAGGCCGCCGTGCGCTGGTGCATGGACGAGGACACCGCGGCCCGGGCCGCGCACATCGCCGCCGGGGAGGACCCGTACAAGGAGCTGTGCCGGCTGATCGAGCTCCAGACGCCGCACACCGAACAGCAGCGCGTCCAGTGGCGGGTGTGGCTCGACCTCTGGGCCGAGGCCGCTCGTTCCACCGCCGTGGGCCGGCTGCACGTGGAGTACTACCGGCAGTGGCGTACGACCGTCGCGGACGTCATCGCACGGGGTGTGGCCCAGGGCGTCTTCCGTCCGGCCACCGACCCGGAGGCCGCTGCGCTGCGTCTGACCGCGCTCATCGACGGGCTCGCCTCCCAGGTCCTCGCCACGGCAGCCGGCGACCAGGACGGCACGAGTCCGGACGACATGCACGCCGCGCTACTGGCCCACGTCCACGCCGAGTTGAGCGCCTGAGCCGAGCTGAGCGCCTCACCCCGCACCCGGCCACCTCTCCCCCTCTCCCCCTGTCCCCCTATCCCCCGCCCTCCCCTCCTCCCCCCCCACCCGTACCTCGGAGGTCCCCCCATGCCCGTGAACGACAGCGTCATCATCACCTGCGCCCTCACCGGCGCCGGCGACACCGTCGCGCGCAGCCCGCACGTGCCCGTCACTCCCGCCCAGATCACGAAGTCGGCCGTCGAGGCAGCGCGGGCCGGAGCCGCGATCGTGCACATCCACGTCCGCGACCCCGCGACGGGCGCCCCGTCCCGCGACCCGAAGCTGTACGCGGAGACCGTCGACCGCATCCGGCAGACCGGCACCGACGTGGTCGTCAACCTGACCGCCGGCATGGGCGGCGATCTCGTGCTGGACGCCGACGAGCCGCTGGAGAAGGGCCCGTTGGAGGGCACCGACCTGGTGGGCGGGCTGGCGCGGCTGCCGCACGTGGAGGACCTGCTGCCGGACATCTGCACGCTGGACTGCGGCTCCCTCAACTTCGGCGACAACCTGTACGTCTCCACGCCGGAGATGCTCCGCAAGGGCGCCAAGCGCATCCAGCAGCTGGGCGTGCGGCCGGAGTTGGAGATCTTCGACACCGGACAGCTGTGGTTCGCGAAGCAGTTGTACGCGGAGGGGCTGCTCGACGATCCGTCGGTGTTCCAGCTGTGCATGGGCATCCCCTGGGGCGCGCCGGCGGAGCCCGAGGTGCTCCAGTCCATGGTCAACATGCTGCCCGCGGGCGCCCAGTGGGCCAGTTTCGCCCTCGGCCGGATGCAGATGCCGTGGGTCGCCCAGTCGATCCTGCTGGGCGGCAATGTGCGCGTGGGCCTGGAGGACAACCTCTATCTGAGCCGTGGCGTGAAGGCGACCAACGCCCAGCTCACCGAGCGCGCCGTCACCATCACGGAGGCCCTGGGTTGCTCGGTCGCCACCCCGGACGAGGCACGCCGGCGACTGGGCCTGCACCGCCGCTGACCCGCTCCTCCCCCGCCCGCAACGCCCCACAGACCTCGAGGAGTTCATGTGTCCCGCCCCTCCCCACAGCACGTCACCCGGGTGACCTGCGCCGGCGCCGGAGTCATCGGCGGCGGCTGGGTCGCCCACTTCCTCGCCCGTGGCTACGACGTCACCGCGTGGGACCCCGCCCCCGACGCCGAGGCCAGGCTGCGGCGCCTCGTCGACGCCGCCTGGCCCGCGCTGACCCGCGTCGGGCTCGCGGACGGCGCCGACCGTGACCGGCTGACCGTGGCGCCGACCCTCGAAGAGGCGTGCGCGGCGGCCGAGTTCGTGCAGGAGAGCGCGCCGGAGGACCTCGGCCTGAAGCGGGATCTGCTGGCCCGGCTGGACGCCGCGACCCCCGCGGGCGTCGTCATCGCCTCGTCCACGTCCGGCTATCCGATGACGGACATGCAGACCGCGGCGGCCGACCCGTCGCGGCTGGTGATCGGCCACCCGTTCAACCCTCCGTACCTGATACCGCTGGTGGAGGTGGCGGGCGGCGAGCGCACCGACGCGGAGGCGGTCGCCTGGGCCGCCGAGTTCTACGACACGGCCGGCAAGTCCGTGATCACGCTGGACCGGGAGCTGCCCGGCTTCATCGCGAACCGCCTCCAGGAGGCGCTGTGGCGCGAGGCGCTGCACATGGTCGCGAGCGGTGAGGCGACAGTGCGGGACATCGACGCGGCCATCACCGAGGGGCCGGGACTGCGGTGGGCGTTCATGGGGCCGTGCCTGACGTTCGCGCTGGCGGGCGGCGAGGGCGGCATGGCGCACATGCTGGACCACTTCGGCCCGTCCCTGAAGTCGCCGTGGACCCGGCTGGAGGCACCCGAACTGGACCGGAAGCTGTACGACGCGATGGTCGAGGGCTGCGAGGAAGCCGCCGCGGGGCGGTCCGTCGCGGACCTCGTCGCCGAACGCGACCAGGGGATCATCGACGTCCTGCGCGCGACGGGCCGGCTGCCGAGGACGGGCGGTGCCGGCAAGTGAGCGCGCCGCTGCCTGAGTTCACGCAGACGGTCGGTCCCGAGTGGATCGACTACAACGGCCACTTCAGCGAGGCGTACTACGTCCTCGTGTTCGGGTACGCCACCGACGCCATGATGGACGCGACCGGTCTGGATCACACGTACCGCGAGGCCACCGGCTGCTCGCTCTACACGGCCGAGTCGCACGTCCGTTACCTCCGCGAGGTGAAGGAGGGCGCCCGGCTGCGGATCCGGACCCGGGTGCTGGGCATCGGCGCACGGAAGGTGCACTTCGCGCACGAGATGTACGCGGACGACGGCGAGTTGCCGGTCGCCGCCATCGAACTCCTGGGCGTCCACGTGGGCGCGGACGGCGCGGTCGCCTTCCCCGACGAGGTGCGCGCCCGCTACGAAGCGCTGGCCGAGGAGACGCCCGAATGGGTGGGCCGCGCCGTCCGCCCCGTGCGCCGAGGCTGACGCCGGCCGCGCGTGCCGTCGGAGCCGGCCCGTCAGGGCTGGTCCGTCAGGGCTGGTCCGTGCGGCCCGCACACCGTCGAGTCGCACCGTCACGGTCGGTCCGTCACGGTCGGCCCGTCACGGTCGGTCCGTCAGGGTGATGCGGGCGGCGACCGGCAGGTGGTCGCTGCCGGTCGCGGGCAGCGTGCGGATGCGGCCGACGGTGGCCGAGCGGGCCATGACCTGGTCGATCCGGGCGACCGCGAAGGCGGCGGGGAAGCTGAACGCGAACCCCCGCTCCGGCACGTTCATCCGGGAGGTCAGCGGGGACAGCCCGCGGTCGTCCACGGTGCCGTTGAGGTCGCCCAGCAGGATCACCGTCGCGAGTTCCTCCTCGGCGACGGCCCGGCCCAGCAGGTCGGCGCTCTCGTCCCGCCACGCCGAGGCCAGGCCGCTCGCGCGGATGCGCACCGAGGGCAGGTGCGCGACGTACACCGCGACGGTGCCGCGCGGTGTGTGGACGGCGGCCCGCAGTCCGCGGCTCCACGCCTCCGTGATGCCGCGTGGCTTGATGGGCACGCTGCGGACGCCGGTGAGCGGGTGCTTCGACCAGAGCCCGACGGTGCCCCGGACGGCGTGGTACGGGTAGTCCGGGGCGAGCGCCTTCTCGTAGGCCGGCAGCGCCGCGGGCACCAGTTCCTCCAGCGCGACGAGGTCCGGCCCGGCGGCGGCGAGGACGCAGGCGGTGCCCGCCGGGTCGGGGTTCTCGTCACTGACGTTGTGCTGCACCACCACCAGGTCGTGCGCTCCCGGCCCGCCGCCGGGCAGCAGCAGTCCACCGAAGAGATACGTCCAGGCGGCCACCGGCAGCAGCAGGGCCGGCAGCGCGACGGCCGAGCGGCGCAGCAGCGCCAGGCCCAGCAGCACCAGGATCACCAAGCCGAGCCACGGCAGCAGGACCTCCAGCAGGCTGCCCAGGCGGCCCACCGAGTTGGGGACCGCGCGATGCCCGGCGAGCAGCCCGCCGGTGACGAGGGCGAGGACGGCGATCACCCGCCCGCGCCGCCACGTCGACATCGGCGTAGGCGTAGGCGTCGTACCGCCGTTCTCGCGACCCACCCGGTTCCCCCGTCCGCTCGCCCTCGCTGGACAGGACGAGCCGCGGGGCGATCCGGTTGCCGCCCTCCGCCCCCGGCGCACCCCGCGCCGAACGGAGCGGAAGGGAGCCGGTCAGTGACCCAGGGCCCTGGCCAGCTGCTGCTTGTTCATCGAGGAGCGGCCCTCGATGCCCTTGCGCTTGGCCTCCTCGTACAGTTCGTCGCGGGTGGCGCCGGACCGGGATCCGCCTCCGCCTCCCGAGGACTTCGACCCGCCGCCGCTCTGGCGCGAAGAGGACGTCTTGCGCGACCCGCCGCCGGAGGACTTGGTCTCACCGGCCTGGGACCGCTGCTTGTTGACTGTGCGCGCGGCCATTTCCTTGGCCCGCCCGGTCGAGGCGCCGCGCTCCTGCGCGCTCTCCTTGATGTGCTCGTACTGGCGTTCCCGCTTGGAACCCGATCCCTTGGGCATCACAAACCCACCTTTCGGCGCTGCGTGGCCGCCGTACTCGATGCGTACGGTGCGTATGCGGGGTTTCCCCCTCGGCAACGGCAAAACCGAGGAACGTGCCGCTTCCCCCCGCACGGCCCAACGCCGGGACGGGACGGATGTGGGCGCCGGGGCCGGATGGGTACTTGGGCGGGGCACCCCCGACGCGAGGACGGAACCGCGATGACCGAGTACGAACGTTCACGCACGATGCCCGCGCAGCCCGAGCACGTCTTCGACCAGGCCGCGAACCCCGACCAGCTCGACACGTGGCTGCCGGACGCCCTCCACGTGGGCCACGTGGACGCGGCGGAGCTTCCCGCCGTCACCGTGCACGAGGACCGCACCGACGAGGACATGTCGGCGCTGTTCCGCGCCCAGCGGGAGCAGATGCGCCTCGAATGGGGCACCCGCGACCAGGGCAGCTACGCCGGCTGGCTCCAGGTCGCGGGCATCGGCAGCGGCGGCAGCGAGGTCACGGTCCACCTGTCGTTCTTCGACGAGGGCCACGACCCCGGCGAGCAGACGGTGAGCGACGCGCTGGACGGCAGCCTGCGCCGCCTGGAGGAGCAGGTGCGGCTGCGCGTCGACAACGCGGCCGGCTGACCGGCGCCCGGCGCAGGTCATGGCGCGCGTCAAGCAGTACGCGGTCGCCGCCTCCGGACAGTGGACCGACGAGGAGGAGGGCCGCCGCCGGCTGCCCGCCGGTGAGGTCCACGCCTGGGAGCCGGGCACGAACCAGACGGTCTGCGGGCTGTCCCTGAGCCGCTCCCGGCTGGTCCGCTTCTCGCACGTCACCTGGCCGGACACCTTCCCGGAGTCCGGTGGCGCCGCGGACCGGGTGCGGCGGCAGTGCCCGCGCTGCGCGTCCGTCGCCGGGCGGCGCGGCGGTGACGCGCGCCCGCGCTGGCACCGCACCAACCCCCGGCCGTGAGCGCCCCACGGCCCCCCGCGCGGGCCCGGCGTGCGGCGGTCAAGGCGCCTCGGGGCAGGGCGCCTCGGGGCCGGGCGCCTCGGGGCCGGGCGCCTCGGGGCCGGGCGCCTCGGGGCCGGGCGCCTCGGGGCCGGGCGCCTCGTACTTGAGGACGAGCAGGGCGATGTCGTCGGTGCGCTGCCCGGTGGCGCTGCGCTCTCGCAGCAGGCCGTCGATGAGCAGGTCCAGGTCCCGGTCGTCGGCGTGGCCGAGGCGGTCGGCGAGCAGGGCGATGGAGTCGTCGATGTCGGCGCCGGGGGTTTCGATGAGGCCGTCGGTGTAGAAGACGAGCAGCAGCCCCGGGGTGAGGGGGATCTCGGTCAGGGGGTAGTCGGCGTCCGGGTCGATCCCGAGCAGGGGGCCGGGCTCGACGGGGACGGGCCGGGCCTCGCCGTGGAGCGGGCGCAGCAGGGGCGGCGGGTGGCCCGCGGCGGCCAGCGTCGCGCGGCCCCGGGCGAAGTCGAGGTGGGCGTAGAGGCAGCTGGTGAACAGGTCGGAGCCGAGGTCGTGGATCAGCCCGTTGATCCTGGCGAGCACCTGGCCGGGGGCGGTGCCCGCGGTCGCGTGCGCGTGGACGCCGGTGCGGACCTGTCCCATCAGCGCGGCGGCGGCGACGTTGTGGCCCTGGACGTCGCCGATGACGGCGGCTGCGGCGCTGTCGCCGAGCCGGATCAGGTCGTAGAAGTCGCCGCCGATGTCCATGCCCCGGGTGGCGGGCAGGTAGCGGGCGGCGACCCGCAGGCCGGTGATGTCCGGGAGGGTGTGCGGCAGGAGCGCCTTCTGGAGGCCGTGGGCGAGTTCGTGCTTGGTGTCGTAGAGGCGGGCGCGGTCGAGGGCCTGGGCGATGAGGCCGCCTAGGGAGGTCAGGACGGCGCGTTCCTCTGCGGGGAACACGTGCGGGCTGTCGTAGGACAGGACGCAGCAGCCGACGGGCCGGCTGGAAATGATCAGCGGGAGGAAGGCCCAGGCCTGCTTGCCGCTGATCATCGGCGCCCGCGGGTACGCCTTCCGCATCTCCTCCGGGTCGCTGAAGAACGCGGGGACGCCGCTGCTGAGGACGTGTCCCGCCGGGGTCAGGGTGGTGTCGAGCGGGAGGCCGTCGAGCCGGTCGACGGCCTGGCGGGGGTAGCCCCGGGACCCGGTGATCCGCAGCCGTCCGGCGTCGACGGCGGACAGGACCAGGCCCTGGGCGCCGAACGCGGGCATGATCTGGTCCGCGACCAGGTCGATGACGTCCTGCACGCCGATGACCTCGGACAGCGCCGCCGCCAGGTGCGTGAGCTGGTGGAGCTGGCCCGCGCGGGCCGGCCGGTGAGTGGCCCGGGACCGCTGCGGCTTCGCCAGGGGCGGCGCCTCCTCGCCGGAGCGCACGACACGGACGCTGATGCCGCTGGCGTCCGGATAGAGGTGGAAGTCCAGCCAATGGTCCGGCGGGCGGAACGCGGTGAAGGACACGGGCTCACGGCTGAGCACCGCGGCGCGGTAGCGGTCCTCGACGACGGGGTCGTCCAGCCAGCGCAGCGACTGCCAGGGCACGGTGCCCAGTACCCGCTCGGCGTCGCAGTCCAGCAGCTCGCAGGCCCCGGACGTGAGATAGGTGAAGCGTCCTTGCAGGTCCAGGGCGCAGCTGCCGCCGGGCAGGCGCTCGGCGAAGTCGGCGGCGGCCAGGGCCGGTCCGGCGGCCGACTGGCCCGTCGCGACGGGCAGCACCCGCGGCCGGTCGCGGGACGGGTGCCCGCCCCGCTCGACGACCTCCTCCAGCAGCCGGGCCAGGCGCCGGCAGCTCGCCGCGATGTTGCCCCGCTCCCGCCCGGTCATGTACGACGGGCGGGTCGCGGGCCACATCAGCAGCAGGGCACCCCACCGGCGGCCACCGGTGACCGGCGCGGCGACCAGCGCCAAGGGGTACGGCAGCGCCAGCGCGGTGCGGGGATAGGACCGGGTCAGCTCCTCCTGGCTGCCCACCCACACCATCCGGTCCTCACGGACCGCGTCGGCCACGGGGGCGGGCGCCGACACCGGGACCCTCAGATAGGGTGCGGCGAGTTCGGCGGAGGCGCCGCACAGCGCGTCGAGCTGCAGCACCTGTTGACTGGGGGCGAGCAGGTAGAGGGCGCCGATGGACGCACCGGTCCGGCGCACCGTCTCCGCGAACGCGACGTCCAGTTCATCGGTGTCGGTGGACGGGCCACCCGTGCTGGTCACCAGGCACCCCCAGCGTCGGAAGGGCGGGTCCCGGGCTGTTCCGGGCAGCAGTCCGGCCCCCTCGGCGCATGGTTTTCCGCATGCCGGACGCACCCGACCTCACCCATGTGACGACGCTACGCCCCCGGGCTGTCGTCGGCACGTCTTGACACGGGACGCGGGGCGGACGTGCGGCCGCCCCGCGGGCCGCGGACCGAGTCGTCCGGGGCCCCACGGGGCGGTGGCGCGTCGCGTCAGTGCGAGGCGGCGTGCAGGCTCGTGCCGAGCGCGAGGCCCTTCTCCGTGCCCACGCCGGTGACGTCGGCGCAGAGGTGACCCACCGGCGTCTCGAGGAAGAGGCCGCCGGAGCCGCCGACGCCGAGTCCCCCGGAGATCCCGTCCAGGTCGGTGTCGGACATCTCGGCGGTTTCGACCTGCTGGCCAAGGTTCATAGCGCGCGGTTCCCTTCCGATAAGCACTTCCGAATCGCAGGGTCCGCCCGGTTCCCGAAGGGGGGAATTCCTCCCGGCGACCCCTGCCAGGTGCAGGATCAAAGCACGCGTGAGAAGGGGCGGCCAACTGACCGGAAGTCAGTCCGACCGCGCCGCACGCTGCGACTTCACCGGCATGACCACGCGGTGCCCACGGACACCAACACCTTCACACTGCCTGCGTTTTCAGGTCACCGCGAGGCCTGGACCACCTTTTCCCGAAAGCCGCATTCCCGCGCCAAGTCAATCCGCGGGGAGGCCGGTCGTGACGACTGTTCAGCTCTCGTCGGCGCGCCGACGGCCGGTGTGCAGGTTTCCCGGATATTCGGCACCGGGCGTCAGTCGATGCGCTCGCACAGTGCGTCGACGGTGGCGTTGCGCGTCGAAAGGGTTTTGTGGCCAGTGGCGCTGATCTCCATCGTGTACGAGCCGTCGACGATGTAGAGGCCGCGCGGCAGCGTGCCGCCGTTCTCGGCGAAGCCGACCAGCACGGGGCCGCTCACGGTCCAGAACTGGGAGCCGTCGGCCCGGTATTCGACGAGCGCCCGGCCGCCGGCATCGGCGTCGTAGGAGGCGCCGGTGTCGGTGTTGGTGACCCGCACGACGAGGTCTCCCTTGTAGTCGACGCTCTTGGCGGTGCCGTCGGGGTGGGTCTCGCGGACGTGCCGCACGACCTCGTCGACGACCGGGTCGCCGTGCACGGGGAAGTCGCAGCGGACGCCGGCGGCGACATCCCACGGGGCGGACGGGGCGGGTGTCCACGGCGAGTCGGCGGACGTGTGCGCGGCACCGGCCGCCGTGGCGGGTGCCGTGGCGGCGAGGAGGGCGGCCAGGGCCAGCGGTGCGGTCAGGGCGGCTCTGTGCATGGGTTCTCCCGGAAGTCGCTGTGCGCGGGGGCGGAACTCATGGTCGGCCCAGGACCTGACCGCATTCTCACCACGCCCGCCCACCGCTCGACGGCCGTAAGGTGTGGACGTCATGGACTTCTCCCTGTTGGGTACGTTCGAGATCCGCGACCGGGGCCGGCGCGTCGGCCTCGGCAGCCGTCGTCAGGAGCGGTGTCTGCTCGGTGTGCTGCTGCTGGAGGCGGGCAGCGTGGTCACGACCGCGCGCCTCATCGACCTCCTGTGGGACGGCGCCGCTCCCCCGTCGGCACGCGGCACCGTCCACACGTACGTCGGCAGGCTCCGTGCCCTCCTGGGCCCGCACGGGCTGCGCATCGAGAGCCGGCACGGCGGCTACACGATCGATCCGGACGCCGATGGCGGGCACACCGTCGACATACGGGAGTTCCTCGCGGGTGTCGAGCGGGCAGCCACCGCCGGGAGCCCCGCCGAGCGGGTCCGGGCCTACGACGCCGCCCTGGCCCTGTGGCGCGGTCCGCTGCTGGCCGACGTGTTCGACGACCGGCTGCGCGGCAGGCTGGGCGCCCGGCTCGCCGAGGCGCGGCTGACGGCGCTGGAGCGCCGGGCCGAGGACGGGCTGACGCTCGGGATGCACGAGAGGGTGCTCGCCGACCTGACGTCCGTCGCCGAGGAACATCCGTTGCGCGAGCGGCTCGTGGCCGCCCGCATGACGGCCCTGTACCGGTCGGGCCGCAAGGCCGAGGCACTTGAGCTGTACCGGCACACGCACCGGCTCATGGTGGCCGAGCTGGGCATCGAGCCCGGCGCCGCGCTGTCGCAACTGCACGAGCGGATGCTGCGCTCCGACGCGCGCCTGGACCGGCCGTCCGTGCCGCACGCGGTGCGGGTGGGCGACGAATGGCTGCCGTGGAGCACCGGCGGGCACCCGGCGCTGGAGTTCTGCAACACCTACGCGGGCTGGGGCGGCGGGCCCCGGCTGCCCGGTTCGGAGTGGCTGCGCCGCTACTCGACGCTCGCCGTGTGGGCCGGGCACCACGACCTGGCCGACGGACCGCTCGTCGCACGGTTGTTGGAGCTGGCCCGGACCCGCCCCGACGTGGCCGACGCGGCGCTGGAGGAGGCCCGCCGGCTGCGCGCCGATCTGTACGCCTGTCTGACCGACATGGACGACGCCCGCGCCTTCCGGGCCGTGGCCGAGGTGGCTCAGGAGGGCGCCGCGTCCGCGGTGTTCGTGCGGGGCGAGGACGGCCTCGGCTCGTGGCGGTTCGGCCCCTCGGCGGGCCTGCGCCTGCCGGTGCTCGCCGCGGCCCGCTGCGCCGCCGAACTCCTCGCCGATCCACGCCGGTTCACGGTCCGGGCGTGTCCCAGCGAGGACTGCGGCTGGTTGTTCCTCGACTTGGCCGGGCGCCGCCGCTGGTGCAGCACGGCCACGTGCGGCACACGGCGGCCGGGGACACCGGAAGGAACCGTCACGCGCGCGCCCGGCGGTTGCCAGGACCTGCCGGGCGGAACCGGGTCACCCGACCACTCCGAGGACTGGCCCGACGCCAGCACGGGCAGAGCACACACCACCCGGCACTGAGGAGTTGCACGTGACACACAGCCCGCCCGAGACATGGGACGCGCACTACGCGAGCGGCAGGTCGTTCCGGCCCCTGGGCGACGACGAACGCCGGCTGCTCGCCGAGCACGCTCCGGCACCGGACGGCGCACACGCCCTCGACATCGGCTGCGGACTGGGCGAACTCGCCCGGCACCTCGCCGACCGCGGCTACCGGGTCGACGCCGTCGACTGGGCACCGGGCGCCGTCGCCCGGGCGGAGGCCGAGCCGGGGAACGACGGGACGGTGTCGTACCGGGTCCTCGACATCGAGCGGGACGGCCTCGACGCCCTGCGGCCCGCCTACGACCTCATCACCCTCCGGCTCAGCTGGGCGTTCCTCCGCGACCGCACCCGCGTCATGAGCCGGCTGCGGGAACGGCTGCGCCCCGGCGGCACCGTGTGTGTGATCACCCCCGTCGCGGAGACCGCGCCCCACGGCAAGCGGGACATCGCCCTGGACGAGGACGAGATCGCGCTGCTGCGCACCGGCTGGGGCAGCGCGGAACGCCATGACGCCGGGGGCCTCGCCGTCCTCTTCCTGCGCGACCCGGCACCCGCCCGTGTCACGTACGCCGGCAGGAGGCAGCCGTCGCCGCACGCCCTCACAGGCGCGGGTGCCGTCGTCACCGACCCCGACGGGCGGGTCCTGCTGGGCTGGTCCCGGCGCGGCGTGTGGGAGCTGCCGGGCGGCAAGAACGACGCCGGCGAGGGCTTCGTCGACGCCGCCGTACGGGAGTTGGCGGAGGAGACCGGACTGAGAGCCACCAAGGCGCGGCTGCTGGCGCTGCTGATGGACGCCACCCACGGCATCCCGCGGATGACGGCGGCCGTGCGGGTCGTCGCGTACACCGGTGAACCGGTCGTCACGGAGCCGCACTTGGTGCACCGCTGGGAATGGCACGAGCCCGCCGACCTGCCCGCTCTCGCCCAGCCCCTCTTCACGCCGAGCGCACATGTCATCGACACCGTGTGGCCCGGGCTGCTGACCGGACTGCCGCCCGTGCACCGCTATCCCGTGGCGGGACGGGTCGAACACACACACCGTGAGGCCACACCAGGGTGATGTGAGCGATGAGATGACGCTGACGGGGAACAATCGGCTCCACTCATCCGTACTATCGCCATCCAAAGGTGTCGGGCAGCACACACACTGCCTCGCCCCGCACGAGAAATGTGAACCTCCGTGCGGCTCCGCGCGTTTCACCGTTGTGCGCGGGGCGGCGCCGAGACACCACCGCGAGGAAGGTCAGCACCATGTCCGAGAACACCACGGCCGTCGGCGCACTGGCGTCGCAGTACGCCGCCCAAGTGACCGGCGACCTGGAACGCAACGTCAAGGAGCAGGAACGTATCAGCGCCGAAATCGCCGCCCTTCAGGAGCAGTTGGCGACGCTGCAGCAGGACCACGCCGTGCTGGTGAACATGCAGCAGGCGCTCGGTGTGACGCCGTCCCCGGTCCAGCCCGCGCCCGCCGCCGTGCCGGCGCCGAGGACGAAGGGCACCGCCGACCGGGCCAAGAAGGGCACGCCCGCGAAGAAGACCACCGCCGCCGCGCCGGCCCCGTCGAAGGCGAAGCCGAAGCCGAAGACCGGGAAGCCCGCCGCGGGCAAGGCCGCCACCGGGAAGTCCGCGAAGGCGACGGCCACGGCTGCGGCCGGAACTGCGGCTGCGAAGAGCCCCTCCTCGCCGACCCTGGTCGAACTGGTCCGCGCGCACCTCGCCGAGCAGGGTGAGCCGCGTTCCGCCGCGGAGGTGTCGACGGCACTGGGCCAGGCGCACGCCGGCCGGACCTTCAAGACGACGGTCGTGCGCAACACGTTGGAGAACCTGGTGGCCAAGGGTCATGCCCAGCGCAGCAAGCAGGGCAGCGCGGTCTTCTACACGGCCCCCGACACGGCGGACCAGAAGGCCGAGGCCTCGACCGAGGACGCCAAGCCGGACGCCCCGAAGTAGTGCCCGCGCTCACACTCCCGTGAGCCCGGACCACGTTCACCGCACTCGCCGAGGCACCGCACGGCCCGGCGAGGCGGGTGAACGGCCGACGGTCCCCTTCCGTCGCGCGCCGCCGTATCACGCGGGGCGTACGACGTCTGACGCCGACCACCGGATCGCAGCCGGTCGGGTCCGTCAGGGGCGCCAGCCGTACTGCGGGGGGATGCGCACGTCGCCGCCGAGTTCGCGGGCCGCGCGCCGGGCCCAGGTGGGCTCGCGCAGCAGCTGGCGGCCGATCAGGACCGCGTCTGCCTCGCCCGCGGCGAGGATCTTCTCCGCCTGGGCCGGGTCCGTGATCTCGCCGACCGCCGCGACCGGCATCTCCGTGTCGCGCCGGACGCGGGCGGCGAAGGGCACCTGGTAGCCGGGGCCGACGGGGATGGTGACGCCGGCCGCGTTGCCGCCGGTGGAGACGTCCAGGAGGTCCACCCCGTGCTCGGTCAGGACGCGGGCGAGGGCGACGGTCTCGTCCTCGGTCCAGCCGTCGGCCTCCAGCCAGTCCGTGGCGGAGACGCGGAAGAAGAGGGGAAGGTCGTCGGGCCAGACCTCGCGTACGGCGTCGACGACCTCGACGGCGAACCGGATGCGGTTGTCGAAGCTGCCGCCGTAGGCGTCGGTGCGGCGGTTGCTGTGCGGGGAGAGGAAGTTGCCGATCAGGTAGCCGTGGGCGCCGTGGATCTCGACGACCTGGAATCCGGCGGCGAGGGCGAGCCGGGCCGAGGCGCGCCACTGGTCGAGGATGTCGTGGATCTCCTCGACGGTCAGCTCGTGCGGGACCTTGAGGCCGGGATACGGTTCGGCGCTGGGGCCGAGCGGCTGCCAGCCGTGCTCCTCCGGTCCGACGGGTCCGTCGCCCTTCCACGGCTGGCTGGTGGAGGCCTTGCGGCCGGCGTGGGCGAGCTGGATGCCGGGGACGGTGCCCTGGCTCTTGAGGAACTCGGTGATCCGGCGCAGGCCGCCTGCCTGCGTCTCGTTCCACAGTCCCAGGTCGTGGGGCGAGATGCGGCCCTCGGGCGACACCCCGGTCGCTTCGAGGATGATCAGGCCGGTGCCGCCGGCCGCGCGGGCGCCGTAGTGCTGGAAGTGCCAGTCCGTGGCCACGCCCTGCGCCAGTCCGTCGGGAGCCGCGGAGTACTGGCACATGGGCGGCATCCACACGCGGTTCGGGATGGTCACGGAACGCAGGGTGTACGGCTCGAACAGGGAAGACACACGAAACTCCGGGCGGTCGGGGTAGCGGCGGCCCGGGGCCGCCGCCTGTCATTGCGCGAGGAGATATTAGCATCGCGGGCATACACGCGCCAGCAATAACCTGCGTGTGCAATTACATGGTCGAGCGTGAGCCGTCGCCTCAGTCGCAGTAGCTCTCGAGGGTTCCGCGGCGCCGGACGTCGAGCGTCGCGCAGTGGAACGAGCCGCCGAACGGCGCGTAGTGCAGCAGGTCGCACGGGATGGGCTCGAAGCCCCACTTCTCGAGCGCGCGCAGCATGCCGGTGTGGTGCCGTTCGGCGACGACCCGCTTCTCGTCGATCATGAGGACGTTCATGCTGAGCCACTTGCCGCACATCGAGGTGATGCCGAGCAGGCGGTCGTCGATGGGGTCGGGGTCGGGGGCGACCAGGATGTCCCAGGACCTCAGGGCTTCCGGCAGGCGGTCGACGTCCACGTACTCGGGGTTGACGAGGGCCTTGCCCGGCGCGAGCGGCACGAACGTCGTGTCGATGTGCATGGGCGTACGGCAGCGGCTCTCGATCTCGTGGATGCGGTAGCCGGGGCCGAGGTGGCGGCGCAGCCACTCGATGCCCATCCGGTTGGTGACATTGCTCCGCGTGACGAACAGGTCGCGCCCGGCGCGCACGAAGTCGGCCGCGTCGAAGACCGGCTCGAATTCCGTGAGGATGTGGCGCATGGGCTCGTCGGCCCCGGGGACGCGGAAATCCCGCTCGAACAGTTCGTCGGTGAGCTGCGGTTTCGGTGCCGCCGTCCAGCGGGCACCGCGCCGGAAATAGTCCTTCAGGATCTCGCGGTAGGAATGCGTCTCGAAATACCGGCACGGCCATGCCATCGGCGTCTCGATGATCTCGTCGCCGACGACGAGCATGCTGTCGCGCGGGCAGGTGTTGCAGAACCCGCGCGACGACCAGTCGGGGGTGCTGAACCGCTGCTTGTGGTCGACCGCCTCGGGTCGTCTGACCGTCACTCCGAGGGACTCCAGCAGCGCCACGAACTGGTCGAGTTCCCGCTGCGCCCGCTCGACCATCAGGCGCGGATACTTGAACCCGGCGGCGAGGCCCTGGAGTCGCGCCGCCCAGTCGGGGATGTTGCAGGTCACCACGGGATGGCTGGAGGGAATGGTCGCGCCGTCCAGACGCCCGACGACGATCTCCTCCAGCGGGTCCCATTCGTTGTGGGAACTGACCGGCGAGCCGACCGCTTCAGGGGCGGGGGAAGTCGTCGGAATGCCGGGCCCTTGCAATGCCGTCATACGCAACCACTTTCGACACGGAAAACCTGCCGGTCAATCTTTCCGGAGAGTGATTCGTGGTGACCGTGTACCGCCTGCCGCAGGTCGTACACCTCGCCGTGCGTTCCGGCGCCGCCGGGGCTCTGGCCGAGAATGCCGCGCTCGTAGGCCGTGGCCACCGCCGCCGCGCGGTCGTTCACGCCCAGCTTGGCGTACACGTGGGTGAGGTGGGTCTTCACCGTGGCCTCGCTGATGAAGAGCTCGCGGGCGATCTCGCGGTTGGAGGTGCCCTTGGTGACCAGGGCGAGCACCTCGCGCTCGCGGGTGGACAGCGGTTCGTTGCCGGGGGCGCGGACGGCGTGGACGAGGCGGGACGCCACGGCCGGGGACAGGACCGTGCGGCCCTCCGCCGCCGCGCGCACCGCCGTGAACAGTTCCTCGCGTGGAGCGTCCTTGAGCAGGTAGCCCGTCGCGCCGGCCTCGATGGCGGGGAGGGTGTCGGAGCCCGTGTCGTACGTCGTGAGGACCAGGACCTTCGCGCGGGCGCCGCGCCGGGCGAGTTCCGCGATGGCGTCGACTCCTCGGGGCGACATCGACCGATCGGTTGATGCGGGCGTACGACTCAGCGGCCCGGGCGGGGCGGGGCGGGGCGGGGCGGGGCGGGGCGGGGCGGGCGACTCAGGGTGAACACCCGATCGGGCTACGGTTGCGCGCCGTTGGGCCGCCTGGCTCATAGCGTCGGGGCGACGCACGCTCGGAAAGGAGGCGCCATGCGCCCTCGTAACGGTGTAATCGCCCTGCTGATAGCGAGCGCAGGAATCGTGCCGCTGGCCGGCCCCGCTCAGGCCCAGGACCTCGACTGCCGTGACTTCGCATTCCAGGAGGACGCGCAGGCATTCTTCAACAGCGACCCGACCGACCCGAGCCGTCTGGACGAGGATCAGGGCGCGGACGACGGCATCGCATGTGAGGTACTGCCCCGACGAGGGACGAGTACGTCGCCGGCCGTCGGACCCACTGTCACGCCCACCTCCGCTTCCATCTCCACCCCCACGTCTGCCCCCACGTCTGCCCCCACGCCGTCCACCGTCGCCCCGACGCGTGGTGTGCGCGGTGGCCTTGGAGGCTCCTCCGCTGCCGGGCCCAGCCCACAGGACACCGCGATCGGACTCCTGCTGGTGACGGGTTCCCTCGCCGTGGGGTACGTCGTCCGTCGGCGTCGGACCGGCTGAGCGCCGCACGCCCGCCGCCGAGTCGTCTCGGACGGCTCTCGGACCGCGGCGACGCCTACGCGGCCAGGGCCGCCGGTTCTCCCAGGCCTGCGGCCGCCGTTCGCCAAACCGTGGTGACCGCGTTGTGGGCCTGGGCCGTGCGGGTGGCGCGGTCGCCGACCGGGGTGAGGGGGGCGCTCACGTGGACGTGGAGGCGTGGGCGGCGCAGGGGTGCGGTGGCGAGGCCCGCGAGTTGCTTGGCCGTGCTGCCGGAGGTGATGCGGCGTGCACCGGCCTGGCCGACGGGCACGATGGGCGCGCCGGTGCGTTCGGCGAGGCGGGCGAGGCCACTGCGGAACGGCAGGGGCGCGGCCTCGGCGGCGTCCTTGCGGTCGGGTATCCCGCCCTCGGCGTAGATGAGGACGAGGCGCCCGGCGTCGAGTGCGTCGGCGGCGAGGTCGAGCGCGCGGGCGGCGCGCGGGTCGTTGCGGTGCACGGGGATGTGCCCTTCGCGGGCGAGCGCCGCGCCGAGGAGGGGGACGCGCCACAGGCCGGCCGCCGCCATGACGACCGGGCGTACGCCGAGGCGGTGCAGTGCGGCGAGTACGACGGCCGGGTCGGCGAGCGAGGTGTGGTTCGCCGCGATGATGCTGCCCGGTGCGAGGTCGGCGTCGGCGTCCGTGGTCACGGTGAGGCGGCCGGCGACGGGCACCAGGACGTCGGCGAGGCGGCTGAGCATGAGGAACTCCCGGTGTCGACGTGGATGATCCGCATCGTGCCGCGACCGGGCCCGGCCCTGCCTGAGTGCTTGTACTCATTTCGCGCGTGCCGGCTACCCAGGAGGCGGGGAGGCGCGAGGCGTCCGCGCGACAGCGCGCGGCAGGACTGCCTCGCCCTCCGGCAGCCTCCGACGGCGCCCGGCAGGTCAGACGGCCTGCCGGACACGCTTGTTCTCCGCCTGCTCCCGCCCTGCCGCCCCGCGCTCCCGCCCTGCCGCCCCGCGCCGCTCGCGGCCCCGGCGGGTCGGGCCCCAGGGCTTGAGGATCGAGATCGCGGTCATGAAGACGTACGCCGACAGCGAGACGATCGGGCCGATCAGGAGGTCCCCGGCATCCGGCAGGGCCTCTCCCCCGGCGGTGGCGGAGACCGCCGCGTTCACCCCCGGGCGGAGCGCGAAGGCGGTGGCGCCGGTCGTGGCCAGGGTGAGCCAGAACTTGGTCCAGACCCAGCGGTGCCTGGCCAGTCCCCAGGGCGTACCGAGCGCCAGCACCAGGCCGGAGGCCAGGGTGAGGAGCGCGAGGGGGAGCAGCAGCCAGTCGGCGAAGACCTTCATGGCCCGGACCGACGCCTCCGCGGTCACCGGGGTCCCGGTGCTGGTCGCGGTGACGGCGAGGGCGAGCAGCCCGAGCGTGAGCCCGAGCCAGCCGGCGGAGGCGGACACATGGACGACGAGGGTGGCCCGGCGTGCGGGACGGTTCAGCTTCACGTCACCCACGGTGCCGTGCGGACGCGCCGCGGGCGTCTGACGGCGGGAGTAACTCCGGCTACTCGTATCCGAGTACGCCCGCATGATCGGCGCACAGGTCGAAAGTTTCGTTCTTCATCCGCCGGGATTCCGATCGAATCCCTCGGGCATTTCGAGCAAGGATCGCGAATCATCGGATCTGTCAGGGAATTGACCTGGCTCAATGACCACGGTTCCGCCAGTCACCCCGAGAGAATTTTTCGCAACCTCTGCCGAAACTGTTGACAGTCCATCAGGCCGCTTCAACACTGGCGGCACCGTCGAACCCCCCACACCTGGAGGACGCATGCACGAGAACGACGCCTCGGCACGCCGGCTCAGCCGCAGAGGATTCCTCGGCGGCACGGGCGCGTTGGCGCTCGCCACGACGTCCGGTCTGATCCTGCCGGGCACCGCGCACGCGGACACGACGATCACCCGCAACCAGACCGGCATGGACAACGGCTTCTACTACTCGTTCTGGACGGACGGTGGCGGTTCGGTCTCCATGACCCTGAGCTCCGGCGGCAACTACCGCACGTCCTGGACCAATTGCGGCAACTTCGTGTGCGGCAAGGGCTGGAGCAACGGCAGCCGCAGGACCGTGCGCTACTCGGGCAGCTTCAACCCGTCGGGCAACGGCTACTTGACGCTCTACGGCTGGACGTCGAATCCGCTCGTCGAGTACTACATCGTCGACAACTGGGGCACGTACCGGCCCACGGGCACGTACAAGGGCACCGTCACCAGCGACGGCGGCACGTACGACATCTACCAGACGACGCGGTACAACGCCCCGTCCGTGGAAGGCACCAAGACCTTCAACCAGTACTGGAGCGTCCGGCAGCAGAAGCGGACCGGCGGCACCATCACGACCGGCAACCACTTCGACGCGTGGTCCCGCGCCGGCATGCGGATGGGCAGCTTCAACTACTACATGATCATGGCCACCGAGGGCTACCAGAGCAGCGGCAACTCGAACATCACCGTGGGCTGAGCATCACGGTGAGCCGAAAGACCCGTGGCGCGGCGGCCGTCGGCCGTCGCGCCACACACGGTCGACAGGGTCAGTCGACGCCGACGCACAGAACGAGCAGGCAGAGTTCCTGGGGTGACTTGGTGGCCGGCGGTGTCGTCGGCTCCTGCGCACCCGAATCCGGGCTGCCGGCGCCGTCGTTGGCGGACGGCGGCGTCGGTACGGGAGTCGCCTCCGGCCGGTCCGCGATGTCGCCCGTACCGTCCGTGACGCCGGTGCCACCCGTGCCGGCGGAGCCCGTGCCGTCACTCACGGACGGCGCCTTGACGCTCGGCGGCGGCGTCGACGTCGCGGTGGTGCGCGGCTGAGCGGCCACCTCCCGGACACCGCCGTCGTCCGACGGCGTTGTGCGGGCCCGGCCGGTGGCGCCCTGCCTGCTGGAACGCTCGGCCGCGGACGGCGTGGGCGTCGAACGGGGCTCCTCGGGGCGCGTCACGGTCGAGTTGCTGCCCTGCCCCGTCGGCACCTCGCCGAGGTCGACACCCGGGTCGTGCGGCGCGGCGGCGGCACGCGCCCGGTCGCCGGACTGCTGGTCGGTCGCGACCATGGTGAGGCCGCCGCCGACGAGGGCGACCGCCGTCGCGACCACGGCACGGCGCTGGTTCTTCTTCCATCGGGCCCGCTGGCGGCGCCGGGCGGCCCGGCCCTCGGTCACGGGTGGCGCGGCGAGGACGTCCGTCTCGTCGCCGGGCCCACCGTCCTGCCACGTGTCGAAGTCGCCGGGGTCCGTCCCGGCCACCGCACCCGCCGTCGCCATCGTGGCCGGGGCGGGGGTGACACGAGCGTAGGCGGCCGGATCGATGTCCGGGGCGTAGGCACCGCACCCGGGGCACACCAGGGCCCCGTTGAGGTGCCGACGACACGAGGAGCAGTAATCCATCTCCGGTCTTCCTGAGTTGACACGCCGTCGGTCCACGGGACCGCGGCCCGGTCACGTTCGTACGCGCAATCGAGCGATCAGTAACGGTAACGACGCCACGGTGACACTGTGTGCAGAGGATGTGAGGCTCCTGCGGGGATCTCCCGACCGCCGCATAGTTTTCGGAGGAGCCATCTGCCGAAGCCCGGCACGCCGCCTCGTTTGGTGCGAAGTTGCCCTGGAACAGGGCGAGTTGACAAGTGAGCGGCGCGGTCAGGTCGTGTCCCGGGGGCCCCGCCGTACGGCCGCGCTGTCGGCCTCTCCCCCGGCGCCGAGCGGGCCGGTGGCGCGCAGGGCGTCCGCCGCCTCCGGTGCGGACAGGGCGCGGCGGGACGCGCGCAGCACCACGGACGGCAGCGCCGCCCGGGTCGCCTGGGCCAGACGCAGCCACGCGGGCACGTAGACCGCCGTTCGCCGTCGTTCCATGGCGCGCGCCAGCCGGACGGCGCCCGGCTCGACGGGGTCGACGCGGCGCGCCGGACCCGGCAGCCGCAGGCGCAGCTCGCGCAGGGCGGCGTACCGGTCGCCGTCGCGGATCATGTCGGTGTCCGTCCAGTTGGGGTACGCGATGCCCACGGCCACCCCGTGGTGTGCCACCTCGGCCCGCAGCGCGTGCGCGAAGGCCTCCGCGCCCGCCTTGGAGGCGCAGTAGGCGCTCATCATGGGGACGGCGCCGACGGCGGCGAGGGAGGCGACCTGGAGGTAGTAGCCGGCCGTCTCGATCAGGTCCGGCAGGAAGGCGCGGGCGGTGTGGGCGCTGCCCGTGAGGTTCACGTCGATCACGCGCCGCCAGGTGGCCGGGTCGGTGTCGGCGAACGGTCCGGCCGCGGCGATGCCCGCGTTCGCCACCACGGCGGAGGGCCGGCCGAGCCGGTCGCGCACCTCGTCGGCCGCCGCGCGCAGCGCCGTCAGGTCCGTGATGTCGACCTCGACGGCGAGCGCGGATGTCGGCAGCGTGGCGGCCACCGCGTCCAGGCGGGGCTTCTCGTGGCCGAGCAGGGCGAGCCGTGCGCCGCGCCGCGCGCACTCGCGGGCCAGCGCGGCACCGAGGCCGCGGGCGGCGCCGGTCACGACGACGGTGCGATCGTGCAGGGGACTGCGTGTCACGGGGCCACCTCACCTCGTCCTTCCGGCACCTGGCACCACGCCCCGCCCATCCCGGCCCAGCACCCCGACCCGCCCATTCCGACCCGCCAGCGCGCCCCGCCCGACCGGCCACCGCTCACGGCGTCGGCCGGGTCTTGCGCCCGGCCCGGTCGCGTTGCAGCAGGGCCCGTTGGAGTCGGACGCGTCCGGGCGGCAGGTGCCGGCGCAGCGCGGCGCGTGCCGCGTTGGCGCCGGGTGCACCGTGGACGCCGCCCCCCGGGTGGGCCCCGGCCGAGGCGAGGTACAGCCCGGCCAGCGGTGTCTCGGGTCGCCCGGTGCCGGGCACGGGACGGAAGAACAGCTGCTGGTGGATGGCGGTGGTGCCGCCGTTGACGGCGCCGCCGTGCAGGTTGCCGTTGAGGGCCTGGAGCGTCGGCGGGGCCAGGACGCGCCGGGCCCTGATCAGCGCGCGGAACCCGGGAGCGAAGCGCTCCACCTGGCGCTCGACGCGGTCGGCCATGACCTCCGCCTCGCGGGTGTCCCAGCGCCCGGTGAGGCCCTCGTCCCCGGCGTCGGCCCGCACGTCGTGGGGTACGTGCGTGTAGGCCCAGGCCGACTCGGTGCCCCGGGGCGACCGGGTCGCGTCGGAGGTGGTCATCTGGCCGAAGAGGGTGAACGGGCGGTCCGGTACGCGCCCCATGGCGATCTGGGCGGCGAACCGGGTGAGTTCGTCGACGCCGTCCGCGAGGTGGACGGTTCCGGCGGACGCCGCCTGCTCCGACCGCCACGGCACGGCGCCGTCGAGCGCCCAGTCGACCTTGAAGGTGGCGAAGTCCCACTGGAAGCGCCGCAGGTCGGCGAGGAGCCTGTCGGGCAGGTCCGCCGCGTCGACCAGCTCGCCGTACAGCGTCGGGACGGACACGTTCGCGAGCACGGCGCGGCGCGCGGGGACCGTGTCGCCGTCGGCCGTGCGCACGGCGACGGCGCGCCCGCCGCGCACGACGACCTTGGTGACCCGCCGCCCGCAGCTCAGCACGCCGCCCCGGGCGCGCAGGCGGCGCACGAGCGCCGCGGTGAGCTCGCCCGAGCCGCCGACCGGCACCGGGAAGCCGTGGGACTGCCCGAGCATGGACATCAGCCAGCCGAAGCCGCCGCTCCCGGCCGCCTCCGGCGCGAGGTCCGCGTGCAGGGCGTTGCCCGCGAGCAGCAGCCTGCCGCCCTCCCCGCGGAACTCCTCCTCGCCCAGCCGGCGCACCGGCAGCAGCAGGGAGCGGGCGAGCCGGAGCCCGCCCGCGGCCCGCAGGCGTACGGCGAGCCGGGCGGTGGCCCGGAGCGGCGGGAACGGGGTGAACAGGGCGCCCAGGACGTCCGGCTCCAGGCGTGCCCACACGTCGTGCAGCCGGCGCCAGGCGTCGCCGTCCCCGGCGGCGAAGGCGTCGAGGGAGGCGGCGGTGGTGTCGATGCCGCGGTCGAGCACCGCGCACCGTCCGTCGGTGAGCGGGTGGGCGAGGACGTGGGGCGCGTGGCTCCAGCGCAGGCCGTACTCGTGCAGCCGCAGCCCGGCGAGGACCGGCGACGCCGCGGCGAGCGGGTAGAACGAGCTGAACAGGTCGTTCACGAAGTCCGGGCTGACGCCGCGGTCGTGGCGCACCGCCCCGCCGGGTTCGGGCTGTTCCTCCAGGACCTCGACGCTCCAGCCGGCGTCGGCCAGGACGTTCGCCGCCACCAGGCCGTTCGGACCGGCGCCGACGACGACGGCGTCAGGCACGGCCGGCACCGCCCGGGGCCGCCGGCCGGCCGCGGGCCACTCCGTCCGCCGTCTCGTCCGGCGAAGCGCCGGCGGACTCCTCGGGGGACTCGCACAGCCGGGCGAGCCGGCCGAGCATGGCGCGGTGGCGCCACTGGATGAGTGCCTCGAGACCGGCGTTGTGCAGCACGCCGCCCGCGCCGCGCAGCGGATGCTCGTCCACGATGATCAGGCAGTGGTCGCCCCAGGGCCGCAGCTCCATGGCGATCCGCGCGGTGCCGAGGATCCCGGCATGGGCCTCCAGCTCCAGCGCGGTGCCCTCCACACAGCGTCTGACGACCGTCTCGTTGCCCAGCCGCACGGGGCCGAGGGACACCTCGTAGGCGATCGTCGCGCCGAGCTGCGGCCACTGTCCCCGTTTCGGCTCGGAGGTGGCCGCGCCCACCACCCACTTCGCGTATGTGCTGCCGTCCGCGATCACGGACCACACCCGCTCCGGACTCGTCTTGATGAGGCGATGACGCACTGCCACGGGCGTCTCCCTGGACTCGTTGGTGGACAAGGCCACCCCTGAGTTCCCTCCAGGCGGCGCCTCAACCAGGGGCGCCGGACCGCCCCACCGGGCGCCCGCGCGCCGTGCCCTCGTCGGGGCCGGGGACACTGTCCGGATGGTCCGGAGGGGGTGAGCACGGGTCGGCACACGACGACGGCGGCGTCGAAGTCGCGGCCGTGGTCGGTGGGCCCCGGGCGGAGCCGTGCCGGTCAGGCCAGCAGGTCCAGGAGCGCGTTGCCCCGGTCGGTGAGGTGCAGGCGGACCTGCTGGCCCTGACGCTGCCTCAGCAGCAGTCCGGCGTTGCTCAGTTGGTCGCAGTGGTACGAGGCGGTGCTGACCGAGAGGCCGACGTGCCGCGCGGTCTCCGACACCGAGGGCTGCCGCCGGGCGCTGCGCAGAATGCCGGCGCGGGCCCGGCCGAGCAGCGCGGCGAGACGGTCGGCGCCGGTCGCCGTGTCGGGCGTCGCGGCGGTCAGCACCTGCGCGAGGCCGGGCAGGGGGTAGCCGATCCAGAGCACGTCGTCGCGTTCCGCGCTGTGCGTGTCCGCGGTGTATCCGGAGGCCAGGGGCACCAGGACGACGCGCCGCCGGCCCAGTTCGGTGAGGGTCCGGGGGCACGAGTGGGGCAGCCTGAACGTGCCGTCCGCGTACCGGACGCGGCCGCCGAGGGAGCCGACGAGGACGTCCAGAGTGCCGGTCACGGCGGCCAGGCCGATCCGCTCCTGTTCCCGGCGCAGGTACGGCTCCGCCGCCCGCCACAGCGGGACGAGGCCCTGCCACACGGCGAGCACCGCTGTGCGGTAGGCGTCGAGGAACTCGCGGGGCCGGAGCGCGGGCGCCCGCCACCGCGCGGGCGGGGTGTCGCCGAATTCCCGGTGCAGGTCGGCGAGCAGGGCGTCCGCTTCCAGCGCGTCCAGTTCGGCCAGGACCGCCGCCTCGCCTGCGGCGTCGAGGTCGCCGGTCAGGGACAGCGAGTCGGGGACCCAGCACACGGACGTGAACAGGGACCTCATGGCCGCGGCCTGCGACGGCGGCAGGGACTGGCGCACAAGGGCGCGCAGCGGCGCGGGCACGTCCGGCGCGTTGCCGGCGAGCACCTGGAACAGCAGGGAGAACAGCGTGGCCCCCGGATGCGGACGGACGGCGAGCGGTACGCGGTCCAGCCGTCCGACGTGCACTGAGTAGTCGCCCACCGGTGTCCCCCCGTGTCTCCACGGCGTCGTCACCGACGCCGTGCCCCCTGTGTTCCCCGGTGGGTCAACGTCCCCGCGCGGGCCGGGATTCCGCGTCGGTACGTCGATATCCGGCCGACTTCGAAGGCGCTCGCGGCACCCGCTCCGGCCGCCTTTCGAGCAGGCTCGAAAAGCTTCTGCGGCGGGCGGCCGTCGGCGAGCATCAGGGCTGCGAGCGTGCGCTGCGCCTCTGGCGCACTGCCGTACGTCCCCGTACGCGTTCCGACAGGAGGGACCCATCCATGCGCGCGAAGCGCTCATTCACCGGCATCGTCGGCCTGCTGACCTGCATGCTGCTCGCCGCGTTCTCCACCGGCACGGCGCGGGCCGCCGCCCCCTCCGACGGCGGGGCGGGCGGAAGGGTCCTGGTGGCGCCCGCGGCGCCGAAGTACGCCGAGACGCTCTCGAACCGGCGTCCGGCCGCCGCGCCACCGACCGTCTCCCCGGCCGCGAACTACATCCACCGGGCGACCGGTGAGTCCTACACCTGTGCCGACGGGAACCTCTGCACCGAGGTCTGGGACCCCACCGCAGGCAAGTGGAAGATCTTCTTCCTTTACTACTGCAATCGTTACGCGCTGGCCAACTGGCTGGGCGGCGGTTACTACCACAACTTCCAGACCAGCGGCACGGTCGCCTCCTTCTACGGCTCCGCCGGCCAGACCCTCACCTCGTCGCGAGCCGTGAGCAGCGGCTACCAGGACTGGAACCCGGTCTGGTCGATCCGCAACTGCTGACGCGGCCCGCACCCCGCCGCGCACCCCCGGTCGGTGACCGGCCGGGGCCCTCCCCACACCAGAAGGTCTCCCAGGAGGTTCACTCATGCACACGGTTCGCGGAGTCCCACGTCACCGGCCGGCCCCGCGCGGCGGTCCGGCGCTCACCCTGGGGCTCGCCGCCCTCCTGACGGCACTGCTCGCCGCGTTCGCGGCGCCCGCGCACGCCACGTCGCCCCGGGCGGCGACCGACGTCTGGGCGGGCATCGGAACCGGCATCGCGGTCTACGACCGGCAGACCGGCACCTTCACCGAACAGACCAACGCGCACGAGCGGTTCCGTGCCGCCTCGGTCGTCAAGCTCCTCATCGCGATCGACCACCTGTGGAACCGCGGCCCGGACTACGCGCTGCCCGCCGACGACCGGGCCCGGCTGGACGCGATGCTGCGCTCCAGCGACGACGCGGCGGCGACGTACTTCTGGAACCGCAACGGCGGCCCCGCGATCGTCACCCGCGCGGTCTCGCGGCTGGCCCTGACCGACACGGCGGGACCCCCGGCCGGATCCGAAGGGATCTGGGGGTACACCGCCACCTCGGCGGCGGACACGGTGCGGGTCTACCGGTGGCTCCTGGAGAGCGCGCCGGGCGGGCTCCGCGACATCGTGATGGGCAACCTGCGGGCGGCGACGCGCTGCGGCACGGACGGATTCAACCAGCACTTCGGGATCCCGTCCGTGTTCGAGCGGCCGTGGGCCGTGAAGCAGGGCTGGTCGGGCTTCGGCGCTTCCGGCGTCTGCGGGAGCGCGGCCGCGGCGACCCACCGCCCGGCGGCCGCGAACGCGGCCGGTGTGGAGCTCGCCCGTACGGCGCTGCACACCACCGGCACCGTGGGAACCGGCGACCGGACCGTCGTCGCCGTCTTCACCCTCCAGCCGCAGGACACGCCCTTCGACGCCGCGGTCACCAACCTCAACCGCGTGGTGCGCTCCCTCACCGTGCCGGGCGCGGTCCTGCGGCCCGCCGCGGTGTCCGGCGCCCGCTCCACGGGCTGACCGCCGGCCGTTCACACGGTGTCGTCGGCGCCGCCGGGCTCCCCACGGGGGTGGGAGCACCGGCGGCGCGGTGGACGTTCGTACTGGTCACAGGCGTGTGTGCCGTTGCCTGACGATCGTCAAAAACCTGAAAGCCTCGTTTTCCTTAATCTTTTGTGTTTATGGCGGTAGGGTTCGTCGACATGACAGCGCCCCGGACCCCGACGACCGCCCAGGAACTGCGCAGCGCAGGCCTGCGCGTGACGGCTGCCCGTGTCGCTCTGCTCGAGACCGTCCGGGACGGCGACCACCTCGGAGTCGAGGCCATCGCCTCCGGAGTGCGGGACCGGGTCGGCCACATATCGCTGCCGGCCGTGTACGAGGCCCTGCACGCCCTCACGGCGGCGGGTCTCATACGCCGAATCGAGCCGGCGGGCAGCCCCGCCCGGTTCGAGGGCCGGGTCGGCGACAACCACCACCACCTCGTGTGCCGCTCGTGCGGGACCGTCGCCGACGTCGAATGCGCGACCGGCGAGGCGCCCTGCCTGACGGCGTCCGAGGACCGCGGCTTCTCGATCGACGAGGCCGAGGTCATCTACTGGGGCCTGTGCCCCGACTGTTCCATCGCTCGCAGTTCCTCAGCACCATGATCCGCCAGCTTGGAAGGATTCACATGTCCGAGAACCACGAGGCAATCGTCACCGACCCCAAGACAGAGGGCGAAGGCGGCTGCCCCGTCGCGCACGGGCGCGCACTTCACCCGACCCAGGGCGGCGGAAACCGCCAGTGGTGGCCGGAACGGCTCAACGTCAAGATCCTTGCCAAGAACCCCGCCGTCGCGAACCCCCTCGGCGAGGAGTTCGACTACGCCGAGGCGTTCAAGGCGCTCGACCTCCCGGCCGTGAAGCGGGACATCGCGGAGGTGCTGACCACCTCGCAGGACTGGTGGCCCGCCGACTTCGGGCACTACGGCCCGCTCATCATCCGGATGGCCTGGCACAGCGCCGGCACCTACCGGATCAGCGACGGCCGCGGCGGCGCCGGCGCCGGCCAGCAGCGCTTCGCCCCGCTCAACAGCTGGCCGGACAACGCCAACCTCGACAAGGCCCGCCGTCTGCTGTGGCCGGTCAAGAAGAAGTACGGCCAGAGCCTGTCCTGGGCCGACCTGATGATCCTCGCCGGCAACGTCGCCCTGGAGACCATGGGCTTCGAGACGTTCGGCTTCGCCGGTGGCCGCGAGGACGTGTGGGAGCCCGAGGAGGACGTGTACTGGGGCCCGGAGACCACGTGGCTCGGCGACGAGCGCTACTCCGGTGACCGCGAGCTGGAGAACCCGCTCGGCGCCGTCCAGATGGGCCTGATCTACGTCAACCCGGAGGGCCCGAACGGCAACCCGGACCCGCTGGCCGCCGCCCGCGACATCCGCGAGACGTTCCGCCGCATGGCGATGAACGACGAGGAGACCGTCGCCCTCATCGCCGGTGGTCACACCTTCGGCAAGACGCACGGCGCGGGCCCGGCCGACCACGTCGGCGCCGACCCCGAGGCCGCCTCGCTGGAGGAGCAGGGCCTGGGCTGGAAGAACACCTTCGGCACCGGCAAGGGCGGCGACACCATCACCTCCGGCCTCGAGGTGACCTGGACCGCCACGCCCACGCAGTGGAGCAACGGCTTCTTCAAGAACCTCTTCGAGTTCGAGTACGAGCTCACCGAGTCCCCGGCCGGCGCCAAGCAGTGGGTCGCCAAGAACGCCGAGGCGATCATCCCGGACGCGCACGACCCGGCGAAGAAGCACCTGCCGACGATGCTCACCACCGACCTGGCCCTGCGCTTCGACCCGGTCTACGAGCAGATCTCGCGCCGCTTCTACGAGAACCCGGACCAGTTCGCCGACGCCTTCGCCCGCGCCTGGTACAAGCTCACCCACCGCGACATGGGCCCGAAGGCGCTGTACCTCGGCCCGGAGGTGCCCGAGGAGACCCTGCTGTGGCAGGACCCGCTGCCGGAGCCGGAGGGCGAGGTCATCGGCGCCGCCGACGTCGCGGCCCTCAAGGCCAAGATCCTCGACTCGGGTCTGACCGTCTCGCAGCTCGTCAGCACCGCGTGGGCGTCGGCGTCGACGTTCCGCGGCAGTGACAAGCGCGGTGGCGCGAACGGCGCCCGGATCCGTCTGGAGCCGCAGCGCAACTGGGAGGTCAACGACCCGGACCAGCTCGCGGTCGTGCTGCGCGCCCTGGAGACCATCCAGCAGGAGTACAACACCGGCGCCAAGAAGGTCTCCCTCGCCGACCTGATCGTGCTCGGTGGCTGCGCCGCGATCGAGAAGGCCGCCAAGGACGCGGGCTTCGACATCGAGGTGCCCTTCACGCCGGGCCGCGTCGACGCCACCGAGGAGCACACGGACGCGGAGTCCTTCGCCGCGCTGGAGCCGACCGCGGACGGCTTCCGCAACTACCTCGGCAAGGGCAACCGCCTGCCGGCCGAGTTCCTGCTGCTCGACCGCGCCAACCTGCTCACGCTGAGCGCCCCCGAGACGACCGTCCTCGTCGGTGGTCTGCGCGTCCTCGGCGCCAACCACCAGCAGTCGCAGCTGGGTGTCTTCACCGACACGCCGGGCGCGCTGACGAACGACTTCTTCGTCAACCTGCTCGACCTGGGCACCACGTGGAAGGCGACCTCGGAGGACCAGACCACCTTCGAGGGCCGTGACGCCGCCACCGGCGAGCTGAAGTGGGCCGGCAGCCGCGCCGACCTGGTCTTCGGCTCCAACTCCGAGCTGCGCGCGCTCGCGGAGGTCTACGCGAGCGACGACGCGAAGGAGAAGTTCGTGACGGACTTCGTCGCGGCGTGGAACAAGGTCATGAACCTGGACCGGTTCGACCTGGTCTGATCCCGAGGGATCCCCGACCCGGGGCCGGCCGACCGCCGTCGGCCGGCCCCGGCCCGTTGTCACGGCGAGGCTGTCACGACCGGGCCCCGCCGCTTCCGGCGGCCGGCGTCAGGACAGCTTGTTGACGGCCGTGACGGTCGCGGCCTTGAAGTCGCCGACCTGCGCGTGCCGGAAGGTGCCCATCTGCGCCCACTTCACGACCGTGACGGTCCTTCCGTCGCGGCCCACCGAGAGCAGGGCGATGTCGGACGCGCCCCAGGTGGCCATGGTGTGCACGCCGTAGACGTGGGCGCCCTCCTCGACGGGCAGCTTGCCGAAGTACTTCCGCTTCGCCGTGATGTCCGGGTACTGCGCCATCAGCGACTTGGCGCAGCCGGCGAGCTTCTCGCGCAGCAGTTCCGCGAACGCGGCGGCCCGCTCCTCGTCCCGCTCGACCACCGTCACCTGGAGCGCGTTGGTGTCGTACTCCGTCCAGTACGAGCGGTGGCTGGAGATCGACGGCAGCGCGTCGCCGACGCAGATCGGCAGCGGGTCCGGCTGCCCGGCGGTGACCGGGCCGGCGTACCAGGGCGACGTGGCGTGCGGCGGGAGTTCGGCCGGCTCCAGGAACCGGGGCGTGTCCGAGGACGGTTCGGCGGCCGCAGCCGTCGCCGGGACGGCGGCCAGGGCGAGTACGGCGGCGGAGGCCAGGACGGCCGGCGCGGTACGGGTGCGGCGCGTGCGGGTGTTGTGCATCGTTCCCCCAATACGGTGAGCGTTCACCCCGTACGACCCGTGAGGAACCCACATCGTTGCCCCGCACCCGTGCCACAGATCCGTCACGGTCGTCCCCGCCCGGCGACAGCCGCCGTGAACGTCACCGGTGACCGAGCACGTTGATCACCCGGCCGCTGGGATCGCGCACGAAGAAGCGCCGCACGCCCCACTCCTCGTCCCGCAGCGGGTGGAGGATCTCGGCCCCGCTCTCCCGCATCAGCCGGTACGCCTCGTCGACGTCGTCCACCTCGACGCTGATGTCCGGGTGGACCGGCCCGGTCCTGTCGCGCGTGATGACGCTGATCTGGGCCGACGGGTTCGTGGGTGAGGCAAGCGTCCTGATCCAGCCCTGGTCCATGACCTCCTGGAATCCCAGCAGTCCGTAGAACTCCCGGCTCTCCTCCCCGGCTTCGGACTGGATGTTGGGTACGACGCGGCGGACTTCCATCCCGGGCTCCCGATGAGATCGCATGCTTCCGGCCAAGACACTCCAGCCCTATCACGCGACGGTTCCCGGGACAGCCCTGTGCGGGCCGGTCGCCGTTCCGGGACCGGCCCGCAGGGGCGTGACGGGGTGGGGCGGGTCAGCGGTAGTAGGCCTCCATCTCGGCGATCGAGGTGAACGTCTGGGTCCCGCCGCTGCCGCCGATGACGCGGACGCCGTCGCCGGTCGTCGTGCTGAAGGTGAAGACGTACGTCTTGTTGGTGCCGGCCGCCGACGACGTCGGGTAGGACGGGGTGACGCTCATGCCGGTCACGTCGGTCCACACTCCGTCGCGCCGCACCTGCACGCGGGGCGGGGTGCTGAACCAGCCGCCGTCGCCGAACATGGTGCCGGTCGTGTAGGTGACCTGGTTGAGGCGGTACTGGCGCGGCCAGGTGTAGCCCCACCAACTGGTCGGCTTGCGCTCGTCGTTCCAGTCGTCCTCGTTCTGGTTCTTGATGCCGTCGTTGTAGATCGCCCGGCCGAAGTGCGTGGCGCGTTCGACCGCGACGGTGCCGGGTTCCCGGGCGAGGTTGCGGGCGGCGTCCGGGGTGTTGCCGGGGGTGGTGGGCACGGACGGGGTGAGGGACATCCTGCGCAGGGAGAAGGTGTATGCCCAGAAGTCGCCGGGCGGGTAACCGCCGCCGCAGGGGCAGACGTTGGACTGGAGCCACATCGACTTGCCGTCCGCGCTGATGTACTTGGACGGGATGGTGGTGGCGTAGCCACCGTGCTTGGTGTGGGTCCAGGGGTAGCCGCCGAAGTCCTTCGGGGTGAACCGCTTCCACGGGCCCCACGGGGTGGGTGACTCGTAGAACTCGAAGGTGTACTCCGTCCAGGACGTGTAGAGGTAGCGCTTCAGGGGCTTGTTGTAGACGACGCCGCCCTGGCTGATGACGCTGAGGTCCCGGACCCGGCCCGCGGTGCCGACGTTCTGGTAGATGCGGCGGTCGTCGTGCAGGGCCGCCACCCGCTGGTCGATGTCGCTGGTCCAGCGGGGGGTGCCGGCGCTCTCACCGGCGTAGAACTGCCAGGCGGCGCGGTCCTGAACGGAGTTGGCCGGCACCCGCGCGAGGTAGAGGTCGACCGGGTCGGGGTCCGGGTCGAAGGTGTCGCGCCAGTTGTGGTCCATGCCGTAGGCGTAGACGTAGCCGTCGGGGCTGTTGACGTTGTCCTTGCCGTAGTCCAGGAACATGACCGTCGTGAACTTCTCGCCGGAGAACATCGGCGTGGTCCTGTCCGACGTCCAGGTGGCGCCCTTGTCGGTCGACTTGACGATCGTCGCGCTCGGCGCGTGGTCCAGTGTGCCGCGCTTGAGGTCCTGCACGGCGAGGTACAGGGCACCGTTGACGCACACCATGCCGGTGGGCTTGCGGTAGTACTGCTGGGGGTCGCCCCAGATGCGGCCGACCTGGTCGCCGACCGCCCGCTGGGTGCCGGTGAGGTTGCCCGGCATGCCGCTGACCCGGGCGACGCCGATGTCCTGCCAGGTGCTGCCGAAGCCCACGCCGTCGCCGTACGCGGTGTAGACGTGGTCGTCGTCGGACCAGCACGACGGCCACAGGTCGCCGTGTTCCTTGTTGTCGCCGATCGCGGGGGCGCCGACGGTGGCGCCCGGGGCGATGTCGACGGTGGAGAAGAAGGTGCTCTCGGGGGCGCTCGCGGTCGCACGGACCGGACGGCGGTCGGCGCCCCTGCCGCTGTCGGCCTGGACGGCGGGTGCCGTCAGCGCCCCCGTGACGGCCAGCCCGGCCACCAGGGTGATGACGGATCTGAGTGTGCGCACGGACGTGCTCCTCGCGGTGGTGTCGAGAACTTTCGGGGACGGGGGGACGTGCTCAGGGGGAACGTGCTCAAGCGGCCAGACCGTTGATGCGGTACTGCATGACCCGGTAGTTCTGGGCGTCGTACCACTGGCTCACCGTGATGTGGAAGTTCGCGAAGGTGGAGCCGGGGACGATGAAGCCGCCGTACGGACTGGCGACCGCGTTGCCCCACTCGTTGCCCGGAGTGGTGGGCACGATGATCGTCTGCTCGGGGGTGGTGAACAGGTTGCTGGTGGGCAGCGCGAAGATCTGGGCGCGCATCGACAGAGGCTCCATGTTGAGCCAGGTCAGGGCGTACTTGCCGCCCATCGCGCGGAAGCAGATCTCGCCCCACCGGCGTCGCGGGGTGATGGTGGTGGGGTAATTCCCCCAGTTCCAGGCGCCGTTCGCGTAGCCCCACGGCTGGTACGCCGCCGGGTTGCCCACCTGGTCGTGGCGGACGCGGTGCAGCAGGAGGTCGGAGGGGACGTCCCGGTTGAACACCGTCGACAGGACGTAGCAGTACCCGTCGTCGGCGACCGCGTACGTCTTCTGCTGGAACTGGCCGCCGTACTGGTCACCGGGCCACAGGCACAGGTACTCCCAGGTCCGGCCGTTGTCCCGGGAGCGCCAGAAGTCGGAGTGGTGCGTCTGGTGGAGGGGGCCCCGCATCAGGTGCATGTACATCGTGTCGCCGATGGTGAACACGTCCGACGGGAGCGCGGTGGTGTTGTTCTCGTGGCCCTCCGGAACGAGGCCCACGGCGTGCGCACCGCCCACGCTGTCGTCGATGACGAGGTGGTCGAGGTTGGGCCGCCGGGCGCGCAGGCCCACCGGGGAGCGCCAGTCGCGGTCGCCCACGCCGGTTCCGTCGAACGTGTCGCCGCACAGGAACAGCATGGTGCCGTCGGGGCAGGTGACGGGGATGCCCAGGTCGGTCCAGGGCGCGGCGAACTGCCCCGTCTCCGCGGGGCCGGTGAGGTTGCGGATCTTGGTGCCGGTGATCGCGGCCGGCGCCGCGTGCGCGCCGGGCGCTCCGGCGCCGAGGGCCGCGGCCGTCGACAGGCCGAGGCCTGCGGTGAGGACCCGGCGGCGGCTCGGGCCGTCGCCCGCCGCGTCAGGGGTGGGCGGTTGTGAACGGACCATGCTGAACTCCTCGGAATCGTGGGGTTTCCCGGTTCGCGTCCTTGCTCGTTCACGTGCGGTCGCACGCCGGTGGTGTGCCCGGGGAGACGAGAGGGGCACACCACGGACGTGAACACCCAAGGGGGTCAGAGAGTCACGTCACCGCACAGGTGCACCTCGACGCCCAGCTCCGCGAAGAGCGCCGCCTTGGCGCGCAGGGCCTTGTCGGCGGTCTCGGCGTCCGGGGCGTAGGCGACGTTGAGGTGGTTGGCGCGGTGGCGGGCCATGAACTGGTCGCGGGTGACGCCGTGCAGGACGGCGTGCACGATCGGCCACTGGTGGTTGGTGGCCTCCAGCCGGCGCCGGGTCTCCTCGGCGGGCAGCTCGACGGAGGTGGCACGGCCCATGTCGACGTGCAGCCGGCCGTCCATCAGGAACACCCGCGACCACACGATCTCGCCCGGCTTGGACACACCGCTGAGGGTGCCGCCGCCCAGCGGGAAGAACATCGGCGGCTGACGCATGCTGTACGACTTGTGGTAGCCGCCGTTGTGGGAGGCGGGCACCGAGCCGGAGATCTCGAAGACCCACACGAAGCGGCCGTCGTACTCCTCGCCCCAGCGGATGTCGTGGAGCGTGGTGGCGGGGTCGAGGCCCATCGCCGTCCAGATGCGGTTGGTGACGAGGGAGTCGACGGCGACGCCCTCGTCCACCTCGTTGAAGTGGGGCAGCGGCGCGCCGGCGTACAGCTCGCGGGCACCGTCGCGGCTGCGGACCGGCGGGCGCTGGACGTTGTTGAGCAGGCCCTCGGCGAGGTCGCTCGCGGGCACGGTGTCCTTCAGGCCCTGCTGGTACTGGATGCCGACCGCGTCCAGCCCGAAGTCGTCGGAGATGCGCAGCGCGGCTATGTACATCTTGAACTGGCTGAGGAGCTGGGCGTCGGTGAGTTCGGTGGCCTCGTCGGTGCCGGTGTGGAAGGTCATGCCGGCGTGATCGAGCCAGACACGGACCGCCTGCGCCTCCTCGTCGGACACCTTGTTCATCTCGGCGACCAGGGCGCTCTGGGAGAGGCGCTCCTTGTAGATGCCGAGCGGGTTGAGGAGTTCGTCGTCGATGATCGCGTTGTACATGCCCATGCAGCCCTCGTCGAAGACACCGATGATGGCCTTCTCCTCGCGCAACTGCCGGGCGAGCGCCACACCCAGCTCGGTCTCGGGGTCCTCGGGCAGCGGCGGCAGGGGCCGGACGTGGCCGGCGTCGTGGGTGAGGGTGCCGGTCTCCAGCCAGGTGCGCAGGCCGTCGCGGGCCCAGTCGTCGGTGAAGTCGGTGCTCCACAGCACGGAGTAGTCGCGGCCGGCCTTGGTGAGGCTTCCGGCGAGGTTCAACAGGCCGACCAGGCCGGGGAATTCACCGCTCCAGTTGGCGACGACGAGGATCGGGCCCCGGTGGCTGCGCAGCCCGGCGAGGACATGGTGGCTGTACTGCCAGACCGCCTCCACGACGATCAGCGGGGCGTCCTTCGGCAGGGTCTTGAACACCTCGATGCCGGCGCGCTGGCTGTCGATGAACCCGTGGCCCTTGGCCTCGTCGACCGGGTGACCCCGGCGGACGCTCCAGCCCAGATCGGTGAGGGCGGCGGCGAGGTCGCTCTCCAGTTTCTCCTGGGTCGGCCAGCACGTGACGTTGGCGGCGGGACGCAGGTCACCGCTGGCCACCGTGTAGACGGTGTGCGGCTCGGCGGCGGGCGTCGGTCGGAGGTCGGGCAGGGCGTACGCGGTCATGTGCTCTCCGGTTGATGGGCGTCCGGCCCCGCGCGACGGAGCGGCGGGGCAAGCGGTCGGGGTGGCCGCCGTACGGGACGGGCGGCGGGTCGACAAGTCGTTGTGGGGCACCGGGATACGGGGCGGCGGACACGGATGAGGCCCGGACACCGGGCGGACAAGGGGTGGATACGGGCCGTCCTGGCGGGGGCGGGACGGGAAGGGACGCGGGGCCGTGCGGCGCACCGCCGAGTGGGGTGCCGGGCACGGTGACGCGCCGGGCAAGGTGACGTGCGGGTCGTGGTGAGCGACCGGCGCGCCCCTGGCCGCACGCGCCACCGGCGTCAGCGCTCCTGCATCGCCGACAGCGCGTGCACCACGGCCCCCGTGTCCGGGTACAGCCGCCGGTACAGGCCGTACAACTCGTCGTATCTCCCGGCGTGTTCGGCGCGCGGCGTCACCGTCTCGCGGACCGGGTTCCACGCGTCGATCGAGGCGTCCCCGACGAGTTGCGCGGCGAGCAGCGCGCCGCCGTAGCTCGCGCCGATCGTCGTGGTGCGCAGTTCCTGGGGGCGGCCGGTGATGTCGGAGACGATCCGCGTCCACAGGTCGCCCTGCGTGCCGCCGCCCACGGCGACCACGCGGCGGATGTCGCCGCCCGCCGCCTTGATGACCTCGATGTTGTGGCGGACGCCGAAGCCGGTCGCTTCGAGGGCGGCCCGGTAGAGGTCGCCGCGCGTGTGGGACAGGGTGAGTCCGGCGATCACACCGCGGGCGTCGGGGTCCATGACGGGGGTGCGTTCCCCGGAGAAGTACGGCAGGAGCAGCAGGCCGTTGGCACCGGGGCCGGACTCGGCCGCCAGGCGGGTGAGTCCGGCGTGGTCACCGGCGGCGAACAGGTCGCGCAGCCAGTTGGTGACGGCACCGGAGGTGGCCATGCCGCCGGCCAGGTTGCGGGTGCCGGGCAGCGCGCCGACCGTGCCCCACAGGGACGGGCTGGTGAGCGGCTCGGGCACGGTGTGGATCAGGAACATGGTGGTGCCGTACATCAGCATCAGGTCACCGGTGTTCTGGGCGCCGACGCTGAGGGCCTCGGCCCATGCGTCGATGGTGCCGGTGGTGACGGGGATGCCGGCGGGCAGTCCGGTCTCGCGAGCGGCCTCGGCGGTGACGGTGCCGGCGGCCTCGCCGGACCAGCGCAGCGGGGGCAGCTCGATGCCGGGGGCGACCTCGGCGGCCCAGGGGGTGTACCACTGGCAGGTGTGGGTGTCGTACAGCGGCGTGCACTGGCTGGCCGAGTGGTGGTCCAGGACGTAGGTCCCGGTGAGTTTCCTCGCCAGCCAGGAGCTCGGCATGTAGAGGCGGCGGGCCCGGGCGTAGAGCTCGGGTTCCTCCTCGGCGATCCAGGCGATCTTGGGTCCGGCGGCCTGGGTGGTCAGGGCGGAGCCGCAGCGCCGGATGATCTCCTCGGCGCCCAGCCGCTCCTCGATGCGCCGGATCTGGGGGACGGAGCGGGTGTCCACGCCGTAGAGCACGGCGGGGCGCAGCGGGGTGTCGTGCTCGTCGGTCAGCAGGACGCAGGGGCCCATGCCGCTGACCCCGACGGCGGTCACGGTGGTGTCGCCGGCGGCGGTCAGCTCCCGGGCGAGCTCGGTGAACTCGCGCCACCAGACGGCGGCGTCCATGTCGAAGCGGCCGGGACCCGGCCGCGTGGGCGTGTGCTCCCGGACCGCCGAGCGGATCAGGGCGCCGTCGAGGCCGACGAGGACGCCCTTGCTGCTCGACGTGCCGATGTCCACACCGATGACTGCGTTGCGAGGCATGCCGAGCACGCTGGCAGAAATCGATTTCAGCGTCAAGAGACCGCACAGAAGCGACCGTCACGTCCACAAATGGCCACATCAGGCACCCCGTACGCCACCCGGCGGACCAGCCCTCGTCTCACCTCTTGACACTCCCAGGGGCCCGTTCTACGTTGCGGTGAAATGGATTTCAGGGGTGTCGCACCGCCCGTCGGAGTCACCTCTTCGTCCCCGCGCCCCACGACGCCTTCCGCGGCCCGCGGCGCGCGCCCCGTACTCCACCCTGAGGGCAAGAATCACGATGACGACCTTTGGACTCGACGGACTCTCCCGCCGCACGCGAGCCGTGAGCCGTTCCATCAGCGCGGAGAACTTCACCGGCGCCAAGTCCGGCGGCGGTCGCGCCACGGAGGGCACCGGAGCGGTGGCCGCGAGCCGGCTGGGACCGGGCTGGAAGATCTCCCCGAGCATCGACATCGCCCCCGGCGCCACGGCCGAGCTCGCCGACATCGAGGGCCCCGGCACCATCCGTCACCTGTGGTGCACCACCGACCCGCACAAGGCGTGGCGGGGCACCCTCCTGCGGATGTACTGGGAGGGCGAACAGACCCCGGCCGTCGAGGTCCCGCTCGGCGACTTCTTCTGCAACGGCTGGAACACCTTCAGCCAGGTCTCGTCCGTGCCCGTGGCCGCCAACCCCAACGGCGGCTTCAACGCGTACTGGCCGATGCCGTTCCGCCGCCGGGCCCGCATCACGCTGGAGAACCTGACCGCCGAGAAGGTCACCCTCTACTACCAGGTGGACTACGAGCTCGACGAGGTCGGCGACGACGCCACCTGGTTCCACGCCCAGTGGCGGCGCAGCCACCCGGTGCCGTTCGGCGAGGTGCACACCCTCCTCGACGGTGTGAGGGGCGCCGGCAGCTACGTCGGCACCTACCTGGCCTGGGGCGTGAACAGCCCCGGCTGGTGGGGCGAGGGCGAGCTGAAGTTCTACCTCGACGGCGACGACGCGTACCCGACGATCTGCGGCACCGGCACCGAGGACTACTTCGGCGGCGCCTGGAACTTCGACGTGCCCGGCCAGGGCTACACCGCGTACACCACCCCGTACCTGGGCCTGAACCAGATCCTGCGCCCGGACGGCCTCTACAGCAGTCAGCAGCGCTTCGGGATGTACCGTTGGCACGTCCTGGACCCGGTCCACTTCGCCGAGGACCTGCGCGTCACCGCGCAGAGCCTCGGCATCGGCCCCGGCCAGGGCAACGGCCTGCCGCACCGCTACCGGCACACCAGCGACGACATCGCCAGCACCTCGCTCTTCTACCTGGACGCGCCAAGCTCCGCGTCCCGTCCGGCCACCCCGGACCTCCTGACCCTGGAAGTCGACTGACCGCCCTGCGGCGCATCGCTTCCGCGGCGCCGGCCACCACCTGGTGGGCCGGTTCCCCCAGGATCCGTCCCCGGGCGGCGCCGGCCCTCCGCGCGAGGGCCGGCCGCCCCGGGCCCGCCCCCCCCCAGGATCCGCTCACTCCCCAGCCCCATCCCACTCCGACAGGAGCGCACGCATGCTCCAGCACGGCAACGACGCCGGGCACCCGGCCACCGCGTCCCCCGGCACCTCACGCCGCCGTTTCCTCACCGCGATGGCGGGCGCCGGGGCCGCGGTGGCGTCCCCGGCCCTGCTCACCGGCTGCGGCTCGGCACAGGCCAAGGGGGGCAACCTCCAGTTCTGGAACTTCTACGGGCCGCAGCGCTCGCCCGACCCGGCGATCAACGCGCAGTCCAAGTGGTTCACCGACACGGTCGCCCGGTGGAACGCCACCCACACGGCGCAGATCGACCTCGTGTACCTGCCGCAGCCCACCTATCTCAACGGCTTCAAGCTGCCGTCCGCCTTCGCCACCGGTGAGGGCCCGGACATCTTCCTGCTCTCCCCCGGCGACTTCCTGCGCTACTACAACGGCGGCGTCCTCGCGGACCTCACGCCGTACATGGAGAAGGAGGCCGTCGCCGACTACGGCTCCGCCCTGGACAGCCGCACGGTCGACGGCAAGGTCTACGCCCTCCCCATGGAGGTCGAGCCGCTCGCCATGTTCTACGCCCAGGACGTCTGGGAGAAGGCCGGTCTGTCCGAGGCCGACATCCCGACGACCTGGGACCAGATGCTCGACATCGGCGACAAGCTGCGCACCCGCACCCGGGCCGGCCTGGTCTTCGAGCCGAACCCCGGCTACTACCAGAACTTCACCTGGTACCCGTGGATGTGGCAGGGCGGCGGCGAGGTGCTCGACGAGCGGGGCGGTGTCGCCTTCGACTCCCAGGGGACCCGGCAGGCGCTGCGGTTCTGGCAGGACGCCGTGCGCCACGGCATCGCGCCGCGCACCGTGCCCGCCGCCGGTGACGTGATCGGCGGCTTCAAGGGCGGCAACGTCGCCATGTGGCAGCAGGGCATCTGGAACGTGTCCAGCTTCAAGGCGTTCGCGCCCGAGTTCAAGTACGGCGTGTTCAAGCTGCCCGTGCCGTCCGGCGGCGAGTACGTCACCGCACTGGGCGGCTGGTCCTTCTGCGCCAACGCGCAGGGCCGCAATCCGGAGGCGGCGGCCGAGTTCTGCGTCTGGGCGCTCGGCTCCATGAAGGACGAGTCCATCGACCGGATGGTCGACTGGTGCGTCGGCGCCAAGTCCGACGTGGCGCCGCGCGCCAGCGCCCTGGAGCGCGGCGCCGCCAGGGGCGGTTACGACTCCGAGGCGATGCGGACGTTCAAGGACGAGGTCTTCCCCGGCGGCCGGGCCGAGCCGCGCTATCCCCCGGTCGTCTACAAGGCGATCTCCGACGCGATCCAGGGCACCATGCTCGCCGGCCGCGACGTGAACAGTGAGACGGAGCGAGCCGCCCGTGCCATCGCGGCCTACACCAAGAGCTACAAGGGGGCGAGCCTGATATGAGCAGCGTCGCCGCACAGGAACGTCGCCGGAGCGCCGCGGCTCCGGCCGGGGCGGCCGCCCCGCAGCGGCCCGGGATGAGCCGCACACACCGCGAGTGGCTGGCCGCCGGCCTGTTCCTCGCCCCCGACGTGCTCGGGCTGCTGGTGTTCGTGGCCGTGCCGATGGTGCTGTCCGTCGCCTTGAGCTTCTTCCAGGTCAGCGGCTTCGGCTCGTACGAGTGGATCGGGCTCGGCAACTACCGGCGGATGCTGAACGATCCGCTGTTCTGGGACTCCATGCAGGTCACCGGCCTGTACGTGGTGGTTCTCGTGCCGCTGCTGTTCTGCGTGAGCCTCGGCCTCGGCCTGCTGATGAAGCAGAAGCTGCCCGCCATGGGCGCCTACCGCACCGCGCTGTTCCTGCCGTACGTCATCAGCCTCGTGGTGGTCGGCGTGCTGTGGAAGTTCCTGCTGGACGAGCAGACCGGCGCGGTCAACCGGGCCATGCGGGCGGCGGGTCTCGACGGCGAGTCGTGGCTCGGCAGTCCCTCCCTGGCCCTCGCCTGCCTCATCGCCGTCATGGTGTGGGTGATGATGGGCTACTACATGATCATTTTCCTGGCGGGACTCCAGGAGATCCCGAGTGAGTACTACGAGGCGGCCCGCATCGACGGCGCCGGGCCGTGGACCACGTTCCGCTCCATCACCTGGCCGCTGCTGCGCCCCACCAGCTTCTTCGTGCTGCTGATGTCGACGGTCGCCGCCATCACCGGCGGACTCGACCTGATCTTCGTCCTCACCAACGGCGGTCCCGCGAACGGGACGTCGCTGGCGATCTTCTACATCTACCAACAGGCCTTCGGATTCGGGGAGTACGGCTACGCGTCGGCCATGGGCTCGTTCCTGGTGCTGATCATGGTCCTGGTCTCCCTGGTGATCTTCAAGCTCACGCGAGGCGGGAGGTTCGACGATGGCGAGTGACGCCATGACGACCCGGGCCGGTGCGACGTCCGGCCGGCGGGGACCGCTCTCCTCACGCGCCGGGCTGACGGCGCTGGCCGTCGTCCTGTCGCTGATCAGCATCTTCCCGGTGCTGTGGATGGTGACGTCGTCCTTCAAGACGCGGGCGACGGTCACCGACGGCAACCTGGTCCCCCGGGACTTCACCTTCGACAACTTCGTCTACGTCTTCACCGAGGTGCCGTTCGGACGCTATCTGTGGAACAGCTTCTTCATCTCCGCGGTGATCACCGTGGCGGCGCTGTTCTTCCACTCGATGGCCGCCTACGCGCTGGCGCGGCTGCGCTTCCCGGGCCGCGAGAAGCTGTTCGGGGCGATCTTCGCGACGCTGCTGGTCACGGCGCCGGTGGTGCTGATCCCGCTGTTCCTGGTCGCCCGTGAGCTGAACCTGCTGGACAGCTACGCCGGCCTGATCGTCCCGGCGATCTTCAACGCCTTCGGCATCTTCCTGCTCCGGCAGTTCTACCTGGGGCTGCCGAAGGAGTTGGAGGAGGCGGCGGTGATCGACGGCTGCGGGCACTGGCGGGTGTACTGGAGCATCGTCCTGCCGATGTCCCGGCCGATCCTGTCGGCACTGGCGATCTTCTTCTTCCTCGCCAACTGGAACGCCTTCGTCTGGCCGCTGGTCGCCACCAACGACCAGGCCCTGACGGTGGTCCAGCTCGGGATCGCTTCGTTCCAGACGCAGTACGCCTCGAACTGGAACTACATCCTCGCGGCGGCGACGGTGGCCGCGCTGCCGATGCTGATCCTGTTCTTCGTCTTCCAGCGCCAGATCGTGGAGTCGATCAAGACGTCGGGTCTGAAGTAGGGCACGGGGCCGGACACAACAGCGGTGCCGCCCGGTTCGTCGAACCGGGCGGCACCGCTGTTGTGTCCGTGGGCGGGGCGCCAACCGCCGTGGCTCAGCGGGCCGTCGGGCCCGCCGTGCTCTCCCTGGGCTGGAGGCGGGTGCGCAGGACCACCGTCTGGAGGGGGGACTGGCTGCCCTCCATGCGCTGGAGCAGCAGGTCGGCCGCGGTGCGTCCCAGTTCGTACGAGGGCAGTTCCACGGCGGTCAGGGAGGGGCGCACCAGGGAGGCCCACGGCACGTCGCCGAAGGAGAGCACGCCGGTGTCCGGCGGCGCGGTGCCGACCTCGCGGAGGGCGTCCAGGACGCCGATGGTCATGAGGTTGTTGGTGACGAACACGGCGTCGGGCGGCTCGGGAAGCGCGAGGAGCTCGCGCATCGCGGCGCGGCCCCCCTCGACGCGGAAGTCGGCGTGCCGCACGAGCGCGGGGTCGGCGGTGACCCCGCTGCCCGGCGCGTTGAGCGCGGCGCGGTAGCCGGCCAGGCGTTCCTCGGAGGTGGAGGCGCCCTCGGGCCCGGTGATGCAGGCGATCCTGCGGTAACCGGCCGTCAGCAGATGGCGGGTGGCCACCTCGCCGCCGTGCTGGTTGTCGACCCGGACCGCGTCGACCTCCGCGTCACGCGGCCGGCGGTCGACGGCGACGACGGGCACACCGCGGGCGATGAGCGGCCCGAGGTCGGTCTCCTCCTGGGAGGACGCCGCCACGATCACGCCGGCCATCTGCTCGCCCAGCGCGACCTCCAGGTAGCGGCGCTCCTTCTCCGTGTCCTCGTCGGAGTTGCACAGCACGACGGAGAGGCTGGTGCGCTGGGCGGCGTCCTCGACACCGCGGGCCAGCGAGGTGAAGAACGGGTTCTCGATGTCCGGGATGATCAGAGCGATCACACTGGAGCGCTGCTTGCGCAGCGAGCGCGCCACCCGGTTGGGCGCGAAGCCGAGGGCGGCGGCGGCCTGTTGCACGGACTGGACACGCGCAGGCGTGACCTTGCCGCCGTTGAAGACACGCGAGACGGTCGCCGGAGATACTCCGGCGGCTCGCGCCACGTCATGGATCGTCACCACCTGTGCCCGCATCCTTTCACCGTCCGTGGGCACCACCCTACCTTGCCGCTGAAAAGGATTTCATCCGTGTATGCAGCGGACTTCGTGCGCACTGGGCTCCGCGTCACCGACAGCAGTCGGAGGCTGCGGAGCCGGAGTCGGCGGAGTCCGTGTCCAGGCGGCAGAAGCAGGACGCCGTGATCGGTACGTCGGCGAGCGCGGCGGCCAGTTTCAGCTGCTGGGCGACGATGCGGGCCTCCCCCGTCCTGCCCAGGCGGAGCAGGCACTCGTGGAAGCCGTGCAGGGACCAGACGTTGCCCGGGTGCTGGAGCGGGCGGGGCAGGGTGTCGTCGAGGCCGAGGTCGGCGCGGTAGACGGCCTCGGCCTCGGCGACGCGGCCCTGTTCCAGGAGGAGGGCGCCGTAGGCGTGCCGGGTGGGCTGCATCCAGCCCCACGGTTCGTCGTACGGGAGGCCGTCGTCCAGTTCGATCGAGCGTTCCAGGGCCGCGAAGGCGGCGGCGTGATCGCCCTTGCGGTACTCCAGCTCGCCGTCGAGCATCGCCGAGGCGACGGCGAGGATGTCGGCGCAGGTGTTGTTGAAGAGGGTGCGGGTGGCGGGGACGCGCTCGACGGCCCGGCGGAACAGCTCGCGTTCGGCCTCAGCCTCCGTGACGCGGCCGGTGGCGGAGAGGGCGACACCGCGCGTAGCGCAGCATCGCGGTCGTCACGCAGTACAGCGCCGGGTCCGCCGGGAGGGGCAGGCGCAGGATGTCCGTCCAGCGGCCGAAGCGGATCAGCACGTGGACCCGCATGGCGAGGAAGCCCTCCAGCCAGTCGGCCATGGGCGGGCTCTCGACGCGGAGCAGTTCCTCCGGGACGGCCGCCTCCAGGTCGGCGGCGGCCCGCAGCGCGGTCCGGTACTGGCCGAGGAACATCGCGCCGTAGATCTTGAAGTGGTGGTTGTGCGCCCGGTACAGGGTGTAGAAGTTCATGTCCCCGGCGCGGGCCCGGTACTTCTCGTCGGCGGCGATCGCGTCGCTGTTGTCGGCCACCACGCGCCGGTAGTCGCCGCACAGCACGTCCAGGTGGGTCGGCATGTGCCGGAGGTGTCCGGCGTCGGGCACCAGTGCGCGCAGCCGGTCCGCGACGGGCAGGGCCGTCTCGGGCGTGGGTGACATCTCCATCAGGTGGATGTAGAGGTGCAGCAGCCCGGGGTGCCGCGCTCCGGCGTCGGTGGCCAGGGCCCGCTCGAGGACGGTCCGCGCTTCGGTGGTGCGGGCGCCCTCGGCGGGTTCGCCGGTGCGGATGTCCCACAGCTGCCAGGGCGTGAGGTTCATCAGCGCGTCGGCGTACAGGGCGGCGACGTCCGGGTCGTCGGGGGCGAGCGCGTGCACGGCGCGCATGGCGTCGGCGTAGGGCGCGTTCCAGACGGAGCAGTCCTCGGCGGGCGCGGCCTGCGGGTAGCGGGCGCCGAGCGCCTCGATCAGGGCCCGCTCGACCGGGCTCGCGCCGGACGCCTTCTCCCGGGCGCGTGCCGCGGCCGCGTGCGTGCGGGCGACCGTCCCGGCGAGTTCGCCGGCGTCGAAGGCCTCCCAGGGCTTGTTGTAGTTCGGGCCGAGGGCGTAGGCGATGCCCCAGTGGGCCATGGCGCAGTCGGGGTCGGCCGCGGCGGCGGCCTCGAAGCAGGCGACGGCCTCCTCGTGGTGGAAGCCGTACGTCCAGACGAGCCCGCGGTCGAACCACCGCTGGGCCTCGGCCGACGCCGTCGTGACCGGGCGGCCGTGGGTGCCGAGGTCGTAGTAGTCCATGCGCGTCCCGTCTCTCCCGGTTCCGGCCGCCCTGAGCGCTTCCGGTGTTTCGCCTTGCGGGCAGCCTAGTTGTGCACGCGGGGGACGCGCCCGGGGTCAGGTCATCAGGCCCGCGGCGAGTGTCGCGCCGAGTTCCCAGCACGCCTCGATGTCGGCCTTGCCCGGCTCGCCCGTGGTGGTGACCGGTTCGGCGGCGCGTCGCCAGCCGAGGCCGGTCGTGATCGCCTCGATGCCGCGGACCGCGCCCGTGACGTCGTTGCCGCCGTGGACGTAGAAGCCGAAGGGCCGGCCCCGCGTCTCGTCCAGGCAGGGGTAGTAGATCTGGTCGAAGAAGTGCTTGAGGGCGCCGGACATGTAGCCGAGGTTGGCGGGAGTGCCGAGGAGGAAGGCGTCCGCGCCCAGGACGTCGGAGGCGGTGGCGGACAGCGCCGCGCGGCGCTCCACGCGGACGCCCTCGATCTCGGGCGCCGTGGCCCCGGAGACGACGGCCTCGAAGAGGGCCTGGCAGTTCGGCGACGGTGTGTGATGGACGATCAGCAAGGTGGACACGCCCCGCACCCTGCCCCGGTACGCCCCCGCGCCGCAAGTGAGGTCACCGGCCCGGAGGCGCGCCGTCCGCGTGGCCGGCGGTGCCGTGTCGAAGCCCGTACGCCGGGTACTCAGAGCTGGCACGGAGGCCGCCCGGGGCTCCCGCGGGGCCGCCGGGACCGGCACGGACGGCTCGACGATCGGAGGAGTGGTCATGACGCAGCACGGGGAAGAGGCGATGCTCGCCCGGCGGGGGGAGACGCCCGATCTGCGCCTGGCCACGGACACGGAAGAGCCGCCGAAGGCCGGTGACGCCCCGCCACCGCCGGAGGCCGGTGGCACCCTGCCGCCGCCGGAGGCCGCTCGTGCCCCGCAGCCGTCGGAGGCCGGTGGCGGCCCGTCGGCCGGGGGGTCCGCGGTGCCCGAGGGGCCGCCGCCGGTGGGCGCGCCGGGCGAGGGGAACCTCCTCGCGGGCGAGCTGCCTCCCGACCGCAGCCAGGCCATCCTGGAGGCGACCAAGCGGGTCGGCGCGCTGCTGAAGAAGAAGGAGCACCGTTTCGCCCTGGCGGGCAGCGTCGCCGCCTACGCGCACGGCGTGAGCAAGAGCCTCCAGCACGACGTCGACTTCTGCGTCCGCCCCGAGGACGCCGAGGCGGTCGCGGCGACGCTGGCCGAGGCGGGCATCGCGGTGCGCACGCCCCCGGAGGACTGGCTGATCAAGGCCACCTGCTACGGCCAGAACATCGACATCATCTTCGAGCTGGCCCAGCGGCCGGTGAGCCAGGAGATGCTCGACCGCGCCGAGGAGGTGCCGGTCGACTCGGTGCGCATGCCCGTCCTGTCACCGACGGACCTGGTGCGCAGCCTGGTGTCGGCCTTCTCGGAGCACCACTGCGACTTCGGCGCGGTCCTGCCGATCGCCCGCGCGCTGCGCGAGAAGGTCGACTGGGAGCGGGTGCGCGCGGACTGCGGCGACGCGCCGATGCCGGCCGCCTTCCTCTTCCTGCTGGAACGTCTGAACGTCATCGAACCGGTGGAACCGGTCGAACCGCAGCGACCGGTCGAACCGCTGAAGGAGCAGCCATGAGCGAGCGCGGCCCCGAACAGGCATCCGGCGCTCCGGCGGCCCAGAACCTGGACTACCGCGTCGCCCACCTCCACGAACGGCTCGCGCGGGGCCCGCTCGGCGAGCTGGGCGTACGTGTCGAGGTGCACGGCGAGGCGGTGCTGGTCAGCGGCACCGTGCCGTCCGTGCACTGCCGCGAGGAGATCGAGCGTGCCGCGCGTGAGGCGCTGGCCGGGCACCCGGTGCACTGCGACCTCGTCGTCGCCGAGCCGTCGTCCCCCGATCACGCGGAGGAACTCGCATGATCCGGATCGCAGCCGTCGGGGACATCCACATGGGTCCCGACAGTCAGGGCGTCCTGCGCCCCGCGTTCGAGACGCTGCCCGAGTGCGCGGACATCCTGCTGCTGGCGGGCGACCTCACGCGGCACGGCACCGCCGAGGAGGCCCGGGTGGTGGCCCGGGAGATCGAAGGGCTCGCCGTCCCGGTCGTCGCCGTGCTCGGCAACCACGACCACCAGGACGACCGCCCGGACGAGGTCTCGGAGATCCTCCGGGACGCCGGGGCCCGCGTCCTGGAGGGGCAGGGCACGGTGGTGGACGACGGCCGGCACCGGATCGGCGTGGCCGGCACCAAGGGGTTCGGCGGCGGTTTCGCCGGGCGCTGCGCGGGCGAGTTCGGCGAGCGCGTGATGAAGGAGTTCGTGCAGCACTCGCGGGAGTGCGCGGACGGTCTGCGCGCGGCGCTGGAGTCGCTGGCGCCGCAGGACTGCGACGTGCGGGTCGCCCTCACGCACTTCTCCCCCGTGCCGGAGACGCTGGCGGGCGAGCCGCTGGAGATCTACCCGTTCCTCGGCAGCTACCTGCTGGCCGAGGCGATCGACACGGCGGGCGCGGACCTCGCGGTGCACGGGCACGCCCACGCGGGCACCGAGCACGGCATGACGAGCGGCGGGGTGCGGGTGCGCAATGTGGCCCAACCGGTGATCGGGCGGGCATTCCACGTCTACCACCTGCCCGCGCGGGAGCGTTCGGCGCTGGGCGCCGCCGGCTGAGCCCTGGAGCCGGTCGGCGCGGCCATCTCCCTGGCCCCTTGCGGCCGGCGGCGCCCAGCGCCTCGCCGGTCAACTCGCCCAGGCCAGTAGGCGGGCGCCCGTCTCGCGCTCCAGAAGCCGGGTCAGTGACTGCTTCTCCAGCTGACGCACGCGCTCCCGGGTCAGGCCGATGTGCTGGGCGACCTGTTCGAGGGTGCGGGGCCGGCCGTCGGTCAGCCCGTAGCGCAGGCTGAGGATGCGGGCCTCGCGGGGCGCGAGCGTGCCGACGGCCTCGCGCAACTCCTCGGCGAGCGCCTGCTGTTCGGCGAGGTCGGGGGCCTGGAGCACGTCGTCGTCGGGGATCAGGTCGCCGACGACTGTGTCGCCGGTCTCGTCGACGGGCGTGTCCAGGCTGACGGCCTGCCGACCGACCCGGCGCAGCCAGATCACCTTGTCCAGGTCGATGCCGCCGTCCCTGGCGACCTCCTCGGCGGTGGGTTCGCGCCCGAGGCCGAGCTGGAGCCGCCGTTCGACGCGGGCGAGCCGGTGCAGTTGCTCCAGGACGTGCAGCGGCAGCCGGACGGTGCGGGCGTGCGCGGCGAGTCCCCGCTCGATGGACTGCCGTATCCACCAGGAGGCGTACGTCGAGAACTTGAAGCCCTTGGTGTGGTCGAACTTCTCCACGGCCCGGATGAGTCCGAGGTTGCCTTCCTGGATGACGTCCAGCAGGGGCAGGCCTCGATGGGCGTGACGCCTGGCCATCGCCACCACCAGGCGGAGGTTGGCGCGCACCATGTGGTCCCTGGCCTGTCTGCCGTCGCGCACGGCGTCCTCCAGTTCGCGGCGCCGCTGCGGTGTCGGCCCGGGTCCGCGGCTGTCGGCGCGGCGCAGTTCCTCGGCGGCGCGGGCGCCCGCCTCGATGCGGCGGCCCAGGCGCACTTCCTCCTCGCCGGTGAGCAGGGGGGTGGCCGCGATCTGCCGCAGGTACCAGCCCAGCAGGTCGGGTTCCTGGCCGGTGGCGCTCTCGCGGTGCGGGCGTCTGGTGTGCACGGGCTCCCGGCGGTCCGCGCCGCGGTCCGTCACAAAGGGTGCTGCCAGGGGAGACATCGTCGGGTTCCTCCGTCCCCTCCGCTTGCGGGCCGCCCGGGTACCCGGACATATCGGTGCGAACCTCACATATCACTGAGGCCTCTCACGCCCCGCCTCTCCCCTGCGCGACACCGTGGTCCTCTCGTGTGATCACCTCATGATCACCCCGCACGCCTCACCCGGTTCGCGCATTCCGTCTGCTTAGCATCCAGGTCCGCGTCCGGCGTGCTGCCCCGTTTCCGTCAGCCCGCGCACCGTACGAGAGGACCTCCCCCATGGCGCCCACGGGCCGTCACAGCACTCTGTCCGAGCCCGCGCTCTCCCCCCACGACGCGGTGCTGCGCGCCGCGGCACCGCATCTCGCCCGCCGCCGTTTCCTCACCGTCACCGCAGCGGCGGCGGCCCTGGCCTTCGGTACGAACCTCCCGGCGCGGGGGGCGTCCGCCGCGCCCGAGCTGGACACCGCCCGGATCGCCGACGACCCGTTCACCCTCGGCGTGGCCTCCGGCGATCCGCTGCCGGACTCGGTGCTGCTGTGGACGAGGCTCGCGCCGGCCCCGTTCGAGGCCGACGGCGGGCTGGGCTCGCAACGCGTCACGGTGCAGTGGGAGGTGTCGACGGACGAGTGGTTCGCGCTCGTCGTCCGCCGGGGCGTCGCCCACGCCCACCCCGAGTACGGGCACAGTGTGCGCGTCGACGTGGGCGGCCTGTCCCCGGGCAGCGAGTACTACTACCGCTTCCGGGTCGGCGCCTGGATCAGCCCGGCCGGGCGCACCCGCACCGCGCCGGCCGAGGGCGCGTACGCGACGTCGGTCAGGCTGGCCGCCGTCGCCTGCCAGGCCTACCACGACGGCTACTACACCGCGCACCGGCACCTCGCGCGGGAGGACGTCGACCTCGTCCTGCACCTGGGCGACTACCTGTACGAGTACCCGGTGGACCAGACGGGCGGCGCCCGCCGCTACACGGACGTCACGCTGCCCGACGCGTTCAACCGGGAGACCGTCACCCTCGCCGACTACCGGATGCGGTACGCCCTGTACAAGTCCGACCCGGACCTGCGGGCCGCGCACGCCGCGCACCCCTTCGTCGTCGCCTGGGACGACCACGAGACCGAGAACAATTACGCCGGTGCCGTCGACGAACGGGGCGGCCCGCCCGCGCGGTTCCTCGCGCGGCGTGCCGCGGCCTACCGCGCGTACTGGGAGAACCAGCCGCTGCGCGCCGCCCAGTTGCCGAAGGGCCCCGACGCGCAGCTGTACCGGCGGCTGCGCTGGGGGAACCTCGCGCAGTTCGACGTCCTCGACACCCGGCAGTACCGCTCCGACCAGGCCTACGGCGACCGGCCGCACGCTCCCGGACCCGAGACCGACGACCCGGCGCGCACCCTCACCGGGGACGCGCAGGAGCGCTGGCTGCTGGAGGGCTGGCGGTCCTCGGACGCGCTGTGGCACGTGATGCCGCAACAGGTGTGCTTCTCGCAGCGCAGGTTGGAGCCCGGTCCGGGGGCCCGGCTCTCCATGGACGCCTGGGACGGCTACCGCGCCTCGCGCGCCCGGATCGTCGCGGGTGCGAAGGCCGCGGGGGTGGCCAACTGGATGGTCCTCACCGGGGACGTGCACGTCGGCTACGCCTTCGACATCAAGGACGACTTCGACGACCCCGGTTCGGCCACGCTGGGCACGGAGCTGACGTGCACCTCCGTCAGCAGCGGCGGCGACGGCGCCGAGCGGCCCCCCACCTGGGAGACGTACATGGCGGCGAACCCGCACTTGAAGTACTACGACGGCAGGCGGGGCTACGTCCGTGTCACGTTCGACCGGCGCACGGCACGGGCCGACTTCCGGACCGTGCCCGCCGTGACGCGGCCCGGCGCCTCCGTCACCACGGCCGCGTCCTTCGTCACGGAGGCGGGCGCCCCCGGCCTCCAGCAGGTGTGAGCCGACGCGGGCAGCGGGGGCGTACTGCACCTGGCGGTCCGTTTGCGGCACCAAAGCGCGAATGCCCGTCGCCGCGCGCATCCGCGCGGTGCGGCGGGGCTAGGTCTCCAGGACGTGTCTGCCGTACGGGGGCGTCGTGCACCGCCCTCTTCCGGCGAACCGTTCCCAGCGAAGGAGACAGTCGAATGGTCCACAGACACCCCGCGACCGGCCGTCGCGCAGCACTGGCCGCACTCGGCGCGCTGCTCCTCACCCAGTCGGCCGCCGCCGTCGCGGCCGAGCCGCCGCCTCGGCCGCTGCCGGGCCCGCTGCCCGGCGCCGCGCAGACGCTCGGCGCGGACCGGCCGTCGGCCGAGATGCTGCGCGCACTCCAGCGCGACCTGCGGCTGACGCCGGCTCAGGCGACGCGCCGGCTCGTGAACGAGGCGGAGGCCGGGACGCGCGCGGGCCTGCTGCGCAACGCGCTGGGCGAGCGGTTCGCCGGGGCGTGGGTGAGCGGCGCGACGTCCGACCGGCTCACCGTAGCGACCACGAGCGCCGACGACGTGGCCGCCATCGAGGCCCGGGGCGCGAAGGCCGCCGTCGTCAGGAACTCGCTGTCCTCCCTGCGGGCCGCGAAGCAGAAGCTCGACGCGGCGGCGGCGCGGGCCGACACGCGTGAGACGCCGCTGTGGTACGTGGACGTGCCGGCCAACCGGATCGCGGTGGCCGCCACCACGGAGTCGGCCGCGGCCTCCTTCGTGCGGGCGGCCGGACTCGCGGGCGCGAGCGTGACCGTGCGGGTGTCGGAGAACCGCCCGCGGCTGCTGGAGAACATCACCGGTGGCGACGCGTACTACATCGACGGCACCGCCCGCTGTTCGGTCGGTTTCTCGGTGACCAAGGGCGAGAAGGAGGGCTTCGCCACGGCGGGTCACTGCGGCAGGCCCGGCGCGAGGACCACCGGCTTCAACAAGGCCGAGCAGGGCGCGTTCGAAGCGTCCACGTTCCCCGGGCAGGACATGGCCTGGGTGGGCGTCAACGACGACTGGACCGCGACCGCCGACGTGAAGGCCGGGAGCGACAGGAAGGTTCAGGTCACCGGCTCCGTGCAGGCGCTGGTGGGGTCGGCGGTGTGCCGGTCCGGGTCGACCACCGGCTGGCGCTGCGGCACCGTCGAGCAGCACGACACGAGCGTGAGCTACTCGGAGGGCACGGTCGACGGTCTGACGCAGACGACGGTGTGCGCCGAACCGGGCGACTCCGGCGGTCCGTTCGTCTCGGGCGCCCAGGCGCAGGGCGTCACCTCGGGCGGCACGGGCGACTGCAAGACCGGCGGGACCACGTTCTACCAGCCCGTCAATCCCCTGCTGGAGAAGTTCGGGCTGACGCTGAAGACGGCCGCGGGGCAGGCCGAGCCCCCCGCCCCGCAGGAGGGCACCGCGGCACGGGCCTGGACCACGGGCCGGGTCTACGAGGCCGGGGCCACGGTCACCCACGACGGGGTGCGCTACCAGTGCCTGCAGAGCCACCAGTCGCAGGACGCCTGGTCTCCCGCGGGCACCCCGGCGCTGTGGCAGCGCGTCTGACACGGAACCGGTACACCGCGCACCGGCGGCGGGCACGGCGAGGAGCCGTGCCCGCCGCCGGGCCGTGCCGGGCGTGCCGTGCCGTGGCGCGGGGTGCGTGCCGTGCCGTGGGTGCCATCACGTGCGTACCGCGCCGTGGCGCTACTGCTCGGCGAGGAAGGCGTACGCGGCGGCGATGAACGGGTCGTTGGCCCGGAAGCGGCGGGTGCACACGGCGGCCAGGGCCGTGCCGGTGTCCGGCCGGAAGCCGAGGAAGGCCTGCTGGCCGAGGGTGGCCCCGCTGTGGAAGTACATCGGCCCGGCGTCGGTCGGATGCCGGAACCAGCCGAGGGTGTGCACGTGCCGGTGCCCGAGCCCGCGCCGCAGCACAGGTCGGCGCACGGCGTGCAGCGCGCCGGCGAGCGGTGAGCCGTCGGGGCGGGTGTGGGCCTCCAGGAAGGTGAGCAGGTCGTGCGGCGTGGCCCGCACGGCGCCGGCCGCCTGGAAGCCTCCGGGGTCGAAGAAGGGCACCGGTCGCCTGCCGTCCTTGGCGTGGCCGACGGCGTCGGCGTGCGGGCCCGTGGCCGTCAGGGCGGTCCCGTCCAGGCCGAGTGGGCTCAGGACGCGGTCGGCGAGGAGGTCCTCCCAGGGGGTGCCGGTCGCGGCGGCCAGCGTGTGGCCCAGCACGGCGACACCGAAGTTGGAGTAGCGCCACCGAGTGCCGGGCCGGTGCCGGGGGCGGTACTCCAGGAAGGCGTCGATCACGCGGGGGGCCGGGTAGCGGGCGTACGGGTTGGTGCGCCAGCCGGGCAGGGCGCGGGCGTAGAACCCGGCCGGGAGGCAGGGCAGTCCGGCGGTGTGCGTGATCAGGTGGCCGAGCGTCACCGCGTCGGGTGCGGGGCGTCCGGCGGCCCCGGGATCGAGGTACGCGGCGGCGGGCTCGCGTCCGGTCAGCCGGCCGCCGTCGACGAGGCGGGCCAGCAGCAGCGCGGTGTACGCCTTGGTGGCGGAGCCGACTTCGTAGCGCAGGTCCTCGCGGGGCACGGGCGGGGTTGGTGCGGTGCCGCCCGCGCACACGACGCGGTGGCCGCCCCGGGACGCGGCGAAGACGGCGTCGGGGGCCTCGGCGGTGGCGACGGCCGCTTCGAGCCGGTCGCGCAGTTCGGCGTCGTCGTGACCGGCGCGGGGCCCGGTCGGTGCCCGCACGGCACCGCCGTTCGCGGGCGCGGTACCGGTGTCGGGCGGGGTCCCGGTGTCGGGCGGGGTCCCGGTCCCGGGCGGGGAGCCGGGCCAGGGCGTGGCGGGGGGCCAGGGCGTGGCGGGCGTGGTCATGACGCGGCGTGGGCCAGCTCGGACAGGGCGCGGGAGGTGGCCAGGGTGGAGGCGAACGCGGCGACCAGCGTGGGGTGGTAGACGGCGTCGAAGACCTCGTCGGGGTCGCCCTCGGGCATCGTGCGCACCGCGGGCATCGCGCCGTCGGGCTGCTGGGCCCCGGCGAAGCCCTCCCAGCCGCGTTCGTCGAAGGTCGGGCGGGGCAGGCAGGCGTCGACGACGAGCAGTTCGCCGAGCAGGTCCCAGCGTTCGAGGTCGAGCCAGTCGTCGATCCAGACGGGCAGCCAGGTGGCCAGGTAGTCGGCGATGTGCGGCGGCAGGCCTCCCGGGTTCTCGCCCCAGTCGGTGAGGTGGAAGACGGCGTGGGTGATGTCGTAGGCGATGTGGCCCTCGACCGTCCACGGTTCGGGGGTGCGGGCCAGCCACGTACGGTCGGCCGCTTCGGACTCCGGGGGGCGGGGGCGCATGCCGAAGCGGCGCTGGAAGGCGGACAGGCCCAGGCGCCGGGTGGGCGTGGTCTCGAACGCCACCCAGCTGTCGAGCCGTTGGTTCAGGGCCGCGGCCCGTTCCAACTCGGGCTGGCTGTGCCCGAGTTCGCGGAACGGCAGGTACACCTCGAACGGGATGGGCGAGATGGGTTCGGTGCGCTGGCCGAGCACCAGCATGGTGCCGCCGTCCAGGGCATCCCGCCAGGCGTGGTCGAGGAGTTGGCCGGCCAGCTGGGACTGCTTGGAGCCCGCGACGCCCTCGCGGAACAACACCTTGCAGATCAGGGCCAGTTCGCCGATCGGCTTGAAGCGTTCGAGGAAGCCCACTTCGGGGTCGACGTCCGGATCCAGCCGGAATCCGTCGCGGTGCGCCCAGAGCCATTCGAGGGCGCGGACTCCGACGGTGTGCATCAGGCGCGTGTCGGTCATGCCTGCGCTCCTTGTCCGAGGGTGAGGGTGGCGGCGAAGACGGCCATCAGGGTGGAGTGGTAGCAGCGGAAGAAGTCCTGCCCGACGTCCTCGTCGGTGGGGCCCTCTTCCGGGATGGCGCCCGAGGCGCTCTGCGCGGACTCCAGCCGGGCCCAGGAGTCGTCGAGCGTGGCGGGGTCCGGGGGGTCGGGCAGGCTCGCGGCCACGGCCAGCAGTTCGCAGCTCAGGTCCCACATCCCGGCCTCCAGGCAGGTGTCGAGCCAGGGCGGCAGCCAGTCGGCCAGGTAGGCGGCGAGGTCCGGCGGTACGCCGTGGGGGTCGCGGCCCCAGTCGGTGAGGTGGAAGACCACGTGGGTGAGCGCGTATCCGGCGTCGCGTTCGAAGGTCCACGGCTCCGCCAGACCGCCCAGCCAGGTGCGCCGCAGGGCCGGTTCCGGCGGGCCGGGCCGGCTCATGCCGGTGCTCCGCTCGGCGCACAGCACGCCGAGGTGGCGGGTCGGGTCCTGTTCGGTGAGCCGCCAGCCGCGGGTGCGGGCGACGCGGGCGGCGTCGGCCTCGTAGCCGGGGTGGCGCAGGCCGGCGGCGGCGAAGGCGGCGTACACCTCCAGCGGGTACGTCGCGAACGGTTCGAGTCGTTGCAGCCGCGGGAACAGCTCGCCGCGGCCGGTCTCGTCCCAGGCGAAGGCGAGCAGGTCGGCGGCGCGCGCGTGCAGCGGGTCGCCGGGGGCGGTGTGCGCGAGGGTGCTGCCGCAGACGCGGGCGAGTTCGCCGAGCGGTTTCCAGCTGCTGTCGACGCGTCCGTCGCGGGCCAGGGCGTCGTCGCCGAGCGCGAACTCCTCGCGGTGCGCGGCGATCCAGGCCAGCGCGGTCCCGGCCAGCCGCTCGACCCGCGCGAGGTCCGCGGCCGGTGCGGCCGGTGCGGCCGGTGCGGCGCCGCCGGCCTCGCCGGCCGGCCCGGTGTCCGCCGCCGTCACACGAGCACCTCGGTGCGCATCAGCCGGGCCGCCCGCACTTGGAGCGCGACCCGCGGATCCGAGCCGCCCATCAGCTCCACGAAGTCCAGCCCCGTGTCGAGTCCGAGCGTGTCCGGGACACCGGGCAGCAGGGTGAGCCAGCGGCCGGCGCCGGCCGACTGCCGCCAGTCCCGTCGACGCACCGCGCGGACGAAGCCCCGGGCGACGTCGACCGGCCGGCCCCGGGCGACGCGGGCCACCGCGCACTCCTCGCCGGGCAGGGCGAGGGGGGCGAGCACCGCGAGCCGGTGGGTGAGGGACTGCCAGCCGCAGGCGTCGAGCCAGGAGGCGTCGGGTTCGCCGTGGTCGGCGACGGGGGTGTCAAGCCGCCGGAGCGCGCGGGTCATGGCCCAGTGGCTCCAGGCGACGGCGGGTGCCGCGCCGGCGGCCGGCCGGAAGGCCTCGACGGCCTTGCGGAAGCCGGTCACCAGCTGCGGGTCGGGCGGTCGGCGCAGCAGCACCTCGGGCAGGAGCGCGTCGGCGCCCAGTACCCGCAGTGCGGCGAGACCGAGGCCTCCCGCGTCGCCGTCCGTCGTCGTGCCGGACACTCGCACGTGGTCCCCGCTCCGAAGAGCGGAGACCACGTCGGCAGCGAGGTCCCGCACCGCGCCCTGCAGGAGGGCGGAAGTGCCAGACTGCTCCATCGCGCTGCTCCTGTCGATCCGGTCAGCCCTTCTTCGGGCGGGGGGTCGGCGGCGAGAGCAGCAGCGAGAACTTCCCGCCGGCAAGCGCCAGGGCCGCGCAGCGGCGGCTGTCGCGGTAGACGCCGTCCGCCTCGGCAGGGTCGAGTGCCGCCTCGATGTCGGCGCTCTCGATGCCGGTGACCTCTTCGATGATCTCTTCCGGAGTCATTCGACCATCTCCCTCTCGGGTGAATCCGGTACCTTCTACTCCCAGTTGAGCGCATCACCGCAAAAGATGCAAAACACCCCCACAAAGCCCATAGTTCACTGCTTCAACATCTCAACGGGACGTACTGGAACGGGAGACAGTTGATGCTTTGACGGGCTCCGGGGAACGCCAACTCTCCCTAGGCGGTGGGCCGCTGACCCAGCCTCATGGAGAGCTGCTCCCGGATGTCGGCGGCCAGCCTGCCGCTCTCGCCCCAGGTGACCACCAGATCGGCCACGTGCCGCACCTTGATGTTGGTGCACATCGACGTCTCCCGGAGCACGTCCCACGCTTCGGCCGGCGTCATCCGGCCCACGGCCACCAGCACACCGATCGCCTGGTCGATCACCGCGTGGGAGTCGACGGCCTGTTCCAGCTGCGCGACCTTGTTCTCCAACTGCCTGATCCGGTCGCGGTGGGTGTCCGGCTGCTGGACCGCACCAGGGAGCTCGTCGTACACGTCGCCTCCGCAGTGAAAAGGCCGCCAGGGGGAAGAGGCGGCCGGTCCCCGAGCGCACGTGGACGCCGGGGACGGGCCGCCCGAGCGTCCCTCCCACGGTCACACCCGGGTCAGGGACCCGCAACACCAGGTCCGGCGTGAGGGGGCGCCGGGAAGGGGAACCCGGCTGGACCGTACCGACACCCGCCACCGACCCCCTGGAGATGGCCATGAGTGTGTTGCGCGTCCTCGGCCGGCCCATGCTGGCCTCGATGTTCCTCGCCGGCGGCATGCAGTCCCTGCGCAGCCCCGAGGCGGTCGCCCCCGCCGCCGAACCCGTCGTCCGGCCGGTCACCGACCGGGTGCCGCCCCTGCCTGACCGCGCCGAGGAACTCGTCCGGCTCAACGGCGCCGTCCAGGTCGGCGCGGGGCTGCTGCTGGCGACGGGCAGGATGCCGCGCGTCGCCGCGCTCGCCATCGCCGCGACGCTGGTGCCCACCACCTTGGCGGGGCACCGCTTCTGGGAGGCGGACGACCCGGACGAACGAACCCAGCAGCGCATCCACTTCCTCAAGAACCTCTCGATGCTGGGCGGTCTGCTGATCGCCGCCGACGACACCGCGGGCGACCCCTCGCTGCTGTGGCGGGGCCGGCACGCCACCCGGGACCTGCGGCGCGACGCCAGGCTGGTGCGCCGTTCCGTGCGGGCCGGCGCGCGCCCGGCCGGTGCCGTCGGCCGCGTCCGGGCCAAGCTGCCCACCTGAGTCCGCGCGGTGTTAGGTCCCCGGGAGCCTGGGGACCCGAGCGCCGGTGGGTCCGCCCCCGGAGCCGCCACGAGCCGTTGGAGGTGAAGGACGTGGGACACGGAGGAAACGTCATCGACGAACTGATGACGGACCACCGGGAGGTCGAGGAGCTCTTCGGGAAGATCGAGGCGCTGCCGGCCGGGCACAAGGACCGCAAGCTCTACGCCGACCAGGTCACGATGGAACTGGTCCGGCACTCGGTGGCCGAGGAGGCCTATCTGTATCCGGCCGTGCGCGAACACGTGCCGAACGGCGACTCCATGGCCGACAGGGAGCTCGAGGACCACGCCACGGCCGAGCGGATCATGAAGGACCTGGAGGGCTGCGACCCGGCGGACGCCGAGTTCGACCGGCTCGTCGGGCAGTTGATGACCGAGATCAGCGAGCACGTGGCCGACGAGGAGGGCAACCTCTTCCCCAGCCTGCGCGCGGCCTGTCCGCCCGAGAAGCTCGACGAACTGGGCGACAAGGTCCGGCAGGCGAAGAAGACGGCTCCGACCCGGCCGCACCCGTCCGCCCCCGACAAGCCGCCGGCCAACAAGCTGCTGGCGCCGGGCGCGGGCCTGGTCGACCGGATCAGGGACGCGCTGTCCGGACGCGGCAAGCACGCCTGACCGGAACGCACCCCGCACCCGGGGCCCGTCGCCACTCGGCGACGGGCCCCGAGCCGTCTCCACCGCTCAGTGACGGACGCTCAGTGACGGACCCCGGACGCGTCCGCGCACGGGCCGCGTCCGCGCGTGCGCCCTCATCGGCTTCCGGCCGTCATCGGCCTCCCGCCGTCATCGGCCTCCCGCCGTCATCGGCCTCCCGCCGTCATCAGCTTCCGCACGCCCCGCACCACGTCCTGAGCGGTGCCCCCGTCGACGAGGAGCGCGGGAACCCGGTACGGCGTCCGGTGCCCGGCCGGTGACGACAGCGCGACGACGGGCGTGCCGACCCCGGCCGCGAGCTGCGCCGGGCCGCTGCCGCCGGTCACGAGGACGTCCGCCGCCCTGAGCACCCCGGCCAGGGTGCGCGCGCTCGTCCGGCCGCCGAGGTCGACGGCCGCGGCGCCGCTGACCCGCCGGGTCGGGCCCGGTTCGCCCGGGCCGTCCGTGACGACGACGCGGTGACCGGCGTCGGCGAGCAGATCGACCGCCTCCGCGCACCGCTCCACGTCCTGCGGGCAGGCCGCGGCACCGGGGTGCACGACGACGTACGGGCCGTTGCCGGTGAGCGTCGCGGTGTCCGGCGCGGGCAGCACGCGCAGCCGTCCGTCGTCACCGGTGCGCAGGCCGAAGCCCAGGGCGGCGGCCACGTCGAGCGCCACCTCCGCCTCGTGCCGGCCGGGCGGTCGGCGGTGGTGCACGTCGAGCAGTGCGTCGGGCTCACCGGTGCCCGCCGCGCCGATGCGGGCCACGCCGGCGCGGCGGAGCAGCCGGGCGAGCGGCAGCGGGCCCTCGTCGTGCCGGGCGAGGACGAGCGCGACGTCGTACGCCCCGTCCCGCAGCCGGGCCACCAGGGCGTCCTCGGCGTCCGGTGCCCGCGTGTCCCCCGGCGCGTCCGGGCGTACGACGACGCTGTCGACGTGGGGCAGCAGCTGCGCGGCGGCGGCGCCGCCCGGGTCGCACAGCAGGGTCACGTGGTCGGCGCCCCTGGCGACGGCGCGGACGGCCGGGCCCGCCAGGAGCGTGCCGTCGAAGCCGCCGACGGGAACCACCAGCGCCTTCACGCGGACCACTCCCCACCGCCGCCCGTGACCGTGAGCGGCACGCGCTCCGCCGGGGCCTGCCCGGGCCGGGCCGTGAAGGCGGCGACGGTGCGGGCGAGGCCCTCCTCCCAGCCCACCCTCGGCACCCAGCCGAAGAGCTCCCGGGCGAAGCCGGTGTCCGGCCGGGGCTCCGGCCCGGGACGGCCGGCGGGGTCGGCGGGGTCGGCGGACGCGCCGTCGGCGGAGGTCAGCGGCGATCCGGACCCGGTCAGTTCGATCACCCCGCGGGCGATGTCGGCGACGGTGACCTCCTCGTCCCCGCCGAGGTCGACCGGTCGCACCGAGCGGCCCGCGGCGACCAGCAGGACGCCGTCCACCATGTCGTCGACGTAACAGAGGCACAGGGACCGCCGGCCGGCCGCGGGAACCGGCACCGGCCGTCCGGCCAGGGCCCGCTCCACGAACGCGGGGATCGGCAGGCCGTCGTCCGCGCGCATCCGGGGCCCGTAGGCGCGGAAGAGGCGCACGATCCCGGCGTCGCTGCCGTGCGCGGCGTGCGCGGCGACCAGGGCCTCGGAGAAGCGGCGGGACTCGGCGCAGGCGCTGCGCGGGGCCAGCGGGTCGGGGGTGGGCAGGTCGGCGCCGGGGAGCCCTCCGGTGTCGTGCCCGGGCGAGGAGGCGAGCAGGAAGCGGGCGCCGTCGCGGTCGGCGACCGCCAGCGCGTTGCGGGTGCCGAGGCTGCGGGTGTCGAGCGTCTCCAGCAGGCGGCGCTCCTCGTCCTCGGGCGAGGCGGGGCCCGCCAGGTGCAGGACGAGGTCGTACGGGCCCGGCAGCTCCGCCGGGCAGCCGGGGTCGGCGACGTCGCCCGCGACGAACCGGAAGCCGTCGCGGCCGGCCAGGTGCCGGATGTTGCCGGGGCTGCCGGTGCGGAGGTTGTCGAGGCAGTCGACCTCGACGCCGGAGTCGAGCAGGCGCCCGCACAGATGCGAGCCGAGGAAGCCCGCCCCGCCGGTCACCAGGGCCCGCCGCCAGGGGGCCGGCGCGGGCACCGCGCCCGGTGCCGGTCCGGTGCCCGTGAAGGTCGTCGTCGGCATCATGAGCACGCCCTTCCTTCTCGGCCGCGACCGCGGACGACGGGCCGACGAGTGCCCCGGCGCGTGCCGTTCATGCTCCGCCCCCGGCGGTGGCGGCGACTGTGGGCGCGGTCACGTGCGCCGCGCCACACCCGCCGCCCCTGCCCGAGGCCTGTGATCAACCCCACTCGGTCGGCAAGTCCCGCGCGGGCGGGGTCTCTTGGCCAGGGTGCGGCGCGGGGACCAAGGTCGTCGGCGACGACTCGCCGGTCCCTTCTGCCACGATGGTCGGCGCCTTCCGACCTACGACGCGGAGCCGCCGCGCAGCGCAGCCGGTGAACCTCGCTCCCGTCGTGTCCTCCGCCTGAGTCCTCCGACTCGTCTTCGAGTGGCGCACTGTGACTTCCTCCCCCTCCCCCGCCCTGCCCGCACCCGCTCCGGAGCCCGCGTCCGCGCCGGCCCGGCGGCCGTCCCACTCTCCGTGGCGCTCGCTGCGGCACCGCAGCATGCGCTGGTGGTCCGTCGCGAACTTCGTGTCCAACGCCGGTACGTGGATGCAGCTCACCGTGCAGAACCTGCTGGTCCTGGAGATCAGCGGGTCCGCCGCCGCGACCGGCCTGTCGATGTCCGTGCAGGCCGCTCCCGCGCTGCTGATGAGCGTGCTGGGCGGCGCCGCCGTGGACCGCTGGCCCCGGAAGCTGACGGCGGCCGTCAGCCAGGCCCTGCTGGGCTGCGTCGCGTTCGTGACGGCGGTCCTGGTGGCGCTGGACCGGCTGGACATGACGACGCTGATGGTGCTGGCCGCCGTGACCGGTGTCGTCGCCACGGTGGACGGGCCGGCGTGCGCCCTGCTGGGCAACGACCTCGTCCCGGTGGAGGACGTCCCCTCGGCCATCGGGGTGGGCGCCCTGGTGCACCAGGCGGGCCGGCTCGTGGGAGCCGCCGCCGCGGGCGTGACCGTCGGCGTCCTCGGCACGGCCGCCGCGTACTTCGCGAACGGGCTGTCGTTCCTCTTCGTGGCCGCGGTCGTGCCGTTCCTCCGGCCGGCGCCGGGCGCGGCCCCGCAGGTGACCCGCCCGGTGGAGGGGCGCGGCGGCGAACCGGACATGACCGTGCGCCAGGGCCTCGCGTTCTTCGTGAAGCGGCCCCGGCTGCTCGCGCTCGCCGGCGTCACCGGGGTCAGCGCGGTCTTCGGCCGCAACTACACGCTGACCCTGGCCGTGCTCGTCACCGGTCCGCTGGCCGGCGGCGCCGGGGCGTTCGGGACGGTGTCCACGGTGCTCGCGGTCGGCGGCATCCTCGGCGCGGTCCTCGGGGCGCGGCTGCGGCGGCCCTCCGTCAGGCTCGTGGGCGCGCTCGCGGCGGCGGGCGGGCTGCTCCAGGTGGTGGCGGGCATGTCCCCGTCGCTGGCGGTGCTGCTGGCGCTCGTCGTGCCGATGGCCGTGGTGGAGTCGGTGTCGGACACCGCCGGCACGGCCGTGCTCCAGACCGACCCCCCGGCCCACCTGCGCGGACGCGTCCTCGGCATCTGGGGCAGCATCGGCACGGTGTGGGGCCTGGGCGGGCCGCCCGCGCTGGGCCTGCTGATGGAATGGGCCGGCGCACGCGGCGCGCTCGTCGCGGGCGGCCTGATCATCGCCTGCTCCATCGGCGCGGGCCACCTGCTGCGCGCACGCCGGACGGCGACGCCGGTCGTGCTCCGCGAGGAGGGCGACGTACCGGAACGGACGGCACTGGGCACTGCAGCCTGAGGCGGGCCGCCGACCTCGCCGTCACCGACCTCACCGGCACCGGTCTCGCCGGCACCGGTCTCGGCAGGCTCCCCCGTCGGCGCGCCGCCGCGCTGCCTGCCGGGCAGGGCCCCCGCGCTGCCGGCCGGGGGGCAGGGCCCCGCCGGTCGGTCCGGTCCCGCCGTCAGGTGCCCTTGAGCGCGCCCGCCGCCGCCTTGGCCGCGCGGCGGGTCAGGAGGGTCGTGGAACGGCCGTCGAGATACGGCAGGACCACCGCCTGGCCGCCCCATTCGCGCAGGACACGCGCCTCGGGCAGGTCCTGGACCGAGTAGTCGCCGCCCTTCACCCACACGTCGGGCCGCAGCCGGGTGAGCAACTGTTCCGGGGTGTCCTCGTCGAAGACGGCGACGGCGTCGACGCTGCCGAGGGCGGCCAGGACGCGGGCCCGGTCGGCGGCCGGGTTGAGGGGCCGGCCGGGGCCCTTGCGGCGGGCGACGGAGGCGTCCGAGTTGAGGCAGACGACGAGGCAGTCGCCGATGCGCCGGGCGCTCTCCAGCAGGCCGACGTGACCGGCGTGCACGAGGTCGAAGCAGCCGCCGGTGGCGACGACGGTGCCGCCCCGGGCCCGCACCCGCTCGGCCAGCTCGAACGCGTCCGCCGCGGGCACGTCGGCCGGACGGGCCGGGGCCCGGCTGCGCCACAGGTCCGGATTTCCCGCGCCGCCCGCCGCAACGAAGGCAGCCGCCTCGGCGACGGCCCGTTGCAGCGCCTCCTCGGGCAGCAGCCCGTCGGCGAGGCCCGCGGCGGTCGCGGCGGCCAGGCAGTCACCCGCGCCGCACGGGTCGCCGGTGGCCCGGTACGGCGCCGGGACGAGCATCGGCGTGCCGGTGCCGGCCCTGGCCAGCAGCACGCCGCGCTCGCCGAGGGTGACGGCGACGCCCGCCGCCCGCCAGCGCTCCGCGAGCCGGGCGCCGCGCTCGGCGTGGGCGCCCAGCGAGGTGCCGCCGTCGCCGGGGCACAGCGCCCGGGCCTCGGCCGCGTTGGGGGTGACGATCCGCGCCCCCGGTACCGGCGCGTCGCCCCGGGGGTGCGGGTCCCACACCAGCGGCGTGTGACGGGCCGCGTGGTGCAGGTACGGGCGCAGGGCGTCGGCGGTACTGCGGCCGTAGTCGGCGACCAGCACCGCGTGGGCCCCGGCCAGCGCCTCGCGCACCGCGTCGACCGGCACCGCGTCCTCGGGGTCGCCGGGCGTGCCGCCGCCCCGGTCGATGCGGACGACGGGCCGGCCGCCGGCCAGGACGCGGGTCTTGACCGGCAGGGTGCCGTTCAGCGGGATCTCCAGCAGCCGCACCCGGCCGAGCAGGTCCTCGCGCACGGCCTCGCTGGCGGGGTCGTCGCCGAGCGCCGTCACCAGGGTCACCTCGCGTCCGCCGTGCGCGGCGAGGGCGGCGGCCAGCCCGGCGCCGCCAGGGCGCCGCCGGTCGCCGGTGACGTCGACGACGGGGGCGGGCGCGTCCGGGGCGAGCCGGGTGGAGACGCCCTCGACGTCCTCGTCGAGGAGGACGTCCCCGACCACGACGAGCGGCTTCGGTGCGCTCATGACGCCCTCCCGGGGGTGGCGGCGCCGGGGGTGACGGCGCGGCGCGCGAGGGGCGTGGAGACGACCGCGTCGAAGCACTCGCACAGCAGGTGCACGGCGACGAGGTGGGTCTCCTGGACGGTCGCCGTCCCGGCGGCGTCGACGCACAGCGCCTCGTGAGCGGCCTCGGCCAGTGGGTTCGGGGCGCGGCCGGTGAGCGCCCACACGGTGAGGCCGGCCTGCCGGGCGGTGACGGCCGCCGCGATCAGGTTGGCGCTGCGGCCGGAGGTGGACAGCACGAGGAGGACGTCGCCGGGGCGGCCGTGGGCGGTGACCTGGCGGGCGTAGACGTGGTCGAAGCCGTAGTCGTTGCCGATGGCCGTGACGCTGGAGGTCTCGGCGTGCAGGGCGATCGCCGAGTAGGCGCGGCGCTCCTGGCGGTAGCGGCCGACGAGTTCGGCGGTGAGGTGCTGGGCCTGGGCGGCGCTGCCGCCGTTGCCCGCGGCGAGCAGCCGGGCCCCGCCGCCGAGGGCGTCGGCGAGGGCCGCTCCCCAGTCCGCGATCCGGTCGAGGTCGTTGCGGCGGAACCGGTCGAGGGCCAGCTCCAGTGACCGGCAGTGCAGTCGTGCGGCGTCGAGCGCGGGATGTTCGGTCATGTCGTCCGGGCGTGCCGCCGGCCGTGGCCGGTGGCGTGACCCGCACCTCCCTTCGGGCGTCGGCGGTCGGGGGCTCGGACCGGGGTCCGCGCGGTGGCGTCTGCGGCGCGCGTTCGCGGATCCGGCCGGGGGCGGTCGTCCGGTCCCGGTGACTGTCGTCCGAACTCGATGACGGTCGTCCGGTCCCGGTGGACGGCATCCGGTCGCGGCGGTGGTCGTCCGGTTCCGGTTGGCGGTCGTCTGGTCCGGGTGGCTGTCGTCCGAATTCGGCGACCGTCGTCCGGTCCCGGTGGATGCATCCGGTCGCGGCGGTGGTCATCCGGTCCTGGTTGACGGTCATCCGGTTCCGGCGGCCGGTTCCGGCGGTGGTCATCCCGTTCCGGCGGCCGGTTCGGGTGGTGGTCATCCGGTCCCGGTGGCCGGTTCGGTGGTGGTCATCCGGTTCCGGTGGCGGCGGGCTCGGCATCGAGGACCTCGCAGTACGCCGACTCGGTGGCCGCGGCGACGCGGCTCCAGCCGTAGCGGCTGAGGACCCGGCGGCGGCCGGCCGCCCCGCAGGCCGCGCGGGCGGCCGGGTCGGCGAGCAGTCCGGCGACGGCGCGGGCCAGCGCCTGCGGGTCGCGGGGCGGCACGAGGCGTCCGGTGGCGGGGTCGGCGACGGTGTCGAGCTGGCCGCCGACGGCGCTGGCGACGACCGGGCGGCCGCAGGCCATCGCCTCCAGCGGGACGATGCCGAAGGGCTCGTAGTCGGCCGGGCACAGCACCACGTCGGCCGAGCGCAGCAGCCGGGGCACGTCCTCGCCGGCCACGCCGCCGGTGAAGCGGACCCGGTCGGCGACCCCGGCGTCGCGGGCGATGCCGCGCAGCCGCCGTGCCTCGGGGTCGTCGTCGAGCCGGTCCGGCGGAGGTCCGCCGACCAGGACGAGTTCGGTGTCGGGCAGCCGGGCGAGCGCGGCGACGGACACGGCGGCGCCCTTGCGGGGCACGAGCCGGCCCAGCTGGACGAGCCGGTGGCGGTACGGCCCGCGGGGCGCGGCCGGTCCCGTGGGCGTGAAGCGGTCGGTGTCGACGCCGCAGGGGACGACGGCCGTCTTGTGGGCGGGGATGCCCATGCGGGCGAGTTCGGCGATCTCGTCGCGGCAGGTGGCGACGACGCGGTCGCAGGCGAGGCCGACCTCGATCTCGCCCGCGATGCGCTCCGGCGGGCTGGTGTCGGCGAGCCGCTGGTGGCGGCGCTTGACCGTGCCGAGCGCGTGGTAGGTGTGCACGACCGGCAGGCCGAGGTCACGGGCGGCGGCGAGCGCGGCGAGGCCGGACATCCAGTAGTGGGAGTGCACCAGGTCGGGTGCGCGGCGGCGCCACTCGCGGGCCAGGATCTCGCCGAACTCGGCCATGTGGGGCAGCAGTTCGTCCTTGGGCAGCGGCTCGGGCGGGCCGGCGGGGACGTGGTGCACCTCGACGCCGTCCCGGGTCCGGACCCGGTCGGGCAGGTCGGGCGCGTCGCGGCGGGTGTGGACGGTGACGCGGTGTCCCCGGTCGGCGAGGGCGGCGGCGAGGCAGGCGACGTGGACGTTCTGCCCGCCGGCGTCCACGCCGCCGAGGGCGGCGAGGGGGCTCGCGTGTTCCGACACCATGGCGATGTCCAGGGTGCCGGGGTCGAGGCGGTCGCCGCCGAAGGCACCCGTCGGGAAGGAGCTGAGGGACGGGGTCATGCGCACACCTCCGTGATCAGGCGCTCCCAGTCGGCCAGGAAGCGTTTGAGGCCGTAGCGTTCGAGGGCCGCCTGGCGGGCGCGGGTCCCGTCCTCGGCGGCGGCGTCCGGGTCGGCCAGGTAGCGGCGGGCGGCGGCGGCCAGGACGTCGGGGCGGGTGGACAGGGTGCCCGCGCCGGGCGGGACCGCCTCGACCGCCTCGGTGGTGGCGAGCGCCACGACGGGCATGCCGAGGTGCATCGCCTCCAGCAGGGACAGGCCGAGGGACGTCCAGCGCACCGGGTGCAGGTACAGCCGGCGTTCCGCCATCGCCGCGTGCAGTTCGCGCTGGGGCAGGTCGGCGGCGCGGCAGCGGTCCGGTGGCAGTCCGAGGTGTGCGGCCAGGCCGCCGGTGCGCATGCCGAACACGTCGAGGGGTGCCGCGGCGGCGAGCGCGGGCAGCAGGTCCGTGCCGGTGTACCGGCCGCGCCGGAGCGGGTCGTTGACGACGACGGCGGCGCGAGGGAGCCGGCCGGTGTACCGGTGGCCGGGGTCGACGACGCCGTGCTCGATCACCTCGGTGCGCGTCGTCCCGCAGTCCCAGAACAGCCGGTTGAAGTGGGTGACGTGGACGATCGTGAGGTCGTCGCGATCGGCGCACGGGTGCCGGGTGCCGGGCACGTCGCCGTCCGGGGCGTTGTGCTCCAGGTACACGGCGGGCACGTCCCGTCCGGGGCGGCGTCCGCCCAACCAGCGCTCGGCGAGGGCGAGTTCGTGCGGACGCTGGAGGACGACCAGGTCCACGGCCGTGTCCCGCAGTTCCTCGGGCGTGGCCTCGCGCACGGACGCGGGCCAGGCGAACGTCGCGGCCCGGCCGAGTCCGTCCGGGTCGCGGCCCGGGGTGACGGGGACGACGTAGGTGTGCGGGCCCTGCACGAACGCCGTGGTCCAGGAGCCGTGCACGTGCCACAGGAGGATGTTCATACGGGTGCTCCTCGTTCCGTCTGCTCCCCCCGGTCGGCCGCGTCGTCCGGCGGATGCCGTACGCCGTCCCCGCGCGCGTCTTCTCCACGTGCGCCGTCCCTGCGTAGGCCGTCCCTGCGTACGCCGCCCCCGTGTGCGCCGTCCCCGCGAGGCCGGGTGAGCGTGGCCACCGCGGCGAGCACCTCGGCGTCGCCGATGCCGTCCAGGCAGGGGTGGCCGGGCTCCGGGCAGTGCCGCGCCCTGCTGCCGGCGCAGGGTGCCCCCTGGTCGCCGAGCACGACGTGCGGCACGCCGTACGGTGCCCACCGGTCGGCCGGCACCACGGGCGCGAAGAGGCTGACGACGGGCGTGCCGACGGCGGCGGCGAGGTGAGCGGGGCCGGTGTTGCCGGCGACCAGGACACCGGCCCCGGCCAGTACCCCGGCGAGCGTGCGCAGGTCGGTGGCGCCGCCGAGGTCGCGGGCGTGCCGTCCGGCGACGCGTGCCGTCAGGGCCCGTTCGGCCGGCCCGCCGGTGACGACGACCCGGTGTCCGGCCGCGGCGAGCGCGCTGACGGCGCGGGCCGCGCGGGCGGGGCTCCAGGCGCGGGCCGGTACGGCGGCGCCGGGGTGCACGACGACGTACGGTCCGCGCCCGGTCAGGTGCGCGGTGTCGGGCAGCGGTGCCGTGACGCGGAGCCCGCCGTCGTCGCCGGGCGGGAGCGGGCATCCGGCGGCCCGCGCGAGGTCGAGGGCGGCGAGCACCTCGTGCCGGTGGGGCGCGCGGCGGTGACGCAGGTCGAGGAGGGCGCCCGGGTAGTCCTCGCTGTCGGCGGCGATCCGGCCGACGCCGGCCAGCCTCAGCAGCAGCGCGGCCGGCAGAGGGCTCTGGTGGTACGACACGAGCACCAGGGCCCGGTCGAAACGGCCGGCCGCGACCGCGTCGAGGAGTCGCCGCGTGGCGGTGTCCGTGACGGGCGGCGGTTCGAGGCCCACCCAGGGCGCGTCGAAGGTGAGCACGTCGTCCACCCCGGACAGCAGCCGCGCGGCGGGCTCGCCCTGGGGTCCGCAGAGCATCGCGGTGTACGAGGACCCGGCCGCGACGGCACGGACGGCGGGCCCGGCCAGCAGCACGTCTCCTGCGCTGTCGAGCCGGACGACGAGGCTGCGGGGAAGGCCGCTTCGGGCGGTGTTCATCGCCGCTCCGCGGGGCTGCGCGTCGGTCCGGGGCGGGGTCGCACGGCAGCGAACGGGCCGTGCGCGACGGCCGACGAAATGCTGGGGCTCGTCATGACCGGGTCCGTTCCCCGGCCGCCGCGCGCACCGGCGTCGCCGGCCCGCGCCGCTGCCCGGCGGGGTGCGGCGGGACGGTGCGGTGGGTGATCCGGCCGCGCAGCCAGTGCCAGGTGGCGGCCGGTGGAATGGCCGCGCTGGTCAGCAGCATGGTGAGGATCTCGTCGCGGGTGCGCGGTCCCGGCAGGACGCGGGCGGCGGCGAACTCGGCGGTACCGGCCAGCCAGACGGCGGCGCACAACGCGGCGGGGCGGGGCCGGCGCAGCAGGGCGCAGGTCACGGCCGCCGTACCGGCCGCCGTCACGGCGAGGTGGCCGGGCAGCCGGCCGCGCGGGGCGTCGGCCCGGTGCCACCAGTCGCGGCCGTGCAGCCGCGTCATGAGGACGTCGTCGGCGTTGCCCGCCTGCACGCGGACGGAGGTCCAGCGTCCGGTCGGCCGTACGGGATGCGTCGTCGTGCGCCGGCCCTCGGTGAGGGTCCAGCCGGCGTCGAGGAGGCGCAGCGCGAGGTCGGCGTCCTCGCGGAAGGCGCGGCGGAAGCGTTCCTCGAAGCCGCCGACGGACTCCAGTGCCGTGCGCCGGCAGGCCATGTCGGCGGTGATCCAGCGGGCGGTGGCGAGCCCGGCGGTGGTGCGCTCCCAGTCGGTGGGCCGGCGGTCGGCGGGCAGCGGCACCTCGATGCGGGCGGTGATCCCGGCGACCCGGGAGGTCGCCCCGGCCAGGTCGAGGGCGAGGTCGTCCGCCCAACCGGGGCCGGGCACGACGTCGTCGTCCAGGAACACGATCCAGGGCACGTCACCGGCCGCGCGCCACCCGGCGTTGCGGGCGGCGGCGGGGCCGCGTGCCGCGCCGCGCACCACGGTGGTCCGGGGGCGCAGTGCCGGGGGCACGTGGGCGGTGACGGCGGGGCCGCCGGGTTCGGGCCGGTCGTCGACGAGGACGACGTGTCGCGGGCCGGGTCCGTCCGTCCCGGCGAGCGCGCGCAGACAGGCGCCGAGGCTGGGGCGGCCGAGCGTCGGGATCACCACGGCGTACGCCGGTGCGGCGTCGTGCCCGGTCGTCGCGGGCGCACGTCGTCGGTCCGGTGTGCCGGTGGGCCCGGTCGTCGCGGGCTGACGGCCTCGGCCAGGTGTGCCGGTGGGCTCGTTCGTCGCGGGCGGACGGCCTGGGTCCGGTGTGCCGTCGTGTCCGGTCATCGCGGGTCTCCCTCTTCGGTGCGGAAGAAGTCGCCGCGCCGGACGGCGTACGGCCCGATGGCCAGCAGGTCGACGGGTGAGGAGCCGAAGCACTCCAGGGCGTCGCGCGGGTCGTCGACCATGGGGCGGCCGGCGGTGTTGAGGCTGGTGTTGACGACGACGGGCAGTCCGGTGAGCCGCTCGAACTCGGTGAGCATGCGGGCGACGAGCGGTTCGCCCGCCGGGTCGACGGTCTGGATGCGGGCGGTGCCGTCGACGTGCACGACGGCCGGGATCCGCTCGCGCCACTCGGCGGCGACGTCGTGCACGAACAGCATGTACGGGCTGGGCAGCGGGCCGTCGAAGATGTCGGCGGCGCGGTCGGCGAGCACCATCGGCGCGACGGGCCGGAACTGTTCGCGGCCCTTGACGTCGTTGAGCCGTTCCAGGTTGCCCGCGTGCCCGGGGTGAGCCAGCAGGGAGCGGTGCCCGAGGGCGCGCGGCCCGTACTCGGAGCGGCCCTGGAACCAGGCGACGATGCCGTTGTCGGCGAGGGCGCGGGCGACGGTCGCGGCGATGTCCGGCGGGCGTTCGAAGGGGATGGCCGCCGTCTTCAGCCAGGCGCCGAGTTCCGCGTCGGACCAGTCGCGGCCGAGGTCGGCGCCGGTCATGGGTTCCGGCTCGTCGCCGGTGGCGGCGGACAGCAGCAGGGCGCCGCCGAGTGCGGTGCCGGCGTCGCCCGCGGCGGGCTGCACCCACACCCGGTCGAAGGGGCCCTCGCGGGCGATGCGGGAGTTGGCGACGCAGTTGAGGGCGACACCCCCGGCGAGGGTGAGCACGCTGTCGTGGGTGCGGCCGTGCAGCCAGCGCACCAGGTCGAGCAGCGTCTCCTCCAGGACGGCCTGCGCGCTCGCGGCGACGTCCGCGTGGGCCTGCGTCCACGGCTCGTCCGGGCCGCGCGGCGGGCACAGTTCGGGCCAGGGCACGCCGGTGGCGTGGAAGCCGCCGTCACCGGTCGGGTACACGTGGCGGCGCAGTTCGTCCAGCATGCGCGGCGTGCCGTGGGAGGCGAGCGCCATCACCTTGAACTCGTCGGAGGAGCGCAGGAATCCGAGGTGCTCGGTGAGTTCCTCGTAGACCAGGCCGAGGGAGTGCGGCAGGTCCTGGGCGTGCAGGGCCTCCACGCGGTCGCCGACCCGGCGGGCCGCCAGGTGGGAGGCGCGTTCGCCGCGGCCGTCCAGGACGAGGACGGAGGAGTTCTCGGCGCCGGGCGCGGCGAAGGCGCCCGACGCGGCGTGCGCCATGTGGTGCGGCACGAAGCGCACGATGCCGGGGTCCAGGCCGGGCAGCGCCGCCTTCAGGAAGCCGGGGGCCTCGCGGGCGTAGGTCTGCCGCAGGTGGTCCCAGGGGTCGTCGAGCCCCATCTCCTGGGCGGGGCGGGCGAGCGAGGGGTCGTACGAGTAGGTCACCGCGTCGAGGTCCTGCGGGCGCAGGCCGGCGTGCTCCAGGCACCAGGCGGCGGCCTTCTCGGGCAGTTCCCAGGCGGAGAACGGCAGCGGCCGCTTGCCGTGCTTGCGCCGGGAGAACCGCTCCTCCTCCGCGGCGGCGACGGTGCGTCCGTCGACGACGAGGGCGGCGGCGGGGTCGTGGAAGAGCGCGTTGATTCCGAGGATTCGCATGAGGGCCAGGCCTTTCGGCGGATCGGGACGGAGCCGGTGGCCGCGCGGACGAGGCGCGGGTGCGGCGCGGGCGCGGTCAGGCGTCGGCGTCGGGCGGGCCTTCGCCGCCGGCCTCGGCCCGGAACCAGGCGATGGTGCGGCGCAGGCCCTCCTCGGCCCTCACGCGCGGTTCCCAGCCGAGCTTGTCGCGGGCCAGGGTGATGTCCGGGCAGCGCACGGCGGGGTCGTCCACGGGACGGTCGATGAAGCGGATCTCCGATCCGGAGTCGCTGAGTTCGATGACGAGCCGGGCCAGGTCGAGCATGGTGATCTCGGCGGGGTTGCCGAGGTTGACCGGGCCGCGCAGCCCGTTGGCGGCCGCCGCGAGGATGCCGGTCACGGTGTCGTCGACGTAGCACAGGGACCGGGTCTGGCGTCCGTCGCCGGTCACGGTGAGGGGTTCGCCGGCGAGCGCCTGGCGGACGAACGTGGGCACGGCACGCCCGTCGTGGCCCCGCATCCGCGGTCCGTAGGTGTTGAACAGGCGCACGATGCAGGTGTCGGTGCCGTGCGTCTCGGCGTGGGCGGTGGTGAGCGCCTCCGCGAAGCGTTTCGCCTCGTCGTAGACGCTGCGCGGGCCGACCGGGTTGACGTTGCCCCAGTAGCGCTCGTCCTGCGGGTTCTGCTGCGGGTCGCCGTACACCTCGGAGGTGGAGGTGAGCAGGAAGCGGGCCGAGGACGTGTGGGCGAGTTCCAGGGCGTGGCGGGTGCCGAGGCTGCCGGTCTCCATGGTGTGCAGGGGCAGGCGCTGGTAGTCGGCCGGGGACGCGGGCGACGCCAGGTGCAGCACGAGGTCGGGGGGCCGCTTGACCGGGATGCCCTCGACGACGTTGGCGTGCACCAGGGTGAAGCCCGGGCGGTCGAGCAGCGGCGTGATGTTCTCGGCCCGGCCGGTGCTGAAGTCGTCCACGCAGGTGACCGCGGTGCCCGAGGTCAGCAGCGCGGCGCACAGGTGGGAGCCGAGGAAGCCGGCTCCCCCGGTGACGACGGCGTGTTCCCAGCCCGGTGGGTTGGCGGTGGTCATGCGGTTCTCTCCTCCGTCGGCGGCGTGGTAGCCCGGCGCGGGATGCGCGGCCGGGTCGCCCTGTCTTCTCCGGAGGCCTTCGAGCCCCGCCTCAGCTTCCGCCGTCCGACGAGCCGGGGCACGGTCGCGTACGGCATTCCGGTGATTGACGGAGGGTGACCACGGCCGGTGGCGTGTGTTCGCACAGGTCACGAGGGGGATCGCCCGGTCGGAGGACGTGCCCGGTCGTCAGGCGATCAGCGTGCGCCCGGGCCTGAGCCGGTCGAGGAGCTGGGGCTGGTGCAGTTCCGCGACGGGTGCCAGCAGGTCGGGGTGGCGCAGCAGCGCCGCCGCGCGCCGGTCGCCCTCGTCGGGCGCGAGCAGCCGGCGGAAGCCGGCCGGGGTGCCGGTGGGGTGGTCGGACGCGGCGAGCGCGGTCACCGCGAGCGCCGCGAGGCCGGGGTCGCCGAGCAGGCAGGCCGCCCAGCTGGCGACGACCTCGTCGACCCAGGTCCGCCAGGCGTGGTCGTCCCCGCCGTCCGCCGCGCCGTCGGCGCCCGTCACCCAGTCCAGCCTCGCGGAGCCGCCGGGGCCCGCGAGGGCGACGAGCGCGGCGTCCATGGGCGTCGGGTAGCGCAGGCACGCGGCGACCGTGACGGCCTGTCGCGCCTGCGCCTCGCACAGCGCCGCGGCCAGCGCGCCGCCTCCGGCGGGGAAGGCGCGGGTGAGCCACTGCGCGGTCGCCGCGACGACCGGGGAGAGTTCTGCGTGCACGGGCGGGCCGTCCGGACTGCTGGGGGAAGGGGCGGTCGGGCCGACGGTAGTGGGCGGCCCGACCCGCGCGATGTGAGCGGCGCCTCCCCCGGGACGTGGCTTCGCCCACACCGGCCCGCTGCCCGGTCCCGGCGCACGAGGGCCCGGGCCCCGCTCGTCCGGGGTCCGGGCCGCGCGGTGACGTGCCGTCAGCCGCCGCCGAGGCGTGCGCGCAGCAGGTTCTTGCCCAGTTCGGCGCCCTTGCGGCTGTCCGCCTGGGCCTTGCGGAACAGGTCGGCGACCTCGGTGTCGTTGGTGCGCTCCGCGTCCTGGATGTAGGTCTCCAGGCGCAGCGCGTTGTTGAGGCACGCCTCCACGTACCAGATCAGGTTGTAGTCCTTGTCCTGCGTTCCGGTCACGCCTCCGGTCTCGGCGCCACTGGTCATGCGGGCCTCCTCCATCTGCTTCGTGGTTGTCGTGCCGGGTCCCCGCGTGCGGACCCGTCGGCGCGGGACGGGTACCCGGCCTCGTACCGGGCACACAGGGCCGTCGAAGAGGAGGACGCGAAGAGGGGTGGGGGCTGCCGCGACCGAGCGGCACCGTTCGTCACCGTCCGTACGGGGGCGTCTCGGTCACGGCCGTACGGGGGGGGGCTCGTCACGGTCGTACGGGGGCGCCGTCCGTTGTCACCGGCACCGCGAGACGTCGCGTCGTGCCGGGCAGGAGGCCGCGGGGCGCGACCGGTCCCCCGTTCCGGTCGTGCCCCCGGCTCGATGAACCTACGTGCAGGGCGCGGCCGTTGTGAATCGCGTCGGTGCCCGCTGCGCGCCCCGCGGCACTCAGCCGTGCACAAGTGAGTCCGGATGGCCCGTTTTCGTCCCGCCCAGCGCGGGCCGGTCGAGGTCGCCGACGGCGAGATGGGCGAGGACGACCTCGTAGAGGTCGCCGCCGCCGGCCAGGAGCTGGTGTTCGAGGACGGGTTCGGCGCTGCGGACGTGTTCGCGGACGGTCTGCGCGTGGACGCCGAGGGTCTGCGCGGCGCGTTCGGCGTTGCCCCCGGCCGCGATCCAGGTGCGCAGGGTGCGGCGCAGGTTGCGGGCGTCGTCGTCCAGCCTGCCGAGCAGGTCCCGCGCCCAGCTGCGCACGGCGGGAGAGGCCAGCAGGTCGCCGAGCCCCGTGGCGTCCGGGCGGGCGACCGCGCCGTCGGCGACGGTCTCGGTCAGGGCTATCTGGGTGTTCAGGGCGAGTTGCACGGTGGCGCGGACGGTGAGGTCGGTGAAGTCGATGCCCAGCAGGGCCTCCATCCGTTCCATCCGGGCCCGTACGGTGTTGCGGCTCACGCCGAGGATCCGGGCGGTGCTGACGGCGGTGAACTCGAGGCCGAGGCGAGTGGTGGCGAGGAGTTCGGCACGGGTGTGGTGCGGCAGCGCGTCCAGCGGACGCAGGACGTGGTACGTCCAGTCGCGCAGCGCGGCCGGGTCCATCAGGCGTTCCGGGTGGGTGCGTTCGGCGTAGACGGCCGTCTTGTCGGGCCGGAAGCGGGCCACGGCGAGGGCGCTGACGGCCTGCCCGTAGGCGGCGGCGGTGTTGGCGAGGCGCTGTCGGGCGCTGCCGCCGAGGAAGGTGTCCTCGTGCCGGGCGACCAGGGAGCGCAGCGCTCCCCCGACGCTCTCGCGCGAGGTGACGACGATGACGTGGCCGTCCATGGCCGGACAGCGCACGACGAGGGCGTGGTCGCCGGTGACCTCCAGACAGGCGTCGGCGAGCCGGTCGCGGTCCTCCGTGCAGCTCTCGACGACGTACACGCAGGCGGTGTCCGTGTCGAGCAGGCCGGGCCACAGTCCGGCGGCGACGCGGCGTGCGGAGACGGTGTCCTCGACCATCAGCAGCTGGAGGATGGCCAGCCGCAGGTCGGACGTCGCGCGTTCCAGCCGGTGCCCGGCGGCGGTGGACTCGTGGGCGCGCAGCAGGATCTCCACGACCTGCGCGGTGTGCGTGACGATGTCGGAGGCCCGCCGGTCGAAGGGCGCGCGGCGGGCGACGGCGAGGACGGCGCCCCGGGCGGAGCCGGGCTGCTCCACCCGCACCAGGCGCAGGTGGTGCCCGCGGTCCTCGCAGGCGGCGGTGGCGATGCGGCCGGCGACGATGCCGGCGACGAGCTTCTCGTCGAGGGTGAGCGGGGTGCCGGCGAGCACGGCGCCGGTGTCGTCGCGCAGGCACACCTGTCCGTCGACGGTCTCGGCGAGCCAGGCGAGGACCCGGCCGATGTCGCGTCCGGTGGGACGCAGGTGTTCCAGCAGCTTCTCGGCCCACGGCGCGGATGCGCCGTCGACCGTCGCCGTCCGTCGTCTGCCGTCCTCTCGGCCCGCCATGTCGGCCTTCTCCTCGTTCCTCGTCGGCCTCCCCCGTCCGGACGTTACCTCACGGGTGGCCTGAACCGGTCGCCGGTGAGGGCGCCGATTCCGGGACCGACAAGGCCTCTACCGGCGCTTTTCGGCCATGCCCGGAGGTGCGGGAGGGCCGCCGGGCGAGGCACGGGAGGGCCGCCGGGCGGGGTGCGGGACGGCGGCCGGGCGAAGCGCGGGAGGGTCGGCGGGCGAGGGGCGTCCGGGCCGGGCGGCCGCGGCCCGCCGAGGGGCATAAGCTCGGCGGATGGCGAAGTACTACGACGTGCACCCCGACAACCCGCAGCCGCGCACCATCGCCCAGGTCGCGGACGGCATCCGCTCCGACGCGCTCGTCGCGTACCCGACGGACTCCTGCTACGCGCTGGGCTGCAGGCTGGGCAGCCGAGACGGCATCGACCGGATCCGGACGATCCGTCAGCTGGACGACCGGCACCACTTCACCCTCGTGTGCCAGGACTTCGCGCAGCTCGGCCAGTTCGTGCGGATCGACAACGACGTGTTCCGGATCATCAAGGCCTCCACACCGGGCAGTTACACGTTCATCCTCCCGGCGACCCGGGAGGTGCCGCGCATGCTCCAGCACCCGAAGAAGAAGACGGTCGGCGTGCGCATCCCCGACCACGTGGTGACGCAGGCGCTGCTCGCCGAGCTGGGCGAGCCGCTGCTGTCCAGCACGCTGCTGCTGCCCGGCGAGGACGAGCCGATGACGCAGGGCTGGGAGATCAAGGACCGCCTCGACCACGTGCTGGACGCGGTGGTCGACTCCGGGGAGTGCGGCACCGAGCCGACCACGGTCGTCGACTTCTCCTCCGGCGAGGCCGAGATCGTCCGCCACGGGGCGGGAGACACCTCCCGCTTCGAGTGAGCTCCGGGCCAGGAGGCCGGGGGCGGGGGCGGGCTCGGTGGACGGGTGGGCGCGTGCCACGATGGCCGGGATCCGGTCCCCTCCCGCCGGGCCGGGTCGCCCGCCCGTCCCCCACCGCAGAGAGGCAGTCCCGGACATGACCGCCGTACAGGGCTCGGCCGTCGACGTTCCCACCGACGACGGCAGCGCCGACGCGTATCTGGTCCACCCCGCCGACGCGGGCCCGCGCCCGGCGGTGCTGCTCTACATGGACGCCTTCGGGCCGCGTCCGTCGCTGCGGGCCATGGCCGACCGGCTGGCCGGGGCCGGGGCCGGGTACACGGTGCTGGTGCCGAACCTGTTCCACCGTCACGGGCCCGCGCCGGTCACGGAGTTGCCCGCGTTCATCGACCCCGGGGCGCGCCCGGAGATCTTCGAGCGGCTCCGCCCGATCATGACGTCCCTGACGCCCGAACTCGCCATGCGCGACGCCGGCGCGTACCTGCGGTGGCTGGCGGGCTGTCCGGCGGCGGCCGACGGGCCGGTGGCGCTCACCGGGTACTGCATGGGCGCACGGCTCGCCCTGCTGACCGCCGGCACGTACCCGGAGCGGATCGCCGCCGCGGCCGGCTTCCACGGCGGGCGGCTCGCGACGGACACCCCCGACAGTCCGCACCTGCTGGCGCCCCGGATCACGGCCGAACTGTACTTCGGGCACGCCGACCAGGACCCGTCGCTGCCGCCCGAGCAGATCGAGCGCCTGGAGAACGCCCTCACGGAGGCCGGGGTCCGGCACCGCTGCGAGGTGTACGCCGGGACACGCCACGGCTTCACGCAGGCCGACACGGCCGCGTACGACCGGGACGGGGACGAGCGTCACTGGACAGCGCTGCTGGACCTGCTCGGGCGCACCTTCTGAGACGAACGGCCCCCGGGTCGGCCGCACGCGACGGCGGCCCGCGTGCGCCGGGAGGGCGGCGCGTGCCGGGCGAATTGCGCCTGCCGGGAAGGCGGCGCATGCCGGGCGGGCCACGCGTGCCGGACGGACCGCGCAGGCCGATCGGCTTCCTTCCGCCGGACGGACCGCGTACGCCCACCGGCTTGCGTCTGCCCGGTGGACCGCGTGTGGCGCCGGGCACCTCGGGGCACTCGGCGGGCCCGGGTGGCGAGGCCTCCCGGGCCCGCCGTGCGGTGGGCGGGGTGCGTCCGTCCGCCGGGAAGGAGCGCCCATGTCCGTGCCGCTGACGGCCGACGCCCGTGCCTACGGGCTGGTGGGTGACGGGAGGACCAACGACCAGCCCGCCCTCCAGGAACTCGTGGACACCCTGGGCGGGGCCTGCGCGGCCGACGGCCGGCCCCGCGTCATCCACGTCCCGGCCGGGGACTACGTGATCCGGGACCGGGCGACCGTGTGGCGCAGCGGCGTGTCCCTGATCGGGGCCGGACGGGGCGCGACCCGGTTCCGGCTGAGCAATCCGGGCGCGCCGACGCGGCCGGTGCCGCTCGCCTGGTTCACCAGCCGGGAGCACGGCGCGAGCCGGGACCGGCACATCGCCGACGTCACGTTCGCGCACTTCGAGATCGACGGCTCGGACGTGTGGACGCAGGAGTACGACCCGCTCGCGAAAGGCCTCGGCCTGCAGTACGTGCTGCGGGGCCGGTTCAGCGACCTGTACATCCACGACACCGCGGCCACCGGGTTCGGCTGCGACTTCCTCCAGGACACCGTGGTCGAGGGCGTGCTCGCGGCGCGGTGCGGGCGGCAGGACCCGGGCGAGAAAATGGGCGGCGCCGGCCTCGGGATCGGCGTCGGCGGCTGGGGCGGCGTCGAGCGGCTCACGGTGACGTCGTGCACGGCGACCGGCAACGGCACCAACGGCATCTTCGTCGAGCTCCAGCAGGAGTCCTGGACGCCGCCGCGCGGCATCCGCATCACCGCCTGCCACACCGAGGACAACCGCTACGGCATCTCCGACTGGGGAGCCGACGGGCTGCTGGTGACGTCGTCCACGATGATCGGCAACCACGAGGCCGGGTTCGACGTGTCCTCGCAGGGCACGACGTCGGTCGGCGGCCGGGGCGGCATCGTCACCGGCTGCGTCATCGACGGCAACGTCCGGGACGGACTCGGCGTCGGCAACACCCCCGGCCCGTACGCCTTCCGCGGCAACCGCGTCAGCAACAACGGCCGGTACGGCTACTGGCAGCACAATCTGGCCGGCGGCGACCAGGAGCCCATGGCGGACCTGGTGCTGGAGTCGAACGACATCCGGGACAACGCGCTCGACGGGATCCGCGTGGACGCTCCGCTGCGGGACCCGGCGATCCTCGGCAACCGCGTCCACAACAACGGCCGCCGGGCCGCCCCGGCCGCGTCGGGCGGCGGCGCGGGAGTGCGCCCGGGCGGCCTGTCCCTGGAGGACGAGACCGCGGACTGGACCCCGGACGGGCACCGCGGCAAGGAGCTGACGGTGGGCCCGTACAGCGCGCGGGTGGCGTCCAACACGTCGACCGTCCTCGCCCTCGTGCCGTGGCGGCCGGGCGCGGGCACGGCCTGGCTCGGCGGCACGCCCGCGCACGGTGCCGCGTACGAGGTGCCCGGCTCCCCCGGCCCGCGTGCCGGCCTCACCGTCGACGCGGAGGTGTCGGGCGGCCAGATGGACGGCAACCGCTTCTGGGACGACCGGTCGCCGCGCACCCAGGACATCGCCGTGTGGATCACGAGGGACGGCAGCTGGAAGGGCGGCCGGGTCACCGGCAACGACTTCGCGGGCGACGGCCCCGGCGGGAACGCGTCGGCGGCCACCCGCTTCGACACGCCTCCCGAGGGCGGGCGTTGGCGCGACAACGACGAGTGACCGGCGCCCCGGCCCCGCCGCACCGCCCTGTTGCACCGAACCACCCCACCGCCCCACCGCACCGAACCACCGCACCGCAACGCCCCACCGCACCGGACCACCGCCCCCGCGCCGGCGCCCCGCCCTGGTGGCCGTCGGTCACCAGCGGCCGGGCTCCGTGCCGGTGACCGGTTCCGAGGGCCTGCCGTCCGGGCCGACGGGCACGTCACCGGCGAGCATCACCCGGTGCATGACGCGCGGGTGGTCGAGGTGCGCGTTGTCGCCCGGGGCGAGGTGGATGGTGGCGCGGTTGTCCCAGAAGGCGACGCTGCCCGGCTCCCAGCGGAACCTGACCGTGTACTCGGGGCGGGTCGCCTGTTCCAGCAGCATGTCCAGGACCGCGCGGCTCTCCGCCCGGGACAGGCCGGTGATCTGCTCGACGTAGTAGCCGTTGACGAACAGGATCCGCTCCCCCGTCTCCGGGTGGACGCGTACCAGCGGGTGCACCGAGGCGACCTGATGGCCCAGCAGGTGCCGGACGTACGCGTCGTCGCCGGGCCGGGGCTGGTAGCCGACGCCGAGCCGGTGTTCGGCCCGCAGGCCGTCGGCGAACTCCCGCACGGGCGCGGACAGTCCGGCGTAGGCGGCGGCGAGGTTCGACCAGGTGGTGTCGCCGCCGTACGGCGGGACGGTCTCGGCGCGCAGGATCGTCGCGGCGGGCGGGTCGACGCGGGCGCCGTGGTCGCAGTGCCAGCCGCGCAGCAGGGTGTGGCGGCGGCGCCGCAGCCACTCGTCGTGCTCCATGCCGAACCGGCCGCCGAGTTCCAGCCGGTCGGCGGTCGTCTCGATCTCCGGTACGTCGGCGGGGGACGCCTTGCCGCGCCGCCCGAGGCGGACCGGCTCGCCGAATCTGCGCGCGAGCGCGACGTGTCCGGCGTGGTCCAGGCGCTGCCCGCGGAAGAACAGCACCTTCCAGCGCAGCAGTGCCGCCCGGACGGCGGCGACCACGGCGTCGTCGAGGTGTCCGGCGAGGTCGACGCCGGTGATCTCGGCCCCGATGTGCCCGGCGGCCGGTTTCACGTCGAGGTCCGCGTCCCGCCGCTGTTGTCCGGCCACGGTGCTCCTTGTCCGTCGGTCCCGCGCCACCGGCTCGCCTCCGGGCCGGTCGCCCCATGGTCTCCCATACTGGGTGTACGACGCAGCCGACCGGAAGGCCCCACCGTGCTCAGCATCCCGGCGCACACCCTCAACGACGGCACGACGATCCCGGCCCTGGGCCTCGGCACCTGGCCCCTGGACGACGAGGGGGCGGAGCGGGCCGTCCTCGCCGGCCTGGAGACCGGCTACCGCCTCCTCGACACGGCGACGAACTACCGCAACGAGACCGGCGTGGGCCGCGCGGTCGCCCGCAGCGGCGTGCCCCGCGAGGAGATCGTCGTGACGACGAAGCTGCCCGGCCGGCACCACGGCCACGAGGAGACCCTCGCGTCGTTCGAGGAGTCCCGCCGCCGTCTCGGCCTGGAGTACGTCGACCTGTACCTGATCCACTGGCCGCTGCCGCGTGTGGACAAGTACGTCGACTCCTGGCGGGCGATGATCAAGCTCCGCGACGACGGCCTGGTGCGCTCGATCGGCGTCTCCAACTTCACGCCCGAGCACATCGACCGGCTGGAGAAGGAGACGGGCGTGCTGCCGTCCGTCAACCAGATCGAGCTGCACCCGCTGTTCCCGCAGGAGGAGTTGCGCGCCTTCCACGCAAGCAAGGGCATCGTCACCGAGAGCTGGAGCCCGCTGGGCCGCGGCGCCGAGCTGCTCTCGGACCCCGCGCTCGTGGCGGTCGCGGACGCCCACGGGGTCACGCCGGGCCAGGTCGTGCTGCGCTGGCACACGCAGCTCGGGGCGCTGCCCATCCCGAAGTCGGCGAACCCCGGGCGGCAGCGCGAGAACCTCGACGTGTTCGGCTTCGAGCTGACCGACGAGGAGATGCGGGCCGTGTCCGACCGCGCCCACCGGCGCCTGGGCGGGGACCCGGAGCGGCACGAGGAGTTCTGAGCGCCGAACGGCCGCGCGAGGCGCCGGGACGGGCCGGCTCTACTTCTGGTGGGCGCGCAGCGCGGCGAGGGCGCGGTCCGCGTGGGTGTTCATGCGCAGTTCGCTGCGCACGACCTCCAGCACGGTCCGGTCCCGCGCGACGACGAACGTGACGCGCTTGGTCGGCGCGAGGGAGAACCCCCGCTTCACACCGAACCGTTCGCGGACCGTGCCGTCGGCGTCGGACAGCAGCGGCATGCCGAGCCCGTGCTGTCCGGCGAACTCCCGCTGCCGGTCGACGGGGTCGCCGCTGATGCCGACGGGACGGGCGCCCACCGCCGCGAACTCGGCGGCGAGGTCCCGGAAGTGGCAGGCCTCGGCCGTGCAGCCGGGCGTCATGGCGGCGGGGTAGAAGAACAGCACCACGGGGCCGTCGGCGAGGAGACCGGACAGGGTGCGTATCGCGCCGGTCTCGTCCGGCAGGGAGAAGTCCTCGACGGTGTCGCCGATCCGTACGGTCCCGGTCATCGCGCGGCCTCCGCGTTCCTGGCGACCTCGCGGGCCCACAGCACGAGCGGCAGTTGCAGCGGCAGCCGTCCGACGGCCACGGCCTTCAGCGCCGCGGGGCGGTGCCGCCAGTCGGCGGCCATCTTCACGTTCGCCGGGAACACGCCGACGAAGAACGCGGCCGTGGCCAGCGCCGCCGCGCGCCGGGTGCGGGGCAGGGCCAGCCCGGCGGCGAGAGCGAGTTCGGCGGCCCCGCTGACGTACGTCCAGGTCCGGGGCGATCCGGGCAGGGCGCGCGGGACGATCGCGTCGAACGGGCGCGGCGACGCGAAGTGGGCGGCGCCCGCGGCGGCCAGCAGACCGGCGAGCAGCAGGGGCGAGCGTTCGGACCGTGGCACGGTGCCTCCTCTGACGACCTGCCGCCGGAGCTTACTGGAAGGTAACCGGAGGGTTCGGGCGGGGTGGGCGCGGGCTGTGCCGGGCCGTTCAGGGGAACCTCCCGGCCCGGGCGCGTGACGGTGGGCCCGGGCGTCGACAACTCACCCGTGACCCTTCCGCTGATCCCGCCCATGCTCGCCACGCCCGGTACGCTGCCGCCCGCCGCGCAGGACGCGCGCTGGGCCTACGAGACCAAGCAGGACGGCCAGCGGGTCGTGGTCTATCTCCCGGGCGACGGAAGCCTGGTGCTGCGGGCCCGTTCGGGCCTGGAGATCACCGGCGCCTACCCGGAACTGCGGCCGTTTGGCGCGGTCCTCGGCGCCACGCCCGCGGTGCTGGACGGCGAGGTCCTGGCCCTCGACGAACGGGGCCGTGCGGACTTCCAGTTGCTCCAGTCCCGGATGGGTCTGGCCCACGCCCCCGCGAAGGCGGCCCGGCTCGCCGCCCGTATCCCCGTGCACCTGGTGCTGTTCGACGTGATGCACCTCGGTGGGCGGTCCCTGCTCCGGCTGCCCTACGCGCGGCGCCGCGCCGAGCTGGACGGGCTGGCGCTGACCGGCGCGAACTGGTCGACCCCGGCGGCGCTCTTCGGGCACGGCGAGCGGGCCCTGCGGGCCACCCGCGAGCACGGCCTGGAGGGGCTGGTGTGCAAGCGGCTGGACTCGGTGTACGAGCCGGGCATGCGCTCCCGCGCCTGGCTGAAGATCCGCAACATGCTCAGCGAGGACGTCCTGGTCGGCGGCTGGCTGCCGGGCAAGGGCCGGCTGACGGGCCTGCCGGGCGCGGTGCTGGTGGGCCAGCGGGCCGCCGGGCGGCTGCGCTACGTCGGCGGGGTGGGCACCGGCTGGAGCGAGGCCGAGCGGGAGCAGCTCGCCGGGCTGCTGCGGGCCGCCGCAAGCGACGTCTGCCCGTTCGACCCGGTGCCGCACGTCCCCGGCGCCCGCTGGGTGGTGCCGCGCCTGGTCGGCGAGGTGCGCTACAGCACCCGCACCCGGGAGGGCATGCTGCGCCAGCCGTCCTGGCTGCGACTGCGGCCCGACCTGGCACCGGAGGAGGCCGCCGCCGACATTCCGGACGACCTGGTCTGAGACACCGCCTCCCACCTGGCCGGATCACCAACTGTTGGGCCGTGCTTCACCACTGGGACGCCTGCGCCCCCTTGGCATGGACCTGATGGACCGGGATGCTGAACTCCGTTTCCCCCCACAGCCGTTCGGCTGCGCCCCGCGGGCGCCGCCGTACCGGCGCAGCACAGAAGGAGACGCAGTGTCGTCGAGCACGCCCCGAGTCCACAGCAGGAGATGGCTCACCGGTCTGGCCGGTGCCGCCGCCCTGGTCATCGCCTTCCCCGCCACCGCCTTCGCGGCCCCGCCGCCGGCCCTGCCGTCCAACGCGGAGGCGGCGGAGCGGACGTACCAGCCCGCCTTCGACTACGACACCGACGGCTGCTACGCCACGCCGGCCATCGGTCCGGACGGCGCCGTCAACGGCGGGCTGAGTCCGACGGGCGCGCTGAACGGCAACTGCCGTGACGCCTGGGACCTGGACAACACCAACAGCTATTCGCGCTACAAGTGCAACAACGGCTGGTGCGCCTACATGTACGGCCTGTACTTCGAGAAGGACCAGGCGCTGTCCGGCAGCAGCATCGGCGGACACCGGCACGACTGGGAGCACGTCGTGGTGTGGGTGCAGAACAACACCGTGCAGTACGTGTCGACGTCGGAGCACGGCTCGTTCGCCGTGCACGCGCGTTCGCAGGTCCGCTTCGACGGCACCCACGCGAAGGTCGTCTACCACAAGGACGGCATCAGCACGCACTGCTTCCGCCTGGCGAACAGCAACGACGAGCCGCCGGAGAACCACAAGGGCACCTGGCAGTACCCGCCGCTGGTCGGCTGGAACGGCTACCCGGCCGGGATCCGCGACAAGCTGGCCTCGCACGACTTCGGCAGCGCCAACTTCGGCCTGAAGGACGGCAGTTTCGCCTCCCACCTGGCCTCCGCCAAGCCCGCCGGAATCCCGTTCGACCCGAACGCCTGAGCGGCTCCCGCGAGCCCTTGCGGGCCGCAACAGCCTGCAACGGGCGGCCCCGAACGGGGAGTTGCGGCGTCGGGCATGCGGACCACCGTCTATGGTGGTCCGCATGCCCGCCCCCGAAACGATCCGCATCGTCTCCCGCGACTCGCCGATGGCCATGGCCCAGGTGGCCCGCGTACAGGAGGAGTTGGCAGCGCTGCGACCCGGTGTGCGCACCGAGGTCGTGCCCGTGAAGACGACCGGGGACAAGTGGCTGGGCGACCTGTCGCTGGTGGAGGGCAAGGGCGCGTTCACCAAGGAGGTCGACGCCGCGCTGCTCGCCGGTGAGGCCGATCTCGCCGTGCACTGCGTCAAGGACGTGCCGGCCGACCGGCCGCTGCCCGCGGGCACGGTGTTCGCCGCGTTCCTGAAGCGGGACGACATTCGTGACGCGCTCGTCCATCCCGGCGGGCTCACCCTGGACGAACTCCCGCCCGGCACCCGCGTCGGCACCTCGTCGGTGCGCCGCGTCGCCCAACTCGCCGCCACCCACCCGCACCTGAGGTGCGTGCCGTTCCGCGGCAACGCCAACCGCCGGCTGGCGAAGCTCGCCGACGGCGAGGCGGACGCGCTGCTGCTCGCGGTGTCCGGCCTCGAACGCATCGGCCGCACCGACGTGATCAGCGAGGTGCTGTCCCCGGAGACGATGATGCCGCCGATCGGCGCGGGCATCCTCGCCCTGCAGTGCCGCGAGGGCGACATCGACCTCATCGACACGGTCAGCGGCCTCGGCCATCCGGACACGCACCGGGAGGCCACGGCCGAGCGCATGTTCCTGCACGTGCTCCAGGGCCACTGCAACAGCCCGATCGCGGGCTACGCGCGCGTGGACCGCGGCGGGGAACTGTCCCTGCGGGCGTGCGTGTTCACGCCCGACGGCAAGACGCGGCTGAACGCCCACGAGTGGGCGGGCCCGCTGGACCCGGCCACGCTCGGCACGTCGGTCGCCGTGGCGCTGCTGCGGCAGGGCGCCCGCGAGATCATCGACGGCATCCCGCACGACTGAGCGCGGCGGGCCCGAGGGCCCGCCGCCCGGATCGTCCAGGCGTCCCGGGGCACCCCCTCAGGCGGTGCCCTCCTCGGCCTGGTCCCGCAGGAAGCTGCTCACCTGGTGGGCGAGGGTGTCGCGGACCGCGCCGTGATGGGTGCCGGCGCCCTCCTCCTGGAGGCCGATGCCGCCGGTCCACAGCCGGCGCTCGCACCACTCCTCGTCCACGCGCAACTGCACCTGGACGTCCACCTGGTTCAGCGCCGGCTCGGGGCCCGCGGCGAACAGCACGGCGGTGGCGCGGCGCAGCGGATAGACGTCGAAGCCCTCGATGAACTGGGAGTTGCGCCAGTCGATGAACGCGCTCTCGCCGTCGGCGCCGAGCCGCACGTCGATCTGACCGTCCTCGAGATGGATTCCGAAACGGCGTTCGCCGCGGTTCTCCACGGTCACGCGGACACTGAAGTACGTCATTCCCTCGGCGGCGTCGTCCCGTCCCCGCGGCGGCTCCGCCTGCTCAAGACGGTGGACGCGGACCCGCAGACCGGCATGCTCGTCGTACTCCTGCCAGTCCCCGACCACGTTCGGCTCGTACACAGTGCACCCTCTCGACCTCTGGACGCTGCTTCCTATCTTCGCGCTCAGTGCACTGTCAAATGAGCAGAATGCGCTGTGGCCAGGGAATTCAGTGGGTTTGATCGCTGATCAAGCCGTGCGCTGGAACAATCCGCCGGGGGCCCGCCGACGGTCCCGCGGGGGCGTGCCGCACATCACGTTCCGCGTCTCGGTCCGCGAGCCGCGCGGCATCGAACACGCGGGCGAACGCGCCACCGGCCCGGCCGCGCCCGCACCAGCCCGGGGATTTCACTCCACGAATTCCCGCGATTTCGCCTCGTACAGTTTTGTGCAGCATTTGATAAAACCCGCGCTCGGGGTGATCGCCGCATTCTCGGAATTGTTTCGGATCGACCGCCGGGGGGAATGTGCATTCCAGTGCTTCGGAACGGAGGCACGTTCGTGGGAGCCGCCCGCCGGCCCCGGATGTCCTCCGTGGGTCCGAGCCGCGCCTCCCCCGGTGTCCGTCCATCGAGCACCTGCTCTGGGAGGTGCGCACCATGCCCGTCGCGAGCAGAAGGAAACAGCATCCGCACGACGACGCCCCGGACACGACGGAGGCGTTCGAGAGGCTCGCGCGGCTGCCCGAGGGACCGGAGCGCAAGGCGCTCCGCGACGAACTGGTCCGGCTCTGGCTCCCGATGGCCGAGCGCATCGCCGTCCGCTTCCGCGGCCGCGGCGAGACCCTGGAGGACCTGTACCAGGTGGCCGCCCTCGGCCTGGTGAAGGCCGTCGACCACTACGACCCGGCACGCGGCAACGCCTTCGAGGCGTACGCCGTGCCGACCGTCACCGGCGAGATCAAGCGGCACTTCCGGGACCACATGTGGACCCTGCACGTGCCGCGGCGCGTCCAGGACCTGCGCAACCGCGTCCGGCAGGCCGCGAAGGAGCTCTCGCAGACGACACCGGGACGGCCGCCCTCGGTCGCCGAGATCGCCGAGCGGGCGCACCTGAGCGAGGACGAGGTCCGCACCGGCATGGAGGCGCTGGACTGCTTCACCGCGCTCTCCCTGGAGGCCGAGATGCCCGGCACCGACGGGTACGCGCTCGGCGACGCGCTCGGCGGACCGGACACGGCCTTCGACACGATCGTCGACCGGGTCGCCGCCAAACCCTGTCTCCAGGCCCTCCCCGAGCGCGAGCGGACCATCCTCTACCTGCGCTTCTTCGGCGGCATGACACAGAGCTGCATCGCGCAGCAGCTCGGCATCTCGCAGATGCACGTCTCGCGGCTGCTCAGCGGCTGCTTCGCCCGGCTGCGCGAGGAACTCCTCGCCGAGGTCGCCGAGGTCCGCTGAACGGGGCCACGCGCCGTTCCGGCCCGCTCAGGGCGGGGGCGGCGCGCCGGGGATCTCCGTGGGGCCGTAGCGCTCCAGGGCCTCTTCCAGCGCCGTACGGATCTCCGGCGGCATGACGCCGCTGCGCCCCCAGACGAGGATCATTTCCGCGACGTGGCGGAGCTTGACGTTCGTGTGCTGGGAAACGTCTTTCAGCACCGCCCAGCCCTCGTCCGGTGTCACCCGGCCGAGCGCGACGACCATGCCGATCGCCTGGTCGACGACGGCGTGGGAGACGATCGCCTCTTTCAGCTGCTGGACCTCCGCCTGCAGTTCGAAGATCCGCTCCGAGCCCCCGTCCGTGGGCATGGTCACCTCCGGGTCCGGTGTGTCGCTCTACCCTTGCCTTGGGGTACTGCTCCGATTTCCTCCATCGTCGCCACTCGGCCCGCGCGGTGCCACCCGGTCCGCTGCCAGTTTTGGAGGCGCCTGCGGGGTACTCGGCAGGCGCCGGCAGCGGCCCGGCCACGGCACCGGTGCGGTAACCGGTGGCTGCCGGCCCACGACCCCAGGACGCGACAGCCATGAACCACGACAGCACACCCGCCACCGGTACGACCCACGTCGTCTCCACCCACTCCGTCTTCGGCGCCCCCTGCTGGGTGAGCCTGACCAGCCGCGACCTGCGGACCACGGAGGCGTTCTACGGGGCCGTGCTCGGCTGGCAGTGGCGCCAGGGCAAGCTCGGCGACCGCTTCCGCATCGCGCTGTCCGACGGGGCACCGGTCGCCGGGGTCGCCGCGATCGCCTCGATGTGGCAGATGGCGGTGGCCTGGACGCCGTACTTCGCAGTCCCCAGCGCGGACGAGGCCGTGTCGCGGGTGCAGGAGCGCGGCGGCACCGCCGCCGTCGGGCCGCTGTCCTTCCCGCCGGGCCGCGCCGCGCTGCTCGCCGACCGCGACGGCGCGACGTTCGGGATCTGGGAGGGCAAGCTGTTCAGCGACTGGGAGACCTGGCGCCGGGCCGCGCCGGCCTTCATCAGACTCCACACCCGCGACGCCTTCGACGCCGCCATCTTCTACGGCCAGGTGCTCGACTGGGCCTCCGACAAGCCCGGCTGCTGCGAGGTCCACTACGAGGGCGACGAGGTCGTCCTGCGCAGCCGCGGCGACGTCGTGGCGCGCATCGAGTCGGGCGCCCTGGACGAGGCACCCGACCCGACGATCCGGCCGCACTGGCAGGTCCACTTCTCGGTCTCCGACGTGGCGGCCTGCGCCCGCTCGGCCGAGCTGCACGGCGGCAGCGTGCTGACCAAGGGCGCCGACGAGGCGGTGCTGCGCGACCCCGACGGCGCCCAGTTCACGGTCACGTCGCGCAGCCCGCGCTGACCCGCCGCTCATCCGCCGCCGGAGGGGCGCGACAGCAGCACGAGACTGCGCGCCTCGACGGTCAGGTCCGTGCCGGCCTTGTGCTCGGCCTCGTCCGGCGGGCCCTGGGAGACGGCGGTGTCGATCAGCGTCGTCCACCGCTCGCCGTAGCGCACGTCCGGCAGCCGGAAGTCGACCGGCTCCCAGTGGCTGTTGAGCAGCAGCAGGAACGAGTCGTCCACGACGGGCCGGCCGCACGGGTCGGGTTCGGCGATGGCGTCGCCGTTGAGGAAGACACCGACCGAGTGGGCGTCGGCGCGCCCCCAGTCCTCGTCGGTCATCTCGCTCGCGTCGGGCAGCAGCCACACGAGGTCGGGCAGCGGCTGTCCCTTGCGGGCGGACCTCTGGCCGCGGAAGAAGCGCCGCCTGCGCAGTACCGGGTGGGCGGCGCGCAGCCCGATCAAGTGGCGGGTGAAGTCCAGCAGTTCGCGCTGTTCGTCGCCGAGGCGCCAGTCGATCCAGGAGATCTCGTTGTCCTGGCAGTAGGCGTTGTTGTTGCCGCGCTGGGTGCGGCCGAGCTCGTCGCCGTGACTGATCATCGGGATGCCCTGCGACAACAGCAGGGTGGCGAGGAAATTGCGCTGCTGGCGGCCGCGCAGCTCCAGCACCGCGGGGTCCTTCGTCTCGCCCTCGGCCCCGCAGTTCCAGGACCGGTTGTGGCTCTCGCCGTCACGGCCGCCCTCGCCGTTGGCCTCGTTGTGCTTGTCGTTGTACGACACGAGGTCGCGCAGGGTGAAACCGTCGTGCGCGGTGACGAAGTTGACGCTGGCGCGCGGCCGGCGCCTGCTGTGTGCGTAGAGGTCGGACGAGCCGGTCAGCCGTGAGGCGAACTCGCCGAGCGTGTGGTCCTCGCCGCGCCAGAAGTCCCGTACGGCGTCGCGGTACTTGCCGTTCCACTCCGACCACAGCGGCGGGAAGTTGCCGACCTGGTAGCCGCCTTCGCCGACGTCCCACGGCTCGGCGATGAGCTTGACGCGGCTGATCACCGGGTCCTGCTGGATCAGGTCGAAGAACGCCGACAGCCGGTCCACCTCGTGGAACTGCCGGGCCAGGGTGGCCGCGAGGTCGAAGCGGAAGCCGTCGACGTGCACCTCGGTCACCCAGTACCGCAACGAGTCCATGATCAGCTGCAGCACGTAGGGGTGCCGCATCAGGAGGCTGTTGCCGGTGCCGGTGGTGTCGTAGTAGTGCTGCCAGTCGCCGTCCACGAGCCGGTAGTACGAGGCGTTGTCGATGCCGCGGAACGACAGGGTGGGGCCGTTCTCGTTGCCCTCGGCGGTGTGGTTGTAGACCACGTCGAGGATCACTTCCAGGCCGGCCGCGTGCAGCGTCTTCACCATCGACTTGAACTCGGTGACCTGCTGGCCCCGGGTGCCGTGCGCGGCGTAGGCGTTGTGCGGGGCGAAGAAGCCGATGGTGTTGTAGCCCCAGTAGTTGGCCAGGCCCCGGCCCTGGAGCACGCCGTCGTGCACGAACTGGTGGACCGGCATCAGCTCCAGCGCGGTCACGCCGAGCGAGGTCAGGTGTTCGACGACTGCCGGGTGGGCGAGACCCGCGTAGGTGCCGCGCAGCTCCGGCGGCACCTCGGGGTGGGTGCGGGTCAGGCCCTTGACGTGCGCCTCGTAGATGACGGTGTCCGCGTACGGCCGGCGCGGCGGGCGGTCCTCACCCCAGTCGAAGAAGGGGTCGGTGACCACGCCGAGCATGCCGTGTCCGGCGCTGTCGGCCGGGTCGGGTCCGTCCGGGGCCCGCTCGTACAGGGAGGCGTGGTTGTCGATCTGGCCGTCCACGGCACGCGCGTAGGGGTCGAGGAGCAGCTTCGCGGGGTTGCAGCGGTGGCCCAGGGACGGCTGCCAGGGTCCGTGGACCCGGAAGCCGTAGCGCTGCCCCGGGCCGACGCCCGGCAGGTAGCCGTGCCAGACGAAGCCGTCGACCTCGGTGAGCGGGACGGCGGTGTGCCGTCCGGCGTCGTCGACGAGGATCAGCTCGACCCGCTCGGCGACCTCGCTGAACAGGGCGAAGTTGGTGCCCTGTCCGTCGTAGGCGGCGCCCAGCGGATAGGGGTACCCGCTCCAGGCGGGCACCCCTTTCACGGTTCGCCGCGCGGTCACCGCGCCTCCTCCAGCACGCGCTCGGGGTTGCCGGAGTGGCTCGTGAGGGCGGCGACGGCCGGCTCGCGGGGCGTGTCGAGGCCCTCGCTGAGGGTCGGCGTGGGCACCTTGGGCACGAGCGGGACGCGCTGTCCGGCGCGGGCCCGCTGCGAGAACCAGATGATCTTGCTGCCGGTGTCGGTGGCACAGCAGCCCCAGCCGTCGCTCATCGCCGCGATCCGGGTCAGACAGCCACGCAGGTCCTGGTCGGGACGCAGCTCGTGGTCGTTCTCCCCGATCGCCGTGATGAGGTGGTGGCCGTTCCACCACATCTCGATCGACGTGTACTTGTCCGTGGCGTGCTCGTCGATGGCCTTCAGCAGCATCTCGGCGCCGTTGCAGACCGGCTCGACGAGATCCTCCAGGTCCCAGAACCTCAGGTGCGCGGCCAGAATGCGCCTGACCTGTCCGACCCGTTCGGGGCTGACTTCCACGTCGAGGTGGTAGTAGCAGGGCACTGCGGTCTTCATCGTCGTTGGCTCCTCACCGCGAAAGCTCTCGCCCTCCGCGTCCCTGCGGGACGGGCCCCGTGCACAGAACGTGAGCGCTGATCGCTTCTGAGTAACCTCCACAGTGAGGGGGCTACGCCATTCGTGCAACACGAGCGGCGCCTGTGGCGGTTGAAGATCCAACAAGACGTAGAGTCCCCGCGCGTGCACTATGAGTGAAAGCCTCGATCGCCGTAACGGAACCGTGCCGCTGTGCGCACGGACGCCGGCCCGACCGTCGGGACACGCGCCGACCGAGACCCCCCGAAAGGTGAACGGTGCCATGCTGCTTCCCGCCAAAGCCGAAGTCGCCCGGCATTTGCGGCAGTACCGGGCATGGGAGCGCGCGATGCTGGCGTCCCCCACCGACCGCGCCGTGCGGGCCACGTTCGAGGACGCGGGCTACACGCTGTGCGTGCTGATGGGGAAGCGCTGCGCGCGTGAGGCCGCGGACGCCGCGGAGCGGTATCTGCGGTCGACCCTCGGGTCGTACTTGCGCGAGCAGGGCGAGCGGCCCGCGGTGGGTGTCGCCGTCCGGCGGGGACCACCGGTGTCGGACCGGCGTTTCCCTGCCGGGACATAACACATCTTTCCGGCACAGTGTGATCCAAGGCCGGGCCAAAGGGCCCGGCTTCTACACGATTTCGAACTCGGCGGAGGTGAACCGATGCGCACGACTTCGGCCATCGGCCGTATTCCGGTACGCGATGTCCGGCCGGCCGTGGACTGCGGCAGGCGTCCGGCCAAAGCGGTCGTGGGAGAGACGTTCGAGGTCACCGCCACCGTGTTCCGTGAAGGGCACGACGCGGTCGCGGCGAACGTCGTGCTCACGGATCCGGACGGCCGGCACGGTCCGTGGACACCGATGCGTGAGCTGGAGCCGGGTTCGGACCGCTGGGGTGCCGAGGTGACGCCGGACGCGGTGGGCCTGTGGACGTACCGGGTGGAGGCGTGGAGCGACCCGGTGACGACGTGGCGCCGGATCGCCGGAGTAAAGGTTCCTGCGGGCATCGACACGGGACTTGTCCTGGAGGAGGGCGGCGATCTGTACGCGCGGGCCGCGCGCGGTGTGCCCAAGGACGCGGGGCGTGCCGTGGTGACGGCGGCGGCGCGGACGCTGCGCGACGACTCGCTGCCGCCCGAGGAGCGGCTCGCCGCCGCGCTGTCCCCGGAAGTCGAGGCGATCCTCGCCCGGTATCCGCTGCGGCAGTTGGTCACCGCTTCCAAGCGGATGCCGTTGCTGGTGGAGCGGGAGCGGGCGCTGTTCGGTTCCTGGTACGAGTTCTTCCCCCGCTCCGAGGGCACGGTCGAGCAGCCGCACGGCACGTTCCGCACCGCGGCGCGGCGTCTTCCGGCGATCGCGGCGATGGGCTTCGACGTGGTCTACCTGCCCCCGATCCACCCCATCGGCACGACGTTCCGCAAGGGCCGCAACAACACCCTCTCCCCCGGCCCCGACGACGTCGGCGTGCCCTGGGCGATCGGCTCCCCCGAGGGCGGCCACGACGCGATCCACCCCGACCTGGGCACCCTGGACGACTTCGACGCGTTCGTCGCCGCCGCCCGCGACCTCGGCATGGAGGTCGCCCTGGACTTCGCCCTCCAGTGCTCCCCCGACCACCCCTGGGTGCACAAGCACCCCGAGTGGTTCCACCACCGGCCCGACGGCACCATCGCCTACGCCGAGAACCCGCCGAAGAAGTACCAGGACATCTACCCCATCGCCTTCGACGCCGACATGGACGGCCTGGTCGCCGAGACCCTGCGCGTCCTGCGGCACTGGATGGACCACGGCGTGCGGATCTTCCGCGTCGACAACCCCCACACCAAACCCGTGGTCTTCTGGGAACGCGTCATCGCCGACATCAACCGCACCGACCCCGATGTGATCTTCCTCGCCGAGGCGTTCACCCGCCCCGCGATGATGCACACCCTGGCCCAGATCGGCTTCCAGCAGTCCTACACGTACTTCACCTGGCG
>NZ_JBVJSJ010000008.1:0-377970 GCF_055606745.1 Streptomyces sp. NPDC037054 | reverse complement strand
CAAGGAACGGACGCTTCCTTTGTACTCACCCTCTCGGGCTTTCCTCCGGGCGCTTCCCTTCGGTCTTGCGTTTCCGACTCTATCAGATCCTTTTCTCGACCTGACCCCCAGTCAGCGGGGTTTGTCTTCCCGGCCGTTGGGCCGTTCCGACGTCTCAAACCTTAGCGGACTCTCTCCGTGATTCCCAAATCGAGGTGACCGGGTCGCGGAGTCCTCACGTCGAATTGAATTCGGGCACGCCGAAATCAATCCCCGGGAGGAAGATCGTGCTGATGGTTTGGGTGCCGCTGTGCGGCGAGAGTGTCACCGAAGAACCGTTACGGCTCTGTGGCAACCCGAAGAACCTTACGGATCGCGGAGGGGGCTGTCAAGTGACGTCCCGGGGCCCGCCGGTCAGGATGTTCAGTCCAGGTCCGTGAGCCGGCCGCCGGCGTCCGGCTGGGCGTGCTCCACCCTGCGCAGCAGGCGGGTGAGGACCTCACCGAGGGCCGTGCGCTCGTCCGGGGAGAGGTCCTGAAGCAGGTCCTCCTCGAAGACCGTGGCGAGGCGCATCGCCTCCAGCCACTTCTCACGGCCCTCCTGGGTGAGCTCCACGATGACGCGCACGCGGTTCGACTCGTCCCGTTCCCTGGTGACGAGGCCCTCGGTGACCATGCGGTCGATCCGGTGCGTCATGGCGGCCGGCGTGAGGCCGAGCCGCTTGGCGAGGTCACCGGGACCGAGCCGGTAGGGGGCGCCGGACAGGACGAGCGCCTTCAGCACCTCCCACTCGGCGTTGCTGATGCCGAGCTCGGCGGTCTGGCGGCCGTAGGCGACGTTCATCCGGCGGTTCAGGCGGGAGAGCGCCGAGACGATCTTCTCGACCTGGGGGTCGAGGTCCTGGAACTCGCGCTGGTAGGCGGCGATCTGTTCTTCGAGGGTCGGCTCGCTGAGGCCGGAGGTGTCGCCCATGGGCGGCAGTATCGCACGGCATCACTTTGCCTTGAAGTCCTTCGATGTGTACTCTTTAGCTTCGAACTTTAGTTTTGAAGTCTTCACTCCTAACTACTTGAGAGAGGTGAACGTGACCAGGGGCATGGGCGCAGCGATGCGCCGGATCCACGTGGGCAACGCACTCAGCGCGTTCGGGCTCGGCTTCACCGTCCCGTATCTGTACGTCTATGTGGCGCAGGTGCGGGGTCTTGGTGCTGTCACGGCCGGTCTCGTCCTGGCCGTCTTCGCCGTGGCCGCGCTGATCGTGCTGCCGTTCGCCGGGCGGGCCATCGTCCGGCGGGGCCCGCTGCCGGTGCTGCTCGTCGCCCTGGTCACCGCCGCGGTCGGCGCGCTGAGCCTCGGGCTGGCGGGCTCGGCGGCCACCGTGCTGCTGTCCGCCGCCGCGCTCGGGGCCGGGCAGGCCGTCATGCAGCCGGCGCTGGCGACGATGATCGTGGACTGTTCCAGTGCGGAGACGCGGTCGCGGGCGTTCGCGACGCAGTTCTTCCTGCAGAACCTGGGGCTGGGCGTCGGCGGGCTCATCGGTGGTCATCTGGTCGACACGAGCAGCGCCGCGTCGTTCACGCTGCTGTTCGGGATCGAGGCGGCGATGTTCCTGCTGCTGGTCGTGGTGATGGTGACGGTGCGGATGCCGCACTCGCCGCGGATCGAGGGGGCGCCCGCGGCCGGCCGGGGCAGTTGGAAGGCGCTGCTCGGCAACCGCGCGATGGTGCAGCTGTGTGTGCTGGGCTTCGTGCTGTTCTTCGCGTGCTACGGGCAGTTCGAGTCGGGTCTGAGCGCGTACGGCGTGGAGGCCGCGGGGATCTCGACGTCCGCGCTGGGGACGGCCCTGGCGGCGAACACGCTGATGATCGTGGTCGCGCAGTTCGCCGTGCTGAAGTTCGTCGAGCGGCGCCGCCGGTCCCGTGTGATCGCGGCGGTCGGTCTGATCTGGGCGGTCGCGTGGGCGGTCGCCGGGTACGCCGGGCTCGGCGACGGCAGCCAGGCGATGGCGACGGCGGCGTTCATCTCGACGTACGCGCTGTTCGGGCTGGGTGAGGCGATGCTGTCGCCGACGCTCGCGCCGCTGGTCGCCGACCTGGCGCCGGCCGGGCTCGCCGGGCAGTACAACTCCGCGTTCGCCCTGGTGAAGCAGCTCGCGCTGGCCGTGGGTCCGGCGGTGGGCGGGCCGCTGGGGGCCTCGCTGCACGCGCCGTACATCGTGATGTTCCTGCTGTTCTCGCTGGGGATCACGGTGCTCGCGGTGCGGCTGGGGCGGGAGCTGACCGCTGGGCAGGACCAGCCGTGGCCGGGCAAGAGCCGTGTCGTCGCCCGGGGTGGGGCGTCGGCGGAGCCGGCGGTCGCGGACGCCCGAGGCGCGTGATGCCCGAGACGCGTGATGCCCGAGGCGGGTGATGTGCCCGAGGCGCGTGATGCCGTGAGGCGGAACTCGTGGGCGGGATGCGTGGGCCGGGGTGCGGGGGTGCGGGGGTGCGGGGGTCGGGACTCCGTAGAGGGCCGGTCGTCACCTTCGGGTGGCGGCCGGCCCTTTTGGCCTCCGGTCCGGCGTTCAGCGTTTCGCCGTGGCGAGGTGGGACGTGAAGGGGACGGTCGCCGAGCCGTCGGGCGCGGTGTGCTCGGCGAGCCGGTCGGCGATCTCGCGGCCCGCGCGGGCGAAGAACCCGTCGCCGAGTTGGTCGGCGAGCCGCTGGCCCCAGGGCACCGACGCGAGCTGGCCCGTGGCGTACTCGGCGAGCGGGGGCAGGGTGACGCCGAAGGTCACCTCACGCGTCGCCACGTCCTGGAAGCCGGCCGACTCCAGGGCCGCGGTGAGGCGCTCGGGGGTGCAGGAGAAGGCGGCGGCGATGGAGTCGGCGAGTTCTTGGCCGCCGTGCTCCCTGAGGGCCTCGTACTGGGCGGCGAGGTACGGGGACCGGTCGCGCGGCGCCCAGACGGTGGCCGCGAATCGTCCGCCCGGACGGGTGACGCGGGCCGCTTCGCGCATGGCCGCGTCGAGGTCGGGGAAGAACTGGACGCCCTGCTGGCACACCACCGCGTCGAAGGCGGCGTCGGCGTAGGGGATCCGGTCCGCGGGGGCGGCGGCGAACTCGATGTCGGGGTACTGGCGGGGGTGGTGGGCAGCGGCCACCTCGAGCATGCCCTCGTTGAGGTCGGTGCCGCAGACGTGGCCGGTGGGGCCGACGTGCGCGGCGGCGATGCGGGCGACGAAGCCGGTGCCGCAGGCGAGGTCGAGGACGGTTTCGCCGGGGCAGAGATCCACGGTGTCCAGGAGTGCGGTCACGAAGGGCGCCATGATCGGCGCGGCGTACTGCTCGTAGCGCTCGGCGGCGCTGCCGGTGGGATGAAAGCCCGATGCGTCTGCCATGTGGTGCTCCTAGCACCGGTGGGCGCGTTCGCCTAGGTGGCGCGCGGAGGGGAGGCGTCCGGTGTGGCCGGTTCCGGCTGGTTGTCCCTCTCTCGCGGCTGGATCTCCCCTGTCCTGCGGATCCTCCGGTGTCCTCCGGATCCTCCGTCCCTTCTTCCCGAGTCGCTTCTCCCGCGCGTGTTCAGCCCGTGCCGCTCGGCAGGGCGAACTCGCACCAGACGGCCTTGCCGCCGCCGGGCGTTCGCCGGCTGCCCCAGTTGGAGGCGATGGTGGCGACGATGGCGATGCCCCGGCCGGTCTCGTCGCCGGGTTCGGCGCGGCGGCGGCGCGGCAGGTGGTCGTCGCCGTCGGTGACCTCGACGATGAGGCGGCGGTCGGTGCGGCGCAGTCGCAGCCGCATGGGGGGCGTGCCGTGCTGGAGGGAGTTGGCGACGAGTTCGCTGGCGGCCAGGACTCCCAGGTCGTGCAGGTCGGTGGGGAAGCGCCAGCTGGTCAGCACGCCGGAGGCGAAGGCACGCGCGCGTGGGGCGGCCTCGACGCCGCCGAGCAGGTCGAGCGCGGCGTTGCGGAAGAGGTCGCTGTCGGGGCCGGTGCGGGCGGGGTGCTGGAGGACGAGGACGGCCACGTCGTCGTCGTGGTCGGCGGTGACGCCCGCGGAGCGGACCAGGCGGTCGCAGACGACCTGGGGTGTGCCGGTCGCGCCGGCGAGGGCGCGCTCCAGGGCGGCGATGCCCTCGTCCAGGTCTTCGTTGCGCCGCTCGACCAGGCCGTCGGTGTAGAGGACGGCCGTCGAGCCGGCGCCGAGGGGGATCGAGCCGGAGGTGTGCATCCAGCCGCCGGTGCCGAGCGGCGGGCCGGTCGGTTCGTCGGCGCGCCGCACGGAGCCGTTCTCGTCGCGTACCAGGATCGGCAGGTGGCCCGCCGAGGCGTACACGAGCCGTCCCTCGGTGGGGTCGTGGACCGCGTACGCGCACGTGGCGATCTGGTTGGCGTCGATCTCGGTGGCGAGGCCGTCGAGGAGCTGGAGGACCTCGTGCGGGGGCAGGTCGAGGCGGGCGTAGGCGCGGACGGCGGTGCGGAGCTGGCCCATGACGGCGGCGGCGCGGACGCCTCTGCCCATGACGTCGCCGATGACGAGGGCGGTGCGGCCGCCGCCGAGGGTGATGACGTCGTACCAGTCGCCGCCGACCGCGGCCTCGGTGCCGCCGGGGTGGTAAGTGGCGGCGATGCGCAGGTCGTCGGGTTCTTCGAGGTCCTGCGGGAGCAGGGAGCGCTGGAGGGTGACGGCGGTTTCGCGCTGGCGGCGTTCGCTCGCCCGGAGGCGTTCGGCCGCTTCCGCGTGGTCGGTGACGTCGGTGGCGAAGACGAGGACGCCGTGGCCGGAGGAGCATTCGGTGACGGGCGTGCAGGTGAAGGTGTAGGAGCGGCCGTCGGGGGCCTTGCGGGACTTGACGGTGCGGGGCTTGCTGCTGCGCAGGACCTGGTCGAGGAGGGGCAGCAGGCCGAGTTCGTCCAGCTCCGGGAGGGCTTCGCGCGCGGGGGCGCCGAGCGGGCGGGCGCCGAAGGCCGCGGTGTAGGCGTCGTTGACGTAGGCGATGCGGTGGTCGGGGCCGTGCAGGAGGGCGACGAGGGCCGGGACGCGGTCGAGGACGCCGCGGACGGGCAGTTCGTCGACGGCGGGCACGCCGGGAGCGCCGTCGGTGAGCCGTTCGGCGCGGGCGGCGGGGACGGCGCTTTCTCCCCGCCGGTCCGGGGAGAGCGGGTGTTCGGTCCGCGCGGCAGCGCGGCGCTGTGTTCCGGGGAGCCGGGCGCTCCAGCGCGTGAAGTTCACGAATCCTTGCCTCGTGTCGTCGTCGGCGGCCGGCACCGGAACCGGCCGGGGCCCGGGGGCCGCGCGGGGCGGGCGGCGGCGCGCCCACGGTGGTGGACCAGTCTGGCAGTGTGCCGACCGGTGCCGACATCCGTCAGACGCCGGGCCGCCCGGAGGAGTTCCTGGCTCCGGTCAGGACGACCCCTTCGGGTTCCGCGGGGGGTCTTGAGAAGGCTTTCCACCGGCCGCGAGTTCGAACTCCGCTCGGGGGTGTTCGAGTGAACCCAGGGAGACGATTTCCCTCTTGAAGAGTCCGGACAGCGTCCATTCGGCCAGTACGCGCGCTTTGCGGTTGACGGTGGGGATCCGGCTGAGGTGGTAGGCGCGGTGCATGAACCAGGCCGGGTAGCCCTTCAGTTTGCGGCCGTAGACGTGCGCGACGCCCTTGTGCAGGCCCAGGGAGGCGACCGAGCCGGCGTACGTGTGGGCGTACGTCTCCAGGGGTTCGCCGCGCAGTGAGTGGACGATGTTGTCGCCGAGGAGCTTGGCCTGGCGCACGGCGTGCTGGGCGTTGGGGGCGCAGGGGGTGCCGGGTTCGCGTGCGGTGATGTCGGGGACGGCGGCGGCGTCTCCGGCGGCCCACGCGTGCGTGACGCCCTCGACGGCCAGCTCGGCGGTGCACTTGAGGCGGCCTCGTTCGGTCAGCGGGAGGTCGGTGGCGGCGAGGACCGGGTGGGGTTTGACGCCCGCCGTCCAGACCACCGTGCGGGTGGGGAAGCGGGCACCGTCGCTGAGGACGGCGACGCGGTCGGCGCAGGAGGTGAGGCGGGTGTCGAGGCGTACGTCGATGTTGCGGCGGCGCAGTTCGGTGACGGTGTAGCGGCCCATGTCCTCGCCGACCTCGGGCAGGATGCGGTCCGTGGCCTCGACGAGGATCCACTTCATGTCGTCGCGGGTGACGTTGTGGTAGTGCCGGGCGGCGTAGCGCGCCATGTCCTCCAGTTCGCCGAGCGCCTCGACGCCCGCGTAGCCGCCGCCGACGAAGACGAAGGTGAGGGCGGCGTCGCGGACCGCGGGGTCGCGGGTGGAGGAGGCGATGTCCATCTGCTCGATGACGTGGTTGCGCAGTCCGATGGCCTCCTCGACGGTCTTGAAGCCGATGCCGTGGTCGGCGAGGCCGGGGATCGGCAGGGCGCGGGAGACGGAGCCGGGCGCGAGGACGAGTTCGTCGTAGGTCAGGCGGCGGGCGCCGGCGCCCTCCTCCTCGGTGGCGAGGGTGGTGATGGTGGCGGTGCGCGCGGTGTGGTCGATGCTCTGGGCCTCGCCGATGATGACGCGGCACTGGTCGAGGACGCGGCGCAGCGGTACGACGACGTGCCGGGGGGAGATGGAGCCGGCGGCCGCCTCGGGGAGGAAGGGCTGGTACGTCATGTACGGGTCCGGCGTGACGACCGTGATCTCGGCCTGGCCCTCCCGCAGTTCCCGCTTCAGCTTCCGCTGGAGCCGCAGGGCCGTGTACATCCCGACGTAGCCGCCGCCGACAACGAGAATGCGCGCAGGTTCCTTCACCATCCCATGACGCACCCGTCGCTTGCGTTTGTCCACAGCCTCGGCGATTTGTGTGACCGGGAGTCCGTGGGTCGAGCGGTTGGCCGATTTGCCCGCGCTCCGTGAAGGCGTGCAGGTCAGGCCGGGTGAACGGGGGTGTGACCGGGGGGACATACGGGGTGTATACGGCCCGTACTCCGATCGGGGGGCGCTCCGTGCGGAACCTCCCCCTTCTGAATTGACTCCCTCTCAACTATGTTCGTGTGTCGACGGGGTGTAGGGGGATGCGCTCCTCGGGTCCGCGACGGGCGGACGCGAGTGAACCGGGCCTTTTCCACTGGCCCCGGCTTTCGATGGCGGGGAGAGTCTCCGGGGGGAGACGTCATTACCGGGGGAATGCGTATGCATGTGCAGGATTCTCATTGGTCGTCCGCGATGGCGGCGGGTGGCGCGGTGAGTGCCGCGGCGGCCGACGGACGTGCGGACGCGGCGCGGACCACACCGCTGCGGGTGGACGCACAGCGCAATCTGGAACATGTTCTGCGCGCGGCGCGCGAGGTCTTCGGCGAGCTGGGCTACGGCGCGCCGATGGAGGACGTGGCGCGACGCGCGCGGGTCGGCGTCGGCACGGTGTACCGGCGTTTTCCGAGCAAGGACGTGCTGGTCCGGCGGATAGCCGAGGAGGAGACCTCGCGCCTCACCGACCAGGCGCGGGCGGCGCTCGGCCAGGAGGACGAGCCGTGGTCGGCGCTGTCCCGTTTCCTGCGGACGTCGGTGGCGTCGGGTGCCGGGCGGCTGCTGCCGCCGCAGGTGCTGCGGGTCGGTGTGGCGGAGGAGCAGGCAGAGGGGGGCGTGGCCGACCCGGCGCGGGTGCCGCACCAGCGGACGCAGCCGGGCGCGGGTGAGCTGCGGCTGGTTCCGGAGGAGCCGGTGGCGGCGGAGGACGACGCGGGGGCGGCGGCGCTGCTGGAGGTCGTGGGCCGGCTCGTGGAGCGGGCGCGTGCGGCGGGCGAGCTGCGGTCGGACGTGTCGGTCTCGGACGTCCTGCTGGTGATCGCGACGGCGGCGCCCTCGCTGCCGGACCCCGCGCAGCAGGCGGCGGCGTCGGCGCGGCTGCTCGACATCCTGTTGGAGGGCCTGCGCTCCCGCGCGTAAGCCGTCCCGGCATTCCACACATCCCGCCCATACCGGGCGTCGCATCTCAACGGGCGGTCCACGCAAGCCGGTTGATCGGCCTCTTTAGCACGACAACCACCCCCGACGGGCGGTAAACCCGCTCGGAGGGGCGGATGTCGGTACCGCAGGGTCCTGGCCAAAGGCTGGTATGGCACTCTGAGCCGTGTTCAGGAGTGATCGGTCGGGCGGCGGGGGCGTTCCGCGATGAGCGTTGACGAGCAGGACGAGTCACTCGGTGACGGCGGTGCGGGCCGGGAGGCCTCGCCGCAGGTGCCGAGTCAGGGGGGACGCGCGGGAGCGTCGCACAGCGGCGACGCCGCGGAGAGCGGCGTGCCCGCGCAGCGGGACTGGCGCGAGGACAGCGTCCTGCCGCCGCCGCGGGAGACGGCGCCGTCCGACGCCGAGCTGATCGAACGGATGCGCTCGGGCGACGACACGGCCTACGAGGAGTTGTACCGGCGCCACGCGGAAGCGGTACGCCGGTACGCCCGTACCTGCTGCCGCGACGCCCACACCGCCGACGACCTCACGGCCGAGGTGTTCGCCCGCGTGCTCCAGGCGGTGCGCGGCGGATCGGGCCCGGAGCACGCCGTACGCGCGTACCTGCTCACGAGCGTGCGCCGGGTGGCCGCGGGCTGGACGCAGTCGGCGAAGCGGGAGCAGCTCGTCGACGACTTCGCGGTGTTCGCCACGCAGGCGTCCCGCTCCTCCGAGGTGTCGGACGACGACACGCTGGACCTGGGCGCCGACGTGCGGGCCATGCACGAGGCCGAGCAGTCGATGGCCATGCAGGCGTTCCGGTCGCTGCCCGAGCGGTGGCAGGCCGTGCTGTGGCACACGGAGATCGAGGACGAGTCGCCGAGCGACGTGGCCACGCTGTTCGGCCTGGACGCCAACGGCACGCGCGTGCTCGCCAGCCGCGCCCGCGAGGGCCTGAAGCAGGCCTACCTCCAGGCCCACGTCAGCGCCACGCTCACCGACGACGAGGAGTGCGCGCGCTACGCCGACCAGCTCGGCACGTACGCGCGTGGCCGGCTGCGCACGCGGGCCGAGCGGGGTCTGCGCAAGCATCTGGAGGAGTGCGCCAAGTGCCGCCTGGCGGCAGTCCAGATCGAGGAAGTGGCCAGCGGCATCCCGGCCGTCGTCCCGGTCGCCGTCATCGGCTGGTTCGGCGCCGCGGGTTACGCCAAGGTCGCCGGGCTCGTCGCCGGCGGAGCGGGCGCGGGCGCCGCCGGTGCGGCGGGCGCGGCGGCCGCGGCGAGCGGCGGCTCGTCCGGCGGAGCCGGCGGAGCCGGCGGAGCCGGCGGAGCCGGCGCGGGCGGCGCGGCCTCCGAGGGCCTGGGTGCCCCGGTCAAGGCGGGCATCGCGGCCGGTGTGGTCGCGGTGGCGGCGGCAGTGGTGGCCATGGCGCTGGTGGGTGACGAACAGCCCGCGGAGAAGCCCAAGGCCAAGCCCCCGGCGTCGGCCCCGGCGGCCCAGCCGAAGGAGCCGACGCCCGCACCCCCCACCCCGAAGCCGGCGCCCCCGCAGCCGGTGGCGGCTCCCAAGCCGACGCCCACCCCGACCCCGACCCCGACGCCCACACCCACCCCGAAGCCGACCCCGACCCCCACACCGACGCCCACGCCGACCCCGACGCCCACACCCACCCCGACCCCGCCGCCACCGCCGCCCCCCGCGCCCACCACGTACCAGTGGAGCGAGCTGCGCTACGACACCACCGGTGACGGCACGGGACCGGAGATGCGGATGGCGGACAGCAGCTGGGTCTGGCAGCGCCAGGGCCTCTCGATCGCCGGCCGGCAGTACGCGCACGGCGTGACGGTGCAGGGCAGCTCGTCGGTCACGATCGACCTCAACCGCTCGTGCACGACGTACGACGCGATGGCCGGCGTGGACGACATGACGATGAAGCTCGGCAAGGTCTACTTCGCGGTCTACGGCGACGGCGTCCAGCTGTGGAAGTCGGACCGCGTCAAGGGCGGGGACCCGGCGGTCCCGGTGCACGTGAACATCGCGGGCGTCGACACCATCCGCCTGGTGGTGGAGCCGCACAACCACCTGGACAACATGGCGCTGGCGGACTGGGCCGAGTCGAAGTTCGTGTGCTCCTGAGGGAAGCTCGCGGCACCGCTGGGGGCTGTGCGGCCGCCGACCGTTACCGGGCGATCCCGGCGGCCCCTCGTCCCCCGGTCCCCAACGCGCCCCGCTGCGGGGCGATCCCGGCCGGCACGGCCCGCTGCCGTGCCGGCGTCCCCGTCCAGCACGTCCCCCGCCGCGCCAGCAGCCGCCGCAGCCACAGCTCCAGGGACACGAGGTCCGCGAGTCCGTCCAGGGGCAGCGCCTCCCCCGCGGCGGCGCCCCGCACGGCCTTGCGCACGACCCGGGCCTCGACCAGCCCGGCCTCCGCGAGCAGCGGCGTGTCGAACAGCTCCACGAGCGAGTCCGCGGCGACCCTGAGGCCCGTGCGCGCGGCAGCCGCGGCCGTCGCGAAGCTCGGCGCGCCCCACCCGGCCGGCAACTCCGTCACCCCGGCGCCCTCCAGCACGGTCCGCAGGATCGACGCCCGCGCGCCCGGCTGCACGCGCAGCGCCTCGGGCAGCGCACGGCACGCGCGCACCACCTGGTTGTCGAGGAACGGCGTGTGCAGTCGCTGCGAGCGGATCTCCGCCGCCTGCTCCAGGATCCGCAGGTCCGCCGCGTACCGGGCCAGCGCCGCCCGCGCCCGGTAGTCGCCCGGCCGCTGCCCGGGGCCCACTCCCGACCGGTTCGTCGACGCCTGGAGACGAACCGATACTTCGGCCAGCGCCTCCCCGGTCAGCCAGCGTGCGGCCGGCCCCGGTCTGCCCCAGCTGAGCGCGGCGAGCGAGGCTCCGACGGCGCCGCCGGGCTCGTCGAACCGGCGCCGCATGAGGCTCTCGGCGAGCGCGTCGACCCCGGCCCGGTACGGCGTGCGGGCCAGCCGTCGCGCGGCCGCGTACACGCGCGCGGGGACGAGCACGGACCCGTCCGCCTTCGTCAACGCGGCGACGGGGCGCACGAGATGGCGCCGCTTGCGGTCCATCAGCAGGTCGGCGAGGCGCGCGGGGTGCGCGTCGAGGACCTGGCGCGCGCCGTACCCGGTGAAGTGGTCGGCGCTGCCGGCAGCGAGGCGCGCCCGGTGCCGGGCGGCGGTCACCAGGCTGGGCCCGGGTTCGTCGGTGAGCGGCCCGTCCAGGTCGAGGTACGGCAGGGTCTCCTCCCCGCCGGTCACCACCACGTGGTGCAGGCGCGGGTTGGCCGCGAGGGCGCCGGCCCGCTCCAGTTCGGCCTCGCGCCCGTCGACGGTGAGGTCGTTGAAGGTGACGGCCAGCAGCCGCTCCCCGGCGCCCGTGCCGTGTCCGAGGACGGTCCCCGGCATGCCGGGCAGCCCGGCGGCGAGCAGAGCGAGCGTGCCGGAGGCGGGCCCGCCGGACAGGTCGGCGCCGATGCCGGCGACCGGCATGCCGCGCGCGGCGCGCCGCTCGGCGGGCCCCATGCCGGGCACGGGGCCGGGATCGATGTCGGCGCCCGGGACGTGCCGGGGCGCGGACAGCCGGGTGCGGACGGCTTCGACGAGCGCGTCGCGGACGGCGTCCACAGCGCTGTCGGCGTCGGTGGGCGGCGCCGCGACGGCGAGGGAGGCGACGGGCTCGTACCCGGCGATCTCACGCGCCCCGGCGCGCAGGATCAGCGCGTGCCCCGGCGGAATGCGCCGCACTCCGTCGTACGGCGTGGAGTCGTGCAGCGCGGCGGGCACGTCGGGGGCGGCGAGCAGTGCGGCGAGGTGCCCGAAGTCGAGGTTGGCCTCGATGAGGTCGGCGAGCGGCAGCGCGGCGGTCGCGTACGCCGTGCCGCCGGACCAGGGGGTGTAGAACACCGGCCTGGCGCCCGCGAGGTCGCCGCAGACGGTGACGCGGCGGCCGACCTGGACGATGGCCGTGTAGCTGCCGGACCAGGCCGTCAGATGGCGAAGTGCCCCGCCGCGCGCGGCGAACAGCCCGACGCGCAGTTGCTCGTCGGAGGCGCCGCAGGTGCCGAGGACGGCGACGCGGGTCTGGTGGTCGGCCTCGACGACGCGCACTTCGTCGGGCCGCCAGTCGCCGACGGCCCACAGGGGATCGGGGTCCCCCCACAGGAGTTGGGAACCCACCGGGTGGACGGTCTCGCCGTCGGTTCCGGCACCGACGGCCGGGCCCGCGGAGCCGGCCCCGGCGGCTCCCGCGGCGGTGCTGCTCCATCCCACCAACCACCGCATCGACGCCTCCACAGGCTGTGGACAACCAGTGCACCGCATGAACTGGCTCACCATGCTGCCATGAAGGAGGCGTCACAGAGCGGCGGCGGAGCCGCGGAAGCACTCCGCGGGTCGCCGCGCGCGGAACTCACCGGTCCCGGACCGCGGTTCGCGTCTGTCTTTTGCAACGTCTGCACGGGCGGCGCGAATGCGCCCCGTTTTGCGCCCCAATAACTCCCTTCGCGCCCCTCAAGTCCCGTGGTAAACAGGCTAATTGACCCGGTCGCCGAGGGTCGACTTTCGGCCAAATCGGCGCGGCGCCGCGCGACACGCGCACGCTTCGTGCAGGCTCTGCGCACAGCACGACGGGCGCGCAGTCCGGGAGGCGCAGCACGCCCCCCGGACCGTTCCGCCGCCCGCGGGGATGTAGGCGGCGGTGTCCCCCAGCCCGCTGGACCCAGTACAGCGGGCCGACCCACGCGAAACCCATGGAATCGCTCCCGCGGTGGCCGGAGTAGAGCGCACGGACGGGCGCACGGCCACACGCCGGGAGCACGCGACAACGAGCCGTCCCCGGCCCGTACTTCAGTACGGACCACAATCCCGCCATCCGGAACTACGCCCCTTAACGCTTGGGATGCGGCGAACTACGCTGGGTTTACGAATGCCGCGTGGGTATGCCAGCGCGGCAGCCGTCTGTGTCGAGGGGTGGCGCATGTCCAGGGAGCAACGCGGGCCGAACGAAAAACTCGGCACCGTTCTCGCCCTCGCGGGAATCTCGAACGCGGGCCTCGCCCGACGCGTCAACGACCTTGGCGCGCAACGGGGCCTGACTCTTCGCTACGACAAGACGTCGGTGGCGCGCTGGGTGTCGAAGGGCATGGTGCCGCAGGGCGCCGCGCCGCACCTGATCGCCGCCGCCATCGGCCAGAAGCTCGGCCGGCCGGTGCCGCTCCACGAGATCGGGCTCGCCGACGCCGACCCCGCGCCCGAAGTGGGCCTCGCCTTCCCGCGCGACGTCGGACAGGCGGTGCGGTCCGCGACGGAGCTCTACCGTCTCGACCTCGCCGGCCGCCGCGCCGGCTCGGGCGGCATCTGGCAGTCGCTGGCGGGCTCGTTCGCCGTCAGCGCGTACGCCACACCGGCCTCACGGTGGCTCATAACCCCGGCCGACAGTTCGGTCGCACGGGACGCCAACCCGGCCGAGGGCTCCGGCGCACCGATAAAAGTCGGCCACAGCGACGTCCGGAAACTGCGCGAAGCCGCCGAGGACGCCAGGCGCTGGGACTCCAAGTACGGGGGCGGCGACTGGCGTTCGTCCATGGTGCCCGAGTGCTTACGGGTCGAGGCCGCGCCCCTGCTGCTCGGCTCCTACTCCGACGAGGTCGGCCGGGCCCTGTTCGGCGCGAGCGCGGAACTGACCCGCCTGGCGGGCTGGATGGCGTTCGACACCGGCCAGCAGGAGGCCGCCCAGCGCTACTACATCCAGGCCCTGCGCCTCGCGCGGGCCGCCGCCGATGTCCCCCTCGGGGGGTACGTCCTGGCGTCCATGTCCCTCCAGGCCACCTACCGCGGCTTCGGCGACGAGGGAGTCGACCTCGCCCAGGCCGCACTGGAACGCAACCGCGGCCTCGCCACGGCACGCACCATGAGCTTCTTCCACCTCATCGAGGCACGCGCGCACGCACGCGCGGGTGACGCCCACGCCGCCGGCGGCGCCCTCAAGGCGGCCGAGAGCTGGCTGGAGCGGGCCCGCCCCGGCGACCACGACCCGTCCTGGCTCGGCTTCTACTCCTACGACCGGTTCGCCGCGGACGCCGCCGAGTGCTACCGCGACCTGAAGGCACCGCGCCAGGTCCGCCGCTTCACCGAGCAGGCGCTGTCGAAGCCGACGGAGGAGTTCGTCCGCTCGCACGGGCTGCGCCTGGTCGTCTCCGCGGTCGCGGAGCTGGAGTCGGGCAATCTGGACGCGGCGTGCGAGCAGGGCGTGCGGGCCGTGGAGGTCGCCGGACGCATCTCGTCGGCCCGCACCACGGAGTACGTCAAGGACCTCCTGCACCGGCTGGAGCCCTACGGCGACGAGCCCCGCGTGGTCGAGCTCCGCGAGCGCGCCAGGCCGCTGCTGATGGCCCCGGCCTGATCGGCGCGCTCAGAGGCCGTCTCCCGGGTTTGAGGCCGTTGTCAGTGGCGCAGTGCACTATCGAACCCGGGAGGTGGTGTCAGGTGCGGCCGGAGATCGACTGCGACGTGCTGGTGATCGGGGGCGGAATCGTCGGCCTGTCGGCGGCGTACGCGATCACCCGCGCCGCTCCGGGTACGCGCGTGACGGTCCTGGAGAAGGAGCAGGGCCCCGCCCGCCATCAGACGGGCCGCAACAGCGGAGTCGTCCACAGCGGCATCTACTACCGCCCCGGCTCCCTCAAGGCGCGCTACGCGGTCCGCGGCGCCACGGAGATGATCAAGTTCTGCGCGGAGTACGGCATCGCGCACGCCGTCACCGGCAAGCTGATCGTGGCCACCGAGCGCGCCGAGCTGCCCCGTCTGCACGCCCTCGTGCAGCGCGGCCGGGAGAACGGCATCGCGGTACGGGAACTGGGCGCGGCCCAGATCGCGGAGTACGAGCCGGAGGTGCGGGGCCTGGCCGCCATACACGTCGGGACGACGGGCGTCTGCGACTACGGCGAGGTGGCCCGCCGCCTGGCCGAGGCCTCCGGCGCCGAGATCCGCTACGGCGCCCGGGTCGTCCGCGTCGACCGCCGGCCCGGCCGCGGGGTGGCCGTCCTGACCGCCGCCGGTGACATCGTGCGCGGCAGGGTGCTGGTCAACTGCGCGGGGCTGTACTGCGACGAGATCGCCCGCCTGACCGGCGACGACCCGGGCATGCGGATCGTGCCCTTCCGCGGCGAGTACTACGAGCTGGCCCGGCCCGAGCTGGTGCGCGGCCTGGTCTATCCGGTGCCGGACCCGGCGTTCCCGTTCCTCGGCGTCCACCTCACCCGCGGCATCCACGACGACGTCCACGTCGGGCCGAACGCGGTCCCGGCGCTGGCCCGCGAGGGGTACGACTGGGCGACCGTGCGCCCCCGCGAGCTGGGCGGGACACTCGCCTGGCCGGGCTCGTGGGCGATCGCCCGCCGGCACTGGCGGTACGGCGCGGGCGAGCTGCGCCGCTCCCTGTCGAAAAAGGCGTTCACGGCCGCCGTGCGCCGGCTGCTGCCCGCCGTCACGGAGGCCGACCTCAGGCCCACGGCGGCCGGGGTGCGCGCCCAGGCGGTGCTGCGCGACGGCACGCTGGCGGACGACTTCCTGATCCAGGAGTCGGCCGGCGCCGTCCACGTGCTGAACGCGCCCTCCCCGGCGGCCACGGCGTCCCTGCCGATCGGCCGCGAGGTGGCACGCCGCGCACTGGCCGCCCTGGACGACCGCTGACGGGCACCGCCCCGCACACCACGGGCGCCGCCGACGCCCACCACCCCCACGTCTCCGCGCGCCGAAAGCCACCCGCCGTCGCCCACGCCGCCCGGTGCGCGGGGTCACGTCCAGTCGCGGCAAGGCCAGCCCTTGGGCTCCCGGCAGCCGAAGGCATTTGCCGAAGGCCATCCCGCCGACGCCCGCCACGCCCACGTCTCCGCGCGCCGAAAGCCACCCGCCGCCGCCCACGGCGCGCGGTGCCCGGGGTCACGTCCGATCGCGGACGGGGTGGCCCCCGGGCTTCCGTAAAATCGACGTACTGTGTCTGACTCCGTGAACAGCCCCGAAGCCCCCCGGCCCACTCCCGAGGCCGCGCCCCGCCGTGCCCGGCCCAAGGGCGAGCCCCGGTTCCCGGACGGGCCGAAGGCCGACCCCGCCGGTTCGCACTTCGAGCGGCGGATCCGGAGCTTCCAGCCGCGCCGCAGCCGCGTCACCGCCGGCCAGGCGGACGCCCTGCAGCGGCTGTGGCCCAAGTGGGGCCTGGACATCGACGGGCGCGCCGTCATCGACCTCGCCGAGCTGTTCGGCAACGACAACCCCGTCGTCCTGGAGATCGGCTTCGGCATGGGCGAGGCCACGGCGCGGATGGCCGCCGCCGACCCGGACACCAACATCCTCGCCGTGGACGTCCACACCCCCGGCCAGGGCAACCTGCTCAACCTCGCCGACCAGAACGGCACGACCAACGTCCGGGTCGGCAACGGCGACGCGATCATCCTGCTCCGCGAGATGCTCGCCCCCGGCTCCCTCGCCGGGCTGCGCGTCTACTTCCCCGACCCCTGGCCGAAGAAGCGGCACCACAAGCGGCGCCTGATCCAGCCGGAGTTCCTGACGCTGGCCGCGTCCCGCATCAGGCCCGGCGGGATCGTGCACTGCGCCACCGACTGGGAGCCGTACGCGGAGCAGATGCTGGAGGTGCTCACCGCGCACCCCGACTTCGAGAACACCCGGCCCGATGGCGGTTTCGCGCCCCGCCCCGAGTTCCGGCCGCTGACCCGTTTCGAGGGCCAGGGACTGGACAAGGGACATGTCGTGAACGACCTGCTCTTCCGTCGCGTACAGCACGAAGACCGACTCCCCGCCGACGCCTGAGCCCGTCTCGTCCGGCGGGCGTCGCCCTCGACTCGTTAGGGTCCTTGCCGTGGCCACCTGTCCCCCGTACCCGGCGCCGCCCAGCGCTCCCACCGACGGCACCCTGCGGCACGCGCACTGGTGGCAGCGCAGGTGGGTGCGGTACGGCGCGCTGAGCGCGCTCCTCGCCATATCCGGACTCGTCATCCTCGCCCTGGTCCGCGAACAGACCGGCACGGAGGGCTTCCTGGTCGGCCTCGGCCTCGCCGTCCTGCCGGTGCCGCTGCTCATAGCCGCGTTCCGCTGGCTCGACCGGGTCGAGCCCGGCCCCTGGCGGAACCTGGTGTTCGCGTTCGCCTGGGGCGCCTGCGCGGCGGCGCTGATAGCGATCGTCGCCAACAGCTTCGCGACCCAATGGATAGCGACGGCGACCGCTGACCCGTCCGGCGCCGACACCCTCGGGGCGACCGTGATAGCGCCGGTCGTCGAGGAGAGCGCCAAGGCCGCCGCCGTCCTCCTCGTCTTCCTGTTCCGCAGACGGGACTTCACCGGCATCCTCGACGGCGTGGTGATAGCCGGGGTCACCGCCACCGGCTTCGCGTTCACCGAGAACATCCTCTATCTCGGCACCGCGTTCGGAACCGACCAGCTCACCGGCGACAGCGGCCTCGCCTCCGTCACCGCGGCGACCTTCTTCGTCCGCATCGTCATGTCGCCCTTCGCGCACCCGCTGTTCACGGTCCTCACCGGCATCGGCTTCGGCATGACCGCGCTGTCGGGCGACCGGCGGATGCCGCGGCGCGTGGCGCCGCCGCTGGCCGGGCTGCTGCTCGCGATGGGCATGCACGCGTTCTGGAACGGCTCCACCACGTTCGGGCAGTTCGGGTTCATCGCCGTGTACGCCGCGTTCATGGTGCCCGCGTTCGGGCTTCTGACGTGGCTGGTGATCTGGACGCGGCAGCGGGAGCTGCGCACCGTGCGGACCGAGCTGCCGGCCTACGCGGTCGCGGGCTGGCTGACGCCGCCGGAGCCGTTCGCGCTGGGCTCGATGCGGGCCCGCCGGATCGCGCGGAAGTACGCGCGCAAGCACGCCGGGAAGGCGGCGGCGCGGGAGGTCGCCCAGTACGAGGCGTACGCGACGTCGCTGGCGTTCCTGCGGCACCGCGGGCGGCAGGGCAAGGCCGGCGCGGGCTTCGTGAACCGGGAGCGGGAGCTGCTGAACGAGCTGTGGGCCCGCCGGGACGCCGCACGCCCGGCCCTGGAGCACGCCGCCCGGGTCACGGCGCCGCCGATCCCGGTCCACCTGCCGCCGACGCCGTACGTGACGCCCTGGCCGACGCACGGCCCGCCGCCCCACGGCCCCACCCCGTACGGCCAGGCCGCCCACGGGCAGACGGCCTACGGACAGACGGGCCACGGGCAGACGCGCCACGGGCAGCCCCCGTACGGCCAACCGGCATACGGCCAACCCGCGTACGGCCAGCCGGCATACGGACAGCCCCCGCACGGACACCCCGCGCACGGACACCCCGCGCCTGGACAGGCGGCCTACGGCCAGGCCGCGTACGGCCAGGCCGCGTATGGCCAGGCCGCGTATGGCCAGGCCGCGCCGTATCCCGCGTACAACCCGTACCAGTCATAGGGACCGCACCGGCCGCACCGGCGCCGGGCGTTACTCCGACGCCCGTGTCAGCCGCGTCACCTCGTCGTCGGTGAGGGTCAGCTCCGCCACCCCCAGCAGGTCCGGGAGCTGTTCCACCGTGCGGGCGGAGGCGATCGGGGCGGCGACGGTCGGCTGCGCGGCGAGCCAGGCCAGCGCCACGGTGGCGACCGGCGCGTCGTGCGCGGCGGCGACCTCGTCGAGGGCGGCGAGCACCCGGCGCCCGCGCTCGGTCTCGAGGTGCTTGGCGGCGCCGCCCGCGCGCGGGCTGTCCACGGTCGTGCCGGGCCGGTACTTGCCGGTCAGGAAGCCGGAGGCCAGCGCGTAGTACGGCACGGCGGCGAGGCCGGCCCGCTCGGCGAGGTCGCGCAGGCCGCCCTCGTAGGTGTCGCGGGAGACCAGGTTGTAGTGGGGCTGGAGTGCCACATAGCGGGCGAGGCCCTCGCGGTCGGAGAACTCCAGGGAGGCCCGCAGCCGCTCGGGCGTGATGTTGGAGGCGGCGATGTGCCGGACCTTCCCGGCCCGCACCAGCTCGTCCAGGGCGCCGACGATCTCCTCGACCGGCACCTCGGGCTTGTCGAAGTGCGTGTAGTAGAGGTCGATGTGGTCGGTGCCGAGGCGGCGCAGGGAGGCGTCGGCGGCGGCCTTGATGTTGGCGGCGGTCAGGCCCTGGTAGTCGGGGTGCTGGCTGACCTTGGTGGCGACGACGACGTCGGAGCGGTTGCCGCGGGCCTTGAGCCACTTGCCGATGATGGTCTCGGACTCGCCGCCGCTGTTGCCGTCGGCCCACGCCGAGTAGGAGTCGGCGGTGTCGACGAAGTTACCGCCCGCCTCCGTGTAGGCGTCGAGGACGGCGAAGGACGCCGTCTCGTCGGCGGTCCAGCCGAAGACGTTGCCGCCGAGGGCGAGGGGGAAGACTTCGAGGTCGGACGAGCCGAGCTTGCGAAGAGTAGTCATGCCGTACGTCAACGGCCGTTGCGGGGGCGCCCATTCCGCACCGCCCGCAAAGATCGCGCAACGCCACGCGAACGCCGCGCGGGCACGCGTGACCGGCAGCCCTGACGTCGGGGGGTTGCCGCCAGGACCGCCGGGGTCGGGAGGGACGTGCGTCGGGGAGCTCCGCGTCAGAGACGCGTGGGGGCACCCCGCGTCATACGTGCGGGGAACCCCACGTCAGTCGTGCGGGAACTCCACGTCAGTCGTGCGTGAGGAGGAATCCCACGTCAGGGGTTGAGACCCTTGCTGCGCAGCCACGCCAGCGGGTCGATGCCGCCGTCGGCACCGTCCGGGTGGACCTCCATGTGGAGGTGGGCCCCGGTGACGTTGCCGGTGGCGCCGACGCGGCCGATGACGTCTCCGGTGGTGACCTTCTGGCCGACGCTGACGCTGATCGACGACTGGTGGCAGTACCAGATCTCCGTGCCGTCCTCGAGGGTGAGGATGGTGCGGTAGCCGTAGGAGCCGGCCCAGCCCGCCTCGGTGATGGTGCCCGTGTGGACCGCCTTGAGGAGCGTGCCGGTGGGCGCGGCGAAGTCGGCGCCGGTGTGGTACCCGGAGGACCACATCGCGCCGGCCTGCCCGAAGACGGAGCTGACGGTGTACGAGGAGGTCGGCAGCGTGTACTGGCGGGCCAGTTCGGCGAGCCGCTCGGCCTCGGCCTTCTTGCGGGCCTCCTCCTCGGCCTTCGCCTTGGCGGCGGCGGCCTTCTCCTCGGCCTCCTTCTCCGCCTTGGCGGCCGCCTCGGCAGCGGCCTTCGCGGCGGCTTCGGCGGCGGCCTCGGCGGCCTTGTCCTCGGCCTGGCTCTGCTGCTGCTCGGCCTGCGCCATGATCCGGGCCCGCAGCGCCTCGCCGGCGTCGGCGGTGCTCTGGTCGGCGGTGGCGGCCGAGGCGACGCCCACGCCGCTGAGCGGATTGGCGGTGCCCTCGGAGGTGTCGTCGTCCGAGATCAGGGAACCCACGTTGGGGAGGTCCGGCATGGAGATCGACACCGGCGGCTTGCCGGTCTGCGCGGTGGCCATGCCGCCCGCGCCGACGGCGGCTATGACGCCGACGCCGAGAACCGTGGAGCTGCGGGCGAGCCCGCCGCCGCGCTGCTTGGCGACGCGATGCCTGCCGCGTACCGGGCGGATGGACTCCTCGGTGGGGTTCCACTCCTCGAACGGGCCCTCGTCGCTGCGGTATTCGCCGTAGCCGAAGGTGTCTGCGGTGCGCTGGCTCGGCACGAACGGGGCCTCAGGGGCAGGCCGGTTGGACGCCACGTGGGCGTACTCCTTTCCTTCCTTCTCCGCCTACCGGGTTAGCTGACGGGTTCGGAGCAGGAAGGTCTCCTACGCGCGTATATCCGTCATGCTGCCACGAGGACCTACGCGCGATTCACCCCAGGGTGGTGGTTCCCCGGTTCCCTCGCGGGATTCGGCGCGTGAGCACGGAGCCGCCTTCTGTGACGGCTGGGACGACCGCGCTGCGTTATCGAACGTTAATAGACGCGGGGCGCGGATTCCAAGCTGTTCCTCTTGATCATTAACGATTTCCGCGCGGACGTACCTGTCACGACCGGTGAAAAACGGGCGAGTTGACCACCCCGCACACACCTTGCGCACGCAGCGTAAACACATCTCGGAAACTGATGGTGTGTCAGTTGTTATCGGAGGGGGACGAGTCCGTCACGGAGCGTGGGCGTCGTGGGCGGAAAACACCGAAGGCCGCGGGCGGAAACACCGAGGGCCGGAACCCTTTCGGATTCCGGCCCTTGACCTTCAGTAGCGGGGACAGGATTTGAACCTGCGACCTCTGGGTTATGAGCCCAGCGAGCTACCGAGCTGCTCCACCCCGCGTCGTTGTGACTCCAGTGTACGTCATCCGCGGAGCCCTCAGCACCACGGTTTGTTTGCGGGCCCGCATCATGGCTGTCCGGCGGGCTTCTCGCCCGGCTTCGCGGCGTGGGTCAGGTTCTCCCAGGCCACGGACAGATGGTCCGTCGCGGCGGACCGCGCCGTCCCGGCCGCGAGCCGGTGCGCCGCCGGGACGGAACCGCCGAGCCGGTCCTCCAGGTGGTGCAGGGCGACCTCCAGACCGGGCCCCAGGGAACCGCCCGCCCTCCCGGCGCCGCCGTTCCTGCCCCCGCCGCCGGCCCGCTCGCCGCACGGCCCGGCGGCCACGCGCTCGCCGAGCTGCTGACGTGCGTGCAGCGCGAGCGCGGCCGTCAGCCGGTCCTTGACCTCGTCGTACAGGTCGACGCCCTGGTGCCAGGCGGTCTCGGCGATGTGGGAGGTGGCGGCGATGCCACGGCCGACCTGCCCGAGGCCGCGGCAGGTGTCCCGCGTCACGCCCTTCTGCCCGGAGAAGTAGGCGGGCACGCGCGCCCGGAACCGCGTCAGGGCCCGGTCGAAGGCCTTGCGGTCCTCCAGGAACACGGCGATCGAGAGCTGCGCGTCGGTCATCACGAGGTCCTGACTGCCGCCGCCCCGCGGGGGGTTCCGGCTGACGGCGGGCAGGTGGACGCTGCGCAGCATGTCCTCGAAGCGCCGGACCCGCTCGGCGGGCCAGCCCGCGCCCGGCGTGTGCCGCACGATCTCCGCGGCCCGCGCCCACGTGGTGGCGGCCCACCCGGCGTCCTGGATGCCGTGCCCCTTCAGCCTGCCGGACCAGGCGTCCATGATCTCCCTGGCCTTGACGGCGTGCTGCCGCTTGCCGGTGACCGTGAACAGCAGGGCCTGCGTGTACGCGGCGATGGCGTCGGCGCGCTCCTCGGCGCATCCGCGGCCGGGCGTCCCGCCGGCGGCGCAGGTGACCGTCTCGTGGGGCCGGGGACGGTACTTGTAGGAGCCGTACTTGCTGTCCCGCATGCCGAGGTAGGCCTTCAGCCACGGCTGCCTGCCCGCGGTCACGTTCTCCCGTACGGCGGTCAGCTGGTCCTTGCCGACGAGGACGCCGGGGTGCGTGAAGTCGGCGTCGGCGGGCAGGGTGCGCGCCATGGCCCGGCCATCCGGCCCCTCGGTCCCGCAGGAGGCGAGGAGGGCGGCGGCGAGGGGAAGGGCGAGGAGTGCGGCCGTACGACGCCGCCGCGCCGCCGGTCCGACGGATTCGCCGCCGCGGCTCACGGAACGCCCCCGCCCGGCCGGCCTCGTGGACTCCCCCGGCCCCCTTCGCCCCTTCGACCTCACTGACCCCATCACGACTCCCTCCGCGTCACCGCGCGTGCCGGTTCACTGGCAGCGTGACGCGGTGGCATGCGGGGCGCAGGATCTGATGGGCCGAAGGGAGTCGGCCACGGCGTGCCGTCAGGCGGGCGGGTCCAGCAGATGCCGGTTGGGCGCCGTGGCCCGCTCCTCGTACTCGGGCAGCACGACGACGTCGACGCCCGCCGCCGCCAGCACGCCGCTGCCGTCGGCGCCCGTGACGAAGGTGTCCGGCTCCCGCCAGGCGGTCACCACACGGCGGACCCCGGCGTCGAGGATCAGGCGGGCGCAGGGCCGGGGCCGGGAGGCGCGGCGGGCGCAGGGTTCGAGGCTGCTGTAGACCGTCGCGGAGGCGAGCCTCGGATCGGCGGGGTCGAGCTTGGCGAGGGCGGCCTCCTCGGCGTGCACGACGGGGTCACCGGCCTCCCGCGAGTGCCCGCGCGCGAGTTCGGTCCCGTCGGCGGCGACCACCACGGCCCCGACGCTGAACGCGGTCGCCGACGGCGGGCACAGCGCCGCCAGGTCGCAGGCCAGGGCGAGCCGGTGCCGGTCGGCGGCGGACGGCACGGCGCCCGTGCCGGGCGCGGTGGGCTCGTAGCGGAGCAGGACGACGTCCTCCAGGCGCCGGGTCTCCACGAGCCGCAGCCGGCCGCCCTGGTAGCCGCCGGGCCCGAACATGCGGGGCGCGCCCGGGTCGCCGACGAACAGCGGGGCGACGACGAGCTGGAGTTCGTCGGCGAGGCCCTGCTGGAGGAGCTGGGTGTGGACGGTGCCGCCGCCCTCGACCATGAGCCGCCCGACGCCGCGCACGTCGTGCAGGTGCTCCAGCAGCGCGCGCCAGTCGAGGGACGGGCCGAGCGGGACGACGTCGGCGGCGATGCCGAGCCGCCGGGCCCGGCCGGCGCCCTCGTCGGTGGAGTAGAGGACCTTGTCGCCGCCGGTGTGCCAGAAGTTGGCCGCCGGGTCGAGGTCGCCCGACCCGCTGACGGTGACCTTGAGCGGGTATGCGGGCCGCCCGGCGGCACGGCGGGCGGCTCGGCGCTCGGGCGAGTTGACGAGCAGCCGGGGGTTGTCGGCGCGGATCGTGCCGGCGCCGACGAGGATCGCGTCGACGGACGCCCGCACCTCGTCGACCCGGTCGAAGTCGGCCGGCCCGGACAGCAGCAGCCGCTCGGGGCCGGTGTCGTCCAGGTAGCCGTCGAGGGAGACGGCGGCGGACAGCAGGACGTACGGCAGAGACATGGCCACCATTCTCCGCAACGACGGAGCCCCCGGCTCGAACCTGCCGAGCCGGGAGCGTTGTCGTAGGCCCTGTGGGACTCGAACCCACAACCAATGGATTAAAAGTCCACTGCTCTGCCAATTGAGCTAAGGGCCCAGGCGATGTTGCCTCCCCGAGCATAGCGGGACGAGGCCGTGTGTCCGATCGGGTATCGCGACCCGGCCGCGCCGCGGAAGCGGACCCGGCCGCGCCGCGATGGCGGCGCGGCCGTGCGGGTGGCGCCTTGGGACGGACGTGGCTTACGGATCCACCGGTTCGGGTGTTCCCGCGCGGGCCGCCTCGCGGGACCGGGTGCGTTCGTGGTCCGGGTTGAGGAACCAGTGGCGGGCCGACGCCAGCCACCAGGTCGCGGCGAAGCCCAGGACGGCCAGGACGGCGACCGGGGCGTAGTTGAAGGACTCCCAGGTGACCGGGGAGACCTGCGGCAGCATGAACAGGACCGTGATCACGCCGACCCACCCGACCGCGACCACGCCGATCGGGCCGGACCAGCGGCCCAGGTGCCACGGCCCCCGTTCGAAGGCGGCGCCCTTGCGCACCCGCAGGAAGGTCGGGACGACGTAGGCGATGTAGAGGCCGATCACGGCGATCGAGGTCACCGCCGCGTACGCCGTGACGTTGATCAGGTACGGCAGGCCGAGGGCGAGCGCGCCCAGGGCCGCGAGCCAGACCGCCGCGACGGGGGTGCGGGTGCGCGGGCTGACGGTGTGCCAGATGTGCGAGAAGGGCAGGGCGCCGTCGCGCGAGAAGGCGTAGATCATGCGGCTGTTGGCCGTGACGGACGCCATTCCGCAGAACAGCTGCGCCCCGATCACGACGAGCAGCAGCAGCTTCCCGGCGGTCGCGCCGAGCGCGTCGAGGAGGATCTGCGCGGGCGGCGCGCCCGTCGGCGACGTGAGGGCGCCCTCGTAGGACTGGATGGCGAAGGTGAAGCCGAGGAGCAGGACGAAGCCGGCGATCCAGGACGTCCAGATGGAGCGGACGATGCCCTTCGGGCCGGCGGTGGACGCGTCGCGGGTCTCCTCCGTCATGTGGGCGGAGGCGTCGTAGCCGGTGAAGGTGTACTGCGCCATGAGCAGGCCGAGCAGGACGACGTACGGGCCGCTGCCCCAGCCGGTGTTGTTGACGAACTCGCCGAAGACGAACGACGCGGACCGGTGTTCGTCCGGTACGAAGGTCAGCGCGCCGACGATGACCGCGACGCCGATCACGTGCCACCACACGCTGATGCTGTTGAGCAGGCCGACGATGCGCACGCCGAAGGTGTTGAGCAGGCCGTGCAGCACGAGGATCGCGGCGAAGAGCAGGATCGTGCGGCCCGGGGTCACCTCGAAGCCGAACTGGAGGTTGAGGTAGGCGCCGAGGAAGGACGCCGCGCCGAAGTCGATGCCGGCGGTCACGGCGACCTGGCCGAGGACGTTGAACCAGCCGGTGAACCACGCCCAGGCGGCGGCCGTGCGCCGGGGCGCCAGGCGGTGCGCCCAGAAGTACAGGCCGGCCGACGTCGGGTACGCCGAGCAGATCTCGGCCATCGACAGGCCGACGAACAGCGTCATCAGGCCGACGGCGACCCAGCCCCAGGTGATCACGGCGGGCCCGCCGGTGTTCATGCCGAACAAATAGAGGGTGAGGCAGCCCGACAGCACCGAGATGATGGTGAAGGAGACCGCGTAGTTGGAGAACGCCGACATGCGGCGGGCGAGAACCTGCGTGTAACCGAGCTGGGCGAGCCGCTCTTCGTCCGACAGCCCACTCGCTTTGCCGTCTTCTGTCATGCCCCCAGCGATTCCCTCGCCGGGGGCACGACATTCGCCGTGCGGCGGGTCAAAGCGCTTGCCCACCACACCGGTTCAGTTCACCGCTCACGCCTCAGCGTGCCCGCGCGATGTGCCTCATGCGCTCCGCGCCCCGCGCCTCAGTGCCTCAGTGCACCCAGCGCTCCCGGGGCGCTGCCGGTCACCGCGATCTTGCCGGTGAGCCGCAGTTCCGGGCCCTGGCCGTCCTTCGGGGCTGCGGTCAGCTCCCAGGTGTACGTGCCGTTGTGCGCGTACCTCCCGTCGGTCGCCCTGCCGTCCCAGGCGGCGGTGAGGGCGGCGCCCCGCTGTACGGCGTCCAGGGTGCGGACCGCCGTGCCCGCCGCGTCCCTGATCACGACGCGGGTGCCGGAGGCGGCCGGCCGGGACAGTTGCCAGGAGGCGTCCCAGCGGGCGTCCGACGACGCCTTCAGGTCGAGGGACGTCTCCGGGGCGGACTCGATCGCGGCCAGCGGGGACGCGGGCACGCCGGAGGCCACGGCCCGCATCGCGCCGGGCCTGCCGCGCTCGGGCAGGTAGGCCACGCCGCCGCCGAAGCGGTCGACCGCGACGTGGTGCGGCGACAGGTGGCCGGTGAGTTCGGCGAGGGTGCGGGTCTGCACGCCCTCGGCGGTGTGGAAGTCGAGCAGTTGGAGCCTGCCGGCCGTCTCGTCGTGCAGGACGACGTGTCCGTCGCCGAGTTCGCCGCCCTTCGGGACGTCGAGCATGCGCCGCGTCGCGCGGTCCCACACGCCGGAGCCCGCCGGGTCGCCGGACGCGTCGCACGTCCAGTACACCCAGCGGCCCACCGCCTGGAGGTCGGTCGGCGTGCACTCCTTGCCGAGGGAAAACGTCTCGGTGTCGCCCGACTTCAGGTCGGTGGCCGTGACGGTGCCCTTGGTCGTGCCGGGCGTCCAGAAGGTGCTGCCCCAGACGGCGGCGGCCGAGGCGGGGCGGGTCAGCAGCACCTTGTCGGCACCGGGCTTCGCCAGGTCGAGGACGTACTGCTCGTACTGCCCGAAGCCGGACACGTAGCCGCGGCCGAAGACCACGTAGCGGCCGGAGGCGTCGACGATCTGACCGCCGCCCGGCGCCGCGACCGTCACCGCGTCGTCGGCGCCGGAGCGGACCTCGACCCCGGAGCCCTTGGGGTAGGCGAACCGCCCGTCGCCCAGCGCGACCGCTCCCGTGCCCGCGGCTCCGCCGCTGCCGTCGGTGCCGCGCGGCGGCTCGGCGACCAGGCTGCGCGGCCCCGCCGACGGGTTGTCACCGGCCAGCTCGACGTGCCGCTTGTAGAGCGACGGCAGGTAGTTGGTGTCCGTCTCCTGCACGGCCAGGTCGCCGGCCGCCAGCGTCACCGCTCCGTAGGAGCCGGGCTTGGCCGGGACGGACCGCACCGCGTCGACCGTGAGGTCGCCGCCGGCGCCCACGCTCACCTTGCGCACCGCCCAGTCCCCGGCCGACGAACCGCCGGCCACCAGGACACCGCCGTCGGGCGTCGGGTTCAGCCCGTAGGCCCGGCCGAGGCGGGCGTGGGGCAGCAGGGTCCGGGTGTCGCCGCCGCCGATCGGCGCGGCGAGCAGCGGCTCGCCCCGGTCCTTCGGCGCGTCGCTGTTGCCGTAGGACTTCGGCTCCCGCAGCGAGAGCACCCAGTTCCCGACGAGCGCGATGTGCGCCCGCTGCTCGTACGACGACGCGACGGGCACGGTGGTCTCCGTGCCCGCGAGCGCGTCGCGGCGCAGCAGATGCGCCTTCTGGTCGCCGTAGGCGGGATCGAACCAGCCGACGTGCGTGGCGGAGACCGCGACCTGCGTGTACGTGCTGCCCCAGGAGCCCTTGAGGACGCCGGTGATCCGGCCGCTCGCCCGGTCCAGCAGGCCGATGGAGCCCGACTGGTCGCCGGAGACCAGGATCGCGAGCATGCCGTCGCCGGCGCCGAGCACCCTGGTCGAGGCGGGCTTCACACCGTTGTCGCCGGTGACCGGGGTGTCGGTGAGCTGCCCGTCGACCAGGCGCAGCAGGTGCAGCGCGTCGAGGGAGCCGCCGGTGGTCCAGGTGGCGCTCAGCACGGTGTCGCCGTAGGTGCCGTGGTACGTGTGGCCCTCGGGGAGCGTGAAGCGGGCCGACGTGCCGGCCTTCATGTCCTTCAGTTCCACCGACCGGTCGGCGGAGGTGTACACGCCGACGGTGTCGGAGCCGTGGCCGCCGATGCGTTCGGCGGAGCTGACGGGGTCCTGGCCGACGGGCAGCGGGTCCCCGGACACCGGGTTCCAGCGGTAGGCGCCGAACGGGCCGTAGCCGGCGACACCGTCCCCGGTGTCGAGTTCCACGCGGGCCAGGTCACCGGTCGCGCCGGCCGACTCCAGGTTGTAGCCGCGCGGCAGGTAGCGGTCGGGCGCGTCGATCGTCAGGGTGGTCGGCGCCGCCTCGGCGTGCGCGGCGGTGAGGAAGGTGGGCAGGGCTCCACCGGTGGCCGCGAGGGCCACGGTCGCGGCGAACGCGCCGCGGAGGAGAGATCGGGTGCGGTTTGGTCTGTGGCGTACGGCCACGCGACACCTCCAGCTCGACTCAAAAGGCGCCGCAAGCTAGCACAAAGATCACGCCAGATTCGAACACATTCACGAATGACCTAGGGGTGGCCAAAAGGGGCGATCAAGAAGGGGCGATCAAGAAGGGGCGATCAAGAAGGGGTGGTCAAGAAGGGGTGGTCAACCGGAACGGCAGAGGGCCCGGACGACGATGTGCTCGTCGTCCGGGCCCTCTCAGGCGAACCCCGGCCGGCCTCGACCGGCCGGTGGGATCAGCGGGTGTCAGCCGTTGCGCTTCCAGCGCGGCTTGTCGTCGCGGCGCCCGAAGGAGGAGCCGGTGGTGCCGCGGTGGTCGTCACGACGGCCGTACGGGCGGTCGTGGCCGCCGGTGCGGAAGCCCGGGCGGTCGCCCTGGCGGTCGCGGTTGAACGGACGGTCGCTGCCACGGTGGCCGCCACGCTCGCCACCCCGGAAGCCGCCGCGGTCACCGCGGTCGTCACGGCGGAACCCGCCGCGCTCGCCACCGCGGTCGTCACGACGCTCGAAGGTACGGCCACCACGGTCGTCACGACGGTCGTCACGGCGGAACCCACCGCGCTCACCACCACGGTCGTCACGGCGGAAACCGCCACGGTCGCCACCGCGATCGTCACGACGCTCGAAGGAACGGCCACCACGGTCGTCACGACGGTCATCGCGACGGAACCCACCGCGCTCACCACCACGGTCGTCACGGCGGTCGTCACGGCGGAAACCGCCACGGTCGCCACCGCGGTCGTCACGACGCTCGAAGGAACGGCCACCACGGTCGTCACGACGGTCGTCCCGACGGAACCCACCGCGCTCACCACCACGGTCGTCACGGCGGTCGTCACGGCGGAACCCGCCACGGTCGCCGCCGCGGTCGCCCCGGTCGTTGTCCCGGCGCTCGCGACGCTCGTACGGCGCCGAAGCCTCCGGGCGCTCCTCGCGCTCGACCCGCTCCACGCGCTCGACGTCCTGCGCGCCGGACTGCGCGGGCACCGCGACCTCGGCGACGGCAGCGGCGGCCTCGGCCGCCTCCGCCAGCACCACGGCCGGGTCCTCGCCCCGCTCGCGCGCCGCGCGGGCGAGCAGCCGGTCGGCCTCCTCGCGCAGCTCGGTCGCGCGCCGCTGCGCACGCTCCAGCTGCTTGGTGAGGTGGGACACCTCACGCTCGGCCTGCTGCGCGGCGTTGCCCGCCGACTCGGCCTGCACCTCGGTCATCGACCGGGCGCCGGTGATCTCGGCGACCTCCGGGTCGAAGGCCGCGCCGCCCTGGATGATGTGGCGCGCGGCGTCGACGCCGGCGTCCTCCATGAGGCGGAAGATCTGCCGCCGCTGGTGCGGCAGCGAGAGCGAGACGACGGTGCCGGTGCGGCCGGCGCGCGCGGTGCGGCCCGCGCGGTGCAGGTAGTCCTTGTGGTCGCCGGCCGGGTCCACGTTCAGGACGAGGTCGATGCCGTCGACGTGGATGCCGCGCGCGGCGACGTCGGTGGCGACGAGGACGTTGACGTAGCCGTCCTTGAAGTCGGCCAGCGTCCGGGTGCGGGCGCCCTGCGTCATGCCACCGTGCAGCGCGTCGGCCTTCACACCGGCGTCGCGCAGCTGCTCGGCGACGCGGTCGGCGCCCAGCTGGGTGCGGACGAAGATGATCGTGCGGCCCTTGCGGGAGGCGATCGCGGCGGTGACCGGCGCCTTGTCCTTGGGCTTCACGATGAGGATGTGGTGCGACATGGTCGTCACCGCGCCCTGCGCCGCGTCGACCTCGTGCACCTGCGGGTCGTTCAGGTACCGGTCGACGAGGGTCTTGATCTCGTTCTCCATCGTCGCGGAGAACAGCATGCGCTGGCCGCCCGCCGGGATCTGGTCGAGCAGCTCCGTGACCTCGGGCAGGAAGCCCAGGTCGGACATCTGGTCGGCCTCGTCGAGGACGGCGATCTGGACGTTCTCCAGCGAGCACGCGCCGCGGTTGATGATGTCGCGCAGGCGGCCCGGGGTGGCGACGAGGACGTCGACGCCGCGCTCGAGGGCGTAGATCTGGTTGCCCATCGAGGTGCCGCCGCAGACGACCTTCATCTTCAGGCCGAGGACGTCGCCGTACGGCTGGAGCGCGTCGGCGACCTGCATGGCCAGTTCACGCGTCGGCGTCAGGATGACGGCGCGCGGCTTGTGCTTCTCGGTGCGGCCGCCGGACAGCGTCGCCAGCGTCGGCAGACCGAAGGAGAGGGTCTTGCCGGAGCCGGTGCGCCCGCGGCCGAGGATGTCCTTGCCGGCCAGGGCGTCCGGGATGGTCGCGGCCTGGATGGGAAAGGGGGAGGTCACGCCGTTCTGTGCGAGCTTGCGCACGATGCCCTCGGGGAGACCGAGGTCGGCGAAGGTCGCCTCGGGGGTGTTCCCCTCGGTGTCTTCGACGCCTGCGGTGCCCTCGTTCTCGGGCATGACGACGTGATCAGTACTGGTGATGGACATGCGAATGCGAAACCTTCCGGAGTCTCGTCGGCACGCGCCCGTCAACTCCGTGAATCGCAATTCGACCGCCTCGATGCGGTCAGCCACGGCAAAGGAGAGTACGCGCCACACGGCGCGCTCTGCGTTGGCGCCGGGCAAATAGGATCAAACGATCTGCCACCATACGCACCCCGACCCCCTGAAAGCAAACCGGCCCCTTCCGCGGAGCCGATCCGTCCGGTCGCCGGGTGCGCCTCCTACGCCGGCACCCCCGCCTCCGGAGCCGGTTCCCGGTGGCTCAACTGCGGCCCCGGCGGCTCGTGCGCCGACGACGACGGCTCCGCCACCGTCGGCTCGGGCGCCGGTGACGACGGCGGCTCCTTCGGCGGCGTGGGCTGAGGTTCGGCCGTCCCCGTCGGGGCGGGCTCGTCCGGCGGCGGAGTGGGCCGCGCGGGCCCGCCCGGACCGCCGGGCGCGGGCGCGGATCCGCTCGGCCCCACGGAGGGGGACTCCCCGGGGGACGCCTCGTCACCCGGCCGGCGCTTCCCCTTCCCGTCGCCCTTGCCCTTGCCGCGCTTGTCCTTGCCGCGCCCGTCCGCGCCGTCGCCCGCCGACCCGTGACCGACGCCGCCGCCCGGCACCGCCGCCCCGCCGTCCGGCGCCGCGCCGCCCTCGTGCTCGGTGGAGTGCGACGGCCTGGCGTGCCCGTCCGCGTCGCCGCCCACGCTCATGCAGCCGGCGGCAGCGGCGACGGCGAGGGCCGCTGCGGCCACACGGACGGGTACGTACAAGGGACGCACGGGAAGCCACCTCCGGGGGACGGGTGAGGAGTCGACGTGCCCAACTCCCGTCACCCGCAAGAGGACACGCGCCGCGCGAGGCGAACAGCCGACCGTGCCCCGGCTCTCCGCCGCCGCGCGGGGCGCGGGCGCGGACGACGGGTGGCTGAACGGGGCGCTCCGCAGCGCGCCGGACCACCGCATCCGCCGCATCCGCCGCAGCGCCCGCGTGCCGGTCGTGCCCGCCGCGCCGGTCGACTGCCCGCCGTGCCCGCCGGCCGCCCGTCGCGCCCGTCGGCTGCCCGTCGACCGAACCCGCCTCGCCAGTTCGGCGGACCCGTCCGGCCAATCCGCCGCACCCGTCCGGCCAATCCGCCGCACCCGTCCGGCCAATCCGCCGAACTCGCCGCACCCGTCCAGCCAGCCCGGCGAAGCGGCCGGTTCGCGGCCTGTCGGCCCGTCAGCCCGCCCGCGGGCCCGTCGATCCCGCCCCCGGACACCGGGCCCGGACACCGGGGCCCCGAACCTCTGATCCCGGGCACCAGACCCCGGACTCCAGGCCCCGGACGCCAAACCCCGGACTCCAGGCCCCGGGCATCGGACACCAAACGCCGGCCCCCTCAGCCGTACCCCAGCGCGTGCAGCCGCTCGTCGTCGATGCCGAAGTGGTGCGCGATCTCGTGCACCACCGTCACCTCGGTCTCCTCGACGACCTCCTCCCGCGACTGGCACAGCCGCAGCGTCGGTCCCCGGTAGATCGTGATGCGGTCCGGCAGCACGCCCGCGTACCACTCGCCGCGCTCGGTCAGCGGAGTCCCCTCGTACAGCCCGAGCAGCTCCGGATCGTCGGACGGCGGCTCGTCCTCCACGAACACCGCGACGTTGTCCATCAAACGGGTCAACTCCGGCGGAATCCGGTCGAGCGCCTCCGCGACCAGCTCCTCGAACTCCTCACGCGTCATCTCCAGCACACCGCCCATTGTCGGCCACGTCACGCCCGGGCGAGAGCCGTGGGCGCCCCGCATATCCCTCGCGCTACTTGGGCATACGGGACCAATGGCCCGCGTCCCCGTCGCCGTCCGGAACCTTCTGCACCGACTCCCCAGGGCCCCGCGCGCCCTCGCCCGCCGCTATCGCGCCCGCCAGGCCCCCGCGACGATCGAACTCGTCCGCCAGCCCCACCCGTGGGGCCGCGCACTCGGCATGCTCGCCGTCGTCCTCCTCGGCGCCTGGCTCGGCCTGCTGGTCGTCGGCAACGTCCGCACCCCCGTGGGCCCCATGGACACGACGATGACCCTGCGCCCCTCCCTCACCGGCGGCACGAAGATCAACGTGTCCCCGCTGGGCGCCCTGCAACTCGACAGCCACACCGCGCCCGTCCGCCTGGACGTCAACGTCGACCAGCTCGACCCGGTCCGCTCCCAGGCCCTCGTCGACCGCCCCGAGCGCATCTCCGGACTGCAGGACGAGGTCACCCGTGACATAGCGCACGGCACCCTCGACCTGGCCGTCCGCTCCTGCGTCGCCGTCGTCACCGGCGCCACCGCCCTCGGACTCGCCGTCTACCGCCGCCCGCGCCGCGCCCTCGCCGCCGGCGGCCTCGCCCTCACCCTGCTGGCCGCCTCGGGCGGATCCGCGTACGCCACCTGGAACCCCGACTCGGTCCTGGAGCCGAAGTTCTCCGGCCTGCTGTCCTCCGCGCCGTCCCTGGTCGGCGACGCGCGCAGCATCGTCACCGAGTTCGACGTCTACCAGCGGGAACTCGCCCGCCTGGTGACGAACGTGACCAAGCTCTACGACGTCACGTCCACGCTCCCCGCCTACCGGCCCGACCCCACCACGATCCGGGTGCTGCATGTGTCGGACATCCACCTCAACCCGGCCAGCTGGAAGATCATCGCCTCGCTCGTGGAGCAGTACCAGGTCGACGTGATCGTCGACTCCGGCGACACCATGGACCACGGCACGGCCGCCGAGAACGGCTTCCTCGACCCGATCGAGGACCTGGGCGCCCCCTACGTGTGGGTGCGCGGCAACCACGACTCGATGGTCACCCAGCGGTACCTGAAGGGCCTGAAGAACGTGCACGTCCTCGACGACGGCCGCGCCAGGACCGTCGCCGGACTGCGCTTCGCCGGCATCGGCGACCCCCAGTTCACGCCCGACCGCTCGACCAGGCCCGGCAGCGGCCCCGTGCAGGAGATCGCCGGCGCCCGCCTCGCCTCCGCGCTGCGCGACCTGCGGGCCGCGGGCAAACCGGCGGACATCGCCGTCGCCCACGAGCCCGAGGCCGCCCGCGAGGTGGACGGGCAGGTGCCGCTGGTGCTGGCCGGGCACATCCACCACCAGGAGATGGAGGTCATGAAGTTCGGCACCCGGCTGCGCATCGAGGGCTCCACGGGCGGCAGCGGGCTGCGCGCCGTCGAGGGCAAGTACCCGGACCCGGTGCAGGCCTCGATCCTCTACTTCGACCGGGACTCCCGACGCCTCCAGGCCTGGGACGAGATCCGGCTCGGCGGCCTCGGCGAGTCGACGGCGGAGGTCAGCCGGCACCTCCCGGAGGAGAACCAGCCGGGGGCCACGCCGTCGCCCGGCACGCCCTCCCCCGGCACGGCGACAGACCCGGCGAAAGACCAGGGAACGGACCCGGCGACGGACCCGCCCACGAGCCCCGCGACGAAGAGCCCGTAAACCGTTTTGGCGATAGGTCCCGCCATCCCATATGCTTCTCACGTCCCCGACGCGCTGCGAAGCGCCCAGGCGGGCCGATAGCCCTCATCGTCTAGCGGCCTAGGACGCCGCCCTTTCAAGGCGGTAGCACGGGTTCGAATCCCGTTGGGGGCACGCAGTACGGTGTGCGACACTGTCGTACGCGAAGCTTGGTCCTGTGGAGCAGTTTGGAGTGCTCGCCACCCTGTCAAGGTGGAGGCCGCGGGTTCAAATCCCGTCAGGACCGCTGAGGTTTCACGTGAAACCTCGTGGCTGGGTAGCTCAGTTGGTACGAGCGTCCGCCTGAAAAGCGGAAGGTCGCCGGTTCGACCCCGGCCCCAGCCACCATCAGCCCCCGTCGAGATCTCGGCGGGGGTTTTGGCATGCCGAGAAAAGCGTTCGCCACGTTTTTCGCCCGGATGAGATCCTGGAATCCGTATGTCTACCGACCCCGCCCCCGCCCTCGGCGCCCTCGCCTCCCGTCTGACCGAGCTGTCGCTGCGTGACGCGCATCGGCTCGGGCGCAGGCTGGAGGGCGCGCGCAAGATCCGTAAGCCGGAGGCCCGGGCCGCTGTTCTCGCCGAGATCGAGGCCGAGGTCGACAAGGCCGGGCAGCGCCTCGCCGAGCGGCGCGCCCGGGTGCCGGAGATCCGCTATCCCGAGCAGCTTCCGGTCAGCCAGAAGAAGGACGTGATCGCGGAGGCCATTCGTGATCACCAGGTCGTGATCGTGGCTGGTGAGACCGGGTCCGGCAAGACCACGCAGATCCCGAAGATCTGCCTGGAGCTGGGACGCGGCGTGCGCGGCATGATCGGGCACACCCAGCCGCGCCGGATCGCCGCGCGCGCAGTGGCCGAGCGGGTGGCGGAGGAGCTGGACACCCCGCTGGGGGAGGCCGTCGGCTGGAAGGTGCGATTCACCGACCAGGTGAACCCGGAGGGCACCTTCGTCAAGCTGATGACGGACGGCATCCTGCTCGCCGAGATCCAGACCGACCGCGAGCTGCGCGCCTACGACACGATCATCATCGACGAGGCGCACGAGCGGTCCCTCAACATCGACTTCCTGCTCGGGTACCTCGCGCAGCTGCTGCCGAAGCGGCCGGATCTGAAGGTCGTCATCACGTCGGCGACCATCGATCCGGAGCGGTTCTCGCGCCATTTCGGCGATGCCCCGATCATCGAGGTCAGCGGCCGGACGTACCCGGTGGAGGTGCGCTACCGGCCGCTGCTCGAAGAGGACTCCGACGACGCCGACCGCGACCAGATCACCGCGATCACGGATGCCGTCGAGGAGCTCATGGCCGAGGGGCCGGGCGACATCCTCGTGTTCCTCTCCGGTGAGCGGGAGATCCGTGACACGGCGGACGCGCTCACCAAGAAGAACTACCGCTTCACCGAGGTGCTCCCGCTGTACGCGCGGCTCTCGCACGCCGAGCAGCACCGCGTGTTCCAGCAGCACTCGGGGCGCAGGATCGTGCTCGCCACGAACGTCGCGGAGACGTCGCTGACGGTGCCGGGCATCAAGTACGTCATCGACCCCGGTTTCGCCCGCATCTCCCGCTACAGCCACCGCACGAAGGTGCAGCGGCTGCCGATCGAGGCGATCTCGCAGGCCAGCGCCAACCAGCGCAAGGGCCGCTGCGGCCGTACGTCGGACGGCATCTGCATCCGGCTCTACAGCGAGGACGACTTCCTGTCCCGCCCGGAGTTCACGGACGCCGAAATCCTGCGGACGAACCTGGCGTCCGTCATCCTGCAGATGACCGCGGCCGGCCTCGGTGACATCGAGAAGTTCCCGTTCATCGACCCGCCGGACCACCGCAACATCCGTGACGGCGTCCAGCTGCTCCAGGAGCTGAACGCCCTCGACCCCTCCCAGAAGGACCCGCGCAAGCGGCTCACGGACACCGGTCGCAAGCTGGCCCAGCTGCCGGTCGACCCGCGGCTGGCGCGCATGGTGCTGGAGGCCGACAAGAACGGCTGCGTCCGCGAGGTCATGGTCATCGCGGCGGCGCTGTCCATCCAGGACCCGCGTGAGCGCCCCGCCGACAAGCAGACGCAGGCCGACCAGCAGCACGCCCGCTTCAAGGACGAGACGAGCGACTTCCTCGCCTACCTGAACCTGTGGCGCTACGTCCGTGAGCAGCAGAAGGAGCGCGGTTCGTCGTCCTTCCGCCGCATGTGCAAGCAGGAGTACCTGAACTTCCTGCGCATCCGTGAGTGGCAGGACATCTACACGCAGCTGCGTACGGTCGCGAAGCAGATGGGCATCCACCCCAACGAGGACGACGCCCCGGCGGACCGCATCCACGTCTCCCTCCTCGCGGGTCTGCTGTCCCACATCGGGATGAAGGACGTGAAGGAGTCCAAGGAGTCGAAGGACGCCAGGGACTCCGGCGGACGGCGCGAGCGCAACGAGTACGTGGGCGCCCGCAACGCGAAGTTCGCGATCTTCCCGGGGTCGGCGCTGTTCAAGAAGCCGCCGCGTTTCGTGATGAGCGCCGAGCTCGTCGAGACGTCCCGCCTGTGGGCGCGCGTCAACGCGAAGATCGAACCGGAGTGGGTCGAGCCCCTCGCGCAGCACCTGCTGAAGCGGACGTACAGCGAGCCGCACTGGGAGAAGGACCAGGCCGCGGTGATGGCCTACGAGAAGGTCACGCTGTACGGCGTGCCGATCGTGGCGCAGCGGAAGGTGAACTACGGGCGGATCGACGCCGAGGTCAGCCGCGAGCTGTTCATCCGGCACGCGCTGGTCGAGGGCGACTGGCGCACGCACCACAAGTTCTTCTCCGACAACCGCAAACTCCTCACCGAGGTCGAGGAGTTGGAGCACCGTGCGCGGCGCCGGGACATCCTGGTGGACGACGAGACGCTGTTCGACTTCTACGACCAGCGGCTGCCGGACCACGTGGTGTCGGGGGCGCACTTCGACTCATGGTGGAAGCACAAGCGCCAGGAGCAGCCGGACTTCCTCGACTTCGAGCGCGAGATGCTCATCAACGAGCGTGCGGGCGCGGTCAGCAAGGACGACTATCCCGACTCGTGGCGGCAGGGCCGGCTGAAGTTCCGGGTGACCTACCAGTTCGAGCCGGGTGCGGACGCGGACGGCGTGACGGTGCACATCCCGCTCCAGGTGCTGAACCAGGTCACGGACGAGGGCTTCGACTGGCAGATCCCGGGTCTGCGGGAGGAGCTGGTCACCGAGCTGATCCGCTCGCTGCCGAAGCCGATCCGCCGCAACTACGTGCCGGCGCCGAACTTCGCGAAGCGCTTCCTGGACGCGGCCGTCCCGCTCCAGGAGCCGCTGACCACGACGATGGCGCGTGAGCTGAAGCGGATGGTCGGAGTGCCGTTCACCGCCGAGGACTTCGACTGGGACAAGGTGCCGGACCACCTCCGGATCACGTTCCGGATCGTGGACGAGCGGCGGCGGACGCTGGCCGAGGACAAGGACCTGGAGGCGCTGCGCCTGAAGCTGCGGCCGAAGGCCCGCAAGGCCATCTCGCAGGCGGCGGCCGCGACCGCCGAGCGGCAGGGCGGCGAGTCCCTGGAGCGCACGGGCCTGACGGACTGGACGATCGGTTCGCTCAGCCGTGTCTTCGAGACGCGTCGCGCGGGGCAGCCGGTCAAGGCGTTCCCGGCGCTGGTCGACGACGGCGACACCGTCTCGGTGCGGCTGTTCGACACGGAGGCCGAGCAGGCGCAGGCGATGTGGCGGGGCACGCGGCGGCTGATCCTGCGCAACATCCCGGTCAATCCCGCGAAGTTCGCGTCCGAGAAGCTCAGCAACCAGCAGAAGCTGGGCCTGTCGGCGAATCCGCACGGCTCCATCCAGGCCCTCTTCGACGACTGCGCGACGGCGGCGGCGGACAAGCTGATCGCCGACTTCGGCGGTCCGGCGTGGGACGAGGAGTCGTACCGGAAGCTGTACGACAAGGTCCGCGCGGAGATCGTCGACACGACGGTCCGTACGGTGGGCCAGGTGCAGCAGGTGCTGGCGGCGTGGCAGTCCTGTGAGCGCCGCCTGAAGGCCGTGCGGAGCCCCGCGCTGCTGCCGAACCTCCAGGACGTCCGCAAGCAGCTGGACGGCCTCGTGGCGCCGGGCTTCGTGACGCGGGCGGGGCTGCGGCGCCTGCCGGACCTGATGCGGTACCTGGTGGCGGCGGACCGGCGCCTGCAGCAGATGCCGACGAACGTGCAGCGGGACACGACGCGCATGGCCAAGGTGCACGAGATGCAGGACGAGTACGCGTGGCTGCTGGAGCAGCTGCCGCAGGGCCGTCCGGTGCCGGCGCCGGTGCTGGACATCCGCTGGATGATCGAGGAGCTCCGGGTCAGCTATTTCGCGCACGCGCTGGGCACGGCGTACCCGGTGTCGGACAAGCGGATCGTGAAGGCGATCGACGCGGCTGTCCCGTAACCGCCCCTGTACGGTGGGTGAGTTCGACCAGAGGGCTCACCCTCCTGTACAGTCCTTCTCGCAGCGCAACGCACGAATGGCGCTGCGAAACCTGGTCCTGTGGAGCAGTTTGGAGTGCTCGCCACCCTGTCAAGGTGGAGGCCGCGGGTTCAAATCCCGTCAGGACCGCATGAGAAAGAACCCGGGTCGATGCGACCCGGGTTCTTTCGCGTACCCCGCGCCGTCTTGACGGTCCGTCGGTGACTCGGTACCCCAAGAGGCAGGGCCCTCTCCGTGGCCCCCTCGGAGGTGGCGTATGGCGGCATCGGCCAGGCACGAGACGCGAGCCCTGCTCCGCGCGCATTTGTCGGCCGCATCGTCCTACCGCCATGTGACCCGCCACTGCCCCATCTGCCACCGCCTCCTGAGACTGGCGATGGATGCGGCCCCGCCGGCCGTACAGGCCCCGCAGCAGCCCTTGCCGGAGGGCGGGAGCGCGTCGCCCGCGTGAGAGCCGCCGGCGTCAACACCCGCCCCGCCGTGGGGCGGTGGAACCATGGCCGGAACCCGCCGTTCCAATAGCGCACACCGCCAGCGGCAACAAGCGACTCCACCTGTGACGGGTGTCACTTCATGATTTTTCTGGGGTGCCAAACTTACCCCTCACCGACAACAGGTCAATTTAATATGTGCAATTGCACTCTCTCCGGAGGGTCTCGCAGGGGGTTTCCGACACGTCCCCCCGGACTCCGACAGCACCGCGCACGGACCGCCAGTCGGCGCGCCGGGGGAGGCATAAAAAACCGCGCTGGACCCGGCGGAGTCCAGCGCGATCGACGACGCGTCCTGCTGCTTGCCCGGAGGGCTCCGGGCGACTCGGACATGGGGCCTGTTGGGGCAGTCCCCGCATCGTGTGGAGCGGTCGTTCCGGGCGCTGCGGCAGGTTTGAGGGCGTGCCGTTTTGCCCGGTTATGCAGTTGTTCAGGCCTCGCTGCGCTGCTGCGGGATGCCCGCGAGCAGAGCGCGGACCTCGGCCTCGCGGTAGCGGCGATGCCCGCCGAGCGTGCGGATCGACGTGAGCTTGCCGGCCTTCGCCCAGCGCGTGACCGTCTTCGGGTCGACGCGGAACATGGTGGCGACCTCAGCCGGGGTCAGCAGCGGCTCGGCATCAGGGGTGCGAGCGGTCATGAGCGGCCTCCTCGGGAGAACCGAACCTTCTCGGTTCTTTCCTCTAAATTCTGCACCTTGACCCGCGTTGCCCGAAATGGCGGACGCGAGTCGAGTCGGTTATAGGACGAACGGCTTGTCCTCGGCACTACAACTACACCATCTGTCCAGCCGCGTCGGCCAAACCGATGGAATTGCCCCTCCAGGTGTTCATCAGCGACGGAAGCCGATGGACCATGCCATAGCGGACAGTCACGCCACTGTGACGATCAGTCACAGGACGATCAGGAGGCACCAGACCCCCCAAGGTCGTGCAATGCTGAGATTTCGCCCACTCCACAACAGAGTTGGACGAACAGAGTCCTCCCCGGACTCCTTGTCCTATTTTGGCATGAGGAGGGGTAAGGGGCGCAAGGGCCGCGTACGTGCGGTCCGTCACGCTTGACACGGTTGACGGATACGCCCGGATCGGGACCTACGTCCCTCGTGAAGCCCGTACTGACGGCCCCTCAGGGAGCACTTCGGCGCAGACAGGATGCGCACCTCAGTGCGAAGACAAAACCCCAAAACGGGCGTCCCGTCAAACGTCAGTTCGCCGGACCGGGTCAGGCGTCAGTTCGCCGACCGGAGGTCCCGCACGGAGCGCCACCGCTCCACGAGCCGCCCGTACGCCTCGCCCGCCGCTTCCCCGTCGCCGCGCCGCAGGGCGTCCATGCCCTCGGCCACGTCCGCCGCCGAGTGGTCGTCCTCCAGCTCGCCCGCCGGCAGGGCGTGCACCAGCCCGCCGTAGTCCAGCTCCACGAAGGAGCGCGGGTGGAACTCCTCCAGCCAGCGCCCGACGTCCACGAGGCCGTCGATGAGCGGCCCCTCCTCGATCGCGTCCTTGAGGGCGCGCAGCCCGCGCGCGACCCGGCGCCTGGCCTGCACCATGGGCGTGCGGTAGCGCAGCACGGGAGCGCTCTCACCGGACGCGCCGGGCACGCCCGAGCCCTTGTCGTACTCGCGCTCGTCGTCCGCGACCAGCACGAACCAGTTGATCGGCACCTGCCAGGTCGCCGTACGGATCCAGGGCCGCGCGTCGGGGTTGCGGGCCAGCCAGCGCTCGTAGTCCTGGGCGGTCTGGCGCCGCAGGACCGGCGGCAGCACCGCGTCGAGGACCGGTGGCGGCAGTTCCTCGGCGATCTCCGACAGCGCCTGCCAGCCGCGCAGGCGGGTGCGCCAGGGGCAGACGCAGACGACCCCGTCGACCTGGAGGACGAACGCGTCCCCGCTCTCGTGCACCGGCACCGGGACCGGCGGGGTGGGCACCAAGTCGGCCAGGGAGCGGCGCAGTTCGTCCTGGTACGACGGGCGGTCGGTGCGACGCGCGTAGCGCGCCCAGTGGGTGCGCTCCGGCTCCGGGAAGGCGGCCAGGGGTTCGTACACGCGGAGGTACGCCGCGTACGGGACGGTCACCGAGGACACCTTGGGCACGCCTGCTCCCTCCCCCGCCCGTCGATGGGAAAAACTGCAGATTCCCCTCACGATCTCGCAAGAAAACCATGCAAATCGTCGCACGGCGGTACCCCACTCGGACGTGATCCTGAGCACTGTGGGACCCGCGGGCGCACCAGGCTTTAATCTCATGCTCACAGCGCCCGCCACCCGTACGGGAGCTTTCCCGCCCGCCGCTATTTACTCAGGAGTCACCACAGTGACCGATGTAACCGACGGCGTCCTGCACACCCTGTTCCACTCGGACCAGGGGGGACATGAGCAGGTCGTGCTCTGCCAGGACCGCGCCAGCGGCCTCAAGGCCGTCATCGCCATCCACTCCACCGCACTGGGCCCCGCCCTCGGCGGTACGCGCTTCTACCCCTACGCGACCGAGGAGGAGGCCGTCGCCGACGCCCTGAACCTCGCGCGTGGCATGTCGTACAAGAACGCCATGGCCGGTCTCGACCACGGCGGCGGCAAGGCCGTGATCATCGGCGACCCGGAGCAGATCAAGACCGAGGAGCTGCTCCTCGCGTACGGCCGCTGCGTCGCCTCCCTCGGTGGCCGCTACGTCACCGCCTGCGACGTCGGCACGTACGTCGCCGACATGGACGTCGTGGCCCGCGAGTGCCGCTGGACCACCGGCCGCTCCCCCGAGAACGGCGGCGCCGGCGACTCCTCCGTGCTCACCGCGTTCGGCGTCTACCAGGGCATGCGGGCCTCCGCCCAGCACCTGTGGGGCGACCCCTCGCTGCGCGGCCGCAAGGTCGGCATCGCCGGCGTCGGCAAGGTCGGCCACCACCTCGTGGAGCACCTGCGGGAGGAGGGTGCCGAGGTCGTCGTCACGGACGTGCGCGAGGACGCCGTCCGGCGGATCCTCGACCGGCACCCCGAGGGCGTGACGTCGGTCGCCGACACCGAGGCGCTCATCCGGGTGGAGGGCCTGGACATCTACGCCCCCTGCGCGCTGGGCGGCGCCCTGAACGACGACACGGTGCCGGTGCTGACCGCCAAGGTGGTGTGCGGCGCGGCCAACAACCAGCTGGCCCACCCGGGCGTCGAGAAGGACCTCGCCGACCGCGGGATCCTCTACGCGCCGGACTACGTGGTGAACGCCGGCGGTGTCATCCAGGTGGCCGACGAGTTGCACGGCTTCGACTTCGAGCGGTGCAAGGCCAAGGCGGCGAAGATCTACGACACCACGCTGGCCATATTCGCACGTGCGAAGACGGACGGGATTCCGCCGGCCGCGGCGGCCGACCGGATCGCCGAGCAGCGCATGGCGGAGGCCCGCGCGGCACGCTGATCGCGGCACGCGTTCCGGGCCGGCCCGGGGTTTGACCGGTACCCGCCGGGGGGCGGTTGGAGAGAACTCTCACTTCTCCCGGCGGGTCGACCGCCGATAAGTGGTTAAAATCGCGGTTGACCAGCGAGGACAGGGCGCCTCGAAGGTCCTGGGCGCGGCCACGTCCTGCGGGCGACGTACCGTATGGGCGCGGGCTCAGGTACCGTGGAAGCCCTACGGACCGGCCTCTCCACGGAGAGTCCGTTCCGGATCATGAACGCGTGTCAAGACTCTGGGGCCGTCGAGCCCCGTCGTTGAGGGGGTCGAGCCATGGGGCGCGGCCGGGCCAAGGCCAAGCAGACGAAGGTCGCCCGCCAGCTGAAGTACAACAGCGGTGGGACTGATCTCGCACGCCTGGCCGAGGAGCTGGGCGCATCGACTGCGAACGCGTCGCCGAACGGCGGCGAACGGTTCGAGGACGATGAGCAAGACGACGACCTGTACGCAAAGTACGCCGACCTCTACGAGGACGACGACGAGGACGAGGACGGCCAGTCCCCGCAGCAACGTCGCGGCGCTTGACCTTGCACTGAGCATCAACCCGGTCGGTGACTTCGGTCACCGACCGGGTTCTGTGCTGCCCGCACGTCTCCCGCGCGGGCGGCACCGCACCGCTCAGTTCGCGTAGTCACCGATCATCGCGGCGCCCGTCTCGTGGTCGCCGCGCTCGGTGATCTCGCCGGCCACCCAGGCGTCCACGCCGCGGTCGGCCAGGGTCGCGAGGGCCACGTCCGCGGACTCCTCGGGCACGATCGCGATCATGCCGACGCCCATGTTGAGCGTCTTCTCCAGCTCCAGGCGCTCGACGGAGCCGGTGCGGCCCACGAGGTCGAAGACCGGCGCCGGGGCCCACGTGGAGCGGTCCACGACCGCGTGCAGGGCGTCCGGGATCACGCGGGCCAGGTTGGCCGCGAGGCCGCCGCCGGTGACGTGGCTGAAGGCGTGCACGTCGGTGGTGCGCATCAGGGCCAGGCAGTCCAGCGAGTAGATCTTCGTCGGCTCCAGCAGTTCCTCGCCCAGGGTGCGGCCGAGGTCGGCCACGTGGGTGTCGAGGGCCATGCCGCCCTGGTCGAGCAGGACGTGCCGGACGAGCGAGTACCCGTTCGAGTGAAGGCCGGAGGACGCCATGGCGATCACCGCGTCACCCGTGCGGATACGGTCCGCGCCCAGCAGCCGGTCGGCCTCCACGACGCCCGTACCGGCGCCGGCGACGTCGAAGTCGTCCGGGCCCAGCAGGCCGGGGTGCTCGGCCGTCTCGCCGCCCACCAGGGCGCAGCCGGCGAGCACACAGCCCTCGGCGATGCCCTTGACGACGGCGGCGACACGCTCGGGGTGCACCTTGCCGACGCAGATGTAGTCGGTCATGAACAGCGGCTCGGCGCCGCACACCACGATGTCGTCCATGACCATGGCGACCAGGTCGTGGCCGATGGTGTCGTAGACGCCCATCCGGCGGGCGACGTCCACCTTGGTGCCGACGCCGTCGGTGGCGGAGGCGAGCAGCGGGCGGTCGTAGTTCTTCAGCGCGGAGGCGTCGAAGAGGCCGGCGAAACCGCCGAGGCCGCCGAGGACCTCGGGGCGCTGCGTCTTCTTCACCCACTCCTTCATGAGCTCGACGGCGCGGTCGCCCGCCTCGATGTCGACGCCCGCGGCTGCGTAGCTGGCACCAGTTGTCTCAGACATGGCTAAGGAGAACCTTCGTGTCGTACAGCAGGTATTGCGGGCGGACTACGGACGGCGGATCGCGTCGACCGCGGCCGGGGCGGCCGGGCCGGCGGCCAGCTCGGTCTCCAGGAGCTGCTTGCCGAGCAGCTCGGGGTCCGGGAGCTCCATCGGGTACTCGCCGTCGAAGCAGGCGCGGCACAGGTTCGGCTTGGCGATGGTGGTCGCCTCGATCATGCCGTCGATGGAGATGTACGCCAGGGAGTCGGCGCCGAGCGAGGTGCCGATCTCCTCGATGGTCATGCCGTTGGCGATGAGCTCGGCGCGGGTGGCGAAGTCGATGCCGAAGAAGCAGGGCCACTTCACGGGCGGCGAGGAGATCCGGATGTGGACCTCGGCGGCGCCCGCCTCGCGCAGCATGCGGACCAGGGCCCGCTGGGTGTTGCCGCGGACGATGGAGTCGTCGACGACGACCAGACGCTTGCCCTTGATGACTTCCTTGAGCGGGTTCAGCTTCAGCCGGATGCCCAGCTGGCGAATGGTCTGTGAAGGCTGGATGAAGGTCCGGCCCACGTACGCGTTCTTGACCAGGCCGGCGCCGAACGGGATGCCGGAGGCCTCCGCGTAGCCGATGGCGGCGGGGGTGCCGGACTCCGGGGTCGGTATGACCAGGTCCGCCTCGACGGGTGCCTCCTTGGCGAGGCGGCGGCCCATCTCGACGCGGGACAGGTACACGTTCCGGCCGGCGATGTCGGTGTCCGGGCGGGCCAGGTACACGTACTCGAAGACACAGCCCTTGGGCTTCGCTTCCGCGAATCGCGAGGTGCGCAGGCCGTTCTCGTCGATGGCGACGAACTCGCCCGGCTCGATCTCGCGGACGTAGGCGGCGCCGCAGATGTCGAGGGCGGCGGACTCGGAGGCGACGACCCAGCCGCGCTCGAGGCGGCCGAGGACCAGCGGGCGGATGCCCTGCGGGTCGCGGGCCGCGTACAGGGTGTGCTCGTCCATGAAGACGAGGCTGAAGGCGCCGCGCACCTCGGGGAGGACCTTGGCGGCCGCCTCCTCGATGGTCAGCGGCTTGCCGTCGGCGTCGACCTGGCCGGCGAGCAGCGCCGTGACGAGGTCGGTGTCGTTGGTGGCCGCGACCCGGGTGGAGCGGCCGGAGTGGTCCTTGGGCAGGTCGGCGACCATCTCGGCGAGCTGCGCCGTGTTGACCAGGTTGCCGTTGTGGCCGAGCGCGATCGATCCGTGCGCGGTGGCGCGGAAGGTCGGCTGGGCGTTCTCCCACACGGAGGCACCGGTGGTCGAGTAGCGGGCGTGTCCGACCGCGATGTGTCCCTGGAGCGATCCGAGGGAGGTCTCGTCGAAGACCTGGGAAACCAGGCCCATGTCCTTGAAGACGAGGATCTGGGAGCCGTTGCTGACCGCGATTCCCGCGGACTCCTGGCCCCGATGCTGGAGGGCGTAGAGCCCGAAGTACGTGAGCTTGGCGACCTCTTCGCCCGGCGCCCAGACACCGAAGACGCCGCAAGCGTCCTGGGGGCCTTTCTCGCCGGGGAGAAGGTCGTGGTTGAGTCGTCCGTCACCACGTGGCACGCCACCGAGTGTAGGCGAGATCGACCACTGGTCCGAATTGGGGATGTGTCCTCAGTTGTGGATCACTGGTCGGCGACGGCCCGCACTCCGGGACCGTTGTCGCTGGTCAGCGTGAGGGTGCGGTGGTCGATCTCGTAGCGCAGCGGACCCTTCAGCGCCGTCAGCAGCGCCCTCTCGGTGTCCATGAGTGAGTCTTCGCACATCATCCGGGTGGTGGTGGGGGCGCTGACGGTGATAGTGCCGTCGCGGACGGTGGCCTCGGCGCTGACGCGGTTGCAGCCGAGCCGCCCGGAGACGGTGCCCTTCTTCGCGTCGAACGTCAGGTGGGCCTCGCCGGCGGCGCCGGGTCCGGTGATCTTCCACTTCGTGCCGTGCAGCGGGGCGTCCGCGGACTTGGTGAGGCGGACGGTGTCGCCCTTGCCGTTGGTCAGGGTGAGGCGGTCGCCGTTCCGGTCGGTGCCCAGCTCGGTGCCGGTGAGGGCGCCGGCGAGGGCCCGCTCGAAGTCCATGGGCTTCTTGTCGCAGGCCATCTCGGTCGCCGTGGCGTCGCCGAGGCGGACCTTGTCGCCGTCGACGGCGGCCTTCGCGCTGAAGGTGTTGCAGCCGTAACTGCCCTCCGCGCGGCCGTCGTCGCCGATCGTGACGTGCGCGTCGGCCGGGGCGCGCTGCGTGGTGCCGTCGACGGTGACGCTGTCGACGCGCCAGACCACTCCGGTCAGGGGTTTCTCGGAACCGACCGATCCGCTGCCCGCCTTCTCGGTGCCGCACGCGGCCACGAGCGGGACGAGCACGACGGCTGCCGTCAGGGTGATGCGCTGCTTGTGCCTGTCCATGCCGCTTCGACGGGCGTCCGGTGTGATCGGTTCCGCGGGGCGTCCGCAGCCTTCTCAGCCCATGAGCGGGAGCAGTCCCGAGAGGTCGGCGCGCTCGCCGCTCGCGCTGACGCGGGCGGCGGCGACCGCGTCGGCCCACGCGAGCCGTCCGGTGGCGAGCCGGATCCAGGTCAGCGGGTCGGTCTCGACGACGTTCGACGGGGTGCCGCGGGTGTGCCGGGGCCCCTCGACGCACTGCACCACGGCGTACGGCGGCACGCGGACCTCCGTGGAACCGCCGGGCGCCTTCGCGGCGAGGGCGTCGGCCAGCAGCCGGGTGCAGGCGGCGAGGGCCTGGCGGTCGTACGGGATGTCGAGGCCGGGCACGGCCGCGTTGAGGTCGTCGGTGTGGACGACGAGTTCGACGGTGCGGGTGACGAGGTGGTCCGCGAGCGTCATGGCGCCGGTGCGGGTGGCGAGCAGGCGGGTGCCGGGGGCGTCGGCCAGCCGTGCGGCGAGGCGTTCGGCGGTGTGGGCGTAGAGGGCGTCGAGGTCGGGGTGGGCGGCGGCCAGTTCGCGGGTGCCGTCGGCGATGTCGGCGGCGCGGGCGGCGGTGGCGAAGGGCCAGTCGAGCAGAGACAGTCCGGCCCTGGCGGGCGGGTCGCGGTCGAGGTTGCGGCTGACGGTCTCCACGGCCATGGTCACGTGCGCCGCCAGCTCCCGTACGGTCCAGTCGCCGAGCCGCGTCGGCAGCGCGAGCTGCTCGGCCGTGAGCCCGCGCACGGCGGACCGTACGTGGCCGAACTGGGCGAGGACGGCGGCCCGGATCTTGACGGCGTCGTAGCTGCGGGGGCGCTTCTTCGGCGGCATGGACGGCAGCCTATGCGGGGCCGGGGACGCGCGAAGGCCCCGCCCGGAGGTTCCTCGGGCGGGGCCTTCGCCGGCGGGCGGCGGTCAGGCCAGGAGGGACGGGATCGTCTCCTCGTGGGCCGTGCGCAGCTCGGCCAGGGGCAGCGTGAACTCGCCCTGGACCTCGACCGTGTCACCGTCCACGACACCGATGCGGGTGACGGGCAGACCCCGGGCCCCGCACATGTCGTTGAAGCGGACCTCCTCCGAGCGCGGCACCGCGACGATCGCGCGGCCGGCCGACTCGGAGAACAGGAACGTGAACGCGTCCAGACCGTCGGGGACGATCAGGCGCGCGCCCTTGCCGCCGAGCAGCGCCGACTCGACCACGGCCTGGATCAGACCGCCGTCGGACAGGTCGTGCGCGGAGTCGATCATGCCGTCGCGGGAGGCGGAGATCAGGATCTCGGCCAGCAGGCGCTCGCGCTCCAGGTCGACCTTGGGCGGCAGGCCGCCGAGGTGGTCGTGCACGACCTGGGACCAGGCCGAGCCGCCGAACTCCTCACGCGTGTCGCCGAGGAGGTAGATCAGCTGGCCCTCCTCCTGGAAGGCGACCGGCGTGCGGCGTGCCACGTCGTCGATGACGCCCAGGACGGCCACGACCGGGGTGGGGTGGATCGCGGCCTCGCCCGTCTGGTTGTAGAGCGAGACGTTGCCGCCGGTCACCGGGGTGCCGAGCTGCTGACAGGCGTCCGCGAGACCGCGCACGGCCTCGGCGAACTGCCACATGACGGCCGGGTCCTCGGGCGAGCCGAAGTTCAGGCAGTCGGAGACGGCGAGCGGCTTGGCGCCCGTGGTGGCGACGTTGCGGTACGCCTCCGCGAGGGCCAGCTGCGCGCCGGTGTACGGGTCGAGCTTGGCGTACCGGCCGTTGCCGTCCGTCGCGAGGGCGACGCCGAGGCCGGTCTCCTCGTCGATGCGGATCATGCCGGAGTCCTCGGGCTGGGCGAGGACGGTGTTGCCCTGCACGAAGTGGTCGTACTGCGAGGTGATCCACTTCTTGGACGCCTGGTTCGGGGAGGCGACCAGCTTCAGGACCTGCTCGCGCAGTTCCTCGGAGGTCCCCGGGCGCGGCAGCTTGTTCGCGTCGTCGGCCTGGAGGGCGTCCTGCCACTCGGGGCGCGCGTACGGGCGCTCGTAGGTGGGGCCCTCGTGGGCGACCGTGCGCGGGTCGACGTCCACGATCTTGCCGCCGTGCCAGAAGATCTCCAGGCGGTCGCCGTCGGTGACCTCACCGATGACGGTGGCGATGACGTCCCACTTGTCGCAGATCTCCAGGAAGCGGTCGACCTTGTCGGGCTCGACGACCGCGCACATGCGCTCCTGCGACTCGCTCATGAGGATTTCCTCGGGCGAGAGCGTCGAGTCGCGCAGGGGTACGTCGTCGAGCGTGACGCGCATGCCGCCGGAGCCGTTGGAGGCCAGCTCGGACGTGGCGCAGGACAGGCCGGCCGCGCCGAGGTCCTGGATGCCGACGACCAGCTTCTCCTTGAAGGCCTCCAGGGTGCACTCGATGAGGAGCTTCTCCTGGAAGGGGTCGCCGACCTGGACGGCGGGGCGCTTCGACGGCTTGGCGTCGTCGAAGGTCTCGGAGGCGAGGATGGAGGCGCCGCCGATGCCGTCGCCGCCGGTGCGGGCGCCGTAGAGGATGACCTTGTTGCCCGCGCCGGACGCCTTCGCGAGGTGGATGTCCTCGTGCCGCATCACGCCGACGCAGCCCGCGTTGACCAGCGGGTTGCCCTGGTAGCAGGCGTCGAAGACGACCTCGCCGCCGATGTTCGGCAGGCCCAGGCAGTTGCCGTAGCCGCCGATGCCGGCGACGACGCCGGGCAGCACGCGCTTGGTGTCGGGGTGGTCGGCGGCGCCGAAGCGCAGCGGGTCGACCACGGCGACCGGGCGGGCGCCCATCGCGATGATGTCGCGCACGATGCCGCCGACGCCGGTCGCGGCGCCCTGGTAGGGCTCCACGTAGGACGGGTGGTTGTGCGACTCGACCTTGAAGGTGACGGCGTAGCCCTGGCCGACGTCGACCACGCCGGCGTTCTCGCCGATGCCGACGAGGAGGGCGTCGTTCTCGGGGGCCTTCTCGCCGAACTGGCGGAGGTGGACCTTGGAGGACTTGTACGAGCAGTGCTCGGACCACATGACCGAGTACATGGCGAGCTCGGCACCGGTGGGCCGGCGGCCGAGGATCTCCACGACCCGCTCGTACTCGTCCTTCTTCAGGCCGAGTTCGGCCCAGGGCAGCTCGACGTCGGGGGTCGCGGCCGCGTGCTCGACCGTGTCCAGAGGCGTCCGGCTCATGCGTTGACCAGCTTCTTGAGGATCGAGGTGAAGAACGGGAGGCCGTCGGTACGACCGGTACCGATCAGCGGCTCCACGGCGTGCTCGGGGTGCGGCATCAGGCCGACGACGTTGCCCGCCTCGTTGCTGATGCCGGCGATGTCGCGGAGCGAGCCGTTGGGGTTGAAGTCCAGGTACCGGAAGGCGACGCGGCCCTCGGCCTCCAGCTTGTCCAGCGTGTACTCGTCGGCGACGTACCGGCCGTCCATGTTCTTCAGCGGGATGTTGATCTCCTGGCCGGCCGCGTAGTCGGTCGTCCAGGCGGTGTCCGCGTTCTCCACCCGCAGCTTCTGGTCGCGGCAGATGAAGTGGAGGTGGTCGTTGCCGAGCATCGCGCCGGGCAGCAGGTGGGCCTCGGTGAGGATCTGGAAGCCGTTGCAGATGCCGAGGACCGGCAGCCCGGCCTTCGCCTGCTCGATGAGGGGTTCCATCACCGGCGAGAAACGGGCGATGGCCCCGGCGCGCAGATAGTCGCCGTAGGAGAAACCACCGCACAGCACCACGGCGTCGACCTGCTTGAGGTCCTTGTCCTTGTGCCAGAGAGCGACGGGTTCGGCGCCGGCGAGACGGATCGCGCGCTGCGTGTCGCGGTCGTCGAGGCTGCCGGGGAAAGTGACGACGCCAATACGAGCGGTCACTTCGCGGCCTCCGCGACTTCCTCCACCTTGACGGTGAAGTCCTCGATCACGGTGTTGGCGAGGAAGGATTCCGCGAGATCGTGGATGCGGGCGAGCGCGGCCTCGTCGACCGGCCCGTCAACTTCCAGTTCGAATCGCTTTCCCTGGCGGACGTCCGAGATCCCTTCGAAACCCAGACGCGGCAGTGCGCGCTGCACCGCCTGGCCCTGGGGGTCGAGGATCTCCGGCTTGAGCATGACGTCGACTACGACGCGTGCCACTGGCACTCCCGGTGTGTGGTGCTGAGCAGGTTCCTTCAGACTACCCGCACAAAATTTCTACGCGAGTAGAGTTGTAGGAATCTACGTGACCGCCGTCACGATCGCGTCTCGGCACGGTGCCTTCATGAAAAGTTACGGGAAAGATCCGTGATCGGGGCGTGTTCCCTATTGCGCGACGGACACGCGGGGCGATTTAGTCGGGCTTCACAATGCAATCGCGGGCACTGTACAAATGAAATGCCATTGGCCGATACTTTGCCCATTAACAGGCGGACAGCCGACATCTCCGTGACGTATCGGCACGTCACACGGACAAGGTGTCGCACGAAGGGACCGATATTCGTGGCGCAGAAGGTCGTGGTCACTCTCTTTGACGACATCGACGGCTCGGAAGCGGCGGAGACGATCGCCTTCGGACTCGACGGCAAGTCGTACGAGATCGACCTGAATGAAGCCAACGCCGAGAAACTGCGTCGGGCCCTCGAGCCCTACGTGGCGGCCGGCCGCAAGCGGTCCAGGTCGGGGCGGACGTACCGGCAGACCGAGGTCGCGCCGGACCCGGCGGCCGTGCGGGCGTGGGCCCAGGCCAACAAGATGGACGTGCCGGCGCGCGGCCGGATCCCGAAGAAGGTGTACGAGGCCTTCGCCGCCGCGCAGTGAGCCCCGGGCCGACGACCGGTCACCCGCCCCTCGCGGCAACCGACTTGCGCAGCACCCCCGCTGATCAGCTAGAGTCTGGAGCACGCCGAGGGGCGAGGCCGAAAGGCCCAGCTCACTCAGGGGCGCGCGGGTGTAGTTCAGTAGTAGAACATCCCCCTTCCAGGGGGAAGGCGCAGTGTGCAATTCCTGTCACCCGCTCTGCATCGCCACCACCACTGTTGTGGATCAGGTAGGCTGGTGCCCGCGCCGATCGGTGAGAGCCGGTCGGAGGCAATGCGGACGTAGCTCAGTTGGTAGAGCGCAACCTTGCCAAGGTTGAGGTCGCGAGTTCGAGCCTCGTCGTCCGCTCGGGAATGAGACCCCGGTCCTGATGGACCGGGGTCTTTTCGTGCAGCTCCCTTTGTCCGGCCGGTTCGCCCGTCGCCGTCTGACATTTGTCATGCCGAGTGATGACACCGCGCACTGCCGCCCCGCTCCCCTTCGCGGAACCCTGAGGGCATGGAAGCGAACGAACACGAACACGTGATTGAGGTCACAGACCTGCGGCGTGTGTACGGGGGCGGGTTCGAGGCGGTGCGCGGCATCAGCTTCTCCGTGCGCCGCGGGGAGGTCTTCGCGCTGCTCGGCACCAACGGCGCGGGCAAGACGTCCACCGTCGAACTGCTCGAAGGGCTCGCCGCCCCGGCCGGCGGGCGGGTGCGGGTCCTCGGCCACGATCCGTACACCGACCGGGCGGCCGTCCGGCCCCGCACCGGCGTGATGCTCCAGGAGGGCGGCTTCCCGTCCGAGCTGACCGTCGCCGAGACCGCGCGGATGTGGGCGGGGTGCGTGAGCGGGGCGCGGCCGGTCCCGGAGGCGCTGGAACTGGTCGGTCTCGGGAACAAGGCCGGCGTCCGGGTGAAGCAGCTGTCCGGCGGTGAGCGGCGGCGCCTCGACCTGGCGCTCGCGCTGCTCGGCCGGCCCGAGGTGCTGTTCCTGGACGAGCCCACGACCGGCCTCGACGCCGAAGGGCGCCGCGACACCTGGGAGTTGGTGAGCGCGCTGCGCGACGGCGGGACGACGGTGCTGCTGACCACGCACTACCTGGAGGAGGCCGAGCAGCTCGCCGACCGCCTCGCGATCCTGCACGAGGGTCGCATCGCCGCGACCGGCACGCCCGCCGAGGTGACGGCCGCACAGCCGTCCCGGATCACCTTCGAACTGCCCGACGGCTACTTCGTCGGCGACCTGCCGCCGCTCGGCGAACTCGGCGTGTGCGATCACGAAACGGACGGGCGTCTGGTGCGGCTGCGCACCCGGGAACTGCAGCGCACGGCCACCGCGCTGCTGGTGTGGGCGGAGCGCGCCGGAGTCGAACTGGGCAGGCTGGACGTGCGGTCCGCGTCCCTTGAGGAGGCCTTCCTCGGGATCGCGCGGGCGGCCTCCGCCACGGACGTACGGGAGTACGCGGCATGAGCGGGATCACGATCGAGAGGGACGGCCGGGACGGACCGGCCGGGCGGGCCGGCGCGGGCGCGGCGGTGACGACGGCGGGCGGACGCATGGCGGCGCTCGCGCGGGCCGAGGTGACGCTGCTGGGACGCAGCCGGGGCACGCTGTTCGCCGCGCTGTTCGTGCCGTTCTTCCTCCCCTTCAGCCTGCGGTCCGCGACCGAGGAGATGGACCTCGCGGAGGCCGGCCTGTCCGTCGGCACGGTCATGCTGCCCGCCGCGATCGGCTTCTCCCTGCTGTTCGCCGTCTACGGGGCGCTCGTCGGCATCTACGTCGCCCGGCGCGAGGAACTCGTCCTCAAGCGGCTGCGCACCGGGGAGCTGCGGGACGCCGAGATCCTCACCGGGGCCGCGCTGCCGGCCGCAGCCGTCGGCCTCGTCCAGTCGCTGCTGCTGGCCGCCGGCTGCGCCGTCCTGCTGGACATGTCCGCGCCGAAGGCGCCCCATCTGGCCGTCACCGGGCTGCTGTTGGGCATCGTGCTGTCGGCCGCGCTGGGCGCGCTCACCGCGAGCTTCACCAGGACCAGCGAGAGCGCGCAGGTCACACCCCTGCCGCTGATGTTCGTCGGCATGCTCGGCTCCGGGATGGCCGTGCCGCTGGAGATGCTGCCCGACCGGGTGGCCGCCGTCTGCGAGGTGCTGCCGCTGACGCCCGTCATCACCCTGATCCGCGCCGGCTGGACCGGCGACCTCTCCGCCTACGAGGCGCTGGGCGCCATCACGACGGCCCTGGCCTGGACGGTCGTCGCGGTGTTTGCTGTACGACGGTGGTTCCGCTGGGAGCCGCGGCGGTGACGTACGACGCGATGTCCGGGGAGGGCTGACCATGCGCGGGCCGGGCAGGTGGTGGCGGGGCAAGAGCACGCCGGCGAAGGTCGAGACGTACACGCGGTGGTCGTTCCACTTCTTCGCGGTGATCGAGGTGGGGCTGTTCGCGCTGCCGATCCTCGAACACGTGCGGATGCCGTACGCGGCCTGGCTGTCGGGCCTGGTGTGCGGGCACGCCCTGCTCTGCGCGGTGACCGGGGCGCGGGCGCTCGACTGGCACCGGGGCCGGCGCGAGCAGCCCCTCCGGCTGATGTGGGCGCTCGCCGTCACCGGCACGGCGCTCGCGGTCGGCACCCTCGTCCTCGCCGATCACGTACCCGGCGGCAAGAACGCCGACGGCGCGGTGATCACGGCGTTCGCGGGTGTGCTGATCTTCGGCGTCGGCGCGATCTCGCTCGGCGTGCGGAGCAGGCGGCGCGTGCTCGGCCTCGTCGGCGGCTGCGGGGTGGGCTCCGCGGGCCTGGTCCTCGTGCTGCACGGCTCCTTCGCCGCCGCGCTGGGCGCCGGGCTCGGGGTGCTCGCGGGCACGTCGTTCTTCGCCTTCACGTCCGTCTTCTCCGTCTGGCTCCTCAACGCCGTCTACGCGCTCGACGAGGCCCGCGAGACCCGGGCCCGCCTCGCGGTGGCCGAGGAACGGCTGCGGTTCGGGCGGGACCTGCACGACGTGATGGGGCGCAACCTCGCCGTGATCGCCCTCAAGAGCGAGCTGGCCGTCCAGCTCGCCCAGCGGGGGCGGCCCGAGGCCGTTCCGCAGATGGTCGAGGTGCAGCGCCTGGCCAGGGAGGCGCAGCGCGAGGTGCGGGAGGTCGTCCGCGGCTACCGCGAGGCCGACCTCGCCGGGGAACTCGCCGGTGCGCGGAGCGTGTTGACCGCCGCCGGCATCGACTGCACGGTCACCGGAACGGTCGACGGCCTGCCCGCGCCCGTCCAGTCGGCCCTGGGCTGGGTCGTCAGGGAGGCGGCGACGAACGTCCTGCGCCACGGGGACGCGCGCCACTGCGAAGTGCGGCTGGAGGTGCGGGAGGGACGCGTGGTGCTGACGGTGGAGAACGACGGGGTGCCGGCCTCGTCCGGACGGGCCGCCGCTTCCGCGCAGACCGCCGCTTCCGCGCACGCCGATGGATCCGGCCTCACCGGCCTCCGCGAACGGCTCGCCCACCTCGACGGAACGCTGCGGGCGGGGCCGACGGGGCGGGGAAGGTTCCGGCTGGTGGCGGAGGTGCCGGATGCCGACGGGGCGCGGGCCACTGGCGACCACGCGGAGGACACACGGGTGACCTCCGGCCGGTTTGTGAGCGAGGTCACTTCATGACGGGGCGGGACGGGAAGCCCGTACGGCTGTTGCTCGCCGACGACGAGCATCTGATCCGGGGAGCGCTCGCGGCGCTGCTGTCGCTGGAGGACGACCTCATGGTCGTGGCGGAGGCCGCGACCGGACCGGAGGCCCTGGCGATGGCGCGGGCGCACGGCCCGGACGTCGCCGTACTGGATCTCCAGATGCCCGGCGCGGACGGTGTGAAGGTCGCCACATCACTGCGGGCGGAACTGCCGGACTGCCAGGTGCTGATCGTGACCAGTCACGGCCGGCCCGGGCATCTGAAGCGGGCGCTCGCGGCGGGCGTGCGCGGGTTCGTCCCGAAGACGGTCAGCGCGCAGCGGCTCGCGGAGATCATCCGCACCGTGCACGCCGGAAACCGTTACGTCGATCCGGAGTTGGCGGCCGACGCGATCGCCGCCGGGGACTCGCCGCTGACCGCGCGGGAGGCGGAGGTGCTGGAGCTCGCCGCCGACGGGGCGCCTGTCGCGGAGATCGCGGAGCGGGCCGCGCTGTCGCAGGGCACCGTGCGGAACTACCTGTCGTCGGCGGCGACGAAGCTCGGGGCGGAGAACCGTCACGCGGCAGTGCGTCTCGCACGGGAGCGAGGTTGGGTATAGTTGCTCTCGCGCCACGGCGCACTGCGGACGTAGCTCAGTTGGTAGAGCGCAACCTTGCCAAGGTTGAGGTCGCGAGTTCGAGCCTCGTCGTCCGCTCCAGTCACAGGCCCCGGTCATCGACCGGGGCCTTTGTCGTACGGCCGCCGCTGCCGTGCCGGGCTTCGGTGCGCGCGGGCCCGGTCGTCGGTGCGGCCGGGCCCCTGCTCCGCCCGGTGGTCAGCTCCAGGCCGTGCCCGTCAGGCGCTCGTACGCCTCCACGTACTTCGCCCGCGTCGCGTCCACGACCTGCTGCGGCAGCGGCGGCGGAGGCTGCTCCCCGGACCGGTCCCAGCCGGACTCGGCGGAGGTGAGCCAGTCCCGGACGAACTGCTTGTCGTACGACGGCTGCGCCCGCCCCGGCTGCCACTGGTCGGCCGGCCAGAAGCGGGAGGAGTCCGGCGTGAGGACCTCGTCCGCGAGGACCAGCGCGTCGCCCTCGAAGCCGAACTCGAACTTCGTGTCCGCGAGGACGATGCCGCGCTCGCGGGCGACGTCCCGGGCGCGGGAGTACACGGCGAGCGTGGCCTGGCGCAGCTGCGCGGCCGTCTCGGCGCCGACCTGGCGGGCGACCTCCTCGTAGGAGACGTTCTCGTCGTGCTCGCCGACCTCGGCCTTGGTGGCCGGGGTGAAGATCGGGGCGGGCAGCTCCGAACCGTCGACGAGCCCCTCGGGGAGGGCGAGCCCGCAGACGGTGCGGGTCTCCTTGTACTCGGCGAGGCCGGAGCCGGTGAGGTAGCCGCGGGCCACGCACTCCACGGGGACCATCCGCAGCGACTTGCACACGAGGGTGCGGCCCTCCCAGTCGGCGGGGGCGCCGGCGGGCAGCTCGGTGCTCAGGACGTGGTTCGGGACGAGGTCCGCGAGCTGGTCGAACCACCACAGCGAGAGCCGGGTGAGGACCCGGCCCTTGTCGGGGATCTCGGTGGGCAGCACCCAGTCGTAGGCGGAGATGCGGTCACTCGCGACCATCACGAGGTCGCCCGCCTCGTTCTGGTACAGGTCGCGCACCTTGCCGGTGTGCAGATGCACCAGGCCCGGAACCTGACGCGGCTCGGGCTTTTCAACGAATCCGGACACGGTGCCTCCCCGTGGATCTGTACGACTTCCCACGATTCTCCCGTATGGCGGAGGGCGGGGCTCCGCCAGGGGCGGCTTGGGGTGCCGCGTGCGGTGCCGGTGCCCTGGGGTCGGAAGTTCCGGGGGTTCAGTCCCGCTTGCAGATGCGGCCCAGCAGGTTGGCCGTGGCGCGCTGGACGCGGGGGTCGACGTGGCCGGGGCGGTCCAGGGCCGGGGACCAGGCGAAGGTGCCGGACGCGAAGACCCAGGCGCCCGACGGGGCCCGGTAGAGGGACGTCTCCTGGTGGCGCGGGGCGCCGTCCGCGTCGGTGTACGGGGAGTGGGCGAGCAGGGTCCGCTCGTCGTACGCGGGCAGCGGCGTGCGCGGGAAGTAACGATCAGCCTCACCGGCGACCAGCCCGTCGATCTCGTCGCCCTCCAGGGCGCCGGTCGCCTCCCACAGCCAGTGGTCGGCGTTGCGCACGATCAGCGGGTGGGGCTCCGGGACGCTGCCCCCGTACTGGATGCCGATCAGCTGCTGCTCGGGGCGGTCGACCTCCCGCCACAGCACCGGCCTGCCGGGGCCCCTGCGCTTGCGGCAGGTCAGCAGGCGGTCCGGGACGCCGGACGGGGACGGGCTCAACTCCACCTGCCAGTGCATGGTGTTGGCGGAGAGGAAGACCAGGGACGTGCCGTGGTCGCGGGCGCGCTCCGCGGCGGCGCGCATCGGGACCGACCAGTACTCGTCGTGGCCGGGGAAGATCAGCCCGCGGTACCGGGTCGGGTCGACGCGGCCCGCGTGCAGGTCACGGGCGTCGGCGTAGGTGACGTCGTAGCCGTAGCGCTCGGCCCAGCGGATGACGTCGTAGGCGTGGCCGACGTGCATCGGCAGGCCCCAGCCCGCGTACGGGCGGTCGAAGGAGACCGTGGTCGCGGCGTCGGCCTCGCCGAGCAGCCGGCCCTCGTCGTCCCAGGCGTGGTAGAAGCTGGCGCCGGTGCGGCCGTCCTCCGGGTAGAGGTTGTACGCCTGCCACGTGATGTCCGGCAGGACGAGCAGCAGGTCGGCCGGGCGGTCGTCGCGGACGGTGAACGGCACGTGGGAGCGGTAGCCGTCGGCGGTCGTGAGCACGGCGACGTACGCGCCGGTGTTCCAGTACGACGGGACCTGCAACCGCCAGGACAGCCACCAGTGGTGGCACGAGACCGTGCGGTCGGCGGTGAGCGGCGGGAGCTGCACGATGCCGGACAGGCGGGGGCTCGTGGTGATCTTCGCGGCGCCGTCGCCGGCGTAGTGGCCGATGCGGTAGACGTCGACGCCGAACTCCTGGGGCGGGTCGACCGTGATGTGGAAGTCGATCGCCTCGCCGGGGGCCACCGCGCCGGTCGCCGTGAACCCCTTGATCTGGCAGCGGACGTCGTCCGCCGAACGCGGGCCGCCGTGGGCTTGGGCGGCGCGGGGGGCGCTGGTGGCGCGGGGGGCGTGGGGGGCTCTAGCGGCTCGGGGGGACGGGATGCCGCGGCCGGTGCGGTTTCGGGCTGGAGCCGACCGAGCTGACGGGGCCGACGGGGCCGACGGGGCCGATGGGAAAGGGCTGGCCTGGTCGGGCTGATCGGGCCGGTCGGTGAGGTCTGCGGGGCCGGCGGGGTCCGTGGCTTCCGCCGGGTCGGGATCCGCGTACCAGGGGACGATCCGGCCGGTGTCGGCGAAGTACGCCTCGGTGCCGCGCAGCCAGGGAACGGGGCCCTGCCCGAAGGGGTCCGTCACGGCGTGCGCCCGTGCTCCCGACTCCCAGCGGCGGATCTGGTCCGACCCCATGTGGCCTTCCCCTCCCTCGTCCCCCGCGGTCGCGCCTCGTCGTGGTGGTCGCCGGTGGTCGCCGGTCGTCGCGCGCGCCGCCCGGTGCCGTTCGGTGCCGCCCCGTGCGTCAGGCGGCCGTTCGGTGCCGTGCTGCCCCGGTCCTGTGCCGAGCGTGATTGCCACGTGCGCGATCGCCCCCCAGCACATCACATACCGCACGCACACTGTCACTATTCGTCGCGGATTGGCCGAAAGTGGAAGCGGGGGGTCCGGGTAGGGGAAGAGCGCTCCGCTGGGCGGCCGGCGAGCACAGGGGCGGCGGGTCACACGAGCCGTACGGGCTTCTCCGGGCGTATGCCGAGGTCGGACAGCCAGGAGCGCAAGGGCGCCGGGTCGCCCTGTTCCACGAGGCTCAGGACGCGGGGGGCGAGGTCGGTGGCGCGTTCGCCGTTGATCAGGAGCGACGGTCCGTCCAGCCAGTCGAGGCCCGGGGCCGCACCGGCGGTGTCCATCGCGGCGCAGCACACCATCGCCGTGATGTGGTCGGCGAGCAACTCACGGCCCGTGCGGGGCGGTTGAAGGGGGAACAGCGGGAGCGCCCGGTCGTCCCACAGCACGGTGTCCGGCCCGGTCTGCCCGGTGGGGGGCGCTCCGGCGGGCGGAGCGGTCCGGGCGGCGACGGCCTCCTCGCGGGCCACCTCCGCACTGAGACCGGCAGCGAGGGCGGCACTGCGGGGGGTGGTGCCGGAGAGGTCTTCCTCGTCGTCGTAGTCGGAGTCGTAGTAGCCGGAGTCGGGGGCCTCCTGCTCGGGGGCGGGGGCCTGCTGTCCGGTCCGTGGTCTCGTTGGTTCCGTGAGGTGGTCGAGGACGCGGGACAGGGTCGGGCCGTCCGTGCCCGGGGTGCCGGCGTCGGCTCCGCGGCGTACGGCGAGGGCGTCGAGGACGCGGTGCAGACGGGCGGCGTCGGTGCGCCACTTGCGGTCCACGACCTCCTCCGGATACGCGTCCCAGTCCACCGGGGACCAGTCCGGGCCGGGCTCGGCGGGGCCGCCGTGGAAGAGGCGGGCGGCGAGGAGCGAGGTCGCCTCGTCGACCAGGCCGGGCTCTTCCAGCAGGTCACAGGCCGGACGCTCGCCGAGCCGGGAGGCGAAGCCCTCGGCCAGGCGGTCGCGCCGGGACAGCTCGGTGAGCGCGGCGACGACACCGGCGTCCAGCCGCGACGGCCAGCGCCCCATCCGCCAGGCGGGCAGCGCGACCCGGGTCAGCAGGCGGTCCCAGCCGGCGTAGGCCAGGCCCACCTGTTCCTGGGCGACGATCCGCACGCCGTAGTCCACAGCCTGTGCACGCTCGGCGGCGGCGGTGGCGACGCCGCGCTCCATCTCGGCGGCGTGCACACGGCAGCTGCGCAGCATCAGGCGGGCCACCCAGCCCACGCCGGCCAGCACCGAGCCGGTGAGCGGTCCGCGGCCGGGTGCCGAGGTCACGGCGACGGCGGCGTCCAGGCCGCGGACGAAGCGCCGGGCGGCCGCTATGTCGGGGTGTGCTGACGGGCCCGTACCGGCGACGACCGGGGCGAGGACCGCACGCAGCTCGCCGACGCGCATCCACCACAGGAAGGGGGAGCCGATGACGAGGACGGGGGCCGTGGTGGCGCGGCGGTGTGCACCACTGCCGCTGCCAGCGCCAGGGCCAGGGCCGCTGCCGGGGCCGGTGGCTGTCCCGTCGCCGGAGGCGTCGTGCGGCTCGTGCGCCTCATGCGCCTCGGGTCCACTGGGGCTGTCGTGTCCGTCCTGTCTGTCGTGCCCGCCGGGCCGGTCGTCGGCGTCGGGGGACGGGCCCGGGACGGCGGGTGCGGGCGTGCTCGTGGGCGGGCCGTGCGCCGGGTGCGTACGGTCCTCCAGCCAGCTGTCGCAGTCCGGGGTGAGCGCTATCGCGGACGGTGCGGGGACGTCGAGGCGGTCGGCGAGGTCGCGCACCAGCCGGTACAGGTCGGGGGCCGACTCCTCGGCGATCGGGACCGTCGGGCTCATGGCCGGGCGGGAGCGGGCGACGACCAGGGCGATGCCGGCGGCGGCGAGCAGGACCACGACGGCGAGCGGGGTCACGGCCCAGCGGGCGGCGTCCCAGACGACGCCCGTCAGATGGCCCGTCGAGCCTCCGACGAGCAGGATCACGGCGGCGGCCGCGGGCAGCAGGGCGACAGCCAGTGCCCGGCTGCGCATGCGCAGCACGGCGATCGCCCGGGAGCGCGCGGCCTGCGCGCCCACCTCCATACCCATACCGGTCACGCCGGACCTCAACCCCTCCCTGATGTCCTTGGTGCTCTCCTGCTCGGTGCCGTTCTCGTGGTGCTCACTCCCCCACTGTGGCACCCACGACTGACATCGCAATGCCGGTGGGCCATGTGCCGGAAAGCTTGCGCCGCACCCTAGTTGGGGCCCCGGCCCTCGTCAGCCGGATGGGGCATCGGTCACTCGATGGAATGGCTTTGGGGAAAGGTGGATGACGGACAGCAAGGATCAGGCCCCGGATCCTGAGACGGGTCCGGGGCCTGCGGGTTCGGTTGTCTTCCGGCCGCTGAAGCCGCGTGAGCGGGGTCGTTTCAGCGGGGGGCGGGAGGCGGGGGCGGGAGGAGGTCAGACGCCTGCGGCTCCCGGGCCTCCCGGGGTTTCCGCGTCTCCCGTTCCGCCCGCGTCTCCCGCGTCTCCCGCGACCTTCGCCGCGATGTCCGTACGGTGCTGGGAACCGTCGAGCCGGATGCGGCCCACGGCCCGGTACGCGCGCTCGCGGGCCTCGGTCAGGTCGTTGCCGGTCGCGGTGACGGACAGGACGCGGCCGCCGGCGCTGACCACGGCGTCGCCGTCCTGCTTGGTGCCGGCGTGCAGCACGTACGCGTGCGGGGCGTCCTGGGCGGCGACCTCGTCCAGGCCGGTGATCGGGTCGCCGGTGCGCGGGGTGCCGGGGTAGTTGTGCGAGGCGACGACGACCGTGACCGCGGCGTCCTCACTCCAGCGCAGCGGCTCCAGGTCGGCGAGGTTGCCGGTCGCGGCGGCCATCAGGAGACCGGCGAGCGGCGTCTTCAGACGGGCCAGGACCACCTGCGTCTCGGGGTCGCCGAAGCGGGCGTTGAACTCGATGACGCGGACGCCGCGCGAGGTGATGGCGAGACCGGCGTAGAGCAGCCCGGAGAACGGGGTGCCGCGTCGGCGCATCTCGTCGACCGTGGGCTGCAGAACCGTCTGCATCACCTCGTCGACCAGCTTCGGGTCCGCCCACGGCAGCGGCGAGTACGCGCCCATGCCGCCGGTGTTCGGACCCTCGTCGCCGTCCAGGGCGCGCTTGAAGTCCTGGGCGGGCTGGAGGGGGACCACGGTCACGCCGTCGGTGACCGCGAAGAGGGAGACCTCGGGTCCGTCGAGGAACTCCTCGATCACGACGCGGTCGCAGGCCGCCGCGTGCTCCCTGGCCGCCTCGACGTCACTGGTGACGACGACGCCCTTGCCAGCGGCGAGCCCGTCGTCCTTGACGACGTACGGGGCGCCGAAGGCGTCGAGGGCGGTGGCGACCTCTTCCGGGTTCGTGCAGACGTAGGAGCGCGCGGTGGGGACGCCGGCCGCCGCCATCACGTCCTTGGCGAAGGCCTTGGAGCCCTCCAGCCGCGCGGCCTCCTTGGAAGGGCCGAAGACCGGGATGCCGGCCTCGCGCACCGCGTCGGCGACCCCGGCGACGAGCGGGGCCTCCGGGCCCACGACCACCAGCCCGGCGCCCAGCCGCGTGGCCAGGGCGGCCACGGCCGCGCCGTCGAGGGCGTCGACCTGGTGCAGCTCGGCGACCTCGGCGATGCCGGCGTTGCCGGGGGCGCAGTGCAGCGCCGTGACGTCGGGGTCGAGGGACAGGGAGCGGCACAGGGCGTGTTCGCGGGCACCGCTGCCGATGACGAGGACCTTCACGGGGGTCAGCCTAACGGGCGGGGAGGCGTTTCCTTTGTGCGGGCTTCCGAGGGGGCGGGGGTGGTGGCCTTGGAGGTTTCTCCAAGCGGGGCGCTTGGGCCCGCACGCGGGCGGCCCGGCGCCGTCCCGCACCGGCCCCACCCGACCCGCACGCGGGAGGCCCGGCGCCGGCAATTACCGCCTGCCGCTCTCAGTCGTTCGAGAGCTCCTCCACAACGGTCGCGCCGAGTTCGCGCACGAGCAGCTCCGTCCCGGAGAGGGCCGACTCGTCGAGATCCGGGTCGTCGTCCTCCGGGATGTCGTCCTCGGGCGAGATCGGGGGCGGCTCCGGGGCCGACGGCTGGGGCACGGGTGCGGGTGCGGTGGACTGCGTCGCCGCGGTCCGCCCGGACGACGATCCCGGCGCGGTCGGCCCCGCCCCCTGCTGGGGCGCCGGGCGGGGAGCGGGCGTACCGCCACCGCCGTAGCCACCACCGCCACCACCGCCGTAACCACCGGCGCCGCCGCCGCCGTAGCCACCGCCGCCCTGGCCGCCCGTACCGCCGCCGTAGCCGCCCGACGGGCCGGACGGCGCGGGGGCGCCCGTGCCGCCGGACGGGTCGACGATCGCCTCGATCTTCCACTGCACGCTGAACTGCTCACCCAGTGCCTGCCGCAGCACGTCCTCGCTGCCGCTGCTCAGGAAGTTGTCCCGCGCGCCCGCGTTGACGAAGCCGAGTTGGAGGGTGGTGCCGTCGAAGGCGGCCACGTGGGCGTTCTGGCTGAGGAGGATCCAGGTGAACCGGCGGCGGTTCTTGACCGCCTCCAGGATGTTCGGCCAGAGCATGCGGGGGTCGAGGCCGCCGCCCGTCGGGGCCTGAGCGGGCGCCTGGTGGGGCGGCGGTGCCGGTGACGCCGGGGGCGCGGACTGCGCGTGGGCGGCGGGGGTGGGCGTGGACGGGCCCGGAGCCGCGGGGGCGCCCGGCGGCGTGGCCGTGGTGGGGGCAGGGGCCGGGGCCGGGGGTTGCCCGCCGCCCGCGGGAGCCGCGGTGGGCCAGCCACCGGGCCGGCGTCCGCCTCCGGCGGGGGCGGCGGTGGGCCAGGCGCCGGAGGCGGGAGAGGCGGGGGCGGTCGGAGCCTGGGTCGGCTGGGTGGGCTGGGGCGCCGGGGGCTGGGCGGCGGGCGGTGCGTCGGCCGCCGGGCCGACAGGGGCGTTGGCGGACGTGGAGGCAGGGGCGGGCGCGGGCGCGCCAGGAGCCCCGGGCCCACCCGGCCCACCGGTTCCCGCAGGCACGCCCGTCGATGTCGGTGTCGGTGCGGGTGTCGGCGGACCACCGGCCGACGTCGCTCCCCCCACCCCGGGCGCGCCGGAGCCACTGGGAGCGCCGGGCGGACCGCTCGGCGCGGCTCCGGATCCGCCACCGGCGGCACGTACGGCCGCTCGGGCCGCGGCGGGACCGCCGCCGGGCGGAACAGAGGCGGCCGGAATGGAGGTGGGTGGAACGGCGGGCGGCTGAGCGGCGGCGCTCGGCGCGGCGGCTGCCGTATGGGCGTCGGGCCCGGGAACGTACCCCATGGCGGGCGCGCCCGCTCCCGCGGAGAAGGAGACGCCGCGCTCGATGCGGTCGAGGCGGGCCATGACGGAGCGCTCGTCGCCGTAGGCGGCGGGCAGGAGGACGCGGGCGCAGATGAGCTCGAGCTGAAGGCGGGGGGAGTTGGCGCCCCGCATCTCGGTGAGCCCCTCGTTGACGAGATCGGCGGCACGGCTGAGCTCGGCCGGGCCGAAGGTGCCGGCCTGGGCCTGCATCCGCTCGATGACGTCGGCGGGGGCGTCGATGAGGCCCTTCTCGGCGGCGTCCGGGACGGCGGCCAGGATCACCAGGTCGCGCAGTCGTTCCAGCAGGTCGGCGACGAAGCGGCGCGGGTCGTTGCCGCCCTCGATGACGCGGTCCACGACCTCGAAGGCGGCGGCGCCGTCGCCGGTGGCGAAGGCCTCGACCACCGAGTCGAGCAGGGAGCCGTCGGTGTAGCCGAGGAGGGAGGTGGCCATGGCGTAGGTCACACCGCCGGCCCCGGCGCCGGCGAGCAGCTGGTCCATGACGGACATCGAGTCACGCACGGAACCGCCACCGGCCCGCACGACGAGCGGGAGCACGCCGTCCTCGACCGGGATCTTCTCCTTGGCGCACACCTCGCCGAGGTACTCGCGCAGGGTGCCGGGCGGCACGAGCCGGAAGGGGTAGTGGTGCGTACGCGACCGGATCGTCCCGATGACCTTCTCGGGCTCGGTGGTCGCGAAGATGAACTTGAGGTGCTCCGGGGGCTCCTCGACGACCTTCAGCAGGGCGTTGAAACCGGCCGACGTGACCATGTGGGCCTCGTCGATGATGTAGATCTTGTACCGGCTGCGGGCGGGGCCGAAGAAGGCCTTTTCGCGCAGGTCACGGGCGTCGTCCACGCCACCGTGGGAGGCGGCGTCGATCTCGATGACGTCGATGGAACCGGGGCCGTTGCGCGCGAGGTCCTGGCAGGACTGGCACTCGCCGCACGGGGTCGGCGTGGGGCCCTGCTCGCAGTTCAGACAGCGGGCCAGGATCCGGGCGCTGGTCGTCTTGCCGCAGCCGCGCGGACCGCTGAACAGGTACGCGTGATTGACCCGGTTGTTCCGCAGCGCCTGCTGCAACGGGTCGGTGACATGCTCCTGCCCGATGACCTCGGCGAACGACTCCGGGCGATAGCGGCGGTACAGCGCGAGAGACGACACGCATACGAGGTTATAGGCGCCCACCGACAACGAGTCCCGCACGGAGAGCGGGGAAGGTCACGCCGGGGTCGGCGGCCCAGGTGGTGTGGGCGGGGTGGCCCGGGTGGGCGGCGACCCCGGTGGCGTGGGTGGAGCGGCACGGGTGGGCGGCGACCCCGGTGGCGTGGGCGGGGCGGCCCGGGTGGGCGGCGGCCCAGCCGGTGTGGGCGGGGCGGGCGGCGGCACGGGCGGCCTTGGATGGCCGTGGGGCCGGGCTGGAACGCAAACGCCCCCCACGCACCCGCCAGAGCCAACCTACCCTTGCTGCCTTCCGGCCCTGGGGGAGTTCAGTCAGATAGCGCCGCGTGAGGGGCTCCGCACAGAGTACCCGATCCCGCAGGCAGGGAACGAGTTCGCGAGCACTCCCCGCCGTCATGTAATGTTTCCGGCGGAGGATTCGCCTAGAGGCCTAGGGCGCACGCTTGGAAAGCGTGTTGGGGGCAACCCCTCACGAGTTCGAATCTCGTATCCTCCGCCAGTGCCTCACCGGGCACGATGTCGAAGGGCCCCACCGTTCGCGGTGGGGCCCTTCGACGTGGCGGAACGATCCCGTGCCCGAACCTGTCGTTCAGCTTCCTTGAGCCGTCTGCGCCGGCTGTGCCGTCCGTACTGTCTGCCGACTGCCCGGCTGCAGCTTCCAGCAGCGGGGACGCGGGCCGTGCCCCCGCTCCGTCACGGTGGAGTCGGCAGGGCCGTCGCGTCGAGGGGGAGAGCAGCATGCGTAATGTTCACGAGCGTTGGTGGCCGGTGGACGTTGACGAAGTCGGCCCGCTGCTCGACTCGCTCGCCTCCGAGGGCGACCGGCTGTGGCCGGTGGACGACTGGCCCCCGATGACCTTCGACCGGCCCCTCGCCGTGGGCGCGACCGGGGGCCACGGCACCATCCGCTACTCCGTCGTGGACTACACGCCGGGGCGGACGGTCACCTTCGAGATCAGTCCTGGAGTGGGCCTGCGCGGCCACCACCGCTTCGTCGTCGAGCCACAGGTGCGCGGGGGACAGTCCGGGACGGTGGTGCGGCACGAGGCGTTCGCCCGCACCTACGGGCGCATGCTGTGGATGTGGCCGTTGATCACCCGCTGGGTGCACGACGCCGTGGTCGAGGACGCGCTGGACCGCTGCCACCGGGAGGTGATGGGCGAACCCCCGGCGCGGCCCGCACGCTGGAGTCCGTGGGTGCGCCGACTGCGCGCCAAGCGGGGCCTGCCCACAGAGCGCAGCGCCGACCGCGCGGCCTGACGCCGTCGGGCGTCCCGGCCGGCCGCCACGAGTACGCCGTGGAACGGGTGACCACGCCAGTGACGATGCCGTGGCCGGGGTGGTCACGGTGCCGGCTCAGAGGTCGCGGTTCGACATGACCTTCTGTTCCGCGCGCTCCACGTCGAAGCGGGCGGCCGGGTTGCCGTTGGCGCGTTCCACCGCACCGCGGACCAGGGCGAGGTAGAAGAGCGTGGGCGCGCAGGGCGTCCACTGCTCCTCCGGCTTGTCCGCGATGAAGCCGAGCACCGACTCCGGGTCCGCGTCCACGAACTCGAACCGGTCGTGCTCCCACTTGTCGGCGATACCCCGTGTCCAGCGGAGGCGCAGCGCCTGCTCGTCGAGGTCGGGCACCACCGCGCGGAAGAACGCCGCCCACTGGTGGTTGACCAGGTCGAGCCCGAAACCGAGCAGTTCGACCCTGGTCCGGTCCCCGTCGTGCACGGCGAGTTCCTCGAAGAGGGCGCGGCGCGCCACCGCGTGCAGGCTGATCGGGCTGCCGTCCCCGGGCAGGTCGTGCTGCTGGGCCATGCCCTCGTTGGCGGAGGAGTTCCACCGGGCGCTGTTCGGCCCGGCGACCTGGGCGCTGCGCCGGGAGAAGAGCATCTTGCCGTCCTTGCCGGTCTCCAGCGCCACGTTGACGCCGAAGCTGCAGTTCATCCAGGAGGGCGCGTCGGCCGGGTCGCCGCCCGCCAGATACTGCTCGCGCAGTGTGAGGCCGTTCTTCTGCCGCCGGTCGAGGTTGAGCGACGTGGTGAGGAAGTCGAAGTAGTCCGCGTCCCGCATGGTGAGGGAGACCACGGGCACCTCGGCCAGATGCGTACGGGTGACGACGACCCGCTCGACCGCGAAGCGCGCGTTGTTCCACCGGTGCGGCAGTCCAGCGGCCTCCTTGCGTTCCTCCTCCGCCTCGATGGACCGGCGCCAGGCGGCGATCTCCTCCGGGAACTGCACACGCCTCGGCGTGTACTTGACGTGGACGTTCTCCTCTTCGATGGGCCGGGTCCCGTCCCCCTCCAGGAGATGACAGCCCGTTGCCCGGCCAACCACGGTGAATCTGTCTCGCATTGCCAACTCCACTGGTACACAGGCTGTGTTGGACGCTGTCAGGGGGGTGCGGTCGATCTCATGGTACGAAGCGACGCGGGTGACCGGCTGGCGTTACTGAAAGCCGAGCGGCGAACCTCTTCTCTGGTGGGCACCGTCGCCGTACCGGAGTACCTCCATCCGGAGGCGGAGGAGCGGCAGAGGCTGCGCCGCCCGCAACTGGACGACGTCCGTGAGCGGTTCGCCGGGACCGCGCGGGAGAAGCTGGGGTTCGGGGAGACCTTCCGGGCCGACCGGAGCGGGGCGACCCGCGAGCACCTGTGGGCCGGGCTGGAGGAGTTCGTGGCCGCCGGCGCCGAGCGGAAGATCCTCTACTGGACGGGACACGGCGTCCAGCGCGGCGACGAGGGTTACTTCCTCGCCTGCGCCGACTCCTGGCAGTCGGGCGAGTTCGACCCCGCCCGGGCCGTCTCCCTGCTCGAACTGGTGGGTTTCCTGCTGCGGCCGGAGTACGAGACCGACACCCTGCTGATCGTCGACGCCTGCTCCTCCCAGAGCTACAACTCCCTGGGCGAGGCGGTGCGGCACGCCGTGGAGCTGGAGCGGGACCCCGCGGTGCTCCGGGCGCGGGAGAGCCGGCGGAAGGGCTTCGCCGTCATCGGCACCTCGGGGGCGGACGCGCAGGTAGCGGCGGGCCGCTGGGTGACGTGGCTGGAGGAGGCGCTGGCGACGCCGGACTTCGTCGCGGACGACCAGGCCCGGCCGTTCGAGCCGTCCGCCCTGTATCTGCCGCTGCCGTATCTCTGCCGTGCCGTGGACGCGCGGGCGGCGGACGACGGACTCGACGACCCGGCGCAGCGGCCGGACTGCCGGGATGTCCGGGCGCTGCCCAACAACTTCCTCGACAACCCCCACTACCACCAGCCCGACCGGCCGGTGTACACGCCGGCCGTGCTGACGCGGCGGAAGCCGTGGATCGAGGCCGAGCAGTTCGGGATCGAGGAGAACAGCCATCTCAGCCGCCACTTCGCGGGCCGGCGGGAAGCGCTGAGCCGGATCGTGCGCTGGATGGACACCCACCCGAAGGGGCTCCTCGCGGTGACGGGACTGGCGGGCACGGGGAAGACCGCGCTGCTCGGCCGGCTGGCCCACACCTCCCTGCCGAGCTGGCGGGAGACCCTCGGCGGGGACCTCGACCCCGCGACGCTGCCCCGGGCGGGCACGGTGCACGCGGCGCTGAGCTGCCGCGGTCAGTCCGCCCATTCGCTGGCCGGGCACCTGCGGGAGGTGCTGGCGGACGTCGACGGGGCGCCTGAGCTGCCGGAGGAGCCGGTGACGTCGGAGAAGTTCACCGACGCCTTCGAGGAGCTGGTCGGCCGGGCGGGCTCGGTGAACCTGCTCTTCGACGCGCTCGACGAGGCCCTCCCGGACCAGGCGTACGCGATCGCCCGGCACGTCCTGAACCCCCTGGCGGCCACGCCCGGCGTCCGGGTGGTCGTCGGCACCCGGTCCCAGCCGCGCCGGCGCAGCACCGCGCCCGCGGAGGAGGAGTCGCTCCTGGACGCCCTGGAGCTGAGCGTCGAACCCGTGGTCCTGGGGGACGACGAGGAGGCGCGCGCGAGCATCACCGGCATGGTGCTGTCCGTCCTGGACAGCGAGCAGTCGCCGTACCGGGGTGACGCGCGGCGCGAGGACCGCGACTGGACGGCCGAGATCGTCGCGGCGAGCAGCCACGGCTCGTTCCTGGTGGCCCGGCTGGTCGCGACCGGGCTCGCCCGGCGGACCACGGTCGCCGCCGAGGCCGAGCTGCAGGCGTGGCTGCGTGACGGCGGTGCGGGCCTGCGCACCCGCCTCACGGAGGAGACCCGCCACCTGAGCGAGCAGCCGGGCGCGCGGCGCGCCCATGAGGTGCTCCGGGCGCTGGCGGTGATCCAGGGACCCGGGCTGACCCCGGACGCGGTGTGGCTGACGCTCGCCAACGCGCTGCGCGAGGCCGGCTCGCCGGAGCTCGCACTGGAGGATCTGCGGCAGGTGTGCCGGAGCGCCGACGGCGGCGTCGTCGCCACGCAGAAGGACGGCGCGCGGCAGACGGCCGGACGGGTCCGCCACCAGCTGGCCCATCCGAGTTACGGCGAGTTCTTCCTCTCCGACGCCGGACTGACCACCCGGGAGGCGCACCGCAGGGTGCTCGACGCGCTGCGCGCCCGCGCCGGCGGCGACTGGAGCCGTGCCGACGAGTACACCCTCGAATACCTCGGCGCCCACGCCGCCCAGGTGGGTCCGGAGGCCCTGCGGGAGCTCTTCGAGGACGTGGGTTTCCTGCTGCGTACGAACCCCGACGTCATGCTGCCGCTCGCGGCGGGCCTGGCCCGGGACTGCGACGGCGCCGCGCTGTACGGCAGGGTCGCGGGCTCGTTCCCCCGCGCCTCCCATCCGCTGCCGGCGGCAGTCCTGCTGGAGCGCAAGGCCCTGTTCAGCGCCACCGCCTTCGTCAGTCACCGCGACGCGACGTACCGGACGCTGCGCCGCACCGACGGCTTCCTGCCCTGGCAGGAGTACTGGACCGATGTGCCGCCGGACCCCCCGGAGTGGCGGCGCGCGGCGCCCTCGGGCGGCGCGCGGGCGCTGAGCTGGCGCGCCGGGACCGGGGCGGCGGGGCTGACCCACGCGGACACCCTGACCGCCTCCGGGCTGGGGGAGCTGCAGGTCCTGCACCCGGAGTCGGGCGCCCGGCTGCTGACCCGCCGGCTGCCCCGGGCCGGCGGGGAGCGCGGGCGCCCGCTCGGCGAGGTGCGCGAGGTGGGCGCGGGGGCCCGCTGGGTCACCGTCGCCCGGGACGATCAGGCCGTGTACTTCTGGCACGCCGGCGCCCGGACACCCGGTCGGGAGTTCCGGTGGGGCGGCAGTGTGCGCGCCCTGGCGGCGGCCGGGACGAGCGGCGAGAGCGTGGCCCTGGCGGCCGACGGGGACCGGGTGTGGTTGTGGTTCTGGAAGAGCGGCACTCCCCTGGACACCCAGCTGAGCGAGGTCCGTACGGCCGATGTGCGGCAGCTCGCGGCCCTCACCCTGGGCGCGCGGATGTTCGTCCTGGCGGCGGGCGCGAAGCGGGTGGAGCTGTTCGAAGTGACCCGCACCCTCAACGGGGTCGACGGTCTGCACGCCTGCCGGACCGACCCCGGCGTGGTCCTGGCCGCACCGGCGATGGCCGCCGCGGCGTTCGCCGTCTCGCTCCGGGAGGGCTTCTTCGCCGTGGCCGACGGGACCGCCGTGTACGTCTGGCGGTGCGAGGCGGAGTCCGGCCCGGCGCCGGTCCTGGAACGGGTGGCGACGTACCCCTCGAACGCGCGCGGCCTGGCCTTCGGGTGGTACGGCGACGAACCGCTGCTCGCCGGATACGAGGAGGTGTCTGTCCGGATCTGGTCCGTCGGGCGGTCCGGACGCGAGGCCACACTCGTTCTGGACGCCCCCCGCGAGGGCGCCATGGCGTTCGAACCGGGCGGTCGGGGACTGCTCGCGGTCGCCGACGGCCCCTCCATCCGCGTGGTCGACGTGGTGCCCGCGCTGGAGGCCGGCTACGGGATCCAGCGGCGGCCGAGCAACGAACGCCCGGTCCTCGCCCTGACCGGCGCACCGGAGGGTCCGCCGCTGCTGTGCCGTGCCTGGCACGACCGGATCCGGGTCTCCCGGCCGGAGCAGGGGGACCCGGCCGCCCTTCCGGCCACGGAACTCGCCCACGAGGGGCGCACGGTGACGGCGGTGGCCGCGGTGCGGGCGGCGGACGGCTGGACGGTGGCCGCCGCGGCCGGCCGGACCGTACGGCTGTGGCGGCTCGACGACGGCCTGGCGGTCCTCGCCCACCGGGACGTCCCGCTCGGCGGGGACGCCGGCCAGCCGGCCCGCGCCCTGAGCCTGGTCGGCGCCCCGGACGCCGGCACGCTGCGGCTGAGCGTGGCCGACGGGCGGCGGCTGGTGCGCCACGAGGTCCCGGCCGACGTCTCGTCCGCCGGGACCGCGCTGCGCGAGATCCGGACCGACCGCGGGTTCTGCGGGATCGACACGAGGGTCCTGCGGGACGGTTCGTCCTGGATGGCCGGTGACATGAGTGACGAGTTGCGGGTCTGGACCGAGGGCGCACACGGCGTCGAGCAGCGCGTCGTCCTCCCCGCCGCCCCCTCCTGTCTCGCCCTCGGGGAGCTGTACGACGACGAGGACGACGCCTCGATGCCGGTGCTGGCCTGGGCGGACCACGGCAGCGTGTACGTCAAGGACTGCTCCGGGGACGGAAGCGCCCACCCCCCGGAGCGGCTGCCGGGGAACTTCCCCGACGTGCGGTCGCTGGTGTTCGCCGGTCCCGTGGAGCGGCCCGTGCTGCTGCTCTGCATGCCCGGGTCGGTGTCGCGCGCGTGGGACGTCTGGTCCCGGCGATGGCTCGACGGGCCGGGGATCCCCAGGCGGGGATACGACGTGCACGCCGTCCGTACCGCGATGGACCCGGAGGGTCTGGTGATGGCGTTGCAGGGGGAGGACCGGTGCGATCTGATCAGGCTGCCGCGCACGTTCCTCACGGCCGGGTCGGGGGGAGAGTGAATGCGACACGATCTGGTGGTCTTCGTCCCGGGGTTCCTCGGCACCCGGCTGTGCCGGGACGGCCGGGACGTCTGGGCGCTGTGCGGTGAGCGGCTGATCGGTGGCGCGGCGGCCTCGGCGCTCACCGAGGTGGCCCTCCCGCCGGGGCTGGGGGACGCGCCGCCCGAGGGCCCGTTCCGGCTGGACACCGACGGGCTGCTGCGGGTCCCGGACTCGGTGCCGGGGCTGCTGTCCTGCATGGGCTATCCGGATCTCCGTGACGCGCTCGGCGACCCGCTCGACGCGCAGTTCGTGCCGTTCGGCTACGACTGGCGCCTGTCCCACCGGCTGGTGGCACGGCAGTTGAGGGCGCGGGTGGCGTGCGAACTCGACCGGTGGCGTGCCCAGGTCGACGCGTACTACCCGGACCGGACCGATGATCCGCGCGTCATTCTGGTCTGCCATGCGACGGGCGGTCTGATCGGACGGCACTACCTGGAGTGCGAGGACGGCCGGGAGACCGCCCGGACCCTGGTCACGCTCGGCACCCCGCAGCAGGGCCTGGTCCAGGCCGCCCGGCTGCTGGCCGGCCATGCCGTCCCCGGCGACGGGGGTCCCGGCGCCGACGTGGCCGCCCGGCTGAACGAGGTGCTGCGTGACTGGGCGCTCACGCTGCCGGCGGTCGCCGAGATGCTGCCGGGCTACCCCGCCGTGCGGGTCGAGGGAAAGAGCCGCGAGCGGCAGATCACCGACAGCCGGTACCCCGTCCCCGGGCTGCCGGGCGACGCCGTCCGTGAGGCGGTGGCCTTCCGGGAGGAGTTCCGCTCGGCGTGCGACGAGCACCGGCGCGCCGGACCGCTCCCGTACACCGTGCACTGCCTGGGCAGCGTCGGCTTCCCGAGCCCCGAGGCGCTCGTGCTCTCCTCCGACGGGTCGCGGATCACCGGCGGCCTGCCGGGGGCGGGCGACGGGACGGTGCCCCGCCGGTCGGCCGTCGCGGACTGGACCGGTACGGACCCCATGCTGTGGACCGGCTTCCGCAACGCGGACCTGGCGAGCGGTGCCGCGCTGCGGGACGCGATGCTCGCGATCCGCGCGGGCCGCCCGCCCGGTGGCGCGCTCGCCGGTGAGGAGGGCATCGCGCTGCACCTCCCCCGGGACCCGGTCGCCGCCGGCCGTCCGTTCGTGATCGAGTTGCTGGGGCACGACCTGCCGCGGCGCAATCTGCGGACGTTCATGTGGCGTTCGGGCCGTCCCGGCAGACTGCCCGTCGTCTTCCGGCAGTTCGGGCCCGACCGCTATCGCGCGGAACTGGAGGCGACGCCCGGACGCTGGGTGGTCGAGGCGCTGGTCGACCGGCCGAGGGGCCGTGACCGGCGGGACGTGACGGTCATGGCGGTATGAACGGTCGCGGCGACATGAACGGCCGTGGCGGCATGAACCGTCGCGGCGACATGAACGGCCGTGGCGGCATGAGACGAGAGCCGGGATGAACGGAATGAACGCGCCCGCGTGGCCGCAGTGCGGGCACCTCGACGCCGGAGAGCCCTGCCAGGGCCGCAGAGTGGGCTCGTACACGGCCTGCCTGGCCCACCTCGACAGCGCCGAACGGACCGCTCACCTGGCCTCGCTGTCCCCCGGCGCCGACCTCGACCACCGGGGCACGCCCTTCACCCAGAGGCTCCTCGACGAGCTTGTCGCGGCGCTCAGGGATCCGGGGAGCGGGCGGGCGCGGGTGGGTGAGGCGTCGTTCGACGAGGTGCGGTTCACCGGTGACGCCGAGCTGGAGGGGATCGACTTCGGCGGCTTCTGCTCCTTCACGTCGGCCGTGTTCGACGGGGGCCTGTACGTCCGTGACGTGCGGGTCGCGGGAGACATCCGCCTCGGTGGGGCGCGGGTCGCCGCGGACGTGTGGCTCGACGACACCGACGTGGGCGGCGATGCCTGGTTCTACGAGACGCGGATCAAGGGCGCGCTGCGGTTCTGTGTCGGCGAGGTCGGCCGTAGCGCGATGTTCAAGGGCATGACGTGCGGGGACGCCTACTTCTCGGGTGTCCGGGTGTGCGGCGTCGCCTCCTTCGCCGGGGCGGTCCTCGACGGGGAGGCCTCCTTCGACGGCGCGGTCTTCGAGGACGGTGCCGACTTCGCGAAGGTCCGGATCGCCGGTCGCGCCTGTTTCGACGGCACGCGTTTCCACCGGGGCAGAGCCTGCTTCGACGAGGCGGACGTCGGCGGGGACATGCCGTTCGAGGAGGCTCACTTCGCGGCGGAAGCCACGTTCGACGGGGCCGCGATCGGCGGTGACCTGTCGTTCGCGGGGGCCGGGCTGGAGGCCGGTGTGGCGTTCCGGCGGACGGTCTTCAGGCGCACCGCCCGGATCGGCCCGCTGATCTGCCCGGGGAGGGTGGACTTCTCCGACGCGGTGTTCGAGGCGGCGGTGACGCTGGAGGCCGCCGCGCGGGAGGTGCGCTGCCGGCGGACCCGGTGGGCGTCGAAAGCCGCGCTGCGGCTGCGGCACGCGGAGGTGGATCTGACCGACGCCGTGGTCGAGTTCCCGGTGACGGTCGTCGGCCGGCCCCGCCGGTTCGTCTCGCCGGAGGGCGAGGACATCGACGAACCGGGGCTCACCGACGCCCGGGTGCGCGTCACCTCGGTCAAGGGCGTGGACGCGGCGCACCTGGTGCTGGCCGACGTCGACCTGACCGGCTGTCTCTTCGTGGAGAGCGTCCACCTGGACCAGTTGCGGCTCGAAGGCCGCTGCGTCCTGTCGCGACCACCCGCCGGGCTGCGCTGGACGCGCCGCCGGACCCTCGCCGAGGAGCACCACTGGCGGGCGACCCGGTACGGCGTCGGCTGGACACCCGCTCCGCCGGGCGTCGAGACGCACGAACCCGCCGTGCTCGCGCCGGTCTACCGGCAGCTCCGCAAGGCGCTGGAGGACGGCCGCAACGAGCCGGGCGCCGCCGACTTCTACTACGGCGAGATGGAGATGCGCCGCCACGACACCACGGCGCCCCGCGGTGAGCGGACGCTGCTGGGGCTGTACTGGGCGCTCTCCGGATACGGCCTGCGCGCCGTGCGTGCCCTGGCCTGGCTCCTCCTGGCGATGGCGGCCACCGTGTTCGCGATGATGCTCTGGGGGCTGCCGCGGGCCGACCCGGACCCGGTCACCGCCGGGACCACGGACGGCCACCGGGTGACGCTGACGACCAGGAAGCCGGACCCCGTCAACCCGGAAGGACCGTACGCGCGGCGGGTGTCGACCGCGCGCTTCGAGAAGTCCCTGAAGGTGGTGGCCAATTCGGTGCTCTTCCGCGCCTCCGGACAGGACCTGACCACCACCGGGACGTACGTCGAGATGACGGCCCGCCTCGTGGAACCGGCCCTGCTCGGGCTCGCGGTCCTCGCCGTGCGCAGCCGCGTGAAGCGATGAGGTACCCCGCCCTCGCCGGGCCCGCCTCAGCCCGCTCCGGCCGCGGCGCCGGCCGGCTGCTCCGCGACGCGGATCGTCCTCGACACCGTCACCTGGTCCAGTTCCGAGACCCGGACCGTCGCCTTCAGCTTCCAGGCGCCGGGGAGCGGCAGGGTGAGGGCGTTCGTGCCCCAGTAGCCGCCGCGGTCGGTGAGGCCCGCGTCGAGGGGGCCGATGCCGCGGGACTCGTGGGTGAAGGTGAGGCGGACCTCGGGGACCGTGGCGGGGCCGCCGTCGCGGGCCAGCACCACGGCCTCCACGCGGTTCTCGCCCACCCGGCCCGGGTCGAGGGTGATCTGTACGGTGCCCCGCCCGCCCGGCGTGCCGACGTCGAACGGGATGGTCGTCACCGATGCCGGGGGGAGCCCTCCGGCCGGGCCGGCCTCGGACGACGCCTCCGCCGCCGCCCGGCCGGGCAGCGTGCCCGTCAGCGCCGCCGTCAGCAGCAGGACGAGCACGCCGACCGCCGCCTCCGTCAGGACCGAGCGGCGCAGTCCTCGGCGGTGACGGGAGTCTTCGCAAGCGGCTGGGGTCGCCCGCGTGGTTCGCGCGGGCGGGGGTGAGGACGAGGGCGAGGAACGCCCGGCCATCGCCGGCTCCCGCTCCCGTACCGCCACCCGCGTGCTCACCGCCCCCAGCCGCGCCGTCCACCGGCGGGAGAGGGCCGCCCCCGCGAGCAGCACCGCCACCAGCGTCAGCTTGCCGAGCAGCAGGCGGCCGTACGACGTCTGCGTGAACGCCGGCCAGGAGCCGAGGCCGCGCCAGGACTGGTAGACGCCGGTCACGACCAGGACCGTCACCGCCGTGAGGGCGATGCGGGAGAAGCGGGTCACCGTGGCCGCCGGGAGCGGGGTCGGCGAGCGGTACAGGGTGGTCAGCAGCGCCGCGAGACCGCCCAGCCATACGGCCATGGCCAGCAGGTGCAGCACGGCGGACGTCATCGCGAGCGGAACCTGGATCCCGGCGGAGGCGTGCTCGGCCGCCGCCCACGTCAGCGCCAGCGCGACCGCCCATGTCGTCGCCGACGCGACCACCGGCGCCGTGCCCGCCGCGACGACGGCCGGAGTACGGCTGTCCCGGTCGCGGCTCCGGGACAGCCGTACGTACAGGGCGCCGCACAGCGCGAGCAGGGCCAGCCTCGCGAGGAGGGCCAGGCCGGGGCGGCTCGTCAGGGTGCGGGAGAGGGCCGTCGGGTCCAGGGCGGCGGACGGGCCGGCTCCGGACTCGTACGGGGCGCGCAGCAGGAGCAGGAGGACGGTCGTCGCGAGCAGGGTCCACCAGCCGGTCAGCAGCGGTGCGCGCAGCGGGGCGAGGTCCGGTGGGCGGCACAGGGCCGCGAACGCCGCCGTGCCGATGAGCAGCGCGGCGGCCAGGTACGCGAGGTAGCGGGACGCGGCGTGCAGACCGGCGGTCAGCGGATCCTCGGCGGAGGCGAGCGGCGCCGGCGGCGTCGGCGAGGGCGCGCCCACGGAGAACGTGAACGCCCCCGACACGGGGTGACCGTCCGCCGAGACGACTCGCCAGGCCACGGTGTAGGTGCCCTTGCCGAGCCCGCCCGGCAGCGTCGCCCGCGCCGTGTCCGGACGGCCGTCGGCGTGGCCCGGCTCGCCCGTGTCGACCCGGCTCCGGTCGGGGCCGTAGACGCGGAACGAGTCGTCCAGGAGGCCCACGGATTCGGTGAACGCCAGGGTGAGGTGGCGCGGCGCCGCCTTGAGGACGGTCCCGTCCTCGGGGTGCGTGGCGCGCGGCGCGGCGTGCGCGGAGGCGGGGGCCGCGGTGCCCAGCAGCAGGAGGACCAGGGCGGACCCCAGGAGCAGGAGGCTGCGCAGGCTCCGCGCGCGGTCACGCCCCATGTCCACGTCCCCGACTCCGTCCCCGCGACTGCCGTGTCACGCAGATGTACGGACGCGAGGACACTTTCGCTCATCGGCCGGTGCTACCCCCTACCACCCCGGCCCCGCCGACACTCCCCCGTCCACCACCAGGTCGTGCCCCGTCACCCACGACGCCAGCCGCGAGGCGAGGAACACGCATGCGTCCGCGACGTCCTCCGGGCGGCCGAGGCGGCCGGTGGGGGCCGCGCGACGCCAGCGGCGTACGCCGTCCGGCCAGCTCTGCTCCAGGCCGTCCCGGTCGATGAGGCCGGGGGAGACGGTGTTGACGCGGATGCCGTGCGGGCCGTACTCCAGGGCGGCCGCGCGGGCGTGCATGACGACCGCGGCCTTCGCGGCGCCGTAGTGGGCGTGGCCCGGGGCCGGGGCGTGGGCCTCGACGGACGCGATGTGGGTGACCGTGCCGCCGCCGTCCTGAGCGCGCATGAGGCCGGCGGCGGCCTGGGTGCAGGCGAAGACGGAGGTGAGGTTGGTGTCGACGACCGCGCGCCACTCGGCCGCCGTCATGCCGGGCAGGTCGCGGACGGGCTGGACGCCCGCGTTGTTGACGAGGGCGGTCAGCCGGCCGTCGCCCCAGTCGGCGGCGTCGTGGACGAGGCGGCGGCAGGCGTCCTCGTCGGTGAGGTCGGCGCGCAGGACGACGGCCCGCCCGCCCGACTCCCGGATGCGGTCGGCCACTTCGCGGGCCGCCGCCGGTGCCGTGCGGCAGTGCACGGCGACGGCCGCGCCCTCCTCGGCGAACCGCAGGGCGATGCCCCGGCCGATGCCGCCGCTCGCGCCCGTCACGAGGGCGACCTGTCCGTCGAGCAGTCCCGTGGTGTTCATGGGCGGCACAGTCGCGCGATCCGGGCGGCCTCGGCCGGGTAACGCGCCGTGAGGTCGGCCAGGTCGCCGTGTTCGTAGTCCTCGTAGACGAATCCGGGCGCCATCGTGCAGCCGAGGAACGCCCAGTCGCCGCCGTCGGCGACCTGCCCGCCCATCCAGGTGCCGGCCGGGACGGTGAACTGGACGTGCTGCCCGGAGGGCAGGTCGGGGCCGAGCACCACCGTCCGGGACGAGCCGTCGGGGGCGAGCAGGAGCAGCTCCAGCGGGTCGCCGAGGTAGAAGTGCCAGGTCTCGTCGGTGGTCAGGCGGTGCAGGGCCGAGTGGTCGTCCGCCGTCAGCAGGACGACGATGGCCGACCCCTCGGGTCTGCCGTCGGGCCGCTCGCGTCCGGCCCAGGTGCGCCGGAACAGGCCGCCTTCGCGCGGGATCGGTTCCAGTCCGTACTGGGCGACGAGGTCGTCGGGGGTCACCCGGCGAAGGCTACCTCCCGGGTGAGGAAGGCGAGTTGTGCCTTCTTCTCCGGCAGGTACACGTCGGGCAGGTCGACCTCCGGCAGGACGACGACCGGGCCGGCCGCGAAGCCCTGGCGCAGGAAGCGGGCGACCGCCTTCTCGTTGCGGACGTCCGGGTCGACGACGATCCGCCGCCGGTCCAGGGTCCCCAGCACGTAGGCCGTGACGACGCGGGCGAGCGCCGACGTCCAGCCGGGCCGCTCGCCGTCCGGACCGGCGGGCGCCAGCAGCAGGTGGACGCCGATGTCGCCGGGCTCGACGTCGTAGCACTCGCCGACCCGGTCCGCGTCCGGCTCGTAGGTCTGGAGCAGCGCGACGGGCCGGCCGTCCTTGACGAGCAGGAAGGCGTGATGGGTGTCGAGGGTGGCCATGTGGGCGTAGATCTCGGCGACTTGGCCGACGGTGAGGCCGTTCATGCCCCAGAAGGAGGCGCGTTCCTCGCTGACCCAGGTGTGCAGCACCCCGGCGTCGGCCCGGGCGTCCAGCGGCAGGACGCGTACGGTGCCGAATCCGTCGAGGGCCTGCTCGTGGACGGCGGTGCGGGAGGCGTACGGGTCAGACATCGGTCTCCTTCTCGAGCAGGTCCCAGTCGGTGACGACGGGGGCGAGGTCCCCCTGGAGCCACAGGGGGAGCTGGTCACGGTGATGGGGCGAGCCGGGCACGCCCGAGGCGCCGAACGGCACCACCCACAGGCTGTCCGCGCGGCGCGCCAGGTCCCACACGTAGCGGGCGGCCGGCCCGCGCGCGGCGAGGTCGGTGAGGCCGGGCACGGCGGAGGTGCACAGCACGCAGTCGTGGTCGCCGGAGAGTCCGGGTTCGTCGTACGGCACCCGCGGCGCGAGCGCCCGCCAGGGCGCGAGGCGGTGGGTGTCCCCCCAGACGCCGGGCGCGGTGCCGGACGCCGCGGCCTCCTCCAGGGCCGCGCGCACGAGCGCCGGACGGTCGATGCCGTACAACTCCTCGGCGCGCAGCAGGTGTTCGAGCGCGTAGCCGATCCTCGGGAGCAGGGCGAGCCAGGGCCGGAAGACCTCCGGGTACGGCGGTGGGGAGGCGAGCGCCGCGAAGGCGGGCTGCGCCGCGAGGCGCCGTACGACCGCGCCGCGCACGGCGGCGAAGCGGGCCGCGTCGGCGCTGTCCGCGTCCATCCGTCGGTCCCAGTCCAGGAGCCGGTCCCGCAGGGCGGCGGCCCCGGCCGTCAGGTCGTCCGCGGGCAGGGCGGCGATCAGGTCCAACAGGGGTGCCGCGGAGGCGAGACGGGTGTCGGTGTGGATCGCCGGCATGTCGGCGGCCGACCAGCGCTCGCGCTCCGCGAGCAGGGCGGTGATGCGGTCGGCGCGGTGCGGCGGGGCGAACTCGACGCCGAGCGGGGCGGCGGGCCCGCGCTGGTTCGCCATCACGGCGACGCCGTCGGTCAGCCCGGCGCGCGGCATGTCGTGCCAGCCCTGCCACGCGTACCCGGGCTCCCAGGCGGGCACGAGCCGGGTGCGGTTGGCCTCGGGGCGCACGGGCACCCGGCCGGCGACGCGGTGCAGTACGCCGCCCTCGGTGTCGGCGGCCTGGATGACGTTCACGGGTTCCGCCCACCGCTCGACGGCCCGGTCCACGTCGGCGACGCGGCGGGCCCGCAGCAGCGGCAGCAGTGCGCCGAAGCCGAGGTCGGCGGTGACGCGGGGCGGGTAGCGGAGGCTGACGGCGAGAGGGATGCCGGTGGTGGCGTCGTCGCCGGGCAGCGGGTCGGTGAGGTCCGGCAGGCCCTCCGGGCCTCCGATGATCACCGGTCCCCGTTCGGTCTCCAGCACCTCGATCGCGACCGGCTCCCCGCCCGCGACCTCGATCGTCTCGGTGTGCCGGGCGGCGCGCCGCCACCGGCCGTCGGGGCCGAGCGCCTCGACTCCGGCGCCGGTGCGCCGCAGCCGCTCGCGGTAGAGGTCCTGGTAGTCGGCCATGGCGTTGGTGATGGCCCAGGCGACCGTGCCGGTGTGGCCGAAGTGGGCGATGCCGGGGACGCCGGGCACGGCGAGGCCGACGACGTCGAACTCCGGGCAGGACAGCCGTATTTGCTGGTAGACGCCGGGGTCCTCGATGAAGCGGTGCGGGTCGCCGGCGATGACGGCGTGCCCGGTCGTGGTGCGGTCGCCGGTGACGAGCCAGCCGTTGCTGCCGGAGGTGCCGGGCCCGTCGGCGGCGAACAGGCCGACGGCGTCCGGTCCGAGCAGCCGCGTCACCTGCTCGCGCCAGAGCTTGGCCGGGAACCCGGCGAACAGGATGTGCGTGGCGATCCACACGCCGAGCGGCGTCCAGGGCTCCCAGCGCCCGGGCGCGAGCCCGGCCCGCGTGAACTCCTCGGAGGCGCCCTCCTCCAGTCCGTCGTTGACGCCGTCGACGTAGGCGCGGATCCAGTCGGCCGTCCCGGGGTCGTCGCGTTCCAGGGCGGCGAAGCAGCGGCGGGCGGTGTCGTCCAGCCGGGCGCGGCGCGCGAACCGGTCCCAGGGCAGCGCCTCGGGGCCGAGGAACGACGCCGAGGTGCCCCGCGCCCGGTGCCGCTCCACCTCCAGTTGCCAGGCCCGGTCGCGGGCGGTCACGCGGCCCTGGGCACGGGCGAGTTCGCCGACGCCGCCCGCGCGGACGTGCGGGATTCCCCAGGAATCGCGGTAGATCTCGGCGGCCACCCTGTGCCCCTTCTTGTCTTTAGGTTAGCCTTGCCTAAGCAAGTCGTGGCGGAATCGTACGCGAAGGGTGAAGGGCACATGGCGCAGGGGCGGGGCTGGGAGGGCGCGGTCCTCAAACTGATGCGCGCGAAGGACTTCACGTTCACCGTGACCGGCGCCGAGGACGTCACCGGCGACTACCGGCGGCTGCGCTTCACCGACGGCGGCATGCTCGCGGCCACCGGCATCCACCCGACGATGTGGGTCCGGCTGTGGTTCGACAACGCGGGCAAACCGCACCAGCGGGCGTACACGCTGGTCGAACCCGACCCGGCGGCGGGCACCTTCGGCCTGGAGTTCGCCCTGCACGAGGGCCGCGCCAGCGACTGGGCGCGGGCGGCACGGCCCGGCGACACCGTCGAGGCGACCGTCCAGGGCACCGGTTTCGAACGCCCCGATCCCGAGCCGTCCCACCTCGTCGCGGTCGGCGACCCGGCGTCCCTGCCGGCGATCAACTCCCTGCTGGACGCCCTGCCCGGCATCCCGGCGACGATCTGGTTCGAGGGCGACACGGACGGACTGCCGCTGCACGCCCACCCCGCGCTCCACGACGTACGGCGGGTGCCGCGCCGGGAGGCGGGGGCGCGTCTCGTCGCCGAGGTGAAGGCGGCGCTGCCGGACCTGCTGAAGGGCGCCTCGGACCCGTACGTGTGGATCGCCTGCGACACGGCGACGACGCGGGCCCTCGCGGCGTACGTGCGCAAGGAACTGCGGCTGCCCAAGCAGCGGGTGCACGCGCTGGGCTACTGGCGCGCGACCTGACCCCGGCGTCCCCCGCCTACGTGCCGGAGGCCTTCGCCTTCGCCGCCGCCTTCAGCTCCTGCTTGTGCGCCCGCACCTTCGCCAGCGACTCCGGCCCCGTGATGTCGGCGACGGACCGGTACGCCTTCGGCTCGCCGTACGCCCCCGCGGCCTCCCGCCACCCGGACGGCCGCACGCCGAGCTGCTTGCCCAGCAGCGCGAGGAAGATCTGCGCCTTCTGCTTCCCGAACCCGGGCAGCGCCTCCAGCCGCTTCAGCAGCTCCGCCCCGCTGTCCACGCCCCGCCAGACGGCCTCGGCGTCACCGTCGTAGTGCTCCACGAGGTACTGGCACAGCTGTTGGATCCGCTTGGCCATCGACCCGGGATAGCGGTGCACGGCCGGTTTGTCCGAGAGCAGCGCGGCGAAGGCCTCCGGCTCCTTCGCCGCGATCTCGTGCGCGTCCAGGTCGTCGGCACCGAGCCGCCGCGCGATCGTCGCCGGTCCCTTGAACGCCCACTCCATCGGCACCTGCTGGTCCAGCAGCATGCCGACCAGCGCGGCGAGCGGACTGCGCCCGAGGAGTTCGTCGGCCTCGGGATCCTGGGCGAGGTGAAGGGTGACGTCCATGCGTCGATCATCCCGCGCCGGGCCCGCCCGCGCTCACTTGGCTCACGACGGCCACCTATCGGACTCCTGGTCCCGTTTAACCCCGTTCACCCCCACTTGCGGACGCTTTTTCGGCGTCGCACTCGGTCGCCATGGCTGCGCCCGGAACGTCTAGACCGGTAGGCTTTCCGTGTGATCTTCAAGCGCATCGGAAACGGCCGGCCGTACCCCGACCACGGCCGGGAAAGCACCCGGCAGTGGGCGGACGTCGCGCCGCGCCCGGTCCGCCTCGATCAACTCGTGACGACCAAGCAGCAGCTCGACCTGGAAACCCTCCTCGCCGAGGACTCCACCTTCTACGGCGACCTCTTCGCGCACGTCGTGAAGTGGCAGGGCGACCTCTACCTGGAGGACGGCCTGCACCGCGCCGTCCGCGCGGCCCTCCAGCAGCGCCAGGTCCTGCACGCCCGCGTCCTGGAGCTCGACTGACGCTCACCGGAGCGCGAGGACCGTCGGTCTTGAGCCTTTCGGGTTGGACTGTGCGGCGTCGAATGATCATCTAGTAGGCATTGCCGCCCGATCGCACTACGCTGCGCTCATGAGCATGCTGACTCCCCCTGGCATGGGCGGCCAGTACCGGATCACGGGGGACAAGTACCCGCGGATGCGCCGACGCCGGGGCGGCAGGCTGGCGGTCGTCGCCGTCGCCTGCGTCGCGGCCCTCGGCCTGATCGGCTGGGGCACACTGCAGCTCATCGACGTCTTCACCGGCGGGGACAAGGCCTCCGCGGCCGGCTCCGCCGAGGACTGCTCCCCCAGGGCGAGCGCGTCGCCGAGCGCGAGCGCCCCGGCCGCGCTTCCCGCGCCCGGGAAGATCAAGGTGAACGTCCTCAACGCCACGACCCGCTCCGGCCTCGCCAAGAAGACCGCCGACGAACTGAAGAAGCGCGGCTTCCGCATCGGCGAGGTGGGCAACGCGTCCAAGGAGTACGACAAGAAGGTCAAGGGCACCGGCGTCCTGCTCGGCCCCACCGCGGCACTCAGGACGTCCCTGCCGGTGCTCGGCACGCAGCTCACCACCGCCGAGCGCCGCACCGACGCCGCCCGCAAGGGCGCCGAGGTGGACCTGATCATCGGCGACGCCTTCAAGACGCTGACGCCGAAGGCGGACGCCGCGAAGGCCCTGACGAAGCTGACGGCCCCCGCGCCGACGCCGACGGCGTCGAAGAAGAACTGCTGAGCCGGAACGGACGCCAGGGCCGAGCGGCTCCCGGCCCGGAACGGAACCCCCGACCCGGAACGGAACTCGACACCTGAGCGGGAACAGGGGCGGCCGGGCCCGGAAACGACGGCGGGGCCGCCCTCGCGGCCCCGCCACCGTCACCTCCGGCACGTACGCCCCGGCTACTCCGCCGCCCCGTACATCCGGTCCCCCGCGTCGCCCAGCCCCGGCACGATGTACCCGTGCTCGTTCAGCCGCTCGTCGACGGACGCCGTCACGACGGTCACCGGGGTGCCCGCCAGGTCGCGCTCCATGACCTCGACGCCCTCGGGCGCGGCCAGCAGCACCACGGCGGTCACGTCGTCGGCGCCGCGCCGGATGAGCTCCTGGATCGCCGCGACCAGCGTGCCGCCGGTGGCCAGCATCGGGTCGAGGACGTACACCTGACGCCCCGAGAGGTCCTCCGGCATGCGCGTGGCGTACGTGGACGCCTGGAGCGTCTCCTCGTTGCGGATCATGCCGAGGAAGCCGACCTCGGCCGTCGGCAGCAGCCGGACCATGCCGTCCAGCATGCCGAGCCCGGCCCGCAGGATCGGCACCACCAGCGGGCGCGGGTGGGACAGCTTGACGCCGGTGGTCGTGGCGACCGGGGTCTTGATGTCGACCGCTTCGGTGCGCACGTCCCGCGTGGCCTCGTAGGCCAGCAGGGTGACCAGTTCGTCGGCGAGCCGGCGGAAGGTCGCGGAGTCGGTGCGCTGGTCGCGCAGCGTGGTGAGCTTGTGGGCGACCAGGGGGTGGTCGACGACGTGGAGACGCATGCCCCTAACAGTAACCGCGCCCGCCGACTGCTACGCGCTGGCGTCAAACCGCCCGTCCGGGGGAAAGTGGGAGGGACGGACGCGGGTGGTGTGCCGATGCCTGACCTGCCTGACCGCGGAGCCGATCAGGATCCGCCGATAGCCGAACGCCCCGGGCGGGACGCGCCGACGGGCGCTCCGATTCCGCCGCTCGCGCGGACCGGCCCGGAGACGGACGCCGAGCGCCGGCAGCGCCGGGCCCGTTTCCTGCGCGAACTCGCCGAGGCCCGCGAACTGCGCGACCGCGTACAGCCCCGCCGCGCCAAGGCGGCCCGCCTCCGGCACGCGATGCGCATGCGCACGTTCCGCTGGTAACGCCGCTGTGCCACATGGCCGCCGTCGCGGTGACGGAAAGCGTGGGAGCGGGTCCACGCGCGGGAAGATCGGATGCCGCGCCGACGTTCCGGTGAGTGGTCGCGCGTGACCGGGGCACCGGCCGCGTACGATCCGCAGGTGGCGGCAACTTGGGCGCCGGCGGGCGCAGGACGACGCGATCGGTGACCTGCGATCGAAACCGCCGGACACAGGGAGCCGAAGACGTCCCCTGGGCGCCTTGTTTCTGCCACGATTCCGAGTGGGTGGGGCTCGGAGCAGCAGTACGCACTCCCCGCCCGCGACCTCCGCCGGGGGGACCCCCAACCGGCACGTCTATGACCAGTGGGAGAGTCACGGTGTACTTCGCCGCACTGCTCGCGCGCACCGAAGACGGGTGGGAAGCGAGCGACACAGAGCTCGACGATGTGGAAACCCTGTCGGATCTGGCCGACCTGGCCCGGGAAGCCTCTCCCGACGAGGACACGGTGCTCGTGCTGATCGAGCAGGAGGGCGGGTGGTTCGGCGTCGTCCGCGTGGACGGCGAGGAGGACCCGCGGATCTACGTGTCGGACGCCGCCGCCGCTGCCCGCAGCAGCTACGGCGAGATCCTGCTCACCGACGAACTGCTCGGCCGGGAACCCGGCGAGGACGCCCCCGACCTGGACGCCCTGGACCTCGACGGCACGGAGGACGGTGAACCGGACGACGACGGGGCCGACGGCGACGGTGCCACCGGCACCGGTTCCGCCGACGCCGTGCCGCACGGCCCGGTCGGCGACGCGCAGGTCCTGGAGGACCTGGGCGTCACCGAGAAGGAACTGCGCTCGATGACCGAGGACGCGGTCAACGAGATCGCCGAGGCCCTGGGCGCCTCGGAGGTGCTGGAGACCGTCCGCTGACCGGGAACGACACCACGGCACCGATCCCGGACCCCGGCCCGCTCCCGGACCCGGTCCGGGACCGCTGGCGGCCCGCGATGCGGCTCGCCCTGGACGAGGCCCGGCAGGCCGGCCGGGGCGGCGACGTCCCCGTCGGCGCCGTCGTGCTGGCCGGGGACGGCACCACCGTCCTCGCCGCCGGGCACAACGAACGCGAGGCGACCGGCGATCCGACCGCGCACGCCGAGGTCCTCGCGCTGCGGCGGGCCGCCGCCGAGATCGGCGAGTGGCGGCTCACCGGCTGCACGCTGGTCGTCACCCTGGAGCCCTGCACGATGTGCGCGGGCGCGCTGGTGCAGTCCCGCGTGGACCGCGTCGTCTACGGCGCCCGCGACGAGAAGGCGGGCGCGACCGGCTCCCTGTGGGACGTCGTACGGGACCGACGGCTCAACCATCGACCCGAGGTGATCGAGGGTGTGCTCGCCGAGGAGTGCGCCCGGCTCCTGACCGACTTCTTCCGCGCCCGCTGATCCTCCCGTGCGCCCGGGGAATGCGGGAATCTGATTTCAAACCACGGCCCACCTTGGGGTAGGGTCTCCCTCGGTAGCGTGTCCGAGCGGCCGAAGGAGCTCGCCTCGAAAGCGAGTGTGGCGCAAGTCACCGAGGGTTCAAATCCCTCCGCTACCGCTGAAGAAGGGCCCCGTCGCAAGGCGGGGCCCTTCCTGCTGTTGATCTCCGCAGCGGTCCGGCGGTTACACTCGCCGCCGGCAACGGGCGCCCGCGCGGGCGCGACAGCGGGGACGACAGGCAGCGGACACAGGGGAGCAGGGGAGGCCGCGGTGGCGGTGAACGCGAAGAAGATCGCCATCTATGTACTCGTGGTCTTCATCCTCTACGTGATCATCACGGATCCGGCGAAGGCGGCCGACTACGTCCAGATAGGCTTCCAGGGCATCTCGGACGCCGCGCAGGCCATCGGCGACTTCATGACGTGGGTCGCCAACGGAGGAGAATCGGGCTCATGATCCGGCACTTGGTCCTCTTCAGGCTCAACGAGGGCGTCGAGCGCGACGACCCGCGCGTCGTCAAGGGCGTCGAGGCCTTCGAGTCGCTCGCGGGCAAGATCCCGGAGATCCGCTTCTGGGAGTGCGCCTGGAACATCACCGACCGGCCCATCGCGTACGACTATGCGATCAACTCCGCGTTCGACGACGAGGCCGCGCTGCGCCGCTACGTCGAACACCCGGAGCACCAGGCCGGCGTCGGACTGTGGCGGGAGTTCGCCACGTGGGTGATCGCCGACTACGAGTTCTGACCCCTTCCGTCCGCCGAAGCCCTCCGCCGTTCCAGCGGGGGGCTTTCGCCATTTCTGCACGTTATACCCAACTTGTCACTCAACACGGTGTTATGCGGTGCTTGCACACAGTGCACATGTCTTGTGATGCTATGACCGCTTTTGACGGATGAGTTGACCTGAGTTGACCGATGAAGAGGTGGCGTTGACCGTGTCGGCCAGTACTGCGCCGCCCCAGGACGAGACTCCGGTGCGGGCCCCGGCTCCGGCCCGGGCCCCGGCGCCGGAGAAGCGCCGCGGCGCGGACACCCGGGCGCTGACACAGGTGCTCTTCGGGGAACTCAAAGGGCTCGAACCGGGTACGCCGGAGCACAACCGCGTACGCGCGGCGCTCATCGAGGCCAACCTCCCGCTCGTGCGCTACGCCGCCGCGCGGTTCCGCTCCCGCAACGAGCCGATGGAGGACGTCGTCCAGGTCGGCACCATCGGGCTGATCAACGCCATCGACCGCTTCGACCCGGACCGGGGCGTGCAGTTCCCGACGTTCGCGATGCCGACCGTGATCGGCGAGATCAAGCGGTACTTCCGCGACAACGTCCGGACCGTGCACGTACCGCGCCGGCTGCACGAGTTGTGGGTGCAGGTCACCAGCGCCACCGAGGACCTGACGACGGCGCTCGGGCGCTCCCCGACGACCGGCGAGATCGCCGAGCGGCTGCGCATCTCCGAGGAGGAGGTGCTGTCCTGCATCGAGGCGGGACGGTCGTACCACGCGACCTCGCTGGAGGCCGCGCAGGAGGGCGACGGGATGCCGGGGCTGCTCGACCGGCTCGGTTACGAGGACCCGGCGCTGGACGGCGTCGAGCACCGCGACCTCGTGCGGCACCTGCTGGTCCAACTCCCCGAACGGGAACAGCGCATCCTGCTGCTGCGCTACTACAGCAACCTCACGCAGTCCCAGATCAGCGCCGAACTCGGCGTCTCCCAGATGCACGTGTCCCGGCTGCTCGCCCGCAGCTTCCAGCGGCTCCGGTCCGCGAACCGCATCGAGGCATAACCGAAAGCACGAACGGGGTATCACTGGGGAGAGCGAATCGACCACCCCGGCCGTTCGCGCGGTTTCCGGGCCGAAAGGCCGTCAGACCCCTTGTTTCCAGGGCCGTTTCGCGTCTCAGATGTCGACATGTCACTACAGCGCGTTGCCGACATGTGACATTCTGCGGGAAGCGCGTTTGCCGGGGCTCCGGCTCCGGTATTCAGGTGAAGGCTGCGTTCCTCACTGGGAGCGTCCGCCACGACCGTCCCGCGACCCAAAGGGGGTGGCATGTCCGCAGAACAGGGCAGCTCGAAGGTGCTCACGCTCGCGGAGAGCGACTCAGCGCCGCATGCGCTCGACGCACTCGGCCCCATCGATGACGTACCGCCCCTCGAGGCCGCGCCGGCACCGGCCATCCCGGCCCCGGAAGCCATCGACACCCGCACCCTGTCCCGATCCCTGTTCCTGCGGCTCGCCGCACTCGGTGAGGACAGCCCCGAACGTGCCTACGTCCGGGACACCCTGATCGAGCTCAACCTCCCGCTGGTGCGCTACGCGGCGGCCCGCTTCCGCTCGCGCAACGAGCCGATGGAGGACATCGTCCAGGTCGGAACCATCGGCCTGATCAAGGCGATCGACCGCTTCGACTGCGAACGCGGCGTGGAGTTCCCGACGTTCGCGATGCCGACCGTCGTCGGCGAGATCAAGCGGTTCTTCCGCGACACCTCGTGGTCGGTGCGCGTGCCGCGCCGGCTCCAGGAGCTGCGGCTGGCCCTGACGAAGGCGAGCGACGAGCTCTCCCAGAAGCTGGACCGCTCCCCGACGGTCGCCGAACTCGCCGCGGTGCTGGGCGTGTCGGAGGAGGACGTCGTCGACGGCCTGGCGGTCGGCAACGCCTACACGGCCTCCTCGCTGGACTCCCCGGCACCGGAGGACGACGGCGGCGAGGGTTCGCTCGCGGACCGCCTGGGCTACGAGGACACCGCCCTGGAGGGCGTGGAGTACCGCGAGTCGCTGAAGCCGCTGCTGGCCAAACTGCCGCCCCGCGAGCGGCGGATCATCATGCTGCGCTTCTTCGCCAACATGACGCAGTCGCAGATCGGCGAGGAGGTCGGCATCTCGCAGATGCACGTCTCCCGGCTGCTGACCCGCACGCTGGCGCAGCTGCGCGAGGGTCTCATCTCCGACTGACGGCACACCGCACCGCACGGCAGGCGGCGACGCGGCGGGTCCTGGCCCGCCGCGTCCGCTTCCTGCGCACGCGCGCGTTCATGCGCAGGCGCGCGCGTGTTCATGCGCACGCGCGCGTGCCTGCGTGTTTCGAGCCGTGCCTACTTCAGCGCCAGCCAGGCGACGGCGGCGATGACGGCGACCGCGACGACCACGCCGACGATCAGGCCGACGCGCGGGCCGGACGAGGTCGCGGCCTGCCGGCCCTGGGGCGCCTCGTCGACGAACGCGCGGAACATCTGGGTGCTGCCAGCGGGGTCGTGGTTGCCCTGAGGGCCCTGGGTGTTAGCCATGGGCCGAGACACTAGCGAATCCCGTGGTCCGGCCCAAGCGCGGGCCCGACTCCTCCACCGGATCCACCGGCACTCCTCCCACCAGCGCGTTTACGTTCGCAATACATGCCTTTGCCAACTTTTGAGTCCGCCGACCCCGATTTTGTTTGCCTGTAGCAACCAACCGCTCCTATGGTTGCCCTAAGCAACAAAACATGGGAGGTGCGATGGCCGAACGGGCGCAGTACGAGGAGCTGATGCGCCAGGTCAGCGCCCTCGGGGCCGTGAAGCGCGAGCTGGGGCGCATGATGCCGGCCGACTGCCCCAGTGGTGCGGCCACCGTGCTCGGCCTGCTCGCGCGCCACGGGGACATGCGCATGAGCAAGCTCGCCGAGCTGCTCGCCGTGGACATGTCGGTCACCAGTCGTCATGTGGCGCACGTCGCCGAGCGCGGCTGGATCGACCGCCTCCCCGACCCGGCGGACCGGCGCTCCCGCATCCTGCGCCTCACGCCGGCGGGCCTCGCCCAGATCGGCGAGCTGTCCCGGCGGACCACCGACGTGTTCGCGCACCGGCTCAGCGACTGGTCCGACGAGGACGTGGGCGAGCTGATCCGCCTGATGGCCCGGCTGCGGGACGACTTCGGCGACTGCCGGCACGCCCAGGCCCGGCCGGCCGCGCCCCCCGGGACCGATCCGACCGATCCGACCGATCCGACCGATCGGCCCCCCGGGACCGATCCGACCGATCCGTCCACCCGTACACCCGCGATCACCAAGTAAGAGAAGGAAGTCCATGGCAACGACCACACCAGCCGGTGTGCGGGCTCATGCCAAGCACGGGGGAGGCTCCGCCGACGCCGCTCCGATGACGCACCGGCAGATCATGGAGGCGCTCTCCGGGCTGCTGCTCGGCATGTTCGCCGCGATCCTGTCGTCGACGATCGTCACGAACGCCCTGCCCGAGATCGTGAGCGACCTCGGCGGCGGCCAGAGCGCCTACACCTGGGTCGTCACCGCCTCGCTGCTGGCGATGACGGCGTCCACTCCCCTGTGGGGCAAGCTCGCCGACCTGGTCAGCAAGAAGGCCCTGGTCCAGATAGCCCTGTGCGTCTACGTCGTCGGCTCCGTCGTCGCCGGTCTGTCGCAGAACCCGGGGATGCTGATCTCCGCCCGGGTCATACAGGGCCTGGGCGCCGGCGGTCTGGCCGCGCTGGCGCAGATCATCATGGCCGCGATGATCTCGCCCCGCGAGCGCGGCCGTTACTCCGGCTACCTCGGCGCGACCTTCGCGGTCGCGACCGTCGGCGGGCCCCTCCTCGGGGGCGTCATCACCGACACGGACTGGCTCGGCTGGCGCTGGTGCCTCTACGTCGGTGTCCCGTTCGCGCTGATCGCGCTGGTCGTGCTCCAGAAGACGCTGCACCTGCCGCTGGTCAGGCGCGAGGTGAAGGTCGACTGGGCCGGCGCCTTCTTCGTCACCGCGGCCGTCTGCCTGCTGTTGGTCTGGGTCACCTTCGCCGACGACAAGTACGACTGGATCTCCTGGCAGACGTACGCGATGGTCGGCGGCTCGCTCGTCCTCACGCTGATCTTCCTCTTCGTGGAGACCCGGGCGAGCGAACCGATCATCCCGCTACGGCTGTTCCGCAACCGCACCATCACGCTGGCGTCGGTCGCCTCGCTGTTCGTCGGCATCGCGATGTTCGCCGGCACCGTCTACTTCAGCCAGTACTTCCAGCTGGCCCGCGACAAGTCCCCCACGATGTCGGGCGTCATGACGATCCCGATGATCGGCGGACTGTTCGTGTCCTCCACGGTCTCCGGCCTGATCATCACCAAGACCGGCAAGTGGAAGGCCTGGCTGCTGACCGGCGGCCTGCTGCTGACGGCGGGCCTCGCCCTGCTCAGCAGCATGCGCTACGACACCCCCTACTGGCACATCGCGATCTACATGGCGCTGATGGGCCTCGGCGTCGGCATGATGATGCAGAACCTGGTGCTGTGCACGCAGAACCAGGTGGCGGCCGCCGACCTCGGTGCCGCGTCCTCCGTCGTGACCTTCTTCCGGTCCCTCGGCGGCGCGGTGGGCGTCTCGGTGCTCGGCTCCGTGATGTCGAGCCGGATCACCCACTACGCCGAGGACACCATCGGCTCGCTCGGCGCCAAGGAGCGGCAGGCCGCGGGCCAGGCCATGGGCAGCGGGCAGATCCCCGACATGGACCTGCTGCCCGCCCCGATCCGCACCTGGCTGGAGAGCGCCTACGGGCACGGCATCGCCGACATCTTCCTGTACGTCGCGCCGATCGCCTTCCTCGGTTTCCTGGTCACGCTGTTCATCAAGGAGGTCCCGCTGCGCACCAGCGGCGCCCTCGCCCAGGCGGCCGAGGCCGGCACCGAGGCCGTCTCCGGCGCTCCTGCCCCGGCCGTGTCCGGCACACCCGCTCCGGCCGTGTCCGGTGCTCCCTCCTCGGCGCGCGGCGTCGCCGATACCGAGGTCGCCGTGCGGGCCGCGGAAGAAAAGCGGTTCGCGGCCGTCGCCACCGCCGCCCGCGACACGGACCCGGCCCCCGGCTCCGGCATCCCGGTGCGCGGTTTCGTGCGGGGCGCGGAGAGCGCCCCGGTGCCGCGGGCCGCGGTCACGCTGATCTCGCTCGCGGGACGGCAGCTCGGCCGCTCGGTCGCGCAGGCCGACGGCTCCTACACGCTGGACGCGCCCGGCGAGGGCAGTTACGTGCTGATCGCGTCGGCCGACGGCTTCCAGCCGCAGGCGTCCACGATCGTCGTGAACGGCGAGCCGGTCGCGTACGACATCCTGCTCAGCGGCACCAGCGGGCTGAGCGGTGTGGTGCGGGCCGCGCAGGGCGGGCTGCCCGTCGAGGAGGCCATGGTGATCGTCACCGACGTGCGCGGCGATCTGCTGGCCACCGCCGCCACCGGCGCGGACGGCGGCTTCGCCTTCACCGACCTGGTGCCGGGCACCGTGACCGTCGCGGTGAACGCCGCCGGGTACCGGCCGAAGGCCCTGCCCGTCGAGGTCGGCGCCACCGGCGTCACGCGCCTGGAGGTCGACCTGGACTCCGGCGCCCATCTCCAGGGCACCGTCCGGGCGCCGCACGGGCCGCTGGCCGACGCCCGCGTGACGCTGGTCGACGCCGCCGGCAACGTCGTCGGCACCGCCACCACCGGTGCGGACGGGGCGTACGCCTTCACCGACCTGGACGGCGGCGAGTACACCGTGATCGCCACCGGCTACCCGCCGAAGGCGACCGCGCTGACCGTGTCGGGGCCCGGCGTCGACGGGCACGACATCGAACTCGCCCACCCCGGCGAGTAGTTCCCCACCGGCCGCGGCGGTGCGCGCCCCGTGCGACGCGCCGCCGCGGGCCGGCTCTTCGCCGACCGATTCGCAAGGCCTTGCAGGGAGAAAACGGGATGGGACTGACCGCGAGGATCCGTACCCGGGACGGATGGGCCGTGTCGCACGCGGTCGTCACGGTGACCGATACGACGGGCGCGCAGGTGCTGCGCGCCGAGGCCGACGCCGAGGGCGTGGTGCGGCACGCGGACCCGCTGGCGCCCGGCGCGTACACCGTCGTCGTCACCGCCGTCGGCTACGCGCCCGCCGCGTCGAGCGCGATCGTCACGGCCGGGGGCGGGCGCGTCGAGGTCGGCACGGTGACACTGGCCCGCCTCGGCGGGACGGACCTGCCGCCGCCCGGGCCCTGGACGATCGACCCGGCGCACTCGACGGTCGCCGCGGTCGCGCGGCACCTCGGGATCTCCAGCGTGCACGGCCGGTTCACGGACTTCTCCGGCGCCATCGAGATCGCCGCCGACGACGTCACCAAGTCCCGCGTGGAGGCGGTCATCCGGGCCGGCTCCATCGACACGGGCAACGCCCTGCGCGACGGACACCTGAGGTCGGCGGACTTCCTGGACGTCGAGAAGTACCCCGAGATCACCTACCGCTCGACCGGCGTCAGCGAGGCGGGCGCCGACCGCTGGACCGTGCACGGCGAACTCGGCCTGCACGGCGTCGTCCGGCCCGTCGACCTGGACCTCACCCACCTGGGCACCGGCGCCGACCCGTGGGGCGGCACCCGCGCCGCGTTCCGGGCGACGACGGAACTGCGGCGCGAGGACTTCGCGATGAACTACAACCAGGTCGTGCAGGCGGGCATCGCCGCCATCGGCACGACCCTGCGCGTGGAACTGGACATCCAGGCGGTGCGGGGCACGTCCCTGCCGGCCGTGTGACCGCGCCGGTGCCCCTGTCCCCGGCGGCCGGTGCTACCGCCGGCCGCGGGATCCGATCTCGCCCGTTCTCGCCACCAACTGGTCGCACAGGTCGCGCAGTTTGACGTTCCGGTCCTGCGAGACGCGCCGCAGCCGGTCCATGGCGACGCGGGCGTCGATCCCCTCGCGGGCCATGAGGATGCCGATGGCCTGGTCGATGACGCTGCGGGACAGCAGGGCGGTGCGCACGTCGGCCGCCGTCTCGCGCCGCCGCTCCACGCGCAGGGCGACGTTGACCGCGTCCGCCGCGCGGGCCGCGAAGGCGCGGGCCTGCTCCCGGCCCGCGCCGAGGACGCCCGGTCGCACGCCGTAGAAGTTGATCGCGGCGCCCGTCTCGCCCTCCACCTCCAGCGGCAGCGCCAGCACGCAGCGCACCCCGGTGGACCGCGCGTACTCCGTGTACGTGCCCCAGCGGGTCTCGGCCGTCAGGTCGGGCGAGTACTGCTCGGCGCCGGTCTCGGCGGCGTGCACGCAGGGCCCGGAACCGTTCTCGTACTGCCGCTGGTCGAGGCCGTTCGGCATGCCGTCACTGCCCGCGAGCGTCAGCAGCCGGTCGCCGCGGCGGACCGTGATGCTGCACGCGGCGGCACCGGACACCGCGTCGACCGCGCGGTCGGTCAGGTCCCGCAGCAGGGTGTCGAGGCCGCTGCTGCGCACCATGGCCTGTTCCAGCGTGTCGGACATCTCGGAAGTCATGGACGTACGGGTATCCCGGCATCGGGCGTTAACGCCCCCCGGCCCCGTTCTCAGGCCGTGTCGACGATGCGGCGGGCGAGGTCGCGCAGCTTCACGTTCTCCCGCTGGGAGGCCCGCACCAGGTTCTCGAAGGCCGCCCCGGCGTCCATGCCGAGGCGTTCCATGAGGATGCCGGTGGCCTGGCCGATGAGGTCCCGGGTGCGCATCGCCTCGGTGAGCTGCTCGCGCACGGTCGCCGCGTCGAGGGCGATGCTGACGTGCTCCGTGAACAGCCTGCCGATCCGGGTCGCCGCGTCGTCGAACGCCCGCGGGCCCCGCGCGTACGCCGTGAGCACCGTCAGCCGGCGCCGGTCGGCGCGCAGCCGCAGCGACAGCGCCGAGCGCAGGCCCAGGTCGGCGAGGGGCCGCCCCGCGTCGTCGGCCGCGCTGTCCTCCACGCGGCGCACGGGCGTGGTCCACAGGTCGTCCCAGTGCGCCGGCCGTCCCTCGGCGCACTGTCCGGCCTCGGCCGAGCGCACCACCTCGTCCGTCCAGGCCAGCGTCCGGCCGGGGCTGTCGCGCTCGATGACGCTGACCCCGGCGTGCTCGGCGCCCGGCATGAGCCGCACCGCCAGCCGCACGGCGGTGCTCAGCGTGCCGTGCGGGGTGACGGGTTCGTGCAGTTGCCGCGCCGCGGCGGTGAGCGCCTCCGCGAGGTCGGCGGCGGCCGGGAGGCCGGTCACGGGATCGGCGGGGGAGTCGACCCGGAACAGCGGCACATCGGAGAACTCGGACGCAGTCACCACGAACCTCTTCGGCATGCACGGCCGAAACGGCCATGCGCAGGAGAGCTCCGCAGCACATTCCCGACTGCGAGCACACTTGGACGGACAGCACTTTAACCGCTGCGCCGACGCACGGGCGCGGCCCCTTGCGCTTCCGAACTCCCCCGTCGGCGTGGTGCAATGGGCCCACGGGTCAGGAAGCGGCCTTACCGAGAACCGGACGATCGTCTGTCAGGTGAGTGCCGTGATCCTCTTCCCCGAATCCCCCGGGCCCGACGCGCCCGAACCCAACGCCCCGCCCGGCAGCGCGCTGCTCGCGCTGCCGCCCGAGATCGACGGCTCCAACGCGGCCGAACTCTTCGCGATGATCTCCTCGGTCACGCGACTGCGCGCCCCGCGCCTGAGGGTGCTGGTGCTGGATCTGACCGCGACCCACTTCATGGACTCCCAGGGCGTCCGGCTGGTCAACGACCTGCGCCACCAGTTGCAGCCCCGGGCCCGGGTGCGGGTGGTGGCGGCCCCGGACGGCGTGGCGAGCCGGGTGCTGCAACTGACGGGCCTGCGCCGGGACGTCCCCGTGTACGACAACCTCGCGGAGGCCCTGGCGGCCTAGGCTGCTGTCATGGCACCGAACATCGCTACCAACACCCGCGTCTCCCTGGCCGAGCTGCTCGACTTCGTCCGCCCCCGCCACCGTGCCGTCCTGCTCACCCGGCGCTCCGACGGCAGCCCGCAGGGGTCGCCGCTGACGTGCGGGGTGGACGACTCGGGCCGGATCGTCGTGTCCACGTACCCGGAGCGGGCCAAGACCCGCAACGCCAAGCGGGACCCGCGGGTCAGCCTGATCGTGCTGAGCGACGACTGGAACGGGCCGTGGGTGCAGATCGACGGCACGGCCGAGGTCGTCGACGCGCCGGACTCGGTGGAGCCGCTCGTGGAGTACTACCGGAACATCGCCGGTGAGCACCCGGACTGGGACGAGTACCGGGCGGCGATGGTCAAGCAGGGCAAGTCGATCATCCGGATCACCCCGGAGCGGTGGGGGCCGGTGGCCACGGGGGGCTTCCCGGCGCGGCTGGCTCCGGAGGAGTAGGGGCTACGGGGCGGCGGCGAGGGAGACGAGGGCCGGGGGTCGGGAGTCGGGGTCGGGGGACACCCCTGGGCCGGGGGTGCGAGGGCCGGGGGACGAAAGCCGGGAGAGCGAAGGCCGGGAAGAGCGAAGGCCGGGAAGAGCGAAGGCCTGGGAGAGCGAAGGCCGGCGGAACCTCAGTCGCGTGCGGCCATCGCCTCGATGCCCGCGATCAGCAGGTCCAGCGCGAAGTCGAAGTCCCGGCCCAGCATCTCCGCCACGGTGTCGCCGCCGCGGGCCGCCATGATGTCCTTCGAGTCCTCGACGACGTGGGACGCGTCCGGGTCCTCGGACACCGACCGCACGGCGTGCTCGTAGTAGTCGTCCGGGGTCATGCCGGCGTCGGCGGCGCGGGCGACGTAGTGGCCCTCCATCGTGCCGTAGCCGTACACGAACTGGAACACGGCGGCGATCGCGCCGGTCATGCGGTGCGCGGGCAGGCCCGTCCGGCGGATCACGTCCTGCACGGCGCGCGCGAAGGCCAGCGCGTTCGGCCCGATGTTCAGGAACCGTCCGGCGAGCGGCGACAGCCAGGGGTGGCGGACCAGCAGCGCGCGGTACTCCCCGGCCAGGGCGCGCAGGTGGCCCCGCCAGTCGTCGCCGGGGGCGGGGCTGGTGCCGGTGCGGGTCCCGGTGCCGGTGCCGGTCTCCGCATCGGTCCCGGTGCCGGCCTCCGCGCCGGGCAGCCGTACCTCCCCGTAGGCGGCGTCGAGGGCGAGTTCGAGCAGGTCGTCCTTGGTGTCGACGTACCAGTAGACGGACATCGCCGTCACGTTCAGCTCGGCGGCGAGCCGGCGCATGGAGAACTTGGCCAGCCCTTCGGCGTCCAGCAGCCGCACGGTCACCTCGGTGATGCGCTCGCGGTCGAGCCCCGACGGCCGGCCCTCGCCCCGCCGGTCCCGCCGTGCCTTGCCGTCCAGCCACACACTGGTCATGACGCCTGCCTCACCTTCGACTCCGACCTCTCCGCCCTGCGCAGCAGCCACGCCGCCACCAGTCCCCCGGCCAGGACGGCCACGGCCCCCACCAGCTGACTGCTCGCCACCCCGGAGGAGAACGCGTCCACGATCCGCTCCCGCTCCCCCCGGCCGTCCGCCGAGGCCAGCGCGGCGGGCAGCGACGCCGCCGTCACCGGCACCAGCGCCGCGAACCGCGCGTTGAGCACCGCGCCCAGCACGGCCACCCCCAGCCCGTTCCCGAACTCCGCCAGCGTTCCGTTGATCCCGGCTCCGACGCCCGCCTTCTCCCGGGGTATCGAGCTCATGATGGCGTGTGCCATGGCCGGGTTGGCGATCGCGCACCCCACGCCGATGAGCACCAGCCCCAGCAGCGTCCCGGCGTAGCCGTCGTCGGCCCACGCGGCGACGGACACCAGGCCGCCCGACAGCAGCACCATGCCGAGCGCGATGGACGCCGGCACGCCGAGCCGCGTCGTCCAACGGGCCGACAGCTTGGAGAAGTTGAGGACGACGACGGTGAGGGCGAGCGGCGCGGTCCGCAGACCGGCCTCCAGTGGGCCGTAGCCGAGGACGAACTGCAGGTGCTGGGTGAGCAGGAACAGCGCGCCGCCCATCCCGAAGGTGATCAGCACCAGACCGGCGACCGCGCCCGTGAACCGGCGGTCGCGGAAGAACTGCAGGTCCAGCATGGGGTGCGGGACACGGCTCTCCCAGTACGCGAACACCGCCAGGACGAGGGCCGCGACGGCGCCCGTGGCCAGGACCCGGGCCGACGTCCAGCCGTGCTCCGGACCGGAGATGATCGCGTACACCAGGGACGCCATGCCGATGGTGGAGAGCAGGGCGCCGAGCAGGTCGGGGCGGTCGCCGCGCGGGCTCTTGGACTCGGGGACGAGGACGATCGCGGCCACCAGGCCCAGCGCGGCGACGGGCAGGTTGATCAGGAAGATCGCGCCCCACCAGAAGTGGTCCAGCACGAAGCCGCCGACGAGCGGTCCGGTCGCGAAGCCCAGCGCGCTGACCGCGCTCCAGATGCCGATGGCCCGCGCGTGCTCCTGAGGCGCGAAGATCTGCAACACCACGGCGAGCGTCGTGGTCAGCAGCAGCGCGGCGCCCACACCCATGCCGGCCCGTGCCGCGACCAGTTGGGCGGTGGACTGCGCGAGGCCGGCCACCAGTGAGCCGGCGCCGAACAGTGCCAGCCCCGTGATCAGCATCCTCCGGCGGCCGTAGCGGTCGGCGGCGCTGCCCGCGGTGAGCTGCAGCCCGGACTGCACGAGCGAGTACGCGTTGATCATCCACTGGATGTCGGCGGTGCCCGCGCCCAGTTCGCGGGTGAGGGACGGGATCGCCACGTTGAGGACCGTGTTGTCGAGCACCACGGTGAGCTGCGCCAGGCAGATGACCCCCAGGACGAGCCACCGCCGCGGGTGGCCTGCGGGGGTGGTCAGCGACGGGGACGGCTCGTGCAACGTCGTCATGCTGTACACCGTAGAACGATTCCCATACGGTGTACAGCGCGATGTCGTGAGGCCGGCGGCCCCCTCACGCCACCGCGGGCTTGATGAGGTATCCGGCGCCGCGGCGCGTGTGGATCATCGGGTCGCGGCCGGCGTCGATCTTCCGCCGCAGGTAGGAGATGTACAGCTCGACGACGTTGGCCCGCCCGCCGAAGTCGTACGACCACACCCGGTCCAGGATCTGCGCCTTGCTGAGCACCCGGCGCGGATTGCGCATCAGGAACCGCAGCAGTTCGAACTCCGTGGCCGTCAGGTGGATGGGTTCGCCGCCCCGCGTCACCTCGTGGCTGTCCTCGTCCAGCGTGAGGTCGCCGACGACCAGCACGGAGTCGGAACGCCGGTCGGCCGCGCCGGCCCGCCGGATGAGACCGCGCAGCCGGGCGACGACCTCCTCCATGCTGAACGGCTTGGTGACGTAGTCGTCGCCACCGGCGGTCAGCCCGGCGACACGGTCCTCGACGGCGTCCTTGGCGGTGAGGAACAGCACCGGTACGTCGGGCAGTTCGCGCCGCATCCGGCCGAGCACGCTCAGCCCGTCCATGTCGGGCAGCACCATGTCCAGCACGACGGCGTCGGGCCGGAACTCGCGCGCGGTCCGCACGGCACCCCGGCCGTCGCCCGCGCTGCGGATCTGCCAGCCCTCGTAGCGCAGGGCCATGGACAACAACTCGGTGATGGACTGCTCGTCGTCCACCACAAGCACCCGGACGGGCCTGCCGTCCGGCCTCAGCAGCTCGGTGCGCCCCTGGGGCGAGGTCGTGGTCATACGGTCACGATGTCGGCGGGCTCTGAGAGCACCCTTTCCGGAATCTGTGAAATTCCTGAGAAACGCACAGGGGGCTCTCAGGAACGGGAGTCCTCACCCCGCGAACAACCGGGCCCCGTTGTCGTGGCACACCGCCCGCAGCCAGTCGTCCCCGAGGCCGAGCCGCTCCAGGGCGTGCAACTGGTGCAGATAGGGATACGGGATGTTGGGGAAGTCGGAGCCGAGCAGGATCCGGTCACCGAGGCAGGCCAGCCGGGGCAGGGCGCGCGGGGGAAACGGCGCGAACCGCTCGCTGAAGTCGGTGAACGCCATCGTCGTGTCCAGCCGCACCTCCGGGTACCGCTCGGCGAGGCCGAGGAAGTCCTCGTACTCGGGCATCCCCATGTGGGCGACGACCAGCCGCAGCCGGGGATGCCGCGCCAGCACCTCGGCGACCGGCCCGGGCCCGGTGTGCTTGCCCGGCGCGGGACCCGACCCGCAGTGGATCACGACGGGCACCCCGGCCTCGGCGAGCAGCCCCCAGGCGGGGTCGAGCAGCGCGTCGGCGGGGTCGTACGCCCCGACCTGCACGTGCGCCTTGAAGACGCGGGCGCCCGCCTCGACGGCCTCCCGGACGTAGGCGTCGACTCCCGGCTCGGGGAACAGCGTCGAGGTGTGCAGGCAGTCGGGGGTGCGGCGGGCGAAGTCGGCGGCCCAGGAGTTGAGCCAGCGCGCCATGCCGGGCTTGTGCGGGTAGAGCATGGCGGTGAAGGCGCGCACGCCGAACTGTCGCAGCAGGGCGGCGCGTTCGTCCTCCTCGTGGCGGTAGGTGATGGGCCATTCCAGGCCGCCGGTCAGCGGGCCCAGGGCGTCGAAGTAGGCCCACACCTTGCGCAGCACGCTCTCGGGCATGAAGTGCGTGTGCACGTCGACGAGCCCGGGCAGCCCGAGCCGCTCCCAGAACGCACGGACGCCGGCCGCCCCGCCGCCGCTGCCGGAGGTGTCACGGCCGGAGGTGTCACTGCCGGAGGTGTCACTGCCGGGGTGATCGCTCATGAGGGCCAGCCTCACCCGGGAGCGCCGCCGGGGTCCACCCCTGTCACAGGGCTGCTGCCGCCGACTGGCCGGCGCCGGCTGCCGGCGCGGCACCGCCCCACCACCGGCGCCCGCGCCCACGGCCCACCGCCCGCCGGCGTCAGAACAATCCGTCCTGCACCCCGCCGACGGCCTTGAACTCCCGTACGGGAAAGGCCCGCCCGGGCCCCGGCGAGTCCCCGGACCCCCGGGAGTCACCCGACGGCACCAGCCCCCAGCCGGTCATCAGCCGCGTGTCGAGCACGACGACTCCACGCCCCGTCGCCAAGTGCAGGTCGGGCCCCGCGACTGCCACCAGTTCGCCGCTCACCGCGCCGCCCGGCACCAGCTCGGTCACCTCCCCGACGGCGGCCGGCGCCCCGGCCCGCCAGAAGTGCCTTACGTGATCCACCGGACGGAACGGCTCGGCCGTGAGCGACTCGGGCCAGGCGGCCAGCGCCACGGCGCGCGCGTGCAGCCCGGCGATCTCGGCGGCCCGCTCGGCCTCCCCGGCGGGCAGCACGCACCGCACGGCGCGCTTGGCGGCGTACGGAATGCGGTCCGGGACGCCGAGGGCGGCCCGCAGCAGTTCCTCGGTCCGCCGGGCGGCCATCAGCGGTCCGGTGCCGAGCCAGGTGAAACAGACGGCCCCCTGCTCCAGCAGCCGCGCCGAGCCCCGCTCGACGGCGGTGATCCCGACCTTGACCATGCCGGGCCCGAACCACGCCAGATACACGCGGTACGGCCGGGGATCGTCGGCGACCGTGTCGGCGGCCACGGAGTGCGCCCGGTCCAGCCGCGCGCACTCCTCGCACCGCGCGCCCGTACTCCGCGCGCTCACCGGCGCCTTGACGGGACAGGGATACCCCCGCGCCCCCACGCACGTCCGCACCCCCGACGCGACCACCCCGAAGCCCACCCGCTGCCCCGGCGCGACCGCACTGCGCCGCCCGCCGTCCCACACGAGCACGGGCCCGCCGTCCGCCCACCGCAGCCCCGCACACATCCATACCCGAGCCATCACCCACGACAGTAGAGGCCCCCACTGACAACGCCCGGGCACAAGCCCGGCACAGCGACGCGCGGGCGAACCGGTCGAGGAGAGCGGCCCGTTCCGCAGGAGCCGGCTTCAGCGGCCGGAGCCGGGCGCCCCGGGCGGGGCCGGGAACGCCCCGGGTGCCGTGCGCGCGCCGCCGCGGAACGCGCGCAGCCCGGTGTCGAAGTCGACCGCCGAGCCGACGCAGTACACGGTGCGGTCCGCCGCGACGTAGATCTTTCCGCCGCCGCGGATCCGTCGCACCACGGCGACGGCGTCGTCGCCGACGGGCACGACGGCCGTGCTCGCCTCGTCGAACGCCTCCCCCGCAGCGGCGGCGAGCCGCGCGAGCAGGGAGCGGCCGTGCGCGGCGAGTTCACGCTGGAGGTCGGTCAGCCCGGCATCGGGCACGGACCGGAACCCCGTCGCCGGGGCGACCGGGGCAGTCGGAGCGGCGAGAGCAGTCGGAGCGGCGGGGGCAGTCGGGGCGGCGAGGGCAGTCGGGGCGGCGGGCGGCTCGTCGAGGCTGCGGACCGTCCCGTCCGCCGCGACGTGCACCCCGGCGCCGGTCCACCCCGAGGTGACGACGACGGCGTCCTCGTCGGGCAGCACGGTGACGGGGAACAGCGGGCGGGAGCCACCGAGCATCGGCCGCCCCTGGAGGTGGAACACGCCGCGGTCGGCCAGCTCCCGCTGCCGTGGCGTCAACACGGCCCAGGAGAGCCGCTCGCGCAGCCACGCCGGCTGTTTGTCGGCGTCACGGGGAAACCGCGCCAGGTCCCGTGCGTATGCGTCCGGGTCGGGGGGAGGCAGGAGATACGGCTCGGTGTCGTAGTCGAAGGTGGTCTCGGCACGGTCCTCGGCGGTGAAGGTGAGCGTCATGCCGAACCACGTCCCCGAGCCGGGGATGTACATGACGGCGCGCAGTTCGGCGAGGGCCTCCGCGAACACCGCCGTCCCCGCCTCGCGCGTCATTGCGGGCATTCCGCCGCGCTCGGCCAGGCAGTGCGTCTGCGTGCGCTCGTCCACGACGAACGCCTGGAACCGGATGCGGTCCCAGTCCCCCGGCTGGGCCGCGGCCAGTTCCGTCGCCAGCGTCTCGATCAGCCGCGCCTGGGCGGGAAGGGGCGATTCGCCGGTGCTCATGATGCCTCCCCCACTGATGTCAAAGGCCCCGTCCGGCGAACCGGCGGGGCCTTTGAGCTGTGTGCACTCGGCAGGATTCGAACCTGCAACCTTCTGATCCGTAGTCAGATGCTCTATCCGTTAAGCTACGAGTGCTTGTTCTGTTTTCCCGCCGCTTTCCGGCCTTTCGGCCCGCTCGCGGCGACAGGAAGAACATTACATGACTGCCGCCGTCATGTGAAATCCGTTTGCCTCACCCCTTGTGACCTGCGGAAACGAGGTTCTGAGAGGGCTCGGCGGGGTAGCGGGGCACGGCGTGCGCGGCCGGGACGCAGCGAAGCCCCGGCCGCTGGGGCCGGGGCTTCGGTGATCTTGCGCGGAGGCGGAGGGATTTGAACCCTCGATGGGCGGTAAAACCCAAACCGCATTAGCAGTGCGGCGCCATAGACCGGACTAGGCGACGCCTCCAGCACACTCTTTCGCGCGCGGGCGCGATCGGTGCGTGCCGATGATGACACAGTCGAGCGCGGTGTCACCAATCGCCCCCCACGGTACTAGGCAGGCGGGCCGCAGGGCAAAGCCCTTGTCCGTCCGTGGGTCGGCATCCGCGCCGGTCGGAGGTGCCGCGCGCAACGTCCGGCGGGCCGGCGCGTTAGTCAGGGCATGTCTCACGTCATCACCCCCCACGCCGCCGGCGCGCACGCCGCCCCCGGCCGCACCCCGCGAGCCGTCCGCCCGTCCCGTCCGGCGCTGCGCCGGCTCGTCGTCGGCGTCGCCGGCTCCCTCGCCGCGCTCGGATCGCTCGCGGCGTCGCCCTCCGTCGCGCACGCCGGTGTCGGTCCCGCCATGCTGATGCCGCCGCCCGTGCGGGACGAGGACCGGGCCGGCGACCACCTCGTCGTCACCGTGCGGGACGCGGGCCGCGGCGCCGACGGCACGTACGAGCTGTCCTGCCACCCGCGCGGCGGCAGCCACCCGCAGCCGGCGCGGGCCTGCGCCGCCGTGGAGCGGAACACCCGGTGGGGGCAGGACGCCTTCGCCCCGGTCCCGGAGGGCGCCGCCTGCACCATGCAGTACGGCGGTCCGGCCACCGCCCGCGTCACCGGCACCTGGGCCGGGCGCCCCGTCGACACGACGTACGACCGCAGCAACGGCTGCCAGATCGAGCGCTGGGACCGGCTCGTGCCGCTGCTGCCCGACATGAGGTGACGGGACCGAACAGGTTTTCCGAAGCACGGGCAAGAGGTGCGTAAAGGTCGCGCGAAGGTACGGCGAAGTGTGCGCAGGCGGGGACGTGTTCCGCGGCACTTCGCCGTCACTTCCTCGTGCGACGTCCCTCTCATCCGGCGTCGCGAGCGCAACGTCAGCCCTTAGACTCCCTCGCGTGACACGCTGCGGGACGGTTGGCAAGATGGCCCGAGCGGTCGGCAAGGTGCGGTAACAGGGAGGAAGCGTCTCGTGAGCAGCAGGCCATCCCGAGGCGCTGCTCGCCTCGCAGCCATACTGGACGCGCTGCCGGACGCGTTGGTCCTGGTCAACGCCAACGGAACCGTCGTCAACGCGAACACCATCGCCCTGGAGACCTTCGAGACGCCCGGCACCGCGCTCGTCGGGCGGGGACTGCTCGACCTCCTGCCGCAGTTCGACTCCAAGCTGATCCCCGGCTCCATGCGGCGGCCCGACCACATCGACCCGCGCGCCCGGACCAAGCCGACCCGGATGATCGCCCGCCGCACGGACGGCACCGAGTTCCCGGTCGAGGTCACGAGCGCGAATCTGGAGAACGGCCAGCAGGCCTACGACGGTTACGGCTACACCGGCGACGAACTGCTGATGCTCGTCGTCCGCGACCTGTCCGGCACCGTCGACACCGAGGCCGAGCTGGCGCGTTCGCAGCGGCAGACCGAGATGATCCTGCGGGCCGCCTCCGAGGGCGTCGTCGGCACGGACACCGAGGGCCGGATCGTCCTCGTCAACCCGGCCGCCGCCCAGATACTGGGATACCGGGCCAGCGACCTCGGCGGACGCGAGCTGCACACGCTCGTGCTGCACTCGCGGGCCGACGGTTCGCCGTTCCCCTACGAGGAGTCGCCGCTCGCCGACACCCTGCGCTCCGGGCGCAAGCACCGGGTGCGCGGGCAGGTGGTGTACTCCAAGAGCGGCGACCAGCTGCCCGTCGACCTGACGACCGCGCCCGTCCGCGACGGCGACCAGCTCGTCGGCGCCGTCATGACCTTCACCGACCGGCGGCCGTACGACGCCGTCGTCAAGGAGAAGGAGACGGCGGAGCAGCGGCACGCCGAGGAGCTGGAGCGGATCGCCGAGGAGCACGCCTCCGAGCTCACCGCGCTGCGCCAGCAGCACGTGACCGAGCTGGAGGAGCTCCGCGAGAAGCACGCGGAGGAGCTCGCCGCCGGCGAGGACCGGTACGCCGCGCTCGGCGAGCGCGAGAAGGACCGCTACGAGGCGCTGGCCGCCCGGCACGACCAGCTGCTCACCCTGCTCGCGCGGTCGCTGCGCGGGCCGCTGGAGGAGCTGCGCCGCGAGCTGGCGGCGCTCGCCGCCGACGACGCCGGGCAGCTGTGGCCCGAGGCCAACCAGGTGCTCCACCACCTCTCGGCCGGCTACTCCCGCATCACGACGCTCATCGACAACGTCCTCGGGTACCAGCAGCTCGACACCGGCGCCCAGGCCGTCGCCCGTACCAAGGTCATGCTGGACGCCGTCGTCGCCTCGGGTGTCGACGGTGCCGTCGAGCTGATCGGGCCGGGCCGGGTGCAGTTCGCCGTGCACGCGCCGCCCATCGAGGCCGAGGTCGACCCCCGGCTGCTCGCGACCGCGCTCGCGCACCTCGTGGCCGACGTCGCGGGCGTCGACTCCACCGGCAACGCGCCCGTGTCGACGGGCGGTTACATGGACAACACCGTGGTCGTCGCGGCGGCGCAGCGCGGCGAGGTCGTACGGATCGAGGTGCGCGGGCCGTACGCCGGGGGAGACCCGGTGCACGAGCCGATCGTGCGCGGGATCGTGCGGGCCCACGGCGGCGTGCTCCAGACGCACGAGGTGCCGGGGATGAGCGGCAGCGCGTACGTCCTCGAGGTGCCGATCGGGGGCGGGGCCGGGGTGGTCGCGGCCCAGGTTCCGGCGCTGGAGCAGGCGCAGGCACCGGCACCGGCACAAGGGCCGACGGAGGGGGAGGCCGCGGCTTCCGGCGGGGGGTCGGCGGTCGTCGCCGCGGCTTCCGGGGCTCCGGGGGCCGCGGGCGCTTCGGGTGCCGCGGGTGCTTCCGGCGCTTCCGGCGCTTCCGGCGCTTCCGGCGCTTCCGGTGAGCAGGGTTCCGGGGGTGGGCGGCGTCGGGCGCGGCGGTCGTCCGTGGACGCGTTCCTGGAGAGCGGCGTGCAGGGCGCGCCCGGTGACGGTGACACCGAGGCCGCCGCGCCGACGGGCCGGCGCAGGCGCCGCGCGGTCGAGGCCGCGCCGGGGCAGGCAGCCGCCGGCTCGGGTCCGGGCGCGGGTGAGGTGGCTTCCGGTGGTACCGGGCGACGCCGTGGGCGGCCTGCGGAGGACGCGGGTGCCGCGGCAGGCGGGAGTGGCCCGGGTGCGGGGGCCGCAGGTGCGGGTGCGGGGGCCGCAGGTGCGGGTGCCGCGGCCGAGGGCGCCGTCGTCACCGCCGCCGAGCATGCCGCCGGGACCGCCGCGACCGGCAACAACCTGGGCGGGACGGTGCCGCCGCAGGGCGTGCCCGCGCCCGGTGGACGTCGTGCCCGCCGCGACACGGGCGAACAGCACGCGCTGCCGCCGGCGCTGCCGGCTCCGTCCGGTGAGAACGTCTCCGAGGCCGAGTCCGCCCAGCCGACGGGGCGCCGTCGCCGCGCCCTGGCCGCCGCGAACGAGCGCGCCGCCGCGCAGGAGGCGGGACCGCGCACGGTCTTCGCCCTGCCGCCGGCCGAGGCCGACAGGGCGGAAGGTTCGGCGGAGGCGGAAGGTCCGCATGTCCGTCCGGGTGCGGGTACTGGTGCGGGTCCCGGTGCTGGTGCTGGTGCGGGTCCCGGTGCTGCTGGTGGGCAGGCCGAGGGCCCGGGGCGGTCGGGGCACGGGTCGGCTGCCGGGCAGGTTCCTGGGCAGGGGCCGGTCCCCGGGCACGGGCAGGGCTCCGCGCCGGGGCAGCCCCAGGCGCAGGCGCCCGTCGCCGGGCCGGGTGGCCAGGTGCAGGTGCCCGGGCCCGCTGCCGCCGGTGACGGCATGATCGACGACGGTCGGCACGACGCCGTACCGCACGACCAGTCCGGCGACCACACGCCTCCGCAGCCCCATCCCGCGAGCGCGCCGACGGGCCGCCGTCGGCGGGCGGTCGCGCAGCCGACGGACGGTTCCGCCGCCCAGGGGACGCCCGCTCACGGAGTCCCCGCGCACGGTGGCGTGCCGGGCGTGCCGGGCGTGCCGGGCCAGGGATCGCCCGCTCCGGCTCCGGCGGCTCCGGGGACGACACCCGCGCACGGAGTACCGGCTCAGGGTGCCGCAGTCCCAGGGGCCCCGGTTCCAAGTGTTCCCGCGCCGCACGGGGTTCCCGCACCGGCTCCGCAGGGCGCCCCCGGCCAAGCTGTCCCCGTTCCGGCGCAGGGCACGGCCACGCCCGCACAGGGCTCGCCCGCCGTACCGGGCGCGAACGCTCCGGGCGGGCCGAACCCCGTCCAGCCGGGCCCGGCGTCGCAGGACACGTCCGGCGGCCTCGGCCTGCCCGCGCAGCAGCCGGCTGTCGCCACGGGACACCCACTGCCGCCGCAGGTCCCCCTGGGCCAGACCGCCCCCGCCCCCGTCGCCCCCGGCCTGCCCGGCCCGGGCCACGCGGCTCCGGGCCAGGCAGCTCCGGGTCACGCGGCTCCGGGTCACGCGGCTCCGGGTCAGCCGGCCCTCGGTCAGGCTCCCCACGCTCAGGGCACGCCCCCGCAGGGCACCCCGGCACACGCCACCCCGGCGCACGGCACACCCGCCCAGGTGACCCCGGCGCACGGCACACCCGCCCAGGTGACCCCGGCGCACGGCATCCCCGCGCAGGGCGCGCCCGCTCCGGGTGTCCCCGTCGGTCAGCCCCTCCCCGCCGAGGTCCCGCCCGGCCAGGCGACCCCGGCCCAGGGCACCCCGGCTCCCCAGCAGTGGCCCAGCCCGCACAACACCCCCGGCGCGGGCACCCCCGTACCTCCCAACGGCACCGCCCCCACGCCGCCGAACCCCGCCGCGCCCCTTCCGCCGCAGGACACCGCACCCGTGCCCGTGCCACCCAACGGCACAGCGCCCACGCCTCCGCACGGACACGCTCCCGTTCCGCCGCAGGGCAGCCCGGCCCTGCCTCCGCCCGGTGTCGCCCCCGTGCCGCCCAACGGCGCCGCGCCCGTGCCTCCGCCCGGTATCGCCGCCCCCGTGCCGCCCAACGGTCTCGCCGGCCCCGTGCCCGCGAACGCCCCCGGCGGCGACGTACCCGCGCCCGGCGCACCCGGCGTTCCCCCGGCCGCGCAGCCGCACACGCCGGCGCCCGGTACGCCGCTGCCGCCCGAGAGTGCCGCGCCCGCGCAGCCGGATCAGCCGGGGCATGCCGCGCCGAACGGTCCGCAGCCCGGCCAGGGCGGACAGCCCGCCCGGGTCGCGCAGCCGTTGCCCGCCGAGGCGGCAGCCGCGGCGGCCGCGCCCGTGGACCCCAACTCCACGCAGGGACGCGCCATCAGCGTCCGCACCCTCGGGCAGGGCGTGCCGTTCACCCGGCAGGCGGCCCAGGTGCAGCAGCCGCAGTCGCCGGCGACCCCCGCCCCGCACCAGCCGGGCGGCTCGGGGCGGCGGCGCAAGCTGGGGACGCCGCCCGACCCGGCCGCCGGACGCCCGGACCAGGCCGCGGCGGCCCAGGGCGCACCGCAGGCCACCCCGCAGGCCCCCGCCCAGTCCGCGCCGTCCGTGCCGTCCGCGCAGTCAGCCCAGTCCGCGCCCGCCGGGCAGGCCCCGGCCTCCTCGTCGGCCGGGCAGTCGCGGCTCGCGGCCGGGACCGAGGGCTCCGGGCGGTCGTACGCCATAGGAGCACCGGACGAGAACGCGGCCGAGGGGCCGGAGCCGTTGGACGGCCCCGGTGGTGCGGTGGAGGTGGCGGACCCGCCGCGTCCGCAGCCGATGGACGACGAGCTGCCGCCCGAGCCGCTGGACAACCCGCGGCGCCTGCTGGTGTGGCCCGCGCCGGACGTCTCGACGCAGCAGGCGCTGAGCGACCGCGGCTACCGTCCCGTCGTCGTGCACTCGCGCGAGGAGGTCGACGCGCAGATCGCGGCGTTCCCCGCCGCGCTGTTCGTGGACCCGCTGACCGGTCCCATCACGCGCACCGCGCTCCAGTCGCTGCGGCAGGCCGCCGTGGCGGCGGAGGTGCCGGTCCTCGTCACGGCCGGGCTCGGGCAGGCGTCGCGGGACGCGGCGTACGGCGCCGATCCCGCCGTACTCCTGAAGGCGCTGGCGCCCCGGGACAGTGAGCAGCACCCGCCGCGCGTGCTGCTGATCGAGGAGCACGCGGAGATCGCGCTGGCGCTCACCGCGACGCTGGAGCGGCGCGGGATGCAGGTGGCGCGGGCGGCGAGCGACCAGGACGCGGTGACACTGGCGTCGCAGTTCCGGCCGAACCTCGTCGTGATGGACCTGATGCAGGTGCACCGGCACCAGGCCGGGATCATCGACTGGCTGCGCGCGAACGGGCAGTTGAACCGCACGCCGCTCGTCGTCTACACGGCCGCCGTCGACCCCGCCGACCTGCCGCGGCTGGCGTCGGGCGAGACGGTGCTGTTCCTCGCGGAGCGGTCCACCAGCGCCGAGGTGCAGGCCCGGATCGTCGACCTGCTGGCCCGCGTGGGCACCAACTGACCGGTACCGACCGACCGGGCATCAACTGGCCTCAAGAAGTGGGCGGGGCCGCCGTGGCAGCCCCGCCCTTCACACCGTACGTGCCCTTCGCGGCGTCACAGTTCGTGCCCTTCGCGGCGTCACAGTACGTGCCCTTCGCGGCGTCACAGTTCGTGCCCTTCGCGGCGTCACAGTACGTGCCCTTCGCGGCGTCACAGCCGGGTGACGTCCAGGTCTCCCTCCGCGTACTTGCGGCGCAGCACCTTCTTGTCGAACTTGCCGACGCTGGTCTTCGGGACCGCCTCGATCACCGTCCAGCGCTCCGGGAGCTGCCACTTGGCGATCTTGCCCTCCTCGGCGAGGAAGGCGCGCAGCGTCTGGAAGTCAGCGGTGGAGCCCTCCTTGAGGACGACCGTGGCCAGCGGGCGCTCGCCCCACTTCTCGTCGGGTACGGCTACCACGGCGGCCTCGGCGACGTCCGGGTGGGACATCAGCGCGTTCTCCAGCTCCACCGAGGAGATCCACTCGCCGCCGGACTTGATGACGTCCTTGGCGCGGTCGGTGAGCGTGAGGAAGCCGTCGGGGCTGATGGTGCCGACGTCGCCGGTCTTCAGCCAGCCGTCCTCGCTGAACTTGTCGGCGGGGCGCAGCGGGTCGGCGTCGGGGCCGTTGTAGTAGGCGCCCGCGATCCAGGGGCCGCGCACCTCCAGCTCGCCGGCCGACTCGCCGTCCCACGGCAGGCGCTCGCCGCCGGGGCCGGTGAGGCGGGCCTCGACGCCGGCGGCGAAGCGGCCCTGGGTGAGGCGGTAGCCGAACTCCTCGTCCGTGCCGACCGCGTGGGCCGGGGGACGGGCGACCGTGCCGAGCGGGGACGTCTCCGTCATGCCCCAGGCGTGGCAGACCCGCATGCCGAGCTTGTCGAACGCCTCCATCAGCGCGGGCGGGCAGGCCGAGCCGCCGATGGTGACGTGGGTGAGGGTGGACACGTCGCGGGGCTTGGCGGTCAGCTCGGCGAGCAGGCCCTGCCAGATGGTGGGGACGGCGGCGGCGTGGGTCGGCCCGACGCGTTCGATCATCTCGGCGAGCGGCGCGGGCTGGAGGAAGCGGTCCGGCATGAGCATGTTGACGCCGGTCATGAAGGTGGCGTGCGGCAGGCCCCAGGCGTTCACGTGGAACTGCGGGACGACGACCAGGGAGGTGTCCTGGTCGGTCAGGCCCATCGACTCGGTCATGTTGACCTGCATGGAGTGCAGGTAGATCGAGCGGTGGCTGTAGACGACACCCTTGGGGTCGCCGGTGGTGCCGGAGGTGTAGCACATCGCGGCGGCACGCCGCTCGTCGAACTGCGGCCAGTCGTACGTGGTCGGCTTGCCGGCGACCAGGTCCTCGTACTCGTGGACCTGGACCGAGACCTCGGCGAGCAGGGAACGGTCGCCCGGTCCGGACACGACGACGTGCTCGACGGTCTTCAGGTGGGGCAGCAGCGGCGCGAGCAGCGGCAGCAGTGAGCCGTTGGCGACGACGACGCGGTCGGCCGCGTGGTTCACGATCCAGGCGAGCTGCTCCGGGGGGAGCCGCAGGTTCAGGGTGTGCAGGACCGCGCCCATGGACGGGATCGCGAAGTACGCCTCGACGTGCTCGGCGTTGTTCCACATGAGAGTGGCCACACGGTCGTCGTCGGCGACGCCGAGGTCCTCGCGCAGGGCGTGCGCCAGCTGGGCGGCGCGGGCGCCGATCTCCGCGAACGAGCGGCGGTGCGGCTCCGGCTCCCCGGTCCAGGTGATCACCTGGGAGCGGCCGTGGATCGTGGCCCCGTGCGTCAGGATCCTCGAAATCAACAGCGGTACGTCCTGCATCGTGCTCAGCACGGTGTCCTCCCGGGGCGACATTGCCTACGCGGCGGTAAGGGTTGCGCTGATTCTGCGCACATACCACGCGGTATGTCACTAGGGATGGATGATCGATCAGTTCACGACATCGCTCAGCTCACCCCAGGTTCGAACAGGCCGCCCCCGGGTCGAGGCCCTCACTGCCGGACAAGTCCCAGGTCAGGGTCCTCGCGGAGCTTGCCGAGGGCCCGGGAGACGGCCGACTTCACGGTGCCGACCGAGACGCCGAGCACTTCGGCCGTCTGGGCCTCGCTGAGGTCCTCGTAATACCGGAGGACCACCATCGCGCGCTGCCGGGCGGGCAGCTTCGTGATCGCCCGCCACATGGCGTCGTGCAGCGCCTGCTGCTCGGCCGGGTCGTCGAGGCCGGGCAGCGGCTCGGGCTCGGGCAGTTCGTCGCAGGCGAACTCGTCGACCTTGCGCTTGCGCCACTGGGACGTCCGGGTGTTCACCAGCGCGCGGCGCACGTAGCCGTCCAGGGCGCGGTGGTCCTCGATGCGCTCCCAGGCGACGTACGTCTTGGTGAGCGCCGTCTGCAACAGGTCCTCGGCGTCGTTCGGGTTGGCGGTCAGCGACCGTGCGGTCCGCAGCAGCACGGGGCGGCGGGCCGTCACGTACGACGCGAACGACGGGTACGGGCGGTACGGGCGGGACGGGCGGGTCTGCGTCGCCGGCGCGGCGGCCCCTGAGGCGTTGGTGCAGACGGGTGTGGTCATGGCTCAACGCTAGGAGCGACGGGGGGTCGGGCGGATCGCCCGCAGGTCCCGAAGGGGGATCCCCCTCAGGTTGTAGGGGTGGGGTTCGCCGCACCTCCTGAAGGTGGACGAGGGGACGAGACGTACTGCGGGTTTCCCCTTGGGGGTGGGCCGGGCGGGCCGGGCGGGCCGGGTGGCCACGCCGTGGGTTGGGCGGACCGGGCGGGCCGGGCGGCCACGCCGTGGGTTGAGCTGGTGGTGGTCGCTGGTGGTGATCACGCACGCCGCCGCCGGACACGCCTGCGCGGCGGCGCCGTGGCACCGCCGCGCAGATGTTCCCCTCCTCGCCCCACCGACTCACCGTCACCGGGCTCACCGATCACCGGTCACCAGCCACCGGTCACCAGTCACCAGTCACCAGTCATCGATTCACTGGCTCACCGGGCCGACCGGACCCACCGGGCCCACCGGGGCTCACCACCACAGCGGACTGAAGCTGACGGCGGTGTTGTCGTTGCCCTGGTTGACCGCCGTGAACGCGGAGCCGTCGACCTGTGCGGTGTTGCTCTGGTTCGAGGCGCCGGAGCCGGTCGCCTGCTGCTGCGTGGTGGACGAGTTGCCGTTGTTGCTGCCGCCGACGCCGCTGCCGATGACGCCGGCGAGGCCCGTCGAGACGGCCGCGTTCGATCCGCCGTCCGCGAAGGCGCCGTTGTCCGCCGTCGCGACGCCGGAGAAGAGGGCCGCCGCGAGCGGCAGTGCGGAGACGGCGGCGATGACGCGAGCGGTACGGATGCTTGCCATGGTGATCCTCCAGAAGGGTGCGCACCGGCCGGCTGTCCTGCGGCGGGTGCGCGAATGACATGAAATACGGCTTCCACCAGGGAAGTTGGCCGACCGCCCCGGTCTTGATCACGACGTCGCGAGAGCAGAGTTGCCCACCCCGCCCCCGGCGAACCGACGGGACCGGACCTTTCGCTCGCAAGCGTGATGACAAGTCGATAAACCCGGCATAGCCGTCAAAACGCCACCCCGGCCAGGCAGGAACCCCTCACACTCCAGGCGCGGCAAGGGAGGAAGCGTTCGGGCAGGTTCGGACCGATTTCCCGCCGAACTCGCCCGCCCCGGCGAGCCCCGCTTCCCTTTTTCGAACGTGCGTACGAACATGGAGCCATGGCCACCACCGACCGGCAGGCCACGACACTGGCCCTCGCGCACGCCCTGTCAGCCGCGGAACGCGGGCTGGCCGTCATCCCCCTGTCCCGGACGAAGCTCCCGGCCCTGCGCTCCCCGCACCGCGACGACCCCGAGGCCGGCCCCTGTCACGGCGAGTGCGGCCGCTTCGGCCACGGGGTGTACGACGCCTCCACCGACCCGGTCCGCATCCGGGCACTGTTCGCCGCCGCACCCCGGGCGACCGGCTACGGCATCGCCTGCGGACTGCCCCCGCACCACCTCATCGGCGTCGACCTGGACGTGAAGTCGGACACCGACTCCTCGGTCGCTCTGCGCGAACTCGCCCTGCGGCACCTGTTCACGATCCCCGCCACGGTCGTCGTCCTGACCCCCAGCGGGGGCCGGCACCTGTGGCTGAGCGGTCCGCCCGACGCCGTCGTCCCCAACTCCGCGGGCCGGCTCGCCCCCGGCATCGACATCCGCGGCGCGGGCGGCTACCTCGTCGGCCCCGGTTCCCGCACCGACCACGGCGTCTACACCACGGCACCCGGCACGGCGCACCTGCCGCCGGCTCCCTGCCCGCCCGCCCTGCTGCGCCTCCTGCTGCCCCCACCGCGCACGCCCCGCCCGCGGGACGCCGGCTCCCCCGACTCCCCGCCGCCCGGCAACCACGGCCAGGGCCTCGTCCAGTTCGTCCTCGCCGCACACGAGGGCCAGCGCAACACCCGCCTGTTCTGGGCGGCCTGCCGCGCCTACGAGGACGGCATCGGCCCCGCCCTGGTCGACGCGCTGGTCGACGCGGCCCTCAACACCGGCCTGACGGAACGGGAGGCCCGCGCAACGATCACCTCAGCGGCCCGCCTGACGGGCCAGCGCCCCTGACCCGGGCCGGGTCGGCCACCGCACTTGACCCGGGCCGGGTCGGGCCGAGGCTCCCGCCCCACGCCCACCCTGCCTCTCGCTCACCCCCCACCACCAGGCCCTCTTCCCCCCCCGCCCCCCGAAAGCCTCATGCACCACCACCGCCCCCGCCGTAGAGTCCCGACCATGTCGCTCACCCGCGTCGTCCTCACGTCCGGCCGCTCCATCGACCTCGCGGAGCTACGGCTCTCCTCGACGTACGGCGGGATGCTGGAGGGCTATCCCTGCAAGCCGGTCAACGACATGAGGATCAACGCCCTGCTGCGCTCGGCGGAAGGCGTACGACCGACCACGCCGGTGCACCTGGTGCCGCCGACGCGGGAGTTTCCGGACCAGTACGCGGGGCCGTTCGGCCCGGTGGAGGTGCTGCCACGGGTGGCCTGCGTCGGCACATTCCACTCGACGGCCGTCGACCCGGCCCACGACCCGGTCCTCTACCGCTCCCACCTCACGATCATCTGGTTCCAGCCGACCCCGACGGTCCCCTCTGGCCACGACGCGGAGGAATCCCTGCGCGACGTCCAATGGACGGAACTGGCCGAGGACTTCGAACTGTGACCGCCGGGAACGGAAGCGACACGGACGCCCGAGGCCATGCCTCCCCCGAACGCCGCGGCCCCTGACCACAAACGCTGGTCAGGGGCCGTAACACCTGCGGTGGGTGTGGGATTTGAACCCACGGTGACTCGCGCCACGACGGTTTTCAAGACCGTTCCCTTAGGCCGCTCGGGCAACCCACCTCGTCCCGCCCACCTGGGGCGGAGCGGCTACAGCCTACCGGCTGGGGCCAATCGGCGTGGACTCCCGGGCATTGGAGGTCAGCTGTCGCCGACGCGGGAGGCCAGGGTGAGGTCGACCGTGCGTTCCTTGCCGTCCCGTTCGTAGGTGATGCGGACCTTGTCGCCGGGCTGGTGGGTCCAGATCTCGCCGATCAGGGTCGGGCCGCTGTCGATCACGCGGTCGTCCAGCTTGGTGATGACGTCGCCGGGTTCCAGGCCCGCCTTGTCCGCCGGGCCGCCCGGCTCGACCGCCTCGGAGCCCCGGGCACCCTGGTCGGTGATCTTCGCGCCGTTCGCCGACTCCTCCAGCGAGACGGACGCGCCGATCTTGGCGTACACCGGCTTGCCCGTCTTGATGAGCTGCTGCGCGACGTACTTGGCCTGGTTGATCGGAATGGCGAAGCCGAGGCCGATCGAGCCGGACTGGCCGGTGCCGAAGCCGCCGTTGCTCGTGGACTGGATCGCGGAGTTGATCCCGATGACGTTGCCCTGCGCGTCCAGCAGCGGGCCGCCGGAGTTGCCCGGGTTGATCGACGCGTCGGTCTGCAGCGCGCTCATGTAGGACGCCTGGCTGCCCGTGCCGTCGCTGGAGGCGACCGGGCGGTTCTTGGCGCTGATGATGCCCGTCGTGACCGTGTTCGACAGGCCGAAGGGCGCGCCGATCGCGATCGTCGAGTCGCCGACGGCGACCTTGTCGGAGTTGCCGAGGGTGAGCGGCTTCAGGCCCGACGGCGCCTCCTTGAGCTTGATGACGGCGACGTCGTAGCCCTGCGCGTTGCCGACGACCTCGGCCTCGTACTTCCTGCCGTTCGGGAAGGTCGCCGACAGCTTGCCGCCGTCCACGGCCTCCGCCACCACGTGGTTGTTGGTGACGATGTGGCCCTGGGTGTCGAAGACGAAGCCCGTGCCGGTGCCGCCCTCGCCGCTGTCGCTCTCGGCCTCGATGGTGACCGTGCTGGGCAGGGCCTTGGCGGACACCGCGGCGACCGTGCCCGGGTCGCGCTTGAGGTCGCCGCCGCTCTGCGAGGCGGACACCGTCGTGGAGCCCGTCTCGTCGTCGTTGTTCTTGGCCAGCGTGTAGCCGAGGCCGCCGCCCAGGCCGCCCGCGACCAGCGCCGCGACGAGGATCGCCGCGAGCAGACCGCCGCGCCCGCGGCCGGACTTGGGGGCGGGGGCGGCAGCGGGCTGGTGGTACGGGGCTCCCCAGCCGCCGGCTCCGCCACCGGGACCCTGACCTCCGGAACCCTGGCCGCCCGGGCCCTGGCCTCCGGGTCCCTGGCCGCCCGGGCCATGACCGCCGTGGCCGCCATCACCGTAGGGGCCGCCGGGCGGCGGGGGCGGGGGCCAGGCGGCGTCGGGCGCCGATCCCTGGCCGCCGACACCCTGGCCCCCGGCGCCCTGACCACTGACGCCCTGACCACCGATGCCCTGGCCCTCGGCACCGTGGGAACCGGCCGGAGCCTGGTGGGATCCGGTCGGAGCCTGGTGGGATCCGGTCGGAGCCTGGTGCGAACCGGGCGGTACCGGCGGGACGGGGGTCGTGGGCGGGTCTCCGGCGGGCGGCGCCGGCTGCGGGGAGGCTGCGGGAGCGTCCACCGGCACGGGAGGTGCAGACGGGGCCGGGGGTACCGCGGTGCCCTCGTTCTCGGTGCTCACAGCTTCTCTCCTCGATCCACGGCTGTTCTACTCGGTCGCACTCGGCCACGCCCGCTCGCGCTGGTCGGCGGCCCGGTGCGGTCAGCTGCGCATGTCTTTTCGTATGCGGTCAGCTTTTCCCACGGGCCGTCAGAGCACCATAAGCGGTGGCTGTGGGTCCACGACCATTCTTTATATAGGTCATGTGAGACGAAAAGGGACACAAGCCTGGCGGCTCCGCTCGCACGCCTACCCCCGGGCGGTGGCACCATGACGCGGTGACCCTCGCACGACAGCACCCGATCCAGGTCGTCGCCCACCGCGGAGCCTCGGAAGACGCGCCCGAACACACCCTGGCCGCCTACACGAAGGCGATCGAGGACGGCGCGGACGCCCTCGAGTGCGACGTACGGCTGACCGCGGACGGCCACCTCGTCTGTGTCCACGACCGCCGCGTCAACCGCACGTCGAACGGCCGCGGCGCCGTCTCCGCGCTGGAACTCGACGACCTCGCCGCCCTCGACTTCGGGTCCTGGAAGAACCGCGACGCCTTCCGGGGCCGCGACGAGGAACCCGACTGGGAGCACCGCCCCGAGGACCGCGAGGCGACCTCCGTGCTCACCCTGGAGCGACTGCTCGAACTCGTCGCCGACGCCGGACGCCGCGTGGAGCTCGCCGTGGAGACCAAGCACCCCACGCGCTGGGCGGGCCAGGTCGAGGAGCGGCTGCTGCTCCTGCTGAAGCGGTTCGGGCTGGACGCGCCCGCGAGCCCCGCCGAGTCTCCTGTGCGCGTCATGAGCTTCTCGGCCAGATCGCTGCACCGCGTGCGTGCCGCGTCGCCGACGCTGCCGACGGTGTACCTCATGCAGTTCGTCTCGCCCCGGCTGCGCGACGGGCGGCTGCCCGCAGGCGTCGGCATCGCCGGGCCGTCGATCCGCATCGTGCGCAGTCACCCCGCGTACGTGGAACGCCTGAAGCAGGCGGGTCACCAGGTGCACGTGTGGACGGTGAACGAGCCCGCGGACGTGGACCTTTGCGTCTCGCTCGGCGTCGACGCCATCATCACCAACCGCCCGCGCGCGGTGCTGGACCGCCTCGGCCGCTGACGTACGCGCACGCGTGCCCGCCCGCACACCGGGCTACGGCGACCGCCGCGTTCCGGCCATTCGGCTACGCGGCGTGCTCCGGCGCGTTCCCTCCGTGTCCGATCGTTGCGAATGCGTCACCGGAGGGCGATCGACCGGTTTCCGGCACAGGCCGAGAGGGCATCCACACCGTGGCGTGGGGCGAAGGAGGTCTCGGGGGTGGCGTTGGTGGTGGCACAGGAAGTGCCCACGTCGTCGAGCATGGCCGTACCCCATGGCCCTGCGGGCGTGGGGGAAGCAAGACAGCGGATGCGCAAGCAGTTGCGCGGCGGTGGCGTGCCGGAATCGGTCGTCGACGACGCCGTTCTGGTCCTTTCGGAGCTCTTGAGCAACGCGTGCAAACACGGCAGGCCACTGGGCGACGCCCTGGCCGGCGACGGTGACGTCCGGGCCGCGTGGCGCGTCGACGTGAGCGGCCGGCTCGTCGTGGAGGTCACGGACGGGGGTGGTCCGACCCGCCCGGCTCCGGCCACGCCCTCGGTCACCGCGCACGGCGGCCGCGGGCTGAACATCATCACCGCGCTGGCCGACGACTGGGGCGTACGGGACGACGTCCGCGGCGAAGTGACGGTGTGGGTGGTCGTGCACGGCGACGTCCACGACCCGGACGCGGGCCACCGCCGGGACGACTTCGCCGCGCGCGTGACGGCTCCGGCGGTCTCGGACATACCCGGCCTGGATTTCGCGGACGCGTTCGACGACTTCGACTGACCGACCGGTCCTGCCGGACGCCGACCACGTCCGGGCGTCCCGCACGGCCCGTTGTCCACGTCCGGGCGTCCCGCACGGCCCGTCGACCACGTCCGGCCGGTCGTCCACATCCGCCCGGTTGTCCACAGGGTCCCGTCGGCCATGGCGCGAACGGCTAGGCTCCCGACGTACGAGACGAGCCGTAACCGGGAGACACCCAAGATGGCCAAGAAGCGCCCCCAGACGAAGGCCAAGCGCCCGCAGCTCACCGACGGAGAGGTCCCGGTCGTCGGCGCGCGCGAGCCCTGCCCGTGCGGCAGCGGCCGCCGCTACAAGGCCTGTCACGGCCGGGCCGCCGCGCACGCGGTGACCGAGCTGGTGCACCGGCCGTTCGAAGGCCTGCCCGGCGAATGCGACTGGGTGGCGCTGCGCGAGCTGGTGCCGGCGGCCACGGTCGAGCTGACCCTGAAGGACGGCCTGCCCGAGGGCGTCCCGTCGGTCACGCTGGCGACGGTGCTGCCGATGGCCTGGCCCGCGCTGCGCCGCGACGACGGCTCGGTACTGCTCGGCCTGCAGAACGACACGGCGTCGGGCGACATCAGCCGCGACCTCGCCGACACCCTGCGGCGCGCGCTCGAGGCCGATCCGGGGACGCCGCTCCAGGGCCGCCGCGCCCCGGCCGACGCTCCGCGGCTGCAGGACGTGCTGGACCCGAAGGGCGTCTTCGAGCCAGTCGTGCACGAGGGCTTCGAGTTCTGGGTCCCCGACGCGGAGAACGCGACGCCGGACGTGGCGGCCTCCCTGGAGCGGGCCAACGCGGCGGCGATCCCGACCGTCCGGCTGCAGGGCGTCGACGCGGCGTACTGGTGCGAGACGCCGGAAAAGAACCACCTGCGCTGGGTCATGCCGCACGCGGAGGAGCAGCTTCTGGACGCGCTCGCGCGGCTGCACGCGGCGGGCGGGTCGAGCCTGGGCGAGGGCACGCGCCTCGTGGGCTCCTTCCGCGCCCACGGGCTCACGGTCCCGGTCTGGGACCTGCCGACCGGGATGACGGCGCAGGACGTGGAGAAGCCGGCCGCCGAGTTCGCCGAGCGTCTCGCCGTCGCGCTGGCGTCCGACGCGCCGCTCACCGCGGACGAGCGCCGCGCGCGGGGCGGTCTCACCAACCGGCAGGTCACGCTCAGCTGACGGGCCGCCGCGCCGACGGAAACGACGGTGACTCCGGTCACAACTCCCAGTGGAGACAAGCCAGTCGGTGACTGGAAAAGCTGAGATCGAATTTGCGAACAGCCGATCTCTTGTTACCGTTCCAGTAGCCCGGTTGCTGGTGCATCCCCCGTCGCCAGCAACCGGGTCTTTCCATGTGCGCGGTTCCTCACGGGCCGCAGCCGACTCTCAACTGCCTGTTCGCACAGGTGAGTTGCTGCCGGACCGCAGCAGCAACGGCCCGCTCCCGCCGCGTCCGGCGAACTCCGCGACCGCCGTGTAGGCGACCGGTGGGTCACCGGCCCGCTCCCTGGGCGTCTCGCACATCGCCGGCGCGTCGTCGGCGCCCACGGCGCAGTGCATCCGGACGGTGCGGCCCTCGGGCCCCATGAGGCTCAGCACGGCGGTGAGCGCGTCGCCGGTCGCGTTGCGGTAGTAGGTGCGCGCCCAGGTGTCGGCGCCCTGGACCAGGACGCAGGTCTGCGCCTCGATCCCGCCGGGTGAGGTCAGTTCGGGTCCGCAGCGCACAGCGGTGCCGCCGCCGAGACCGAGCGATCCGGCCGACTCCGGCGGCCCGCCAGAGCCGTCGGACAAGCCAGAGCCATCCGACCCCTCGGACCCGCCAAACCCATCGGACCCACCGTGCCCACCGGGCCTGTCGGGTCTGTCCGGCCCCGCCGGCGCCCCGGGGCCCGCCGGGCCGCCGCCGGGCGCCTTGCCGTCGTCCGGCGCCCCGGCCGGCCGTACGGCGTCGCCGGGTGCGGGGCCCGCGGGCGCGCTCCGTCGTTCGTCCCGTACGGAGCCCGCCGACGCCACCGCCAGCGGGAGGACGACCGCGCACGCGACGGCACCCACGAGGGCGAGCAGCCGGACGCGGTGCGGGGCGGGCCCGCCGCGGGGCGGCCTGGGGCCGTACTCACCGGATTGACGCAGCATGCAAGGGAAGTTAACGCGCCGTACCGCGCGCCGGTTCCGTCCGCGCCCGACACCCTTACAACTCGGGCGCGCTCACACCCGTACGAGTGAGGGCCTCGACCACGGCGTCCACCACGGCCTCCACATCGGGCACCCACGGCGAGGCCGAACCGGGCAGGGGGGCGCGCTCCCAGCGGACGTCGCCGTGGCCGGCCTCGGACGGGGGCAGGGTGATGTAGCCGCCCTCGCCGTGGAAGCGGAGGGAGCCGGGCACGAAGTCCTTGGCGTAGAGCAGTTCGCCGAGCTGCTCCATGGAGTACGGCTGCACGAGGATCGACCAGCGGGTGGGACCGGCGACGACCGGGCCGAGGCGGATGCCGTTCCGGTCGAGCGCCTCCAGCGCGCGGGCGGCGGCCGGGGCGGGCAGCGACACCGCGCACGGCGCACTGCCGCCGGTGGCCAGGATGATCGGCGCGGCCGGCCGGTTCGCCCACCACCAGCGCACCATGCGTTCGTCGGTGGTGGCCGCGAGGAGGCCGGGGTCGAAGGGATGCGCACCCGGTACCGTGCACTCCGGGTCGGGGCAGCCGCAGCGGGACCGCCCTCTGGGGTCCGCCGCAACGCCCGGGAGTACGGGCCACCGCCATTCCGTGGCGAAAGTCAGGGCCGCGCTGATCAACTCAGGCCTCCTGCTGTTACGCCGGAACAGGAGCCTGCGTCGCCTTCCGAGGATCTCGCGCATGAGCGCTCGTTCCTTTCCGTTGCACGCCTGGCAACACCGTGGGTCCACATCACGTCATGTGTCGATCACTTCACTGTGCGTACCTAATGGCGCATCACACCCCTGTCCTGGACAAGGGGAACCCCTATGGGCCGAGCGTCGGCTGCGTCCGCGGCAGCCTCGTCCGTACTGCGAGTGTCAAAAGCACGGGCGTGGCGTGGGGTGGCGAAGTCTGGCGTTTTTCCGTCGCGCGTGTTTCTCTCCGCCTCCGCCACGGGAGGATGGGGCACGGTCGTCGGTGGATAGGACGCCCGGGTCGGTCACCAGGTTCCCGGTGGCTGTCAACCACCCCTGGCCTTCTCCGAGTACGTACCCATCAAGACCGCTGTGACGCTCCGTGGAGCAAGGCCAGTCGACCGCAATAAGCCGTTCCCTGAGGCAGTTTTAAGCCAACTTTGCCTTAACGCAAGAGATCTGGAAGAACTCCGCTGAAGTCCCACGGACACCAGGAATCCCAGCAGGACAATGCTGGACATCCCCTCACGAGTGCGTGTACATGTGGAGACACTGCTAGCGGCGCAGAATGACATGGGGGTTTGCGATGCTTTTGAGCAGTACGCACCGGTCGGAAAGCCGGACACCATGAACGCCCCTCACCCATCGAAAGTGGCTGGAATCGATTCAACGGTTCCGTCCCCCGCACACACTGTCGCGTCCGCCGCAGCGCCCGGTACCGCCCCGGTCACCCCGCCGCACGCCGCGAACGCCCCCGGCATGGCGCTCCAGGACCGCCTCGCCGGCTGGGTCTCGGACCTCACGACCCTGCACGAGCTCACCGAACGCCTGGTCCGCACCGACTCCCTCGCCGCCGCGCTCCAGGAACTGCTGAACGCCGGAGCCGCCCTGGTCGGCGCCCGGCGCGGACTCGTCGTGCTGGAGCCGGCCGACGGCCTCGGGCCCGACACCACCGTCGGCCTCGGGCTCGGGCAGGCCGACCTCGGTCACCTCGAGACCGTGCCGCGCAGCGCCCTGTCGATCGGCAGGATCCTCGACGGACTGCCCGGCGGCGACGGCGAGATCAGCCAGCCGGACCTGATGGCCGACAAGGCGCTCGACCCCCGGCACCGCGAGGTCGCCGCCCGCCTCGGCTACGCCGCCAGCTACGCGCTCCCCCTCGCCGGCGAGGACACCGGCCGGCTCGGCGCCGCCGTGTGGCTCTACGACGAGCCCGCCGAGCCGGACGCGCACCGCCGCCACCTCGTCGGCCTCTACACCCGCTACGCCACCGAGCACCTGTCCCGCCTCGTCGAGCTCGAACGCACGCGCGCGTGCGCGGCGACGATGGCGGAGGAACTGCTGCCCTCCCGGCTGCCCCGCGTCGCGGGCGTGCAGCTCGCCGCCCGGCACCGCACCGGTCCGCGCGGCGGCGGCGACTGGTACGACGCGCTGCCGCTGCCGGACGCCGCGCTCGGTCTCGCCGTCGGTTCGGTGACCGGGTCGGGGCCGAGTGCCGTGGCCGCGATGGGACGGCTGCGGGCGTCGCTGCGGGCCTACGCCGTGATGGAGGGCGAGGACCCGGTGGCCGTCCTGTCCGACCTGGAGCTGCTGCTGCGGCTGACCGAACCGGCCCGTTCCGCCACCGCCCTGTTCGGCTACTGCGAGCCGGCCCTGCGCAAGATCACCGTGGCCGGCGCGGGGCACAGCCCGCCGGTGCTGATCGGCGAGCGGCGCACCGAGTTCGTGGAGACGTCCGTGTCGGCGCCGCTCGGCATGCTCGCCTGCTGGGAGGCGCCCAGCGTGGAGATCCAGGCCGAACCTGGAGAGACGGTTCTGCTGTACACCGACGGACTGTTGCACCGCACCGGCGATCCCGCCGACCGGGCCTTCGCCCGGCTGCACGCGGCGGCGGCGAACGTCCCCAGGAGCATGCGCCAGGATCCCGGTGCCCTCGCCGACCACGTCCTGCGGACCATGCTCCCGGACGGTCTGGACACGGTCGACAGCGAGGAGGACGTGGTGCTGCTGGCGGCCCGCTTCGAGTAGCCGCCGGGACGGCCCCGGCGGCCGCCGCGCGCCTCCCGCCGCCAGGACGGCGATTCCGGGAGCTTCCCGGCACTTCGGGTGTGAGCGCCGGTAACGGGTCCTTCGGCCCTGGGTGCCCTGCCGTACGACCGTACGATGGGGGACGGTCCAGTGCCGTACCCAAGGAGGATGACCGTGGCGGAGGAGCTTCCGGAGACCCCGGAGACTGCCGAGGAAGAGCCGATCAAGCAGCGCAAGAACGGCCTGTACCCGGGCGTGTCCGACGAGCTGGCCGAGAACATGAAGAGCGGCTGGGCCGACACCGAGCTGCGCGACCTGGAGCCGATCCCCCAGGCCGCCGAGACCGCCGCCCGCCGTGCCGCGCTGTCCGCCCGCTTCCCCGGCGAGCGCCTCGTCGTCCCGGCGGGCAACCTGAAGACGCGCTCGAACGACACCGAGTACGCCTTCCGCGCCTCCGTCGAGTACGCGTACCTCACCGGCAACCAGACCGAGGACGGCGTCCTCGTCATGGAGCCCGTGGGCGACGGACACCGCGCCACGATCTACCTGTTGCCCCGCTCCGACCGGGAGAACGGCGAGTTCTGGCTCGACGGCCAGGGCGAGCTGTGGGTCGGCCGCCGCCACTCCCTCACCGAGGCCGAGAAGCTCTACGGCATCCCCGCCTCCGACGTGCGCGAGCTCGCCGGCGCGCTGCGCGAGGCCACCGGTCCGGTGCGCGTCGTGCGCGGGCACGACGCCGGCATCGAGGCCGCGCTGACCGACAAGGTCACCGCCGAGCGCGACGAGGAGCTGCGGGTCTTCCTCTCCGAGATGCGGCTCGTCAAGGACGACTTCGAGATCGGCGAGCTGCAGAAGGCCGTCGACTCGACCGTGCGCGGCTTCGAGGACGTCGTGAAGGTCCTCGACAAGGCCGAGGCGACCAGCGAGCGCTACATCGAGGGCACGTTCTTCCTCCGCGCGCGCGTGGAGGGCAACGACGTCGGCTACGGCTCCATCTGCGCCGCCGGCCCGCACGCCTGCACGCTGCACTGGGTGCGCAACGACGGGCCGGTGCGCTCCGGCGACCTGCTGCTGCTCGACGCGGGCGTGGAGACGCACACGTACTACACGGCCGACGTCACGCGCACGCTGCCGATCAGCGGGCGCTACACCGAGATCCAGAAGAAGATCTACGACGCCGTGTACGAGGCCCAGGAGGCCGGTATCGCGGCGGTGCGGCCGGGCGCCAAGTACCGGGACTTCCACGACGCCGCGCAGCGGGTGCTGACCGAGCGGCTCGTCGAGTGGGGCCTGGTCGAGGGGCCGGTCGAGCGCGTGCTGGAGCTGGGGCTGCAGCGGCGCTGGACGCTGCACGGCACGGGTCACATGCTCGGCATGGACGTCCACGACTGCGCCGCCGCGCGCACCGAGACGTACGTCGACGGGACGCTGGAGCCGGGCATGGTGCTCACCGTCGAGCCGGGGCTGTACTTCCAGGCCGACGACCTGACGGTGCCGGAGGAATACCGGGGCATCGGCGTGCGGATCGAGGACGACATCCTCGTGACGGAGGACGGCAACCGGAACCTCAGCGCCGGGCTGCCCCGGCGGTCGGACGAGGTCGAGAGCTGGATGGCCGGACTGAAGGGCTGACGTCGGCCGACACGTTCGGTCGACACATTCGGTCGGCAGGGAGGCCGGGTACCCGCGGGTGCCCGGCCTCCGTCGCGCGAGGGGGTGGGTGGAGCGTGGACCTGCACATCGAGCTCGCCGGTGCCGGAGGGCTGCGTGACGCGGTGGAGCGGGCGCTGAGGGACGCCGTGCGGGACGGGCGGCTCGCCGCGGGGGAGCGGCTGCCCGCGAGCCGGGCGCTCGCCGTGGAACTCGGCGTGTCCCGGGGGACCGTCAAGGCCGCCTACGACCAGCTCGTCGCCGAGGGCTATCTGACCGCCCGGCAGGGCTCGGGGACCCGGGTCGCCGAGCTGCCGGCCGCCGACGTCCGGGCACCGGAGACCGCCGCACGCGCGCGTGCGCCGCGTTTCGACCTGCGGCCCGGCAGCCCTGACGTGGGGGCGTTCCCGGCCGCCGCCTGGCTGCGGGCGCTGCGGCGGGCCGTCGCGACGGCGCCCTCCGCGGCGTACGACTACGGCGATCCGCGCGGCCGGAGCGAGCTGCGGACGGCGTTGTCGGGCTACCTCGGCCGGGCGCGCGGGGTGATCGCGCCGCCGGAGCGGATCGTCGTCACCTCCGGGTACGTCCAGGGGCTCGCGCTGCTCACGCGCGTGCTGGACGGCGCCGGGATCGCCATGGAGGACCCCGGACTGCCGTTCCACCGGGAGGTCGTACGGCGGGCCGGCGGGACCGTGGTGCCGGTGCGGGTGGACGACCGGGGCGTGTGCGCGCGGGAGTTGGGGGACTCCGGGGCCGTCGTCGTCACGCCCGCGCACCAGTACCCGACCGGCGTCACACTGCACCCCGAGCGGCGCCGCGCCCTCACCGAGTGGGCACGCGCGTGTGGCGGGCTGATCGTCGAGGACGACTACGACGGCGAGTTCCGCTACGACCGGCAGCCCGTCGGCGCGCTCCAGGGCATGGCACCGGGGCACGTCGTGTACCTGGGCACCGCCTCCAAGACCCTCGGGCCCGGGCTGCGGCTCGGCTGGATGGTGCTGCCGCCCGGTCTGGTGGACGCGGTGGCCGACGCGAAGCTGCACAGTGACCACCACACCGAGACCCTCGGCCAGTTGGCGCTCGCCGACCTCATCGGCAGCCACGCCTACGACCGCCACGTACGCGCGTGCCGGTCGCGCTACCGGCGCCGCCGCGACCAGTTGCTGCAACGGCTCGGCACCCGGCGGGTGCGGGGCGTCGCGGCCGGACTGCACGCGCTGGTGGACGTCGCCGACGAGGCGGAGGTGCGGGCGCGGGCGGCACGGGAGGGCCTGGCCGTCGGTGTCCTCGGCGACCACTGGCACACGCCGTCGCCGCCGGGCGCCGAAGGGCGACCGCAAGGGCTGGTGGTGGGGTACGGGACGCCACGGGAGCGGGCGTACCCGGAGGCGCTGGAAGCGCTGGGGCGGGTGCTGGACACCGCCGCCTGAAGCGGCTCGGACGTCGCGGGCTCCTGTCGGTCCCACGGGACGAAAGAGCGTCAGGCCGCGAATTGGGTCAGGAAAACGGCGTCGGATTGGGTCTGCCGACCGGTCCACCGGGCTCCTAGCGTCGTCGGCATGATCCATCGCCTTCTGCCGCCCGCCGGCCCCCGGCGCGTGCTGGCCCTCGCCCAGCTGGGCGGTTCCGTGGGGGACGGCGCCTTCTACACGACGTCGGCGCTGTACTTCACCCACGTCGTCGGTCTCACGCCCGCGCGCGTGGGGCTCGGGCTGACCCTCGCCTGGGCGGTCGGGTCGCTGGCCGGGGTGCCGCTGGGGCGGGCGGCCGACCGGCACGGGGCGCGCGGTACGGCGGTGCTGCTGGCGGTCGCGACGGCGCTCGCGGTGGCCGGCTTCCTCGTCGTGCGCGGCTTCGTGCCCTTCGTGCTGTGCGCCTGCGCGTACGCCGCCGCGCAGTCGGGGCTCGCGGCGGCGCGCCAGGCCCTCCTGGCCGCGCTGGTGCCCGCGGGTGAGCGGACGGGGCTGCTCGCGCATCTCCAGTCGACCTTGAACGCCGGGCTGGCGGTCGGCGCGGGGCTCGGCGGCCTCGCGCTGCACGCCGGGACCCGCGAGGCGTATCTGGCGGTGTTCGCGCTGGACGCGGTGAGCTTCCTGGTGTGCGCCGCGCTGCTGCGCTCGCTGCCGCCGGTCGCCCCGACAGCGGGGCGGGCGCCGGGGAAGCCCGCGCGGGGCGGGCTCGGTGTGCTGCGGGACCGGCCGTACGCCGTCGTCGCGGTCCTCAACACGGTGCTGCTGCTGCGGATGCCGCTGCTCAGCCTCGGGCTGCCGCTGTGGATCACCGAGCGGACCGACGCCCCGGTCTGGCTCGCCTCCGTGCTGTTCGTGGTGAACACCGGGGCGGTGATGGTCTTTCAGGTGCGCGTGGCGCGCGGTGTCACCGGAATCGCGCCCGCCTGCCGTGCGCTGCGGCGCTCGGGCCGGGTGATGCTCGCGGCCTGCGCGGTGTACGCCCTGTCGGCCGACGCGTCGCCGTGGGTGGCCGGGGGGCTGCTGCTGGCGGGTGCGGTGCTTCATGTCGCCGCCGAGATGGAGCAGTCGGCCGGGGCGTGGCAGCTGTCCTTCGATCTGGCGCCGGCCGACCGTGTGGGCGAGTACCAGGGGTTCTTCGGCAGTGGTGTGGCCGTCGCCCGCACCGTGGGGCCCGTCGCCCTGACCTCGCTGCTGATCGGCTGGGGGACGCCCGGCTGGCTGCTGCTCGGCGCGGTGACGCTGGCGGCGTCGTACGCGATGGGCCCGGCGGCGCGGCGCGCGGCGGAACGGCGGGAGGAGGACCGGCGGGAGGAGGACCGGCGGGAGGAGGACCGGCGGGGGGAGGGGATCCGGCGGCCGGTGGCCGCGGACTGAGGCGGCCCGCGGACCGACCGCAGCGGTCGGCCGACGGTGGCCGCCGGCCGACGCCTACACGGCGACCAGGGGGGTGTCCTTCTTCCACTTGAGGATCTTGTCGAAGCTGACCACCGCGCCGCCCCGGCCCGGCTTGTTGCCGATGTGGACGTGGTCGGTGAGCTGCTCGATGAGGCACAGGCCCCGGCCGTGCTCGGCGTCGGCACGCGGCAGCCGGGCCGGTTCCCGCGCCGGGGAGGGGTCGTGGGCGAAGCCCGGTCCCGCGTCGGTGACCTCGATGCGGCAGCGCTCGCCGTCGAGGTACGCGGTCACGCGGTAGGCCTCCGAGGTGCCACCGCGCCCGCCCTCGCCGCCGTGCTCCACGGCGTTCGCGCACGCCTCGCTGAGGGCGACGGAGAGGTCGTAGGAGATGTCCGGGTCGACGCCCGCGGTCTCCATGGTGCCGAGCAGCAGGCGGCGGGCCAGCGGCACGCTCGCAGCTTCGCGCCGAAGATGGAGTGACCACCAGATGCTCATGCTCCAGCCTCCTGGCCGCGGCTCGACATACCGTTACGTATTGCCCCGAGTACTCCCCGGTAAGCACGAAGTTGACGTGATGCCGCCCATACGGGGGATGCGTCGAGGGCGGCGAACGGTGTATGCGGGGGCACCTCGCCACAGAAGGTGATCTTCCCCCTGTACCTCTTTTTGCGGACCTGCCGTACGGAGCCCACCCGGCCGGTGCGATGATGGCACCGCCATGTCTGCCCCCCACCAGCACACGCGTCCCGGACACGATCTCCGGGTGCTGAGGACCGCGGTGTTCGCCGCGGTCTGCGTCGTGCTGGCCGCGGCCGGGCACGCACTGGCCTCGCTCGCCACGATCCCGCTGTGGACGCTCGGCGTGGGATTCCTCTGGGCGGCCCTGGTCGCCGCGCCGTTCACCGGACGCGCCCGCTCGATGCCGGGCGTCGTGGCGCTGCTCGCGGTCGGACAGACGGCGCTGCACACGCTGTTCGGGCTCGGGCAGCACACGTCGACGACGGCCGCCGCGTCCGGCGCCGCCGCCCCCGTGTCCGACGCCTCGCTCGTGGAGCACGCCGCACGGTTCGTGTGCGGGGCCACGGCGGCACAGCTCAGCCCCGCCGAGGCGCAGCGGATCCTCACCGACGCGCGCGTCCACCCCGACCTCACCGGTCACGCCGTCGCGCACCACCCGGCGGACGCCATGTCCGCCGCCGCGGGCTCCTCGGCCGCGCTGCTGCCCTCCCTGTCGATGCTGCTGGGCCACGTCCTCGCGGCGGTCGTCGCGGGCTGGCTGCTGCGGCGCGGGGACCTCGCCCTGCTGCGGCTTCTGGAGTTGCCCGCGCTGTCGGCGCACACCGTCGCCGAGGGGGCGCTCGTACGGTCCCTGCGCGGGGCGCTGGCGCTGACCCGCGCCCTGTACGCCGGGCTGCCGGGCGTGCCGCGGACGGGGCCGGCCCTGCCGAGCACCGCGCTGCTCGCGCCGCCGGAGCTGCGTACCACCGCGCTCCAGCACACGGTCGTGCGGCGCGGTCCGCCCGCCGAGGCCTTCGCTCTCGCCGCCTGACACGACGCGTCCACCGCTCCGCCCTGTGCCGGAGGGGGCCGCCGTCGTGCGGCACACGCGCGTGCGCGCGACCCCTCTCGTCACCGTCACTGTCACCGGGACGCACGGGACCTGCCCGTGCCCCACCGACTCACTCGAAGCGGAGTGCTCCTTTCATGAAGGCTTCCCGTATCGCCGCCGTCGGCGCCGTCGCCGGCACCGCCGTCCTCGCCCTGTCCTCCCCCGCACTCGCGCACGTCAGCGTGCAGCCGGAGGGCGAGGCCGCCAAGGGCGGCTACGCGGTGGTGAACTTCAAGGTTCCCAACGAGCGCGACAACGCCTCCACCACCAAGCTCGAGATCACCTTCCCCACCGACCACCCGCTGGCGTCCGTGATGCCGCAGGCCATCGACGGCTGGAAGGTCGAGGTCACCAAGTCGAAGCTGGACAAGCCCCTCGAACTGCACGGCAAGAAGATCACCGAGGCCGTCAGCAAGGTCACCTGGACCGCCGACGGCAAGGGCGTCCGGCCCGGCTACTTCCAGAAGTTCCCGGTGAGCATCGGCGCGCTGCCCGAGGACGCCGACGAGCTGGTCTTCAAGGCCCTCCAGACGTACTCCAACAAGGAGGTCGTGCGCTGGATCGAGGTCCCGCAGGAAGGCCAGGACGAGCCGGACTTCCCGGCCCCGGTGCTGGAACTCTCCGCCGCCGAGGAGGACGGTCACGGCGCGGCCGCCGGGGAGACCGCCGACAAGGACGCCGAGGACGCCGACAAGGCCGCCTCCGGCTCCGGCTCCGACGACCCGGCCGGGGCCGAGAACGCCGCGGCCTCCGCCGGCGACGGTGACAGCACCGACACCACCGCCCGCGTCCTCGGCATCGCCGGAATCCTCGTGGGCGCCGCCGGCGTCGCCTACGGCGTGTTCGCCGGCCGTCGGCGGACCACCGCCTGACGTCCATCTCACCCGGTGCGCACCGGGGCCGTCGGCGGGCTCACCTCCGAGCCGTGCGGCCCCGGTGCGTGCCGGAGCACTCACATCTGGGACATTTCTCTATGCGCAAGAAGACGTTCGCCGCGGCCGCCCTGCTCGCCGCGGCCTCCCTGACCCTCTCCGCCTGCGGCAGCGGCGGCGACACCGACAAGCCCGTCACCGCGGTCTCCGAGGAGGCCGGCTCCGACAAGGCGGCCACCGTCCTCGACAAGCCGTTCGAGAAGCCGGACCTGGTCCTCACCGACACCAAGGGCGAGAAGTACGACCTGCGCGAGGCGACCGCCGGCAGGCCCACGCTGATCTACTTCGGCTACACGCACTGCCCCGACGTGTGCCCGCTGACGATGAACAACATCGCCGTCGCCAAGAAGCAGCTGCCCGAGGCCGAGCGCGACAAGCTGCGCGTCGTGTTCGTCACCACCGACCCCGAGCGCGACACCTCGGCCGAGCTCGGCAAGTGGCTCAAGGGCATCGACGCCGACTTCATTGGTCTGACCGGCGAGTTCGACACCATCCAGGCCGGCGCCCGCACCCTCGGCATCTCCATCGACCCGCCGCACAAGGACAAGAACGGCAAGGTCGTCTCGATGCACGGCACCCAGGTCGTCGCGTTCTCGCCGAAGACCGACGACGGCTATGTCCTCTACGGCGAGGACGCCGGCCCCGACGACTACATCAAGGACCTGCCCAAGCTCATCAAGGGCGAGAAGCCGTGAGGCGGCCCGGCCCGCTCGCCGCGGCACTCGCGGGCGCGCTCGCCCTCGCCCTCGCGGGATGCGGCGCGGACTCGTCCGCGCCGGACCTCGCGGTCGGCTCCGCCTACATGCCGCAGCCGGTCTCCGACACCATGGCGGCCGGTTTCCTCACGGTCACCAACGAGGGCAGCGGCGCCGACGAGCTGACCTCCGTCGCGAGCGAGGCGGCCGGCGAGGTCACCGTGCACGAGACCGTCGACGGCACCATGCGGGAGGTCGACCGCCTGAAGATCCCGGCGGGCGGCAGCCTCGTGCTGGAGAGCGGCGGCAATCACCTGATGTTCGAGAAGCTGACGCACAGGCCGAAGCAGGGTGAGACGGTCTCCGTCGAGCTGCGCTTCGCCCACTCCGACCCGGTCAAAGTCGAGATGCCGGTGAAGCCCGCCACGTACCGGCCGACTTCCGGACACTCCGCCGGACACTGATCCGGACACTGAGGGGAAGGGAACACCGTGACGCAGACCGCCGCCCCCCGCGCGCGCATCCTGGTGCTGCTGCTCCTGGCCGTCGCCGGGACGCTGCTCGCCGGAGCCGCGCCGGCCTCCGCGCACGCCGCGCTGACCGGCAGCGACCCCCGGCAGGGGGCGGTGGTCGACAGGGCCCCGGCCCGGATCACGCTCACCTTCTCGGAGGAGGTGGCGGTGTCCGACGGCGCGCTGCGCGTCCTCGACCCCCAGGGCAAGCGCGTCGACAGCGGCACCCCGGCGGGCGTCGGCGGCACGACGTACGCCGTCGGGCTCCACTCCGGGCTGCCCGACGGCACGTACACCGTGACCTACCAGGTCGTGTCCGCCGACTCCCATCCCGTCGCCGGTGCCTTCACCTTCTCCGTCGGCGCGCCCTCCGAGACGTCCGTCGCGGTGTCCGGGCAGCAGGCCGGCGGCGGCATCGTCGGCTTCCTCTACGGGCTCGGACGGTACGTGTCGTACGCCGGGTTCGTCGTCCTCGCGGGCGGCGCCGCCTTCGTGCTCGCCTGCTGGCCGCGCGGGTCCGGGGTGCGGGCCGTGCAGCGCTTCGTGGTGAGCGGGTGGGTGGCGCTCACCGCCGCGACACTCGCGCTGCTGCTCCTGCGCGGCTCCTACACCGGCTCGGGCAAGGCCGGTGACGTCTTCGACCTGGAGCTCCTCGGGCAGGTGCTGCAGACCAAGACGGGCGCCGCCCTGGTGTCCCGGCTGCTGCTGCTCGCCGCGGCGGCGCTGTTCGTCGCGGTGCTGTTCGGCGCCTATGACAAACGGGAGGACGAGGAGAAGCGGGACCTCACCTTCGGGCTCGCCGTCGGCGGGGCCGTCGTCGCCGCCGGGGTCGCGGCGACCTGGGCGATGTCGGAGCACGCCTCCAGCGGTCTCCAGCCGGGCATCGCGATGCCGGTCGACGTCGTCCACCTGCTGGCCGTCGCCGCCTGGCTCGGTGGGCTCACCACCCTGCTCGTCGCCCTCCACCGCGCGCCCGCGGGAACGCCGGTCACCGCGGAGGCCGTACGGCGCTTCTCCCGCGTCGCCCTCGGCAGCGTCGTCGCGCTGGTCGTGACCGGCACGTACCAGTCGTGGCGGCAGCTCGGCTCCTGGTCGGCCTTCACCGACACCCGGTACGGGCAGCTGCTGCTCGCCAAGCTGGGGCTCGTGGCTCTGCTGGTGGGCGTCGCGTGGATCTCGCGGCGGTGGACCGGGCGGCTGGTGGAATCGGGGGAGACGGCTGAGGCGGCGGAGACGGCGGCGAAGGCGGCTGAGACGGCGGGGGGCGAGCAGGACGAGCAGGACGGGCAGGGCAAACAGCACGGGCAGGACGGGCAGGACGGGCGGCAAGGCGGACCGGACGAGTCGGCGGAGCGGGCCGGGGACAGGGCCGGCTCCTTGTCGGTGTCCGTGGCGGCGGAGCACGCGCGTGTCGGCGCCGGGCCCGCGGTGGGCGGCTCCGAGCGGGCCGAGCAGCTCGCCCGGCAGCAGGCCGCCATGGCCGCGGCCCGGCGCAAGCGGCAGCGGGACGCGGACCCGAACCGCTTCGGCCTGCGCCGCTCGGTGCTCGCCGAGGCCGGTGTCGCGGTCGTCGTCCTCGCCGTCACCACCGTGCTGACGCAGACCGAGCCCGGGCGTACCGAGCAGGACGCCAGGGCGGCCAGTGCCGCGTCGGCCGCCGCGTCGACCTCGCCGTCCGGCGCGCTCACCCTGGACATGCCGTTCGACACCGGTGGTAAGGACGGCAAGGGGCTCGTGCGGATCGACATCGACCCCGCGCGCGTGGGCGCCAACGAACTGCACGTCTATGCGCAGCGCCCCAACGGCCGCGCCTTCGACCTCCCCGAGGTGAAGATCGCCTTCACCCTGGAGTCCAAGGACCTCGGGCCGCTGCCCGTGGTCCCCGACCGCATCACTACCGGACACTGGTCGGCGAGCGGAGTGCAGCTCCCCATGGCGGGCGACTGGAAGGTCGACGTGACCGTGCGGACCTCCGACATCGACCAGGTGACCGTCTCCAAGAACGCGCAGATCGGCTGAACGCACCATGCCTGACCAGTCCATTCCGGAGGCCCGCACCCCAGAGGCGAAGGCCCGGCCGACGCCGGCCGCCGCGCCCGAGGCGGGCATTTCGCGGCGACGGCTGCTCGGCACCGCCGGTGCCACCGGTCTGGTGGTCGGGGCGGCGGGCGTCGGCGCCGGATACGCCGCCCGGCCCGCCGAGGCCGCGCCGCTCACCTCGCTCGGCGCCGAGGAGGTGATGTTTCACGGGAAACATCAGCCCGGCATCACCACGCCGATGCAGGCCCACGGCCATCTCGTCGCCTTCGACCTGGCGCCGGGCGCCGGGCGCCGGGAGGCAGCCGCCCTGCTGCGCCGCTGGTCGGAGACCGCCCGGCGGCTGATGGCGGGCGAACCCGCCGCCCACGACGACACCGCCGTGGCCCGCGACGCCGGACCGTCGTCGCTGACCATCACCTTCGGCTTCGGGCACGGCTTCTTCGCGAGGACCGGCCTGGAGAAGCAGCGCCCGGTCCAGCTGGACCCGCTGCCGGAGTTCTCCTCCGACCGGCTCGACAAGGCGCGCAGCAACGGCGACCTGTGGGTGCAGATCGGCGCCAACGACGCGCTGGTCGCCTTCCACGCACTGCGCGCGCTCCAGAAGGACGCCGGGGCGGCGGCGCGGCTGCGCTGGCAGATGAACGGCTTCAACCGGTCGCCGGGCGCCACCTCCCGGCCCATGACGACGCGCAATCTGATGGGCCAGGTCGACGGCACGCGCAATCCGAAGCCGGGCGAGCCCGACTTCGAGCGGCGGATCTTCGTGCCCGCCTCCGGGGAGCCGTCCTGGATGGCGGACGGCTCCTACGTCGTCGTACGCCGCATCCGCATGCTCCTCGACGACTGGGAGAAGCTCTCGGTCAAGGCCCAGGAGGACGTCATCGGGCGCCGCAAGGCCGACGGGGCGCCGCTGACCGGCGGCGACGAGAAGACCGAGATGGACCTGGAGAAGACGGACGCGCAGGGCAACCCGGTCGTCCCGGTGAACGCCCACGCCCGAATCAGCCGGCCCGACCAGAACGGCGGCGCGGCGATGCTCCGCCGTCCGTTCTCCTACCACGACGGTTTCGACGCGGACGGGGTCCCCGACGCGGGGCTGCTGTTCGTGTGCTGGCAGGCGGACCCGCTGCGGGGCTTCGTGCCGGTGCAGCGCAAGCTCGACCGGGGCGACGCCCTGTCGCCGTTCATCCGGCACGAGGCGAGCGGCCTGTTCGCGGTGCCGGGAGGCGCGGCCGAGGGCGAGTACGTGGGGCAGCGGCTGCTGGAGGGGTGACGAGCGCCGGGGCGGGGACAGGAGCGAGGCTGTGCGGGCGGTTCCGGAAAGGTTCACTCTCCCGGGGTTCACGCTGTGAGACTCGCGGCCCGTGCGCCTCGTGCGGCCATTAGGGTGAGGTCATGCCAGCGAGCTACGCGTATCTCGGCCCCGAGGGCACCTTCACCGAGGTCGCCCTGCGCACCCTTCCGGAGGCCGCCACCCGGGAGCTGATCCCGTACGTGTCCGTGCAGTCCGCGCTGGACGCGGTCCGCAACGGCGAGGCCGAGGCCGCGTTCGTGCCCATCGAGAACTCCGTCGAGGGCGGCATCACGACGACGCTCGACGAGCTGGTCGCGGGCGCGCCTCTGATGATCTACCGCGAGGTGCTGCTGTCGATCACCTTCGCGCTGCTGGTCCGGCCCGGCACGAAGCTGTCGGACATCAAGACGGTCACCGCCCACCCGGCCGCGCAGCCGCAGGTGCGCAACTGGCTCAAGACCCATCTCCCGGACGTGATCTGGGAGTCCGCCGCGTCCAACGCGGACGGCGCCCGCCTGGTGCAGGAGGGCCGCTACGACGCCGCGTTCGCCGGGGAGTTCGCCGCCGCCCGGTACGGTCTCGAGGCCCTGGAGACCGAGATCCACGACGCGGAGAACGCACAGACGCGGTTCGTGCTCGTGGGGCGCCCGGCCCGGCCCGCCGCGCCGACCGGTGCCGACAAGACGTCCGTCGTGCTCTGGCAGCGCGACGACCACCCCGGTGGACTGCGCGACCTGCTCGGCGAGTTCGCCACCCGCGGCATCAACCTGATGCTGCTCCAGTCCCGTCCGACCGGCGCCGGCATCGGCAACTACTGCTTCTGCATCGACGCCGAGGGCCACATCTCCGACCGCCGGATGGCCGAGGCCCTGATGGGGCTCAAGCGGATCTGCCTCCAGGTGCGGTACCTGGGCTCGTACCCGCGTGCCGACCTGACCGCCGCCGATGTGCGGGCTCCGCGGCTCGGTACGTCCGACGAGGAGTTCGCGTCGGCGGCGGACTGGGTGGCGCGGTGCCAGGACGGGCGTTTCTGAGCGTCGCAGGACGGGCGCTACGGGCGCTTCTGAGTGTCGTCGTTTCAGCCAGTCCTACCTGCTGATTTTCGTTATCCACAGGAGTTATCCACAGGTCAGCTTCTCGACCTGGGGACAAGTCGACAGCGAAGCACCACCCAGTCGACAAATCGACCCACAGCCCCCCACCTCGTCCACAACCGCCCACATCACCCTTCGTCCACCCGTTTCCTTCGATGAATCCTTTGGAGCGACCCCTTTCCACCCGAAAGTGGAGGGGAACCGGGTTTGGATCAAGAATTTCCCGCCCCGCTCACCGCTTTCGAAATGATCACTTCCTGCATCCACAGATCTTTCGCACAGCCTGTGGATAACTCCGCGACGCTGTGGATTCCTGTGGACAGTGGCGCCCCGAAGGCACCTCAAGTCCCGTTCTCCACAAGGAAATCCAGTCAACGGGACGCCACGGACCTGCCCCGTTCCAGGGAGCAGGACGCCTTTTATTGACCAGAGGGACAATTCCCCCCGTTCCGGAACGTATGTCGCACTTCCGACACCCTTCGGAATAGTGAGTCGTGGGCGGTCATCGCGCACCGGTAGCCTTGGGCGCGTGATTGACCTTCGCCTGCTCCGTGAGGACCCTGACCGTGTGCGCGCCTCGCAGCGCGCCCGTGGAGAGGACGTCGCGCTCGTCGACTCCCTCCTGTCTGCCGACGAGCGGCGCAGGTCGTCCGGCGTCCGCTTCGACGAGCTGCGTGCCGAGCAGAAGGCACTCGGCAAGCTCATCCCCAAGGCGAGCGGCGACGAGAAGGCCGAGCTGCTGAAGAAGGCGAGCCAGCTCGCCGCCGACGTGAAGGCCGCCGACGCCGAGCGCGACGCCGCCGACGCCGAGACCCAGCAGCTCCTGCTCCAGCTCGGCAACCTCATCCACCCCGACGTCCCGGTGGGCGGCGAGGAGGACTTCGTCACGCTGGAGACGCACGGCGAGATCCGCGACTTCGGCGCCGAGGGCTTCGAGCCCAAGGACCACCTGGAGCTCGGCCAGATCCTCGGCGCGATCGACGTCGAGCGCGGCGCGAAGGTCTCCGGCTCCCGCTTCTACTTCCTCACCGGCGTCGGCGCCCTGCTGGAACTCGCCCTGGTCAACGCGGCCATCGCGCAGGCCACCGCGGCCGGCTTCACGCCGATGCTCACGCCCGCCCTGGTCCGCCCCCAGTCGATGGCCGGCACCGGCTTCCTCGGCCAGGCCGCCCAGGACGTCTACCACCTCGCCGACGACGACCTGTACCTGGTCGGCACGTCCGAGGTGCCGCTCGCCGCGTACCACATGGACGAGATCATCGACGTCGACCGGCTCCCGCTGCGCTACGCCGGGTTCTCGCCCTGCTTCCGCCGCGAGGCCGGCTCGCACGGCAAGGACACGCGAGGCATCTTCCGCGTCCACCAGTTCGACAAGGTCGAGATGTTCTCCTACGTCACGCCGGAGGACTCGCAGGCGGAGCACCAGCGCCTGCTGGAGTGGGAGAAGCAGTGGCTGACGTCGCTGGAGCTGCCGTTCCGCGTCATCGAGCTCGCCTCCGGTGACCTCGGCTCCTCCGCCGCCCGCAAGTTCGACTGCGAGGCGTGGGTCCCGACCCAGGGCAAGTACCGCGAGCTGACCTCGACCTCGGACTGCACCGAGTTCCAGTCCCGCCGCCTGCAGATCCGCTACCGCGACGGCAAGCAGGTCCGCCCGCTGGCCACGCTCAACGGCACGCTGTGCGCCGTACCGCGCACCATCGTCGCCATCCTGGAGAACCACCAGCAGCCCGACGGTTCGGTGCGCGTGCCCGAGGTGCTGCGCCCGTACCTGGGCGGCCGGGAGGTCCTGGAACCGGTGGCCACGTGACCGAGGCGGCTCCCGCACCGACCGGGACGGCCCCCGCCGGGGGTTTCCCGTACCGGCTGATCGCGACCGACCTGGACGGGACGCTGCTGCGCTCCGACCAGTCGGTCTCGCCCCGCACCCGTGAGGCGCTCGCCGCGGCCACCGCGGCGGGCGCCGCCCACATCGTCGTCACCGGCCGCGCCGTCCCCTGGACCCGGCACATCCTCGACGACCTCGGCTACGAAGGCCTCGCCGTCTGCGGCCAGGGCGCCCAGGTGTACGACGCCGGCGCGCACCGTCTGCTGACGACGGTCACGCTCGACCGCCAACTGGCCGGTCTGGCGCTGGCCAAGATCGAGGCGGAGGTCGGCCCGCTGTACCTCGCGGCGAGCCGCGACGGCCTGGACGGCGAGGTGCTGGTCGGCCCCGGCTACGAGGTCCAGGGCCCGCTGCCCGCGACCCCGTTCACAGACGCGTCGGACCTGTGGACCGCCCCGCTGAACAAGATCTACGTGCAGCATCCGACCCTGTCGGACGACGAGCTGGCCGAGGTGGCCCGGCAGGCGGCCGGCGGCTTCGTCACGGTGACGATGGCCGGCGAGGGCATCGTCGAACTGCTCCCGCTGGGCCTGTCCAAGGCGACGGGGCTGTCGCTGGCCGCGCGCCGGCTGAAGCTGAAGGCCGCCGACACGATCGCCTTCGGCGACATGCCCAACGACCTCCCGATGTTCGCCTGGGCGTCCTACGGCGTGGCGATGTCCAACGCCCACGCGGAACTCAAGGCGGTGGCGGACGAGGTGACGACCTCCAACGACGAGGACGGCATCGCGGCGGTACTGGAACGGATGCTCGCGGCATAGCCGTCACGTCACGCGGTAGCCGCGGGCAGTCGTGCCGTGCTGTCACTACGGGCAGTCGTGCCGCTGGGGCGGCACGGGTGGGCGCAGCGGCACCTCGATGCGCCGAGCCGCGCGACCAACCCGCCCCGCCCCAGCGCAGGTTGCCCCACGACGAGGGGCGATACCTGAGGAAAAGGCGGCCCACGCGGACGCGCGGTCACGCGCGCCGCGTGCTCGAAGCGGCCGCCCCGGGAATCTCCCCGTTCTCCCGGCCCCCGGGCGCCGACTCCACCGGCGCCCGGGCACAACCAGTGTGCGCGGGCGCCGATACGACTGCCACCGATTAACGCCGCAGGTCGCCGAGGCGGCCCCCGGTCACTCCTCCCCGGCCAGCGTCAGCGCCCGCAGCTTCTGCCCGGCGTACCACGTGGCGAGCACGGTGACGGCCGCGAGCAGCACCGTGGCCGTCGTCAGGCCGACGTCCGAGGTCACCATGTCGCCGCCGGAGACCTTCTGAGCGACGGCCAGCGACCACTGCTGGACGCTCAGCGTGCGGGCCCCGGGCACCAGCGAGCCGAACAGCGCCTCCCACACCAGGGCGTAGACCAGGCCGAACACGACCGCGTGCCGGGACACCGTGCCGAGCAGCAGGAACAGCGCCGCGTACGCGATCGAGGCGACCAGCGCGGCCACCGTGTAGGCGACGGCGATCTGCTGGCCGTTGCCGTTGAGGATCAGACCGGCGATCAGCGTCGGCACGGCCGAGAAGACCATCGTCACGGCGATCGCGACGATCAGCTTGGTGTAGATGATCGTCGGCCGCTTGATGGGCTTGGACAGCAGATAGACCACGGAACCGTCGTCGATCTCGGGCCCGATGGCGCCGGTGCCCGCGATGACACCGATGATCGGCACCATGGTGGCGAGCGCGAGCCCGCCCAGCACGTCCGCCGTGGTCTGGTCGTCGGCGCCGACCAGCGCCCGCACGATCACGGAGATCACGATCAGCAGCAGCGGCAGCGCGCCCAGGATGAGGGCCCGGCGCCGGCCGAGCAGGGCCCGGTAGGTGAGCCGGGCGACTGTGGGGTCGTACATCTCTTGGGCCTCCTACGCCGCGACCAGGTACGAGAACACGGACTCGAGGGACTCGTCGGACGGCGAGACCGTGAGCAGCCGGATGCCGTGGTCCCTGGCGACCTTCGGCAGCAGTGCCGTGAAACGGCCGAAGTCGACGGCCTGGACGCGCAGCGCGCCCTCGGCGAGGTCGACCTCGATGCCGGACGTGGACGGGTCGGCGATCAGCGCGGCGGCGAGGGCACGGTCGTCGCTGGAGCGCACCAGGTAGCGGTGCGGCCGGTCGGTCATCAGACGGCGGATCTTGCGGAAGTCGCCGCTGGCCGCGTGCCGTCCGGCGACCACGACCTCGATGTGCCAGGCGAGTTGCTCGACCTCTTCGAGGATGTGGGAGGAGAACAGGACCGTGCGGCCCTCGTCGCCCATGCGCCGCAGCAGGTCCATCAGCTGCATGCGCTGGCGCGGGTCCATGCCGTTGAACGGCTCGTCGAGCAGCAGCAGCGACGGTTCGTGGACGAGCGCGGAGGCCATCTTGACGCGCTGCCGCATGCCCTTGGAGTACGTGGCGATCTTGCGGTCCTGCGCGTACTCCATCTCGACCGTGGCGAGGGCGCGTTGGGCCTCCTTGCCGCCCAGGCCGTGCAACTCGGCGTTGGCCAGGACGAATTCGCGTCCGGTGAGGAAGTCGTACATCGCCTCCCGCTCGGGGACGACGCCGATGTGCCGGTAGATCCGCTCGTTGCGCCAGACCTGCTGGCCGTCGAGGGTGACCGTGCCGGTGGAGGGGGCGAGGAAGCCGCCCATCATATTGATGAGGGTGGACTTGCCGGCGCCGTTGGGGCCGAGGAGGCCGGTGACGCCCGGGCCGATCGTCATGGTGATGTCGTTGACGGCGACCACGTTGCCGAACCAGCGGGAGACGTGGTCGAGGGAGAGCGTGGTCACAGTCCCACCTTCTTGTAGCGGCGCATCAGGAGGCCGTAGGCGCCGGCGATCACGCCGAGGGCGACGAGCACGTACACGGCGCCTTCGCCGTTGCTCGGGCCGACGCCGCCGGGGAAGGCCGAGGTCGCGCCGAGGAACGCGGACTGCACGCCGTCGATCAGGGAGATCGGGGAGAACAGGCCGATCCAGGCGATGGCGCCGCTGCTGCCCTGCACGTCCGCGATGGCCTGGAGCGTGGAGACCGCGCCGTAGGTGATGGTCAGGACGGCGATGACGGCCGCGATGCCGAAGCCGCGGCGCGGGGTCACCGAGGCGATGACCAGGCCGACTCCCGCGAACAGCAGTGACAGCAGTGCGACGGACACGAGTCCCTGCGCGAATCCCTTGGTCTGGTCGGTGAAGTCGAGCTCGGCGAGCAGGGCGCCCACGTAGAGCACGACGAGCGGGGCGGCGGTGAGGATGAACAGCGCCGAGGCCAGCGCCGCGTACTTCGCCCGCACGTAGTCGGCGGTCTCGATCGGCCGCGAGAAGTACAGCGGGACGGTCTTGAAGCGCAGGTCGCGGGAGACGGACTGGGGTGCCTGCGAGGCGACGTAGAGGCTGATGACGGCCTGCATGACGATCGCGTAGCGCGTGTAGTCGACGGGCAGGTCGTTGGCCTTGGTGGTGACCGCGACGGCGACCATGATGGCCGCGGGGACGCACATCACCACGAACAGCAGCATGGGCAGCACCTTGGACTTGACCGAGCGGCCGAGTCCGTAGGCGCCGCGCAGGGACTGCGAGTACAGCGAGCGCGTGGCGTAGGCGCGGCCCAGGCGGGGGCCGTCGTAGTTGCGGTAGCCGATGTTGTGGATGCGGGTCTGGTCACCCGCGGGTGCCACCGCCGTCGGCGTGGGCTGCTCAACCGCCATGGCCGACCGCCTCCTTCCGCTGTGTGTCGCTGTTCCGGCCGGCGCTGCCCCGGTGGGCGCTGTCGTCGGCCTCGTCCTTGAAGACCTCGGCGATGTGGTGCCGGCGCTGCTCCATGCGCACGAGGCCGAGGCCGAGGTCGGCGATGACGTCGCGCACCAGGTCGTAGGTCTCCTCGCCCTGCGCGGTGAGCAGCAGCACGTGCCCCGCGCCGGGCAGGCCGCTGCCGGACTGGACGGTCACCCCGCGCGCGTGGAGCGCGTCGCGCACCGCGCGGGTGCCGTCGGGGTGTTCGTCGGTGTCGGTGACCTCGACGGCGAGGGTCGTCGTGGTCTGGGTGAAGTCGGTGGTGGAGCTGGAGCGGAGCAGCTTGCCGCCGTCGACGACGACGACGTGGTCGCAGGTGCGCTCGAGTTCGCCCAGGAGGTGGGAGGTGACCAGGACCGAGATCCCGAAGTCGGTGTGGATGCGGCGGATCAGTCCGAGCATCTCGTCGCGGCCGACGGGGTCGAGGCCGTTGGTCGGCTCGTCGAGGAAGACCAGCTGCGGGTCGTGCACGAGGGCCTGCGCGAGTTTCACGCGCTGCTTCATGCCGGTCGAGTAGCCGCCGATGGGGCGGTAGCGCTCCTCGTACAGCCCGACGTGCCGCAGGGTGTCGGCGGTGCGCTCGCGCGCGGCGGTGGGCGGCAGGCCGGACATGCGTGCCATGTGGACGACGAACTCGGTGGCCGAGACGTCGGGCGGCAGGCAGTCGTGCTCCGGCATGTAGCCGACGCGCTCGCGGATGGCGGCGCCCTCGGTGGCGACATCGAGTCCGAGCACTTCGGCTCGGCCCTCGGTGGCGGGGGACAGACCCAGGAGGATCTTGATCAGGGTGGACTTGCCGGCGCCGTTGGCTCCGACGAGTCCGGTCACACCGGGCCCGACGTCCACGGAGAGCCGGTCAAGCGCGGTCACCCGGGGGAACCGCTTGCTCAGGCTTTCGGTCGCGATCACAGTCACGTCGTCGACAGTAGTGACGCGGGCCACGCGAGTCGTCAGACCGCAGAGCCGTCTTGAGGTCACTCTCAGGTATTACGGGGCCCTAAGGGTCCCCCTGAGGAAGGGGGACCGGACCCCTGAGGCCGGACGGCGAACGGCCAGTGGATCACTGTCCTATTGACGCTGCCTCTAACAACTGCGAGATTCGCCCCAGTCGACGAAGGGGGCGTGCCGATGCCGACGGGCGCGCGGGAGCGCTGGGTGCGGACCGGTGGGGTCGAGCTGTGCGTCGCCGAGCTGGGCGATCCGCGACGGCCGACGGTCCTGCTGGTGCACGGCTACCCGGACAGCAAGGAGGTCTGGTCCGAGGTCGCCGTCCGCCTCGCCGACCGCTTCCACGTCGTGCTGTACGACGTGCGCGGCCACGGCCGGTCCACGGCCCCGCAGCCGCTGCGCGGCGGTTTCACGCTGGAGAAGCTGACGGACGACTTCCTCGCCGTCGCGGATCTCGTGAGCCCGGACCGCCCGGTGCACCTGGTCGGGCACGACTGGGGCTCCGTGCAGTCCTGGGAGTTCGTCACGGTCAGGCGCACCGAGGGCCGCATCGCGTCCTTCACGTCGATGTCGGGGCCGTCCCTGGACCACTTCGGCCACTGGATCAACAAGCGCCTCAGGCGCCCCACCCCGCGCCGGGTGGGTCAACTCCTCGGCCAGGGCGCCAAGTCCTGGTACGTCTACCTGCTCCAGATCCCGGTGCTGCCGGAGCTGGCCTGGCGGGGCCCGCTCGGCCGGCTGTGGCCGCGCGTCCTGGAGCGTGTCGAGAAGGTGCCGGGCGGCGACTACCCGACGGCGTCGCTGCGTTCGGACGCGGCGCGCGGCGCCTGGCTGTACCGGGACAACGTGCGGCCCCGGCTGCGCCACCCCCGCGCGGACGCCCACGCGCACGCCCCCGTGCAGCTCATCACGCCGCTGGGCGACGCGTATCTGTCGGAGAACCTCTACGACGACCTGGAGCAGTGGGTCCCGAGCCTGACCCGGCGCACGCTGCCCGCCGGGCACTGGATCCCGCGCACCCGGCCCGAGCAACTGTCCACCTGGATCTCCGACTTCGTGACGTCCGTGGAGAACGGGCGTACGGAGGTGGCGGCGACGGGCAGGCACGCCGACCGGTTCGGCGGACAGCTCGTGCTCGTCACCGGCGCCGGCAGTGGCATCGGCCGCGCCACGGCGCTCGCGTTCGCCGAGGCGGGCGCGCGCGTGATCGTCGCCGACCGTGACGCCGAATCCGCCGCCCGGACGGCCGAGTCGGCCCTGCGGTCGGGTGCCTCGGGCGCCTGGGCGGAGACTGTCGACGTCTCGGACGCGCAGGCCGTGGAGAAGCTGGCCGACAAAGTGGCCGCAGAGCACGGCGTGTTGGACGTCCTGGTGAACAACGCGGGCATCGGTCTGTCCGGGTCCTTCTTCGACACCACACCGGAGGAGTGGCAGAAGGTCCTCGACGTCAACTTGATGGGCGTGGTCCATGGTTGCCGGCTCTTCGGCAAGCAGATGGCCGAGCGCGGCCAGGGTGGTCACATTGTCAACGTGGCGTCCGCGGCGGCCTTTTTGCCGACGCGTGCGCTGCCGGCGTACGGCGCGTCCAAGGCCGCCGTGCTGATGCTGAGCGAGTCCCTGCGCGCCGAACTCGCAGGGCGGAACATCGGAGTTACGGCGATCTGTCCCGGTTTCGTCAACACGAACATCACGTCGACCGCGCGCTTCGCGGGCGTCGATTCCGAGGAGGAGCAGCGGCTGCGGAAACGCGCCGCGCGCCTGTACGGGCTGCGCAACTATCCACCGGAGAAGGTCGCTCGGGCGATCCTCAAGGCGGTGAAGCGCAACGACGCGGTCGTGGCGGTCTCCGCGGAGGCGCGCGGTGGCCGACTGATCTCCCGCCTCTCTCCCGGGCTGTTGCGCGCCGTCGCCCGCCTGCGCCCGCCGCTGTGACGGGTGTTGACGGAGTCGTGGTCAAGTGACGCCTCCGGAGCGGCGCGTTGGATGACCGTGATTCAAGGAGCCACGGGCACGCAGGACTTGGTGAACTTCCCCGCTCTCACCGCCAGTTGTCCACAGTTTCGTCAATCTGCCTGTGGATAACCGCAGTTGCTTGTGGATCAAACACCCGGAGCGAAATCATTCGCGTGATGCACGTCTCCCCCGGCACTCTGGTCCGATGAACGAAAGCGCACCGGACGACAGACGCACCGTGAAGGTGTCGAAGTACCTCTCGAAGCACCTGCGGCACCAGCCGGAGCGGATCGGGCTCACGCTGGACGAGGGCGGCTGGGTCGAGATCGACGTCCTGATCGCCGCTGCCGCCGCCCACGGGTTCCCGTTCACCCGAGCCGAACTGGACCACGTCGTGGCCACCAACGACAAGCGGCGCTTCGCGGTGGAGGGCACCCGGATCCGCGCCAGCCAGGGCCACAGCGTCGACGTCGAACTGGGGCTGCCCCCGGCCGTCCCGCCGCCGTACCTCTACCACGGGACCGTGGCACGCCATCTGGACGCGATCCGCGCCGAAGGACTCCGGCCCATGAACCGGCACGACGTGCACCTCTCGCCCGACCGCGACACCGCGACGCGGGTCGGCGCCCGTCGGGGCCGGCCGGTCGTGCTGAGCGTGGACGCCGGCGCCATGCACCGCGACGGCCACGAGTTCCGGGTGAGTGCGAACGGTGTCTGGCTGACCAAGGCCGTGCCCCCGCAGTACCTCCGGTTTCCCGCATCACACTGAGTAGTCGTTTCACGTGAAACCGGGTCGAGCGCATACGCTCGGTGCCATGACTCTGCGTCTGAGCACCGTGATCCTTCCGTACCGCCGCTGGCACGAAGGCGGCCGTGTGGCCTGGGTTCGCGCCGAGCAGCTCGGCTTCCACACCGCGTACACATACGACCACCTGTCCTGGCGGACCTTCCGGGACGGCCCCTGGTTCGCTGCCGTGCCGACGCTGACCGCCGCCGCGGCCGTCACCGACTCGCTGCGCCTGGGCACGCTGGTGACCTCGCCCAACTTCCGGCACCCGGTCACCCTCGCCAAGGAACTGATCTCCCTCGACGACATCTCCGGCGGCCGGGTCACCCTCGGCGTCGGCGCCGGCGGCACGGGCTTCGACGCGACCGCGCTCGGCCAGGAGCCGTGGACGCCCCGGGAGCGCGCCAACCGCTTCGCCGAGTTCGTTCCGCTGCTCGACCAGCTGCTCACCCAGGACTCGGTGTCCTACGAGGGCGACTACTACTCGGCGCACGAGGCGCGGAACATCCCCGGCTGCGTGCAGCGGCCCCGGCTGCCGTTCGCGGTGGCCGCGACAGGACCGCGGGGGCTGAAGCTCGCCGCGCGTCACGGGCAGGCATGGGTCACGACCGGCGACCCCAAGCTGTACGAGGACGGCACTCCTGAACAGTCGATTCAGGCCATTCGCGGCCAGGCCGAGAAGCTGGCCGACGCCTGCGCCGCCATCGGCCGGGACGTGACCACGATCGACAAGGTCCTGCTCACCGGATTCACTCCGGACCGGGGCCGGCCGCTGGAGTCGCTGGACGCGTTCGTCGATTTCGCGGGCCGGCACCGGGAACTGGGCTTCACCGAGATCGTGATCCACTGGCCCATCCCCGACTCCGACTTCGCCGCGGACGAGAAGATCTTCGAGCAGATCGCCCTGGAGGCGACGTCGCAGCTCGGCTGACCGGACGGGAAGTACGGCCCCGGCGAGGAGCTGTATCCCCTCAAATGTGCGGACTCCCGCACGCCCGTGCGGGCATATGCGGGACAATGGCCGGGTGACCTCAGCTACCCGACAGCCCGACACCCGCGCCGCCGCTGTCCGTCCGCGGCTGATCGCCACGGATCTCGACGGCACCCTGCTCCGCGACGACAAGTCGGTCTCACCACGCACGGTGGCCGCTCTCGCCGCCGCCGAGGAGGCCGGCATCGAGGTCTTCTTCGTCACCGGCCGCCCGGCCCGCTGGATGGGCGTCGTCAGCGACCACGTGCACGGCCACGGCCTGGCGATCTGCGGCAACGGCGCCGCCGTGGTCGACCTGCACGGCGGCCCCGGCGCGCACCGCTTCGTGAAGGTGCGGGAGCTGGCGCGGGAGAACGCGCGCGACGCCGTACGGCTGCTGCGCGACGCGGCCCCCGGCACGGTGTACGCCGTGGAGCAGACGTACGGCTTCCACCAGGAGCCGGACTACCCCAAGCTGCACATAGAAGTCCCGGACAGCCTCGCGCCCGCCGAGGAACTCCTCGGCGACTCCGGCCCCGCCGCCCGTGAGCCGGTGCTGAAGATCCTCGCCCACCACCCCACGCTCGACCCCGACGCCTTCCTCACCCTGGGCCGGCTCGCCATCGGCGACCGCGCCAACGTCACCCGGTCCAGCCCCAGCGCCCTGCTGGAGATCAGCGGCCCCGGCGTGTCCAAGGCCAGCACGCTCGCCCTGTGCTGCGCCGAGCGGGGCATCTCGCACGAGGAGGTCGTGGCGTTCGGCGACATGCCCAACGACGTCGAGATGCTCACCTGGGCCGGCCAGTCGTACGCCATGGGCAACGCGCACCCGGACGTGATCGCCGCCGCCTCGGGACGCACGGTCGCCAACAACGACGACGGGGTCGCCGTCGTGATCGAACGGATGCTGGCCGAGCTGCCGTAACGTCACAGCACCCCGGCGACGGGTCTCGCCGCGGGCCGTCATCCCTGGCCGAGCCGCACGCCACGCTCGGCCAGCCACGGCTGGGGGTCCAGAGCGGAGCCCATCTCCGGGGTGACCCGCACCTCGAAGTGCAGATGCGGACCCGTGGAGTTGCCGGTGGTGCCCGACTGGCCGATCCACTGCCCCGCCGCCACTCGCTCCCCCTGGTCGACGGCGACGGAAGCCAGGTGCGCGTACTGCGTGTAGTAGCCGCCGGGATGCTCCACCACCGCCTCGATGCCGAACGGGCCTCCGCAGGACACGCGCACCACCCGGCCCTCGCCCACGGACCGCACCGGCGTCCCGATCGGCACCGCGAAGTCCTGGCCGGTGTGCCGGTTCGCCCACCGGCTGCCGCCACTGCCGAACGCCGCCGACAACTGGTACGCCTCCACCGGCGCGACCCACTCGCCCGCGAACCCGGTCTCCGGCTGGTCCAGCCGCACCGCGCCCCGGCACGCGCCCGCAGCGACAGCGGCGTCCGCCTCTCCCTGGAGCCGTCCGCGGGCTTGCTCCAGCTTCCGCTCGATGTCCTTCTTCAGAGCGGCCAGCTCGCTGTTGCGTTCCTCCAGGGCCTGCCACGCCGAGGCGGCCTTCTCCTCGTCGGCGGCGAGCCTGGCCTCGGCGCGGCGGCTCTTGCTCACCGCGTTGTTCACCGCGAGATCCGCCTGCCACACGGCGTGCTGACCGCGCATCAGCTCCTCCGGGCTGTCCGCCAGCACCATCCGCGCCGCCAGCGGCAGCCCGCCGCTCGTGCGGTACTGGGCGCGCGCGATCCGGCCCAGATCCTCACGCAGGACCGTGATCTCCTGCCGCTCCCGCTCCAGCAGCCCCTCGAGGCGCCGCGCCTCCGCCCGCTGCGCCTCGGCCTCGCGCCGCCCCGTCTCGTACTGCTGCGTCGCCACGGCCGCGTCCGCGTAGAGCCGGGCCACCTGTGCGCTCGCGCTCGTGTCGGGACCGTCCTCCGCGGCGTCGGTGGGCCGGGCGGCGAGCACGGCGAGCGCGCACAACAACGCCGGGACGAGCAGCGGGTGGCGGCGGGACGATCGCATGACAGCGATCGTGGCCCGCGACACCTGGTGCGGTCCTGTTCACGTCGTACGGCTGGGGGACCTCCCGCCACGGACGGATGAGCGGTACCGCCGAACAGCCCTCCCCGTCGTCACGGTTGACTCCCTGTCACGCGAGAGGCGCCTGCCACACGACGGCCGTGCCGCCGCCGTCCTCCCCGAGACCCGGACCGAGCCGGCAGTCGCCGCCCAGGGCTTCGGCGCGCTGCCGCAGGTTGAGCAGTCCACTGCGCCGGCCGCCCTCGGGGACGCCCACGCCGTCGTCGGCGACGGTCAGCCGGACGCCCGGCCTGCCGTCCGGCAGCACCGCCGTCGCGTCGACGACGACCTCGATCCGTGAAGCACCCGCGTGCCGGAAGGCGTTGGACAGGCTCTCCCGCAGCGCGGCGATGAGGTTCTTGCCCGTCACGTCACCGACCTCGGTGTCGACCGGGCCGACGAAGCGGTGCGAGGGCGTGAAGCCGAGCGGGACGGCCGCCGTGGTGATCTCGCGCAGCACGCGGGTGCGCAGCCCTGACGGCGCCTCGGTGGGGTCCTGCCGGAGCGCGAACACGGCGGTGCGGATCTCCTGGATGGTGACGTCCAGTTCGTCCACGGCCCGTCCGACGCCGTCGCGCACCTGGGGCACGTCCGACCGGCGCTGCGCGCTCTCCAGCATCATCCCGGTGGTGAACAGCCGCTGGACGACCAGGTCGTGCAGATCGCGGGCGATGCGGTCCCGGTCCTCGTACACCGCGAGCCGTTCCCGGTCCCGCTGCGCCTCCGCCATCATCAGCGCGAGTGCGGCCTGCGCGGCGAACTGGGCGGCAAGGGTGCGCTCCGTCTTCGTGAACGGTCGCTCCCCCCGCGCACGAGGCGTGACGAGGCTTCCCAGCAGGCGTCCGCCGCTGGACAGCGGGAGCAGCATGACCGGGCCCCACGCGCGCAGGATGTCGCTGGTCAGGCGCGGGTCGGTGGCCGCGTCGTCGATGACGACGTCCCTGCCGTCGAGGAGGGCCGCGACGACCGGGCTGTCCGGCGCCACGACGGTCCCCAGCGCCTTCACGGGGCAGTCGGCGGCCACGGCCACGATCTCCAGGCCGCCCTCGTCGGCGGGCAGCAGCACGATCCCCGCGGCCGCCCGGGACAGCCGGCGGGCGTGCTCGGCGACGGCCTGGAGGGCGTCTTCGAGGTCTCCGCCGGACAGCAGGGCGGTCGTGACGGCGACCGACCCGTCGATCCAGCGTTCCCGCTGCTGGGTCGTCTCGTACAGCCGGGCGTTGCCGATCGCGATGCCGGCCTCCGTGGCGAGCACCCGGACCGTGTCGAGGTCCTGTTCCTCGAACGGTCTCCCGCCGCGCTTCTCGGCCAGGTACAGATTTCCGTAGACCTGGTCCCGGAGCCGGACGGGGACGCCGAGGAAGGCGCGCATCGGCGGGTGGTTTCCCGGAAAGCCCTGGGTCCGCGGGTCGCCCGTCAGGTCGGTGAGCAGGACCGGCTCCGGGTCCCGCAGGAGGGCGCCGAGCAGGCCCGTGTGCCCGTCGGGCATCCGCCCGATGCGGCGGGCGGTCTCCTGGTCGACGCCGTGGTGGACGAAGTCGACCAGGCCGGTCCCGTCCTCGTTGGCCACACCGAGTGCCGCGTACCGGGCGTCCGTGAGGGCCGCCGCGGTGACGCAGATCCGCTGGAGCGTGCCGTGCAGTTCCAGGCCGCTGCCCACGCACCGCACCGCCTCCAGCAGCCGCCGCACCCGGGCGTCCGGCGGCGGGGGACCGGCAGATGAGGTGGCAGACATGAAGTGAGCCTAGTGATCCTGGTTTGGTGCAGAAAGTCGAGAAGCGTCGTTTCACGTGAAACGGACGGGCTCACGGGCTCACTCCTGTGACCGGGGCGCCGTCATCGGGCCGTCGTCACCGGGCCAGTCGTCACCGGGGCGCCGTCATCGGGCCGTCGTCACCGGGCCAGTCGTCACCGGGGCGCCGTCATCGGGCCGTCGTGAGTGGCTCTGTCTCCGCCTCCCGCTCGATCATCGTCCGCAGCGGTCCGGGTACGGCGGCCAGTTCCGTGAACGTCCCGCGCTGGGCCACGCGCCCCGCGTCCAGGACGATCACCTCGTCGGCATCGTCGAGGCCCGCGAGCCGGTGCGTGATCAGGACCGTCGTCCGGCCCCGCGTGGCGGCGAGCAGGTCGGCGGTGAGCGCGTCGGCGGTCGGCAGGTCGAGGTGCTCGGCCGGCTCGTCCAGGACGAGGACGGGGAAGTCGGCGAGCAGGGCACGGGCCAGCGCCAGCCGCTGCCGCTGCCCGCCGGACAGCCTCGCCCCGTGTTCACCGACCAGCGTGTCGAGCCCGTCGGGCAGGCCCTCGGCCCACTCGAGCAGCCGGGCGCGGGCGAGTGCGTCGCGCAGTTCCCGTTCCCCGGCGTCCTTGCGGGCCAGGAGCAGGTTCTCGCGCACCGAGCTGTCGAAGAGGTGGGCGTCCTGCGCGCACAGTCCGACCAGCCGGCGCACGTCGTCGCCGTCCAGGGCGTGCGCGTCGACTCCGGCCAGCGTGTAGGAGCCCTCGGTGGTGTCCAGGAACCGCAGCAGCACCTGCGCGAGCGTCGTCTTGCCGGACCCGGACGGCCCGACCACCGCGACCCGGCGCCCCTTTTCGAGGGTCAGGTCGAGTGCGGTCAGCGCGTCCCGGTCCTGCCCGGCGTGGCGTGCGGCCAGGTTCCGGAGAACCAGCGGGAAGGGCGCGTCGGGTGCCTGCCGGGGCGGCTCGGGTTCCCGTACGGGGGCGGGGGCGTCCAGCACCTCGTGGACGCGCTCGGCGCTCCGGCGCACCCGCTGCCGGTACTGGATGGCCGTCGGCATCCCGAGGACGGCCTCGAAGGCCGCCAGCGGTGTCAGGACGACGACGGCCATGACGACGCCTCCGAGTCGCCCGTCGGCGACCGCCTGAGCGCCGAGGAGGGCGGCGGAGGCGACGGTCAGGCCGGAGATCAGCGCGGTGAGTCCGTCACCGAGGGCGGTGGCGGTCGCGGCCCGCGAGGCGATCCGGGTGAGCGTGCCGTCGGCCCGCCGCGCCTCGGCCGTACGGGCGGGCAGGGCGCCGGCGACGGTCAGTTCCGCGGTGCCGGTGAGCAGGTCGGTCACGCGCGTCGCGAGTACTCCTCTGGCGGGGGCGAGCCTGCGCTCGGCGCGCCGGGCGACGGCGCCGGTGACCAGCGGGACGCCTGCGCCGGCCGCCAGCAGACCGACGGCGAGGGCGGCACCGGCCTCGGGCAGCAGCCAGGCGGTGAAGGCGACGGAACCGGAGGACACCAGCAGCGCGGCTCCGGCGGGCAGCAGCCAGCGCAGCCAGTAGTCCTGCAGCGCGTCCACGTCGGTGACGAGCCGCGACAGCAGGTCGCCCCGGCGGGCCCTGCGCAGCCCGGCCGGCGCCAGCCGCTCCAGGCGCCGGTACACGGCGACGCGGGTGTCGGCGAGCATCCGCAGCACCGCGTCGTGCGACACGAGCCGCTCGCCGTACCGGAAGACGGCCCGTCCGATTCCGAAGGTGCGCGTCGCCGTCACGGCCACCATCAGGTACAGCACGGGCGGCTGCTGCGAGGCCCGCGAGATGAGCCAGCCGGAGGTCGCCATCAGCCCCACGGCGCTGCCGAGGGCGAGGCTCCCGAGCGCCAGCGCGAGACCGAGGCGTCCACGCCGGGCGCCGGACATGGCCCGCACCCGGGCGAGCACCCCGCCCGCGGTCACCCCATGCTCCGTCTCGGGCCCGGACGTGTCACCCGCCCCCGGCTCCGCCTCGATCCGGTGGTCCTCGACCGGCGTGGCCGTGCCCCGGGCGAGAGCGGGCCGGGGCGTCCCGCTCTCCAGGCGCACCACGCGGTCGGCCACGCCGAGCAGGGCCGGCCGGTGCACGACGAGCAGGACCGTCCGCCCCGCCGCCAGCCGTCGTACGGCCGCCACGACCTCCGCCTCCGTCGCGCCGTCCAGGGCGGCCGTCGGCTCGTCGAGCAGCAGCACCGGCCGGTCCGCGAGGAACGCCCGGGCCAGCGCCAGCCGCTGCCGCTGCCCGGCCGACAGCCCGGCGCCGTCCTCGCCGAGCACGGTGGCCACGCCGTCGGGCAGCGCGTCCACGAACTCCAGCGCACCCGCGTCGGCCAGCGCCCGCCGTACGGCGTCGTCGTCCGCGTCGGGCCTGGCCAGTCGCACGTTCTCGGCGACGGTCCCGGCGAACAGATGCGGGCGCTGCGGCACCCAGGCGACCCGAGCGTGCCACTGCGCCAGGTCCAGGTCGCCTAGGTCGGCTCCCCCGACCCGCACACGGCCCTCGTCGGGCCGGACGAAGCCCAACAGGACGTGCAGCAGCGTCGACTTGCCCGCGCCGCTCGGTCCGACGAGCGCGACCGTCTCCCCGGGTGCGACCGCGAACGTCACGTCGGACACGGCGTCCTCGGACCGCCCGGGATAGCGGACGGTCACGCCCTCGAAGGAGAGCGCCCCGTCGGGCACGGGCTCGGTGCCCGCGGCCGGTGCCGGCGTCTCCAGGACCGTGAAGATCTCGTCGGCCGCCGCGAGGCCCTCCGCCGCGGCGTGGAACTGCGCGCCGACCTGGCGCAGCGGCAGATACGCCTCCGGTGCGAGCACGAGGATGACCAGACCCACGTACAGGTCCATGTCGCCGTGCACGAGCCGCATGCCGATCGTCACGGCGACGAGCGCCACGGACAGGGTGGCGAGCAGTTCGAGGGCGAATGACGACAGGAAGGCAATTCGCAGGGTCCGCATGGTCGCCTGCCGGTACTCACCGGTGATGCGCCGGATCGACTCAGCCTGTGCCTTGGCACGCCCGAACACCTTCAACGTCGGCAACCCGGCCACGACGTCCAGGAAGTGCCCGGACAGCCGCGACAGCAGACGCCACTGTCGGTCCATCCGGGACTGCGTAGCCCAGCCGATCAGCACCATGAACACCGGGATGAGAGGCAGGGTGCCGACGATGATGGCCGCCGACACCCAGTCCTCGGTCACGATCCTGGCCAGCACCGCCACCGGCACCACGACCGCGAGCCCCAACTGCGGGAGATAGCGCGAGAAGTAGTCGTCCAGCGCGTCGACTCCCCTCGTGGCCAGAGCGACGAGCGAGCCGGTGCGCTGTCCGGTCAGCCATCCGGGGCCGAGCGCGGTCGCCCGCTCGAGCAGTCGCCCGCGCAGCTCCGACTTCACCGCCGCGCTCGCCCGGTGGGCCGCCAGCTCCGTGAGCCACGCGACCAGGGACCGGCCGACCGCCACGGCCACCAACAGCAGCAGGGGAGTGCGCAGTTCGGCCACGGAGAATCCGTGCTGGAAGGCGCCGACCACCACCTCGGCGATGAGCATCGCCTGTGCGATGAGCAGCAGGGCACCGACCACGCCCAGACCGACCACGGCCAGCAGGAAGTGGCGGGTGGCCCGGGCATGGCGGAGGAGGCGGGAGTCGATCGGTTTCACGTGAAACACACCTCAGTGCGCGGGTTCGGCGATGTGCTGCGTTCCGATCCGCTTGCGGAACACCCAGTAGGTCCAGCCCTGGTACAGCAGGACGATCGGCGTGGCGATCACCGCGCACCAGGTCATGATCTTCAGCGTGTAGGGGCTGGAGGAGGCGTTGGTGACGGTCAGTCCCCAGTCCTCGTTCAGCGAGGACGGCATGACGTTCGGGAAGAGCGTCAGGAAGAGCATCGCCACCGCGGCCACGATGGTGACCCCGGACAGCGCGAAGGACCAGCCTTCACGGCCCTTCTGGTTCGCCACCAGCGCCAGGAGCAGCGCGGCGACCGCCACGACGAACGCGACCAGGCTCTTGCCGTCACCGCCCTCGACCTGGGTCCACAGCAGGAAGACCAGCGCGAGCACGGCCGTGGCGAGGCCGACGCGCAGCGCCAGCTTCCGCGCCCGCTCCCGGATCTCCCCGACGGTCTTGAGCGCGGTGAAGACAGCACCGTGGAAGGTGAACAGCGTGAGCGTCACGAGCCCGCCGAGCAGCGCGTACGGGTTGAGCAGGTCCCCGACGGTGCCGACGTACTCGAAGTCCTGGTCGATCTTCACGCCGCGCACGATGTTGCCGAACGCCACGCCCCACAGGAACGCCGGGAGGAGCGAGGTCCAGAAGATCGCGTGCTCCCAGTTGCGCTGCCAGGTCTCCTCGGGCCGCTTCGCCCGGTACTCGAAGGCGACGCCCCGGACGATCAGGCAGACCAGGATGAGCAGCAGGGGCAGGTAGAAGCCGGAGAAGAGGGTGGCGTACCACTCGGGGAAGGCGGCGAAGGTCGCGCCGCCGGCCGAGAGCAGCCACACCTCGTTGCCGTCCCAGACCGGCCCGATGGTGTTGATCAGCACCCGCCGCTCGGGCCGGTTACGGGCGAGCAGCTTGGTGAGGACGCCGACCCCGAAGTCGAAGCCCTCCAGGAAGAAGTAGCCGGTCCACAGGACGGCGATCAGGACGAACCAGACGTCGTGCAGTTCCATGACTGTGCGGCTCCCTCGGCCTAGTAGGAGAAGGCCATCGGCTTGTCGGCGTCACGGTGGTCGCCGCCGATCTTCGTGGGCGGGTTGAGGTCGGCCTCGGTGAGTTCGGGCGGGCCCGCCTTGACGTACTTGGCGAGCAGCTTGACCTCGACGACGGCGAGGATCGCGTAGAGCGTGGTGAAGACGATCATCGAGGCGAGGACCTCGGCCTGGGAGACGCCGGGGGAGACCGCGTCGCGGGTCTTCAGGACGCCGTAGACGACCCACGGCTGGCGGCCCATCTCGGTGAAGATCCAGCCCCACGAGTTGGCGATCAGCGGGAAGCCCATGGTCCAGATCGCGATGCGCCAGTACCAGGTGGTGGGCTTCGGGCCGAGCGCCTTGTTCCGGAACAGGACGAGGTGCGGCACCTCGTCGTCACCGACCCGCAGATGCCCCGGCAGCATGAACTTCTTCCGGGTCAGCCAGAGTCCGGCCAGGCCCACGGTGAGGGAGGCCATCCCGAAGCCGATCATCCACCGGAAGCCCCAGTAGGCGACGGGGATGTTGGGCCGGTAGTCGCCGGGCCCGTACTTCTCCTGCTCGGCCTTGTTGACGTCGTTGATGCCCGGGAGGTACGAGCTGAAGTCGTCCTTGGCCAGGAAGGACAGCAGGCCCGGGATCTCCAGGGCGACCTTGTTGTGGCCCTTCTCGACATCGCCGTAGGCGAAGACCGAGAAGGGCGCCGGTGCCTCGCCGTCCCACAGGGCCTCGGCCGCCGCCATCTTCATCGGCTGCTGCTCGTACATGATCTTGCCGAGGACGTCACCGCTGATCGCGGTGAGCGAGCCGCCGACCACCAGGGTGACCAGGCCGAGCCGCAACGACATCTTCATGTCGCGTATGTGCTTCTTGCGTACGAGGTGGAAGGCCGAGATGCCGACCATGAAGGCCCCGCCGGTGAGGAAGGCGGCGGAGAGGGTGTGGAAGGCCTGGGCGAGCGCGGTGTTCTGGGTCAGAACCAGCCAGAAGTCGGTGAGTTCGGCCCGGCCCCTGGCCTCGTTGATCCGGTAGCCGACCGGGTGCTGCATCCAGGAGTTGGCGGCGAGGATGAAGTACGCCGAGAGGATCGTCCCGATCGAGACCATCCACATGCAGGCGACGTGGATCTTCTTGGGCAGCTTGTCCCAGCCGAAGATCCACAGGCCGATGAAGGTGGACTCGAAGAAGAACGCGATCAGGGCCTCGAAGGCGAGGGGGGCGCCGAAGACGTCACCGACGAACCGCGAGTAGTCGGACCAGTTCATGCCGAACTGGAACTCCTGCACGATGCCGGTGACCACGCCCATCGCGATGTTGATCAGGAAGAGCTTGCCCCAGAACTTGGTCGCCCTGAGGTACTTCTCCTTGCCGGTCCGCACCCAGGCGGTCTCCAGGCCGGCCGTCAGGGCGGCGAGGGAGATCGTCAGGGGGACGAACAGGAAGTGGTAGACGGTCGTGATGCCGAACTGCCAACGCGCCAACGTCTCGGGCGCCAAAGCCAATTCCACGTCGCCGCTCTCCTTACATCGCCGTGGACACAGGCAGGTTGTCCGTTACGTCACACCCAGAAGGGAGCAACCGGGACACGCTTGTGAACGCGTTCACATTCACAAGCAATTATGACGCACCCACATTCGAACTCCGGAAGGGGGGTCGCTTTCGCGTCAACCCCTTGGCAACAACTTCAACATATTGTTGAATCCGCGCATGCGGACACAGCCGACCACGCCCACGCAGCCGACACGGATACGCATCTCCTGGCCCGCGGGGCACCTCACCGCGACCCTCCACGACACCCCGACCACCCGGGCCCTCGCCGCCGCACTGCCGCTCTCCTCCACCGCCTCCACCTGGGGCGAGGAGGTCTACTTCGACGCCGGCATCACCGTTCCACGTGAAACCGGCGCCCGGGAGGTCGTCGAGCCCGGCACGGTCGCCTTCTGGACCGACGGCGACGCCCTCGCACTCCCCTACGGGCCCACGCCGATCTCACGGGGCGAGGAATGCCGCCTCGCGAGCCCGTGCAACGTGCTGGGGCGCCTCGACGGTGACCCTCGTCTGCTGGCGACGGTGCGCCCCGGGGATCCCGTGCGGGTGGAAAACACGACCGGGGCGTAGCGCGCCCTCAGACGCCCACGCCCCGCGGCCGTACACCTCACAGCTCCTTGCGGAACGCCTCCGTCACCTTCAGGAAGACGTCGTTGGCCTCGTTCTCGCCGATCGTCACCCGCACACCCTCGCCGGGGAACGGCCGGACGACGACGCCCGCCCGCTCGCACGCCGCCGCGAAGTCGACGGTGCGCTCCCCCAGCCGCAGCCACACGAAGTTGGCCTGGGTCTCCGGCACCGTCCAGCCCTGGGACCGCAGCGCGTCGACCACGCGCGTGCGCTCGCACACCAGCGAGCCCACCCGGCCGAGCAGTTCGTCCTCGGCGCGCAGGGAGGCGATCGCGGCCTCCTGCGCCAGCTGACTCACGCCGAAGGGCACCGCCGTCTTGCGCAGCGCGGCGGCCACTGGCTCGTGGGCGATGGCGAAGCCGACCCGCAGCCCTGCCAGGCCGTACGCCTTCGAGAACGTCCGCAGCACGCAGACGTTGGGCCGGTCACGGTAGATCTCCACGCCGTCGGGCACCTCGGCGTCACGGATGAACTCGCGGTAGGCCTCGTCGAGCACCACAAGGACGTCACCGGGAACCCGGTCGAGGAAGCGTTCCAGCTCCGCCCGCCGCACCACCGTGCCCGTCGGGTTGTTGGGATTGCACACGAAGATCAGCCGGGTCCGGTCGGTGACGGCGTCCGCCATCGCGTCCAGGTCGTGCACGTCGCCCGGCGTCAGCGGCACCTGCACCGAGGTGGCACCGCTGACCTGCGTGATGATCGGGTACGCCTCGAACGACCGCCAGGCGTAGATCACCTCGTCGCCCGGTCCCGACGTCGCCTGGAGCAGCTGCTGCGCGACCCCGACCGAGCCGGTTCCGGTGGCCAGGTGGGAGGCGGGCACCCCGAACCGCTCGGACAGCTCGTTCATCAGGCCCGTGCAGGCCATGTCCGGGTAGCGGTTGAAGGTCCCGGCGGCCGCCGTGACGCTCTCCAGCACACCCGGCAGCGGCGGATAAGGGTTCTCGTTGGAGGACAGCTTGTAGGCCACCGGGCCACCCGCGGCGGCCGGCCTGCCCGGCTTGTAGGTGGGGATACCCTCCAGCTCGGCGCGCAGCTTGGGGCTCGTCTCGCTCACCGCAGTCCTCCTCATGACCACCGGCATTCAATACTGCTCACCTTATGAGGATTCGGCGCCGCTGCGTATAGGCCCGGACCGGGCTCCTGCCGACCGGAGGCGGCATCAGGGGCAACACCGACCGAAGGCGTACGAACCGGGGGGCGCGCTACACATATATCTATGCGCCGGTAGTTCGCGCCGTGGCGCGCATCACCCGTGAAGGTGAGTTGAGACCTCTTCGCAACATCGGGGACTGTGCAGGCCTGTGCACGCCAGCAAGTCAGGTATCGGCATCAAATCGCACAACTGACTTGGTTTCTAAGGCAGTTGACCCACTATGATCATGCAGAAACGTGCCTCTAAGTGAGTGCATATGCGTCCGCACTACCCCACCGCAAGAGCCCTACTATCGGCTCGCCATGACAGCAGCAGGGAAGCACCAGGTGAGCCGCGCGGAAACCTCTCGTCGAGGCAGCCGGCCGGGTCGGGCGGGCATCAGGGACGTCGCCGCCGCCGCCGGAGTCTCCATCACAACCGTCTCCGACGCCCTCAACGGCAAGGGCCGGCTCCCGGACGCCACCCGCCGCCACGTCCGTGAGGTCGCCGATCGACTGGGCTACCGCCCCTCGGCCGCCGCCAGAACACTCCGTACCGGCAAGTCGGGCCTCATCGGCCTGACCGTGACCACGTACGGGGATGAACCTTTCACCTTCACAGAATTCGCCTACTTCGCCGAGATGGCCCGCGCGGCCACGTCCGCCGCGCTCGCCCGCGGATACGCACTGGTCATCCTCCCGGCGACGTCACGCCACGACGTGTGGTCGAACGTCGCCCTGGACGGCACGGTCGTCATCGACCCCTCCGACCAGGACCCGGTGGTCAGCGAACTCGTCCGCCAGGGCTTACCGGTCGTGTCCGACGGCCGCCCGGCCGGCTCACTGCCGGTCACCGCCTGGGTGGACAACGACCACGAGGCCGCGGTCCTCGGCATCCTCGACCACCTCGCCGAAGCCGGAGCACGCCGCATCGGCCTGCTCACCGGCACCACGACCGACACGTACACCCACCTCTCCACGACCGCCTACCTGCGCTGGTGCGAACGCGTCGGCCAGGACCCCGTCTACGAGGCCTACCCGGCGCACGACCCGTGCGCGGGCGCCATGGCCGCCGACCGGCTGCTCGCCCGCCCCGACCGGCCCGACGCCGTCTACGGACTGTTCGACCCGAACGGCACCGATCTCCTCGCCGCCGCGCGCCGCTACGGACTGCGCGTCCCGGACGACCTGCTGCTGGTCTGCTGCAGCGAGTCCGCCGTGTACGCCAACACCGACCCGCCCATCACCACGCTCTCCCTCAAGCCGCGCCGCATCGGCACCGCGGTGGTCCAACTGCTCATCGACGCCATCGAAGGGCTCGAGTCGGACCAGCCGGTCGAGCAGGTGATACCGACCGAGTTGATCGTGCGTACCTCGTCCCAGCGACGTTCGCCGCGCACGACCGTCAGCCCGCCGCGGTCGCCCGAGGAGAAGTAGCGCCGCATCGCCGCCGGTCACGGGTGGTCGAACCCCGGCCCAATCGGGGCGAAAGCCGCGGTGAACTGGAGTCTCGCTCCGATTCACCACCCCTGGGTCATCACATGGCGCGATCCGCATTCCTATGATGGGCCCACGACACCGCGGGCCGCTGCGACCAGGCAGTCCGAAGCGGTGCAGATGCGGCGCGATGGTGGAGGGGTCGATGACTCAGGGGGCCGGTCAGGGACCCGAGGTGGAGCGGACGGCGACGCTGCGCGACTTCCGGGTGCCTGCGTACGTCCACGAGCCCGCTTCGTACGTCCGCGGCGCGCAGCCCGTGCCGTTCACCGGCTCCGTCGAGGAGCCGGTGGACCTCCCGGACTCGTACACGCCCACCCAGCGCGACCTGCCCGTCATCAACCGGGGTGACACCGTCCAGGTGGTCGTCGACCCCGAGGCCGTGCCCGCGCCCGCGCCTGCCCCGCAGCCCGCGGACGGCCCCGGTCCGCTGTTCGTCGTCGGCGACGTGCACGGCTACCTCGACGAACTCGTGGCGGCGCTCCAGCACAAGGGCCTCATCGACGCCGCCGGTCACTGGTGCGCCGGCACCACCCGGCTGTGGTTCCTCGGCGACTTCACCGACCGCGGCCCGGACGGCATCGGCGTCATCGACCTCGTGATGCGCCTGTCCGCCGAGGCCGCCGCGGCCGGCGGCTACTGCAAGGCGCTGATGGGCAACCACGAGCTGCTGCTGCTCGGCGCCAAGCGGTTCGGCGACACTCCCGTCAACTCCGGCGCGGGCACCGCCACCTTCCAGGCGGCCTGGCTGCTCAACGGCGGCCAGAAGACCGACATGGACCGCCTCCAGGACCACCACTTGCAGTGGATGGCCCGGCTCGACGCCATGGAGGAGGTCGACGGGCACCTGCTCGTGCACTCCGACACCACCGCGTACCTCGACTACGGCGCCTCCATCGAGGAGGTCAACGACACCGTCCGCGAGACGATCACGCGCAACGACGCGGACGAGGTGTGGGACCTGTTCCGCAAGTTCACCAAGCGCTTCTCCTTCCGCGACGAAGGCGGCTCCGACGCCGTTCGCTCCCTGCTCGATACGTACGGCGGCACCCGCGTCGTTCACGGCCACAGCCCCATTCCCTACCTGCTCGGCGAAGTCGGCTCCGAGGACGGCGAGGACAACACGGGCCCGGTCGTCGACGGACCGCACGTCTACGCCGACGGGCTCGCCATCGCGATGGACGGCGGCGTGACCATGGCCGGAAAGCTGCTGGTCCAGCAACTTCCCCTGAACGTCTGAGTATTCGCCGGGCACATGTCCGGCACCCGGACCGGCGTGACGGCCGCGCAGGCCAGGGCCCAATTTCTGGAAACCCCCTGTCACCGCGCGCCGTCACCGCTCTACCATCGGCTTATCCGTAGCAGGCTCCCCTCCGTTTCTGCCCGACGGCTCGTTGGCATGCGAGCCCCAAGCCCTACGGAGCATCGGGGGATGCACATGAACAGCGTTCCGCAGCACCTGCTGAGCGAGGACCGCCAGGAGTACGAGCGGCTCCTCGACGAGGCGCTGCGCTCCGCACCACACCGCCCGGAACTGGCCGCTGTGGGACAGCGGCTCAATCCCGAACAGCTGCGCACCATGGCGCTGGGCGCCACCGCGTTCATCACGGCGGCCGCGGCGACCGAGTACCAGCACTACGTCAGAACTCGCGAGGAACTGCGCCGTCCGGCGCCCGGCCCGTCGCCCGTCCGCGAGAACGACTCCACCGAGTCGGGCCCGGCCGGCGTGGGGCTCGCCACCACCATGGGGGAGGTCGCCGAGACCGCCGGTGCGGGGGCCGTCGCCGTCGTCGCGGTCCTGGCACCCGTCCTCGCGGGCACCGCCGCCGCGATCTTCCTGCTCGTCGGGTACGTCCTGAAGATGCTCACCCCCGAGCCGGCGTTCGCCCAGACGATGCTCACCACCGGATGGGTGTTCGGCGCCGTGACCGCGATCGCGATCCTCATCGCCGGCGCGGGCCTGCTGCTCACGGCCCTGCGCAACAGGCCGTCGGACGACGCCGTTCTGTACGGCGCGCAGGACGCGGAAGTGACCAAGGCCCGGGACGCCTGGCGCGAGGCCCTGCTGGAGCGCGGCATACTGCCGTTCCTCCAGGAGGCCCTCGCCGACCCGAGCACGACGACCGCCCTGCGCGGCACCCCGTCGCCCGCGCCGACCAGCCGCATGCCTCATCTCGGCTACGACCGGCCCGGGTTCAGCAGCCCCGGCGACGGCGGCACCGGCCGCCGACCGCGCTTCTCCAGTCCGGACTACACGAGCCCGGACTTCGGAGGCCCGGACCACCAGCCGGAGTGACCGGACGGTACGCGCCCCACCGGGTCCCGTCTCCGCGCCCGACACCGTTCGGGCCGGTCACGGGGCCACCCCGTGCACGAAGCACACCGCGCACGGCCCCGGTCACGTCAGTCCACGACCGGCGGCTCCACCCGGTCGCCCGCGGCCGTGACCTCCTTCGTCCGGGGCGTCAGGAGCGGTCAGCCGCAGGAGTTCCTCGCCGGTCGCGTACAGCTCGATCAGCAGCGGTCGCAGGGCCCGGCCGGCATCCGTCAGGTCGTACCGCGTGCGCACGGGAAAGCCACGGTGGCGCTCGGCGATCACCAGGCCTCTCTCCTGCAAGGTGCGGAGCCGCTCGCTCAGCACCTTCGCCGACAGCTCGGGAAACCGTGTGCGCAACTCCGTGAAGCCGTACGGCCCTCCCATCAGCTCGCGCAGCAGCAGGGTGGTCCAGCGGCCGGAGACCGCCGCGAGGGCGACCTCCACCGGGCAGCCTCCCTCCGGCCGGTCCGTACGACCGCGCGCGCTGGGCACCAACTCGGCGTCCCACGTGTGGGTTTCCGTTTGGTGACCCACGCCCACGGACTGTTCGCTTGCGGCATGACGCATTCCTCCAGTGTGCGGCTGGCGAGCAGCGCCACCGACCATCCCCACGTTTTCGCCGAAGCCTTCAACACCTTCGACGCGGCGACCCTGGACCAGGTCTACGAGCCCGACGCCGGCTTCGTGCCCACGCCCGGTCACCTGGTCACCGGGGCGGCCCGGCTTCGGGCCAACGCCGACTTCCAGCGACTGCGGGTCCCGATCCGGGTGACGCCGCGGCACACCTATGTCGTCGGCGACGTGGCCCTGCTGATCGTCGACTTCGTGATCGACGGCATCGCTGCCCACGGCGACCGGGTCCACATCGAGGGCACCGCCACGGACGTGGCCCGCCGAGGACCGGACGGGTACTGGCGTTACCTGATCGACAACCCGTTCGGCGTGGCAAGCCGTCCCGGCCAGGCGCCGGACCCCGGCTCACGGTGAGCACCTCCCACGAGGCGCAGGCACTCACCGTGATGAGCCGGGCCGTGGTCCTCAGTCGGCCAGTGGGAGATACACCCGGTTCCCGCTGGCGGCGAACTCCTTCGACTTCTGAGCCATGCCCTCCTCGATCTCGGCCCGGCTGCCGCCGTGTTCGCGCCGGATGTCCTGCGAGATCTTCATCGAGCAGAACTTCGGCCCGCACATCGAGCAGAAGTGGGCGGTCTTGGCGGGCTCGGCCGGCAGGGTCTCGTCGTGGAACTCGCGTGCCGTGTCAGGGTCGAGGGCCAGGTTGAACTGGTCCTCCCACCGGAACTCGAAACGCGCGTCGGACAACGCGTCGTCCCACTCCTGCGCGCCGGGGTGGCCCTTGGCCAGGTCGGCCGCGTGCGCCGCGATCTTGTAGGTGATGACGCCTGTCTTGACGTCGTCACGGTTGGGGAGGCCCAGGTGCTCCTTGGGCGTCACGTAGCAGAGCATCGCGGTGCCCCACCAGGCGATCATCGCCGCGCCGATGCCGGAGGTGATGTGGTCGTACGCCGGGGCGACGTCCGTGGTCAGCGGGCCGAGCGTATAGAACGGAGCTTCATCGCAGATCTCCTGCTGAAGGTCGATGTTCTCCTTGATCTTGTGCATCGGGACGTGTCCCGGGCCCTCGATCATGGTCTGTACGTTGAAACGCTTCGCGATCCGGTTGAGTTCCCCGAGCGTGCGCAGTTCCGCGAACTGGGCCTCGTCGTTGGCGTCCGCGATGGAGCCCGGCCGGAGACCGTCGCCGAGGGAGTACGTGACGTCGTACGCGGCGAGGATCTCGCAGAGTTCCTCGAAGTTCTCGTAGAGGAACGATTCCTTGTGGTGCGCCAGGCACCACGCGGCCATGATCGAGCCGCCGCGCGAGACGATGCCGGTCTTGCGATTCGCCGTCAGCGGCACATACGCCAGACGCACCCCCGCGTGGACCGTCATGTAGTCCACGCCCTGCTCGGCCTGCTCGATGACCGTGTCCTTGTAGATCTCCCAGGTCAGTTCCTCGGCCCTGCCGTCGACCTTCTCCAGTGCCTGGTAGAGCGGCACCGTGCCGATCGGGACGGGGGAGTTGCGCAGCACCCACTCGCGGGTGGTGTGGATGTTGCGGCCGGTGGAGAGGTCCATGACCGTGTCGGCGCCCCAACGGGTCGCCCATGTCATCTTCTCGACCTCCTCCTCGATGGAGGACGTCACCGCCGAGTTGCCGATGTTCGCGTTGACCTTCACCAGGAACCGCTTGCCGATGATCATCGGCTCGATCTCCGGGTGGTTCACGTTGGCCGGCAGGACCGCCCGGCCGGCCGCGATCTCCTCGCGCACCACCTCGGGCGAAACGTCCTCCCGGATGGCCACGTACTCCATCTCGGGCGTGACCTCACCGCGGCGCGCGTACGCGAGCTGTGTGACCGCCTGACCGTCACGGCCGCGGCGCGGCTGCCGGGGACGGCCGGGGAAGACGGCGTCCAGGTTGCGCAGCCCCCCGCGCGGTGAGGTGTGCTTGATCCCGTCGTCCTCGGGGCGGACGGGACGGCCCGCGTACTCCTCCGTGTCGCCGCGGGCGACGATCCAGTTCTCCCGCAGCGGAGGCAGCCCGCGGCGGACATCGGTGTCGACGTGCGGATCGGTGTACGGGCCGGAGGTGTCGTACAGCGTCACCGACTGCCCGTTGGTGAGGTGCACCTGACGGACCGGCACCCGCAGATCGGGGCGCGAGCCCCCGACATACGCCTTGTGCCAGCCGATGGACTTCCCGGCCTCCGTGTTGCTCGATCCCTCGGCCGAAGCATCGGCCTGAATCTGCGCGGAGGCAGGCGTGCGTGCGTCCTGGTTGGTCATGAGACCTACTCCCTACGCCGGCATTACCCGGTAACAGGTTCGGCGGTCGACGCAGCGGTATCCGTCTGCCGACGTTCCGTGGGAAACATCACTCGGCTTCGGTGATGTTTCCCGTGAAACATCGCTGGGACGGAGGTCAGCGCCCTCTCAGCCCGGTGCTCCGAGCTCCCGCGTGTACAAAAGGTGCCTCCACGCTAGCGTCAATTCGGGCGCGGTGAACAGGGGGCACCTTCCGTTCTTGCGATGATCGGTCGGTGACCACGATGCAGCATCCTCCGTACCCACCGTCCGAGCCTCCGCGCGGCACCGGCGTCGGCCAGGGACACCATCACGGCCGGGGCCACGGTTCGGGGGGTCACGGACAGGGCCCTGGCGGCGGGTACGGGCCGGGCGACGGGCCGGGCCCGGGGAGCGGGCAGGGCCCCGGCAGTGGGCAGGGCTCGGGCGGACGCGGACCGGGGGGCAATGGACCCGGACGCGGAGGGAACGGACGCGGACCCGGGGGACACGGACCCGGGGGGCACGGCCCCGGAGGTCACGGCCCCGGGGGAAATGGCCCAGGCGGCGGTGACGGCAACAGTCACGGGTCGGGTTCCGGTTCCGGCTCCGGCGGTGACGGAAACGGCCACGGGCACGGGCACAGCCACGCCCACGGCCCCGCCGCCCCCGTCTCCCAGCACCTGCGCAAGGTCATCGCGGCCGTCCTCATCCCCTTCGCGGCAGCGGTGGTCGTCGGGCTCGCGGTGCTCTGGCCCGGAGGCGCCCCGTCGCACGAGCGCACCGGTGTCGGCTTCGACCGGCAGACGCAGCAGGCCACGGTCACCAAGGTGGACGAGGTGAGCTGCGAGTCCGTCAACGCCTCTGCGGGCACGCCGACCGGCGACACCTCCACGGCCGAGGGCTCCTCCGCCCAACAGCAGGCGACCGGCACCTGCAAGAAGGCGACGATCCGCATCGACTCGGGCAAGGACAAGGGCCGTACGTTCATCGAGATCGTGCAGCCGGACCAGTCCCGGCAGTTGGAGCAGGGCCAGTCGGTCGTGGTCGCCTACGAGCCCTCCGCCCCGAAGGACCTGCAGTATTCGGTCACCGACGTCAATCGCAGGTTCCCGATGGCGCTGCTCGCCGGGATCTTCGCCCTGGCCGTCGTCGCCGTCGGCCGGCTGCGCGGGGTCATGGCCCTGGTCTCGCTGGCCATCAGCTTCCTGGTGCTCAACTTCTTCGTCCTGCCCGCGATTCTGCAGGGCTCGAACCCGCTGGCCGTTGCCGTGGTCGGGTCGAGCGTCATCATGCTGATCGCGCTGTACCTGTGCCACGGCCTGTCGGCCCGGACATCGGTCGCGGTGCTCGGCACTCTCATCTCACTGCTGATCATCGGCGTCCTCGGCTCGCTGTTCATCGGCTGGGCGGCACTCACCGGCAACACCGACGACAACACCGGCCTCATCCACGGCCTCTATCCGACGATCGACATGAGCGGTCTGCTGCTCGCCGGCGTCATCATCGGTTCGCTCGGTGTCCTGGACGACGTGACGGTCACGCAGACGTCGGCGGTCTGGGAGCTGCACGAGGCCAACCCGTCGATGGGCCGACGCGGGCTGTACCGCGCGGGCATCCGCATCGGACGGGACCACATCGCGTCCGTCGTCAACACGCTCGTCCTCGCCTACGCGGGCGCCGCGCTGCCGCTGCTGCTGCTGTTCTCCATCGCGCAGAGCAGCGTGGGGACGGTCGCCAACAGCGAGTTGGTGGCGGAGGAGATCGTGCGCACGCTGGTCGGCTCGATCGGCCTGGTCGCCTCGGTGCCGGTCACCACGGGTCTCGCCGCCCTGGTGGTCTCGGCCGACCGGACGGGAGCGGGCGAGCGTCCCGCCTCGGCCGCTTCGGCGCCGGCCGCGGCTCGCAGCGGTGGGCGGGGTCGACGCCGCAAGCGCTGAGCGCCGGGCCCGGCCGTCCCGGCTGTTGTGATCCCGAGGGGCGGGCCGGGGGCCGGAGGGGGCGAGCGCGGTGAACAGGGTGACCGCGGTGAGCGCCCAGGCTGCACGACACCTTGCCGAATCGTTCCTGCATACCCCCCGGCGCCCGGCTGAAGCGTTACAGCAACACCAGGTCGCCGTAACGCTTCAGCCGGCGCCCTGATCCGCCAGGATCCGGTCCAGCGCCTCGTCGAGGTGCGCGTCGAAGTCGGCGAGCGCCCCCTCCTGCCCCAGCGGCACCAGCTTGTCGGTGCGGTCGAGGAACGCCACCAGGGGTGCCGTGGACGAGCGGAACAGCGCCTGGTCCCCGCCCACCTGAAGCCGGATCAGCACCTCGCCCAGCGACTCCGGTTCCGCCGGCGCGACCCGCACGTCCCCGTCCCCGCACGGCCTGCCCACCCCGTCGATCAGGAGCTCGCGACCGAAGGCCCAGGTGACCGGCGCGTCACCGGGCAGATGGAACGTCAGCCGGATGGCGTAGGGATCACAGGTCTCGTAGCGCAGCTCCACCGGAATGCGGAAGGAGAGCTCCTCGGACACGAGAAAGCTCATCATGACCTCTGCCTGTACGGACTCGCGCATCGTCTACCCCGTCGGTTGCCGTCGACTGGCCGGGAATGAACCCCTGATTCTGGTGGAATCTTGCAGAAAGTACACAACAGATCACAAGAAGTGAGTTTTCAGATACTGATAGAGATCGCCATGGCGCCCAGCAGTCGCCCCAGTTCGCGCTGGAGCCGCTGTGTCGTGGGCATCAGCCGGTCGGCCTGATGGGCGGGCATCGAGATGGCCATCGTCGCCGCCGTGGTGGCCACGGTGATCGGGATCGCCGCGCACACCGTGCCCAGCGCGTACTCCTGCCGCTCGTAGACCGGCTCCATGCGCCGGATCCGTTCCAGGCGTCGCAGCAGGCTGTGGCTGTCCCGGACCGTGTACGGCGTGAGGGGCCGCACCGGGTGACGCGCCAGGTGGTCGCGACGGGCGGGCTCGTCGAGCTGGGACAGCAGGCACTGGCCCATGGCGTGGGCGTGGCCCGTCTCCCGGAAGTCGGCCCACTCCTCCACGGCAGGTGTGCCTGGGGAGTCGGCGACGCACATGACGTCGATCTCGCCGTCGCGGTAGATCGCGTAGTACACGGGGACGCCGAGCGCGTCTCGCCAGTGCGCGAGGGCCTCCACGATCGTGCTGCGACGTTTCTGCTGAGCTCCGCTGCTGCTCAGCCGCTCGGTGGCCGACCCGAGGAAGAACAGGCCCTTGTCGCGGCGCAGATAGCCCTCGAACACCAGCGTGCGCAGCAGGTGATACGCGGTGGGCAGCGCGAGGCCGGTCTCGCGGGCCAACTGCTTGGCGGGTGCCCCGTGTTCGTGTTCGGCGACCCGTTCCAGCAGGCGGACGGCGCGCTGCACGGAGCCGATGAGGGTGGCGGAGGCCGGTTGTGCCGGTGCGGTGTCGAGCGGGACGGAGGAGTGCGCGGGGTCCGTCTGGAGGGGGAACGCCGACCGCCCCGGCGGTGCCTGGGGTTCTGCGAGTGCGGTGTCGACCATGGCCAAGGGTCACTCCCGTAGCGCGAGGGGGCAGCCCGTGCGGGGTAACACGGGTGGGGGTGTACGCCGCTCGCGGGGCGGTTCGGCCCCGCGTCGAGTTCCGGACTCTAACCGCCCGCCACCGCTCGCAGACCGCCCAGCCGGAAAACTTCCCTCGCGCGAGGGACCCGGTGATCTCCGTTACCGGTCACCGGGTCTCCGCGTCGCTCACCAGTCGCCGCGCGACGAGGAACTCGCCGTGAACTTCCTGACGACGTAGATCAGTCCGCCGACGAGTGCCACGAAGACCAGCACCTTGAAGAGCAGCCCGATCACGAAGCCGACGACGCTGGCGATCAGCCCGCCGAACACGACCAGGGCGATGACCGGCACCGCGATCCACTTCACCCACCACGGCAGTCCCGCGAAGATCTCTCGCATCGCCCTCGTCCTCAACTCTCTGCCCGCTCGAATCGCCGGGTCCCGTCGACTTGTCTGGCGCTCGTGGGGCCGTCGGCCGTGCCGCCGTGACCCGCGAACTCCGGGATCCCTGGATGTCCGGGCTTCCCACACTCGATGCTAGGGCCGCGGGGTGCTCCGGCGGGGGCCTCGCGTCCCTTGTCCTCCCCTGACCGAACCCTTAGGGAACCCCGAGGCCGCGCGTCAGCTCTCCGGGGGAGAGAACACCACCATGACCCTCAGGTCCTCGGTGATGTGGTGGAACTTGTGGGCCACGCCGGCCGGCACGTACACGACGCTGCCCCGTGCGACCTGCGTCGTCTCCATGCCCACGGTGATCGCGGCGCGGCCGCTGACGACGAAGTACACCTCGTCCTGGTTGTGCGGCTTCTGCGGGTCCTGCTCGCCTGCGTCGAGGGCGTAGAGGCCGACCGACATGTTCCGCTCCCGCAGGAACTGGAGGTAGGCGCCGTCGTTGGCGGCCCGTTCCGCCTCCAGTTCGTCCAGCCGGAATGCCTTCATCGCTCTGTCGCCCTCGCCCCACTGCTGGTTTCCGATCGCGTCTGCCACGATCAGACACATGATGAATTTCCTAGTCAAGACGATCGCCAACGCGGGTGCGCTCGCGGTCGCGGTGTGGCTGCTCGACAAGATCACCCTGACCGGTGAGAGCACCGGCAAGAAGGTCGGCACCCTCCTGCTGGTCGCGCTGCTGTTCGGCCTGGTGAACTTCCTGGTCAAGCCGCTGGTGAAGCTCCTCAGCCTGCCGCTGCTCATTCTGACGCTCGGCCTGTTCACGCTGGTCGTGAACGCGCTCATGCTGCTGCTGACCTCGTGGCTGGCCGACAAGCTCGACCTGAGTTTCCACGTCGAGGGCTTCTGGACCGCCGTACTGGGCGGCCTGATCATCTCGATCGTGTCGTGGGCGCTCAACGTCGTGCTGCCCGACGGGGACTGAGCGGGGATGGCCTACCGCGTCTGCTTCGTGTGCACCGGCAACATCTGCCGTTCCCCGATGGCCGAGTCGGTCTTCCGGGCCCGCGTCGAGGAGGCCGGGCTCGCGGGCCGGGTCGAGGTCGACAGTTCCGGCACGGACGGCTGGCACGAGGGGGAGGGTGCCGATCCCCGCACGGTCGGTGTGCTGGCCGAGCACGGCTATGGCACCGCGCACACGGCCCGCCGCTTCGAGGCGTCCTGGTTCTCCCGCCTCGATCTGGTCGTCGCCCTCGACGCCGGCCACCTCAGGGCCCTGCGCCGCCTCGCACCCACGGAGCAGGACGCGCGGAAGGTCCGTCTGCTGCGCTCCTACGATCCCGCCGCCGACGACGCCGACCTCGACGTGCCGGACCCGTACTACGGGGGCGTGGCGGGCTTCGAGGAGTGTCTTGAGATGGTGGAGGCGGCGAGCGACGGTCTGCTCGCCGCGGTACGTGAGCAAGTGGAAGGACAGGCGGCATGAGCGATTCCGCAACGGGCAACGGAGGCGCCGCGTTCGCGGACGCCGGTGACGGCACGCGCGCGGTACGGGCGGGGCTGCCCGATCCGGTCAAGCACGAGCCGACGCTGCCGGGGCCGGTGTTCGCCGCCCACTTCCACCTGCCGGGCGATCCCACGGGCCCGTACACCTACGGTCGTGACGAGAACCCCACATGGACCCTGCTGGAGCAGGCCGTCGGCGAGCTGGAGGCGCCCGGGCGGGACGGCGTCGAGACGCTCGTGTTCGCCTCCGGCATGGCCGCCATCTCGGCCGTGCTCTTCTCCCAGCTGCGCGCCGGGGACGCGGTCGTCCTGCCCTCCGACGGCTACCAGGCGCTGCCGCTGGCGCGCGCCCAGCTGGAGGCGTACGGCGTCGAGGTACGCACCGCGCCCACCGGCGGTGACGCCCAGCTCGACGTCCTCGACGGCGCGAAGCTGCTGTGGATCGAGACGCCGTCCAACCCGGCGCTCGACGTGTGCGACGTCCGGCGGCTCGCGGAGGCGGCACACGCGCGTGGCGCCCTGGTCGCCGTCGACAACACGCTCGCCACGCCGCTCGGCCAGCGTCCGCTGGAGCTCGGCGCCGACTTCTCCGTGGCCAGCGGCACCAAGCAGCTCACCGGCCACGGTGACATCCTCCTCGGGTACGTCACCGGCCGCGACGCCGAGGCGATGGCCGCCGTACGCCGCTGGCGGAAGATCGTCGGCGCCATCCCCGGGCCGATGGAGGCCTGGCTGGCGCACCGTTCGATCGCCACGCTCCACCTGCGCGTCGAGCGGCAGAACGCGACCGCGCTCAAGGTCGCCGAAGCGCTGCGCGGGCGGTCCGAGGTCACCGGGCTGCGTTACCCGGGGCTGTCCGACGACCCGTCGCACAAGATCGCCTCGCAGCAGATGCGGCGTTACGGGTGCGTGGTGTCGTTCACGCTGCCCTCACGCGCGCGTGCCGATCGTTTCCTCGAGGCGCTGCGGTTCGTGGACGACGCGACCAGCTTCGGCGGGGTGCGGTCCACGGCCGAGAGGCGCGGGCGGTGGGGCGGTGACGCGGTGCCGGAGGGCTTCATCCGTCTCTCGGTCGGCGCCGAGGACCCCGACGACCTGATCGCCGACCTGCTGCGGGCTCTCGACGCATCGGCGGACTGAGACCCCAGTCCTCGGTCTCAAGGGCCCTGCCCGGTACTGCGGCGGTCCGAGCCTCCCCCCTCGTGGCTCGGACCGCCCTCGGTTCCACGCGCGAAGAACCGCGCGAACAAGGCTAGTTGACTCTCTGTCAGTGTCCAATCACGGGAGCGACAGAGACCTATCGACATATTTATAGTTGGGCGCGCCGCCCTGGATGCCGGTCGGCGGCGGAGGCCGGGGACGGGAGAGGCCGACGAGGGGAGGGCGTGCCGTGGATCTGGCCTTGCTGCGCACGTTCGTGACCGTGCACCGGGCCGGCTCCTTCACCCGCGCCGCCGCTCTGCTGGGCCTCTCGCAGCCTGCTGTGACCGCACAGATCCGCACGTTGGAGCGGCAGCTCGGCCGGCCGCTGTTCCTCCGGCAGGCCCGCGGCGTGACACCGACGACCATCGGGGACGAGCTCGCCCACAAGGCCGCGCCGCATCTCGACGCCCTGGTGGAGATCGCCGAGACCGGCCTGGACGACGCGTCCTCACTGCGGACGCTGCATCTGGCGGGGCCGCCCGAGTTCACCTCCGAGCGTGTGCTGCCCGCGCTGACGGAGCTGACCGGTGAGGACGGTCAGGGCTTCGCGCTGCGCGCCACTTTCGGGAACGCCGAGGAGGCCCTGGAAGGGCTCGCCGCCGGACACCATGACCTGGCCGTCAGTACGGCCCGGCCCCGGGGCGACCTGCTCACCGCGACCGCGCTCTGCGACGAGGAACACGTCCTGGTCGCCGCCCCGCTCTGGGCCAAGCAGGTCGGTCCCGGGACACTCGACCGCGACGGCGCACCGGCGCTGGAGCGGGTTCCCGTGGTGGAGGTGCACGAGTCGCTGCCGTTCGTCTCCCGCTACTGGGCTTCCGTCTTCGGCTCCCGCCCTGCGGGACCGGGCACGATCATCGTTCCCGATCTTCGCGCGGTCCTCGCCTGCGTGGTCGCGGGCGCGGGGCTCGCCGTGCTGCCCCGGTATCTCTGCGCGGCGGCCCTGGAGCGTGGTGACGTCGTCGCCCTCTTCGATCCCCCGGTGCCGCCGCTGCGGACGTACTTCCTGGTGGTCCGCACCGGGACGCCGGCCATGTCGCACATCGCGCGGGCGCACGAGCGGCTGCAGCGGGCGGCTGCCGACTGGGGCTGAGCGCGCTCCGGCGACGGCGTCACTCGGGGGACCCGTTCGGTGACGTTTCGCGATGTTTCACGTGGAACCAGCCGGGCCACATTTCTCCCATGACCGTCCGACCCGTGGTCAAGCGCACCGCCCGCGCCGTTCTGCTGGACGGTGACGACCTGATCCTGATCAAGCGCACCAAGCCCGGCGTCGATCCGTACTGGGTCACGCCCGGCGGCGGAGTCGAGCCGGAGGACCCGACCGTCGTCGACGCCCTGCACCGCGAGGTGTACGAGGAGCTCGGCGCCAAGATCACCGACGTGGTGCCCTGCTTCGTCGACACCGTCGAGCACATCGGCGAGGACGGCGGGGCGACCGGGGTGAAGGTGCAGCACTTCTTCGTGTGCCATCTGGAGTCCATGGACCCGGCCCTGCGGCACGGCCCCGAGGTGGAGGAGCCCGCCGGCGAGTACGAGATCGTGCGGGTGCCGTTCACCCGGGTCGGCATCGCCACCGTGCACCTCGTACCGCTGTCCCTGCGGCACTACCTCGACGGCAATATCGAAGGAGTCCGCGCCATGCACGCCTCCGACCTGGGCTGACCTTCCGGGGCCGGGCAGGGAGGGTCGCGCGCGGGACGCGCTGGGGTCAGAGGACGACGAGTTCCTCGACCGAGTCGTGCCGTATGCGGTCGGTGGGTATGCCCGCGTGTCTGAGGGCGTCCACGCCACTGCGGATCATGCCCGGCGGTCCCGACAGGTAGGCGTCGTACTCGTTCCAGGGGCCGTAGGCGCGTATGGCGTCGGGCAGTTGGACGTGCGCGAGCTGGTCGATGACGGCGCGCACGGACAGCCAGGGATGGGCCTGCTGGAGCCGGAGCATGGTGTCGATGTCGTACAGGTCGTGGTCGGTGCGGGCGCCGTAGAACACCTCCACGGGCCGCCGGTCGCCGTGCACGGCGACGTCCTCGACCAGTGCCTTGATGGGGGCGATGCCGGTGCCGCCGCCGAGGCAGAGCAGTCCGCTGTCGGTGGTGTGGTCCACGGTCATCGAGCCCGCGGGTGGGCCGAGCCGGATGATGTCGCCGGGACGGGCGCGGTGCACCAGTGCGTTGGAGACCCAGCCCGCGGGGACGGCCTTCACGTGGAACGACAACAGTCCGTCGGAGCGGGGCGCCGAGGCGAAGGAGTAGTGCCTCCACACGCGCGGCCACCAGGGCGTCTCCACACTCGTGTACTGCCCGGCCAGGAACGGATAGGGCTGGTCGGGGCGGACCGTGACGACGGCTATGTCGGGCGTCCTGAGGTCGTGCGTGACGATCTCGGCGTGCCACCAGGCCGGCGAGCGCAGCTCGTCCTCGGCCGCCGCGTCGATCATGACCTGCGAGATCGTCGTGTACGTCCGGACCCAGGCCGCCTCGGTCTCCGCGTCCCAGACGGCGGAGGCGTACCTGCTCAGCGCGCCGATGAGGCACTCGCCGACCGCGGGGTAGTGCTCGGGGCGCGTGCCGTACTTGCGGTGTCCTCGGCCGAGGTTCCTCAGGTAGTCGACGAGCACCTCGGTGTTGTCGATGTGCTCGGCCGCGGTGAGGAGCGCCTTGAGCAGCCGGTCCCGCTGGGTGTCCATCGCCGCCGGGAACAGCGGCCTCAGGTCGGGGTGGCGCACGAACAGCAGGGCGTAGAAGTACGAGGTGACCTTGTCGGCGACCGGGCCGACCTCCGCCATGGTGCGGCGGACGAGGATGGCGTCCGGGGAGCCCTCCTCCACGGGAGTGGGCCGCTGGGGCGGACGCTGTGCGGGCACACGCGGCTCGGGGGGCGTCGTCGTGTCGGACACGTCGGGAGGCGTCGGGCCTTCCGTTTGCCGGCCAGCCGGTGCGGGTCTGCCCACCGGGCGCATGGCCGCCAGGCGACCCCCTTCGGGGGCGTCGGGTTCACCGCCCGGGCTCGTCGGCGGCTGATGGCGCGGCGTGAACCAGCCGCCCCCGCCGCCGGAAGTGCCGTTGTCGGCCGACGTGGTGGTCGGAGCGTCCATGGTGTGCCTCGCCTCGAACATCTTTCGGTCGGTCTGCGCACTTCCGCAGTGGGAAGATGCCTGCGTTCCCCCGGCGGACGGATGGTGTTCCGTCCGGCGTCTCGGCCAATGCGGCCCGTTCAACCCGTGTGCTGCACCACCCTGTCACTGTTCACGTGAGACACGTCCAGTCGCCTCGGACGCGAACCGGAGTCGACCATACCGGGAGCCGCTGCGCACACAAGTCCCCCTCTGCTTCTCACGATTGAGAACGTGGGGCGAACAGGTCCGTGTCGGAGTACGAGTCGCCGCGAGCCGCCGATACGCGCCGTTCCCGGATGTTTCACGTGAAACCCCCTGCGGCCGTACTGGTGCTGTGGCAGCCCGCCGCCGGTTGGCCAAAAGGTCACGCGGATAGGCGGAAACAGGTGGACGCCGAGGGCTTGCTTCGGACAGCCTGACCTGCGTGCCGACTCCTTCCCTCGCTGCTCTGCCCATCCGCCGTCTGACGCTCCGCGACCTCACCGCTTGCGCTGACTTGTCCGAGGACCGGGGGTGGCCACGCGAGGAACACAAGTGGAGCTTCCTGCTGACGGCCGGGACGGGCTACGGCATCGACGACCCCGAAGGCGGACTCGTCACCGCATGCGTCGTCACGCAGTACGGGCCTCATGAGCGTCCCGCGCTCGCGGCCATCGGGATGGTGCTGGTCGCCGCTCGGCACGCCCGTCAGGGTGTCGGACGCCGGTTGATGCGTCATGTCGTCTCGGAGATGGGCACGACGCCTCTGACGCTGCACGCCACCTCCTACGGCCGACCGCTCTACGAGGAGCTCGGCTTCAAGACCACGGGGCGGGCGGAGATGCTGCGCGGACACTTCACACCCCGGGAGCCGGAGTCAGGGGTCGCCACCCGCCCGGCCACCGCCGAGGACCTCGGCCCGATCATCCGGCTCGACGAAGAGGTCTTCGGCACCGACCGGACGCACATCATCACCCGGCTTCCCGCCTTCGCCGACCATCTGCGCGTCGCCGAGGCCGACGGTCGGCTGACCGGGTACGCGGCGGTCTGGCCCAACATGGACACCCATGTGGTGGGCCCGCTGATCGCCCGCGACACCGACACGGCGAAGGCCCTCATCGCCTCGCTCGCCGTCCACACCGACCGCCCCCTGCGCACGGACATCGACGTGCGGCACGAGGAGTTGCTGTCCTGGGCCAAGGAGCGCGGGCTGGAGTCGGTCGCCTTCAACGCGGTGATGACCCATGGGATCACGCAGTTGCCGGGGGACTGGCAGCGGCGGTTCGCTCCGCTGACGGTGGCGGCGGGCTGACGAGCGCTCTTCCGCTGCCCGCTGATGTGCCCCCTGCCTGCCTGTGAGGCGCAGCCGGGTCAGTGGTGGACGGCGGCCGCCTGCTCGGTCGGCGCGGAGCCCGTCACGACCCGGCTGGGGGCGTTGCCGCGGCGCTCCAGTGCCGCCGACAGGAACGCGAGCAGCAGGGCCGCTCCGGCGAGCGTGGCACCGACCCAGTTGGGCGCGGTGTAGCCGAGGCCGGCCGCGATGACGAGGCCGCCGAGCCAGGCGGACAGGGCGTTGCCGAGGTTGAAGGCGCCGATGTTCACGGCCGAGGCGAGCGTCGGGGCGCCGTGCGCCTGGTCGAGGACACGCTTCTGCAGCGGCGGGACGGTGGCGAAGCCCAGGGCGCCGATCAGGAAGACGGAGGCGGCCGCGAGGACCTTGTCGTGCGCGGTGAGCGTGAAGAGCGCGAGCACGACGGCGAGGGCGCCCAGGGAGACGTACAGCATGGGCATCAGGGCGCGGTCGGCGTACTTGCCGCCGACGAGGTTGCCGCCGACCATGCCGAGGCCGAAGAGGACCAGCAGCCAGGTGACGGAGCCGTCGGCGAATCCGGCGACGTGGGTCATCATCGGCGCGATGTAGGTGATGGCGGCGAAGACGCCGCCGAAGCCGAGGACCGTCATCGCCATGGCCAGCAAGACCTGGACGTTCCTGAAGGCGGCCACTTCGTGGCGCAGTCGCACGCCTTCCGCCTTGGGCAGGTCGGGCACGAGCTTGGCGATGCCGATGAGGCCGACGACACCGAGGGCGGCGACGATGCCGAAGGTGACGCGCCAGCCGACGGACTGTCCGACGAGCGTGCCCAGGGGGACGCCGACGACATTGGCGACGGTCAGCCCGGTGAACATCATCGCGATGGCGCCGGCCTTCTTGTCCGGGGCGACCAGGTCGGCGGCGACGACCGAGCCGATGCCGAAGAAGGCGCCGTGGGCGAGTGAGGCCACCACGCGGCCGATGAGCATGACGCCGAAGGCCGGGGCCAGCGCGGACATCAGATTGCCCGCGATGAACAGGCCCATCAGCAGCATGAGCATCCGCTTGCGGGAGATCTTGGTGCCGAGGACGGTCATGAGCGGGGCGCCGAGCACGACGCCGAGGGCGTAGCCGGTCACCAGATAGCCGGCCGTGGGGATGGAGACCCCGAAATCGCCCGCGACCTCGGGCAGCAGGCCCATGATCACGAACTCGGTCGTTCCGATGCCGAAGGCCCCGATCGCGAGAGCCAGGAGCGCTAGGGGCATGAGTGGGGACACCTTCCCTGAAGCTTGCAGAAGCGCTTTACGCGTCACCACGTTAGTTGCACGCGCGGGCAATATGCAAACGCATGCTTCATGCCGGGCGTCGATCGTGCCCGCTTAGGGTGCTGCCATGACAGACCTCGAGATACGTGCCGCCGTGACCGACGACGTTCCCGCGATCGTCGCCCTGCTCGCGGACGACCCGCTGGGGGCCCAGCGGGAGTCGCCGGACGACCTGACCCCGTACTGGGCCGCTCTGGAGCGCCTGGCCGCCGATCCGAACCAGCACCTCGTCGTCGCCGTACGGGACGACCGTGTCGTCGGCACGCTCCAGCTGACGGTCATCCCCGGCCTGTCCCGGCGCGGCGCCACTCGCTCGATCATCGAAGCCGTGCGCATCCACGCCGACGAGCGCGGCAGCGGCCTCGGCACCCAGCTCATCGAGTGGGCGATCGAGGAGTCGCGCAGGCAGGGCTGCCAGCTGGTGCAGCTGACCTCCGACAGCACGCGCAAGGACGCCCACCGCTTCTACGAGCGGCTCGGCTTCACGGCCTCGCATGTGGGCTTCAAGCTGCCCCTGTAGCGGCACAGAGGGCCTGTTTCACGTGAAACAGGCCCTCGTTGAACGCCTCCGGACGGCAGCGGCTATCCGATCCCCCGCCAACCGTCCGGGTCCACTCCGCCGGGCACAGGAGCCTCTCCGTCGTACGGCTGACGCGTGAACACGAAGGACCCCAGGTCGAGATGGCTGACGGTCCCGTCCGCGCGGCGTACCGCCGTCAGCAATTCCCCTGCGTAGTACCCCTCCAGTCCGGTCCATGTGCCGTCACCGTTGGCCCGGAACCGCGAGGTGCGTCCGTTGCCCGACAGGGGGCCCAGGGAGAGCAGGCCGTCGGCCAGGAGCCGCAGAGCGAACGCGTGCGTCCCCCAGTACCACTGTCCGGCGAGCTCCAAGCTGGGTGTGTCGGCCGCGCTCATGGGTCGCCACGGCTCGGGGAAGCGCGGTTCGGCCTCGGCGACGATGCGGACGAGGTCGGCGGCGACGGCCACTACCAGCGGGCCGGAAGTGCAGTTGGTCAGCACGACCGCCGCCACGTCGTCCGCCACGCTGATCGTGAGGCCGGCGAGAAAGCCCGGCAGCGAACCGCCGTGCCCCACCATGACCCGCCCGTGCATGTGGCGCAGCTCCAGGCCGAGGCCGTACGCGTAACCGGATGCCACGTCCGCAGCCTCGGGCGGCGCGGCAGGCGTGCGCATCTCCCGCAGCGACTCGGCGCTCAGCACCCGCTCGTCGCCCCGCGCCAGGAACGCGGCGAAGCGCGCCAGGTCGGCCGTCGTGGACCACAGTTGCCCGGCCGGGGCCATCCGCCCGAGGTCCTCGACGGGTTCCGGCAGCATCACGTCCGCCCAGGGATGCACGGCCCAGCCGCCGGCGTGCGGAGCCCGCGGCTGCCCGCTCGTCCGGTCGAGGCCGAGGGGTTCCAGGACTTCCCGTCGCAGCACGTCCTCCCAGGGGGCGCCGCGCAGTTTCTCGACCAGCGCGCCCAGCAGCGTGTAACCGGGGTTCGAGTAGTGGAAGCGCCGGCCGACCGGATGCCGGTACGGCTGTTCGCCGAGGACGTCGGCCAGCTCGGGACGCAGCGTGCCCGGGGTGCGCTCCCACCACGGCTCGGGCGACTCGGCGGCCAACCCGGCGGTGTGCGAAAGGAGTTGCGCGATCGTCGCCTCCCCCGCGCCGCTGCCGGGCAGATGCTTCTCCAGGGGGTCGACAAGGTCGAGCAGCCCTTCGTCCCGCAGTCGCATGACCAGTACGGCGGTGAAGGTCTTGGTGATGGAGCCGATCCGGTACTGCACGTTCTCGTCCGGCCCGTGGCCGTCCACCGAGGTCCGGGCACCGTGCCACACGGCCCGCCCGCCCCGCACAACGGCCGCGACCAGAGAAGGCGTACGCCCTTCGGCCTGCGCGACGGCGATCCGATGCGCCAGCGCACGCCGCGTGCCCGGCAGGAGGTCTTCCTGGGAGATCGTCATGCCCCCAGTGCACCCCGAGCCGGGGCACAGCGTCGAGCCAATTCCCTGGGTGTCGAGTCCCCCGCCGGGATGCCGGATCAGGTCTGCGCCATGTCCACGAAGCGCGAGTAGTGGCCCTGGAAAGCGACCGTGATCGTCGCCGTGGGGCCGTTACGGTGCTTGGCCACGATCAGGTCGGCCTCGCCCGCGCGCGGCGACTCCTTCTCGTAGGCATCCTCGCGGTGCAGCAGGATGACCATGTCGGCGTCCTGCTCGATGGATCCGGACTCACGGAGGTCGGAGACCATCGGCTTCTTGTCCGTGCGCTGTTCGGGACCACGGTTCAGCTGGGAGAGCGCGATGACCGGGATCTCCAGCTCCTTGGCGAGCAGCTTGAGGTTACGGGACATGTCCGAGACCTCCTGCTGACGGCTCTCGGCGCGCTTGGAGCCGCCGGACTGCATCAGCTGGAGGTAGTCGATGACGACCAGCTTGAGGTCGTTGCGCTGCTTGAGACGGCGGCACTTGGCGCGGATCTCCATCATCGACAGGTTCGGGGAATCGTCGATGTAGAGCGGGGCGGCCGAGACGTCGGGCATGCGGCGGGCAAGACGCGTCCAGTCCTCGTCGGTCATCGTGCCCGAGCGCATGTGGTGCAGGGCGACCCGGGCCTCGGCGGACAGCAGACGCATCGCGATCTCGTTGCGGCCCATTTCGAGCGAGAAGATGACGCTCGGAAGGTTGTTCTTGATCGAGGCGGCCCGCGCGAAGTCCAGTGCGAGCGTCGACTTACCCATGGCGGGACGCGCGGCGATGACGATCATCTGGCCCGGGTGCAGGCCGTTGGTGAGCGAGTCGAAGTCGGTGAACCCCGTGGGCACACCTGTCATCTCGCCGCTGCGGGAGCCGATCGCCTCGATCTCGTCGAGCGCGCCCTCCATGATGTCGCCGAGCGGCAGGTAGTCCTCGCTGGTGCGCTGCTCGGTGACGGCGTAGATCTCGGCCTGCGCGCGGTTGACGATCTCGTCGACGTCGTCGTCGGCCGCGTATCCCATCTGGGTGATGCGCGTGCCGGCCTCCACCAGGCGGCGCAGGACGGCACGCTCGTGCACGATCTCCGCGTAGTACGCCGCGTTGGCCGCCGTCGGCACCGTCTGGACGAGGGTGTGGAGGTACGAGGCACCGCCGACCTTGTTGATCTCGCCGCGCTTGGTCAGCTCGGCGGCGATCGTGATGGGGTCGGCGGGCTCTCCCTTGGCGTAGACGTCGAGGATGGCCTGGTAGATCGTCTCGTGGGCCGGCTTGTAGAAGTCGTGGCCCTTGAGGATCTCCACCACGTCGGCGATGGCGTCCTTGGAGAGCAACATGCCGCCGAGGACGGACTGTTCGGCGTCGAGGTCCTGGGGCGGCACGCGCTCGAACGCCGAACCTCCGCCGTCCCACGCGCCGTTGTCACCGCCCCGGTCGTGCTGCTCGTCGCGGCCGCGGGATCCGTCGCCGCGTCGGCGGGAGGGGAGACGATCGCTGGGACCGCTGTCGGCCCACGGGTCGTCCAAGGGCTCGGAAATGCTCACCGAGCCACCTCCTCCCGTCCGCCGAGCGGACCTAGCCGTGCTTCTCTTTTCTACGGCACGGCACTGACAAATGAGACGCCCAACTCCGGTTCTGGCACGCCGGTTTTGCGGTGTTTGGGAAACCGGCGGACGGAGGCGGGCGCCGGTCCACCGTAGGCCTGCGAGAGGCGTCAGCCAATCTGGTTATCCACAGGCCATGTGGACGACAGCCCAGATGCTGTGGAGAACTCTGCGAAACCTGTGCACGATCCGGTGGACAGCCCTGTGAACAAGCTTCCACTCCTCTGCACGCAACCCTTCTGACCTGCCATTTTCCCGTCCACCGGCTGTGCAGAAGAAAAACTTCCCCAGTCGGACCAAGATCGCCGCGAAGGGCTCACGGAAGGTCACGCAACGCGAGTACAAGTAAGGGTCACCAAAGCTTTGCATCTCTTACCTGTGGACGATTAGATTGGTGCTCATGACACAGGCCCCCGCGCACCCACGAGAGGTCCGCCGACGGCACGACCGGGAGATCGTCGCGCTCGCCGTCCCCGCCTTCGGCGCTCTCGTCGCCGAGCCACTCTTCGTCCTGGCCGACAGCGCGATCGTCGGCCATCTCGGCACCGCGCAACTCGCCGGACTCGGCGTCGCCTCCGCCCTCCTCACCACCGCCGTGAGCGTCTTCGTCTTCCTCGCCTACGCCACCACGGCGGCCGTCGCCCGACGCGTCGGCGCCGGTGACCTGGCGGCCGCCATCCGGCAAGGCATGGACGGCGTCTGGCTCGCCCTCCTGCTCGGCGCGGCCGTCATCGCCGTCGTCCTCCCCACGGCGCCGGGCCTGATCGGCCTCTTCGGCGCCTCGGAGACCGCCGCCCCGTACGCCATCACGTACCTCCGCATCTCGTCGCTCGGCATTCCGGCCATGCTGGTCGTGCTCGCCGCGACCGGGGTCCTGCGCGGACTCCAGGACACGAAGACACCCCTCTATGTCGCTGTCGGTGGCTTCCTCTCCAACGCCGTTCTCAACGTCGTCCTCGTCTACGGCGCCGGACTCGGGATCGCGGGGTCCGCCTGGGGCACCGTCATCGCCCAGTGGGGCATGGCCGTCGTCTATCTCGTCGTGGTCGTCCGTGGTGCCCGGAAGCACGGCGCTTCCCTGCGGCCCGACGCCGCGGGCATCCGGGCCTCCGCCCAGGCGGGAGCGCCGCTGCTGGTGCGCACCCTCTCGCTGCGGGCCATTCTCATGATCGCCACCGCCGTCGCAGCCCGTCTCGGGGACGCCGACATCGCCGCTCACCAGATCATCCTGTCGCTGTGGAGCCTGCTCGCCTTCGCCCTCGACGCCATCGCCATCGCGGGCCAGGCCATCATCGGGCGCTACCTCGGAGCAGGAGACGCCGAAGGAGCCAAAGTCGTCTGTCGCCGCATGGTCCAGTGGGGCATCGCCGCCGGTGTCGTACTCGGCGGATTGGTGGTCCTCGCACGCCCCGTCTTCCTGCCCCTGTTCACCAGCGACTCGGCCGTCACGGACGCGGCCCTGCCCGCCCTGGTGATCGTGGCGCTCTCGCAACCGATCAGTGGCGTGGTCTTCGTCCTGGACGGCGTCCTCATGGGCGCGGGCGACGGACCGTATCTGGCCTGGGCGATGCTGCTCACCCTGGCGGTCTTCACCCCGGCCGCTCTCCTGGTGCCCACCCTCGGCGGCGGACTCACCGCTCTCTGGGTCACCATGACGCTGATGATGACCGTGCGGATGCTGACCTTGTGGCTGCGCAGCCGCTCGGGTCGTTGGATCGTCACCGGAGCCACCCGCTGACGCGCGAGACGCCCGCCGACACCGCCGGCGGGCGTACGGTTCGCTGTTTCACGTGAAACGGCGAAAGCGCGTGTTTCACGTGAAACACGCGCCGAGCATGCACGAGGGCCGCACCCCGAAGGGTGCGGCCCCACATGTTGTTACAGCGACGGCACTCAGGCCGCGACAACCTCGATGTTGACCTTGGCGGCAACCTCGGGGTGCAGACGCACGGACGTCTCGTGGGCGCCCAGCGTCTTGATCGCCGAGGCGACCTCGATGCGACGCTTGTCGACCTCGGGGCCACCGGCGGCCTTGATCGCCGAAGCGATGTCGGCCTGGGTGACGGAGCCGAAGAGACGGCCGGCGTCACCGGCACGAACGGCCAGGCGAACCTTGACGCCCTCGAGCTGGGCCTTCACCTGGTTGGCCTGCTCGATGGTCTGGATCTCGTGGATCTTGCGAGCACGACGGATCTGCTCGACGTCCTTCTCGCCGCCCTTGGTCCAGCGGATAGCGAACTTCCGCGGGATCAGGTAGTTGCGAGCGTAACCGTCCTTGACGTCGACGACGTCGCCCGCGGCACCGAGGCCGGAGACCTCGTGGGTGAGGATGATCTTCATGAGTCGGTCACCCTTCCCTTATCGCGCGGTGGAGGTGTAGGGCAGCAGCGCCATCTCACGGCTGTTCTTGACGGCCGTGGCGACGTCACGCTGGTGCTGCGTGCAGTTGCCGGTCACGCGGCGGGCACGGATCTTGCCGCGGTCGGAAATGAACTTCCGCAGCATGTTCGTGTCCTTGTAGTCCACGTACGTGACCTTGTCCTTGCAGAAAGCGCAGACCTTCTTCTTCGGCTTGCGCACAGGCGGCTTCGCCATGGTGATTCTCCTGTGTGATCAAGAAGTGTGGGTACGGCCCACCTCGGCCGACCGGGTCCGGGGACCCGGCCCTCTGGCCTAGAAGGGGGGCTCGTCCGAGTAGCCGCCACCGCCGCCGGAGCCGCCGCCCCAGCCGCCGCCACCCTGCTGGCCGCCACCGGCGGGAGCGCCGGTGGCCCAGGGGTCGTCGGCCGGAGCACCGCCGGCAGGCTGACCGCCGCCGGGGCCTCCGCCCCAGCCGCCGCCACCCTGCTGGCCGCCGCCTCCACCGCCGCCGTAACCGCCCTGGCCACCGCGACCCGTGGTCTTGGTGACCTTGGCCGTGGCATTGCGCAGGCTGGGGCCGACCTCGTCGACGTCCAGCTCGTAGACCGTGCGCTTGACGCCCTCACGGTCCTCGTAGGACCGCTGCTTCAGCCGGCCCTGCACGATGACGCGCATGCCTCGCTGGAGCGACTCGGCGACGTTCTCCGCCGCCTGACGCCAGACCGAGCAGGTCAGGAACAGGCTCTCGCCGTCCTTCCACTCGTTCGTCTGGCGGTCGAAGGTGCGGGGAGTGGACGCGACACGGAACTTCGCGACGGCCGCACCGGAGGGGGTGAAGCGCAGCTCGGGGTCGTCGACAAGATTGCCGATGACCGTGATGACGGTCTCGCCTGCCATGGGGGAACCTCTCGGCGGGTTTGCTGCTGGCTGCTGGTGCTGCTACTCGAATCCCGGGATCAGCTGAGCCGAGGCTCAGTGCATCTCGGGACGGAGGACCTTGGTCCGGAGGACCGACTCGTTCAGGTTCATCTGGCGGTCGAGCTCCTTGACGACCGCAGGCTCGGCCTGCAGGTCGATGACCGAGTAGATGCCCTCGGGCTTCTTCTTGATCTCGTACGAGAGACGACGACGGCCCCAGGTGTCGACCTTCTCGACCTTTCCGCCGCCGTCACGGACGACAGAGAGGAAGTTCTCGATCAGCGGGGAGACAGCACGCTCCTCGAGATCGGGGTCGAGGATGACCATCACCTCGTAGTGACGCATGTGGAACCCACCTCCTTTGGACTCAGCGGCCACGGTCGTTCCGTGGCAGGAGGGTCGTGATGCGTGAGCAACAGTGCCCGTCAGTAAAACAGCCGCCACTGACAATGGCGGTCGTTCGGCGGTTTCCCCAGGTCGGGCCGGGACGGATCCCGACGCGTGCCTGGCGCTGTCTGGGCAGACACCGGTGCAGACCGTACAGACTACCCGCACACCCGCTACCGGTTGAAATCCGGCCGCGTACCCCGTCAATCTGTACACATCGGGTGTGTATGGCGCTACGATCCGCCGCCTTTCGCAGGAGGTGCCCCATGGCACAGGCAATGCGACCCAACACCGCCGGAGGCCTTTTCGCCACGGACGGCAAACCCCACCCGCTCCAGGACGCGCTGCTCGCGGTGACCCTGGTGCTGGGCATCACGTCGTTCGTCACCGCGATGTTCCACAGCCTGCACCTGCTGACCTCGTGGACCGGTCTGCTGGGCATCGCCACGGGCGCCTACGGCCAGTGGATCTCGGAGACGACACGTGAGCGCTTCGGTCTGATCCTCGGCCTCGGCGCCTCGGGGATCGGGTTCTTCCTCGGCATGGCACACGGCGGCCTCTTCGGCTGACGCCACGCCACTTCCTCACCCCTCCGGCGCCGCACAGGCCGCCCGGCCGCCCCGACAGGGCCGGGCGAAGGTGCCGTAGGCCCAGTCGGGGCGCTCGCGAGGCGCAGTAGGCTTCGGCGCGAGAGCCGGAGCCCCTGTACCCATGGGGACACACCAGCCCGAGGAGCGCCCCGAATGAGCCTGACCCTGAGGACCATCAGTCGCGAGCAGCATCTGGCGTACATCCAGAGCCTGCCGGCGGCGAGCCACATGCAGGTCCCGGCGTGGGCCGACGTGAAGGCCGAATGGCGCTCGGAGAATCTCGGCTGGTTCGACGACCGGACCGGGGAGCTGGTCGGCGCGGGTCTGGTCCTCTACCGGCAGCTCCCCAAGATCAAGCGCTACCTCGCCTATCTGCCCGAGGGCCCGGTCATCAACTGGTTCGCGCCGAACCTCCAGGAGTGGATCGAGCCGATGCTCGCGCACCTGAAGCAGCAGGGCGCCTTCTCCGTGAAAATGGGCCCGCCGGTGGTCATCCGGCGCTGGGACGCCGCCTCCATCAAGCAGGGCATCCAGAACCCGGACGTGAAGCGGCTGCGGGACATCGAGGCCGACCACATCGAGCCGCGTGCCTTCGAGGTCGCCGACAAGCTGCGCCGCATGGGCTGGCAGCAGGGCGAGGACGGCGGCGCCGGCTTCGGCGACGTCCAGCCCCGCTACGTTTTCCAGGTGCCGCTGGCCAACCGGTCCCTGGAAGAGGTCCACAAGAACTTCAACCAGCTGTGGCGGCGCAACATCAAGAAGGCCGAGAAGGCCGGCGTCGAGGTCGTCCAGGGCGGCTACCAGGACCTCGAGGAATGGCAGCGCCTGTACGAGATCACGGCCGTGCGCGACCACTTCCGGCCGCGCCCGCTGTCGTACTTCCAGCGCATGTGGACGGCCCTCAACACCGAGGACCCGAACCGCATGCGGCTGTACTTCGCCCGCCACAACGGCGTGAACCTGTCGGCGGCGACGATGCTCATCGTCGGCGGACACGTCTGGTACTCCTACGGCGCCTCGGACAACATCGGCCGCGAGGTCCGGCCGTCGAACGCCATGCAGTGGCGGATGCTGCGCGACGCCTACGCGCTGGGCGCCACCGTCTACGACCTGCGCGGCATCTCCGACTCGCTGGACGAGTCCGACCACCTCTTCGGCCTGATCCAGTTCAAGGTCGGCACCGGCGGCCAGGCCGCGGAGTACCTCGGCGAGTGGGACTTCCCGCTGAACAAACTGCTCCACAAGGCACTCGACATCTACATGTCGCGACGCTGACCGCGGCCGTTCGCTTCGACCGGCTCACGGCTCACCAGACGAACCCCACAGCTTCCCCCACACGACACACCGCAGCCACGAGAAAGGTTCCAGGTCCGGCCATGGCGCTCACGCTCTACGTCGACACCGCGCGCTGGCGGGCGCACCACAAGCACGTGCAGGAGCAGTTCCCAGGGCTCGTCCCGGTCTGCAAGGGCAACGGCTACGGCTTCGGACACGAGCGGCTGGCGGAGGAGGCCACGCGGCTCGGTTCGGACATGCTCGCCGTCGGCACGACCTACGAGGCCGCCCGGATCAAGGACTGGTTCGGCGGTGACCTCCTGGTGCTGACGCCGTTCCGGCGCGGCGAGGAGCCGGTTCCGCTGCCCGACCGGGTGGTGCGCTCGGTGTCGTCGATAGACGGCGTGTACGGCCTCGTGGGCGCCCGTGTGGTCATCGAGGTGATGTCCTCGATGAAGCGGCACGGCATCAGCGAGCAGGACCTGCCGCAGCTGCACGCGGCCATAGAGAACGTGCGCCTCGAAGGCTTCGCCATCCACCTGCCGCTGGACCGTACCGACGGCTCGGACGCCGTCGAGGAGGTCATCGGCTGGATGGACCGGCTGCGCGCGGCCCGGCTGCCGCTGCACACGATGTTCGTCAGCCACCTCAAGGCCGAGGAACTCGCCCGGCTCCAGCAGCAGTTCCCGCAGACCCGGTTCCGCGCCCGCATCGGCACGCGGCTCTGGCTGGGCGACCACGAGGCCACCGAGTACCGCGGGGCGGTCCTGGACGTCACCCGCGTCGCCAAGGGCGACCGCTTCGGCTACCGGCAGCAGAAGGCCGCCTCCGACGGCTTCCTGGTGGTCGTGGCGGGCGGTACGTCGCACGGGGTGGGCCTGGAGGCCCCGAAGGCGATGCACGGCGTCATGCCGCGCGCCAAGGGCGTCGCCCGCGCCGGCCTGGCCACGGTCAACCGCAACCTCTCGCCGTTCGTCTGGGCGGGCAAGCAGCGCTGGTTCGCCGAGCCGCCGCACATGCAGGTCTCGATCCTCTTCGTGCCCTCGGACGCTCCGGAGCCGAAGGTCGGCGAGGAGCTGGTGGCCCATCTGCGGCACACCACCACGCAGTTCGACCGCCTCCTGGACCGCTGACCGACAGGGGGCCCTCGCCACAGCAGCTGAAAGGCCGTGCACGGAGCCTGCCGTGTACGGCCTTTCGAGTGACTGACACGCCGTGGCGCGCGCTGTTCGCTCAGAGCGAACCGCCGGTCGCCCCCTGCCCGCCCCACCGCACCCGCGGTGCCTCCGCGGTCTCGAAGTGGGCCGCGTGCCGCGGGGGATGGGCCGCCGGACCGAACACGACGACATCCTCGGCCCCGTCGAGCACACCGCCCGAGGGATCGTCGTCGCCGCTTCGGCGCACCGGGTCGCGCTCCGGCATGAGGATGTCCCGCACGACGACAGCGCACAGGTACAGCGTCCCCAGGAGGTGCGCGGCGATCGCCCAGTGGTAGCCGTCCTGGGGCAGACCCTTGTGGGCGTCACCGCTGGTCGTGTACGCGAGGTACATCCAGATGCCCAGGAAATACGCCACCTCGCAGGCCTGCCAGACCAGGAAGTCCCGCCACTTCGGCCGGGCGAGAGCCGCCAGCGGGACCAGCCAGAGGACGTACTGCGGCGAGTAGACCTTGTTGGTGAGGATGAACGCCGCGACGATCAGGAAGGCGAGCTGGGCGAAGCGCGGCCGGCGCGGCGCCATCAACGCGAGCGCGGCGACACCCGCGCAGCACGCCAGCATCAGCACCATGGCGAGGGTGTTGACGGTCTCCGTGCTCAGTGGGTTCTTCGAGTTCTGGGCCATGATCAGCCAGAAGGACCCGAAGTCGACGCCCCGCTCCTGGCTGAACGTGTAGAACTTCGACCAGCCCTCGAACGCGAAGAGCATCACCGGCACGTTCACCACGAGCCACGCGACGGCCGCACCGCCCAGTGCCGTCCCGTACTCCCTCCAGCGCCCCGCACGCCAGCACAGCACGAGCAGGGGCCCCAGGAGCAGGAACGGATAGAGCTTGGCGGCCGTGGCGAGGCCCAGGAGGACACCGAAGGCGAGGGAGCGGCCCCGCGCCCACATCAGCATCGCGGCGGCCGTCAGAGCGACCGCCAGCAGGTCCCAGTTGATGGTCGCGGTCAGCGCGGCGGCGGGCGCCAGGGCGACCAGGAGGGCGTCCCAGGGGCGCCGGGCGTGGGTGCGCGTCACGCAGACGGCGATGACGGCCGCGCACGCCATGAGCATCCCGGCGTTGACCATCCAGTACCACTGCTCCTGGTGCTGGATGCTGCCGCTGCCGGGCGTGAGCCAGGCGGCGACCTCCATGAACACGCCGGTCAGCACCGGGTACTCGAGGTACTCCATGTCGCCGGGGAGCTTGTCGAAGTACGGCACGAGCCCTTCGGAGAAGCCGCGTCCCGCGTAGAGGTGCGGGATGTCCGAGTAGCAGGCGTGGGTGTACTGCGAGCCGGCGCCGAAGAACCAGGCGCCGTTGTAGCAGGGCGCCTTCTGGACCAGGCCGAGGGCGAACATGCCGATCGCCACGAGCGCGACGACCCGCACGGGCGTCCACCAGGACGCCCCGAGCAGAGCACGCCGTCCCACCGGGCCACCGATCAGCTCACTGCCGGCCGCGGCGACCTCGTCCTCCGTGGTCGGCCGCACCGGGTCCGGCTCGTGCACGCTCGCTTGCGTCGATTCTGCGCTGGGCATGTCGCACATCCTGCCGTACGCGCCCCGCACTACGCGGAGGGCCGCCGCACCCGAAGGTACGACGGCCCATGTTTCACGTGAAACACCCTTGCCGGGCGATATGGCGGCTAACCGGTTCCTCCGAACAGGCCCCCGTTGCCATTGCCTCTGTTGTTGCCGGTATCGCCTGTATCGGTTGGTTCCGGCGTGGGTGACGGCGTGACGTCGCCACCAGTGCCTCCGGTGTCCGTGCCCCCGTCGGTGGTGCCTCCGGTCTCCTCACAGTTGAAGTCCCAGGGACTGCAGGTCTGGGTCTCCGTGGGCTTCGGCGACTTGCCGGGCTTGGTCGGGAGGTCACTCGGCGACTCGGACACCGACGGGCTGGGCGAGGCCGTCACGCTCGGGCTCGGGGACGGAGCGCCCTCCTGGTGCGCGATCTCACCGATCTTGGTGGCCTCGGGGAAGCCGGGGTCGGGCTCGCCGTCCAGCGCTGCCTTCATGTACTCGGTCCACAGCTGCGTCGGGATGTCACCACCGTGGATGGAGTCGACACCCGCCGTGCCATTCATGGAGAGCAGCTTGTGGCTCTCCGGGTCCTCACGGAACATCGCGACCGAGGTCGACAGCTGCTGGGTGTAGCCGACGAACCAGGCCGACTTGTTCTCGTCGGTGGTACCGGTCTTGCCGGCCGCGGCGCGGCCGAGGGCCTTGGCGTTCTTGGCCGTGCCGTTCTCGATGACGTTCTCGAGGACCTTCGTGACGTTGTTCGCCACGTTCTCCGGCATCGCCTGCGCGGGCTTCGGCTTGTCGAAGCCGTTGAGTTCCTGGCCCGCGTACTTCACGGCCTTCACCGAGTACGGCGCCGTCTGCTTGCCGGATGCCGCGAACGTCGCGTAGGCGTCGGCCATGCGGATCGCGCTGGGCGTCGAGGTACCGAGCGCGAAGGACGGGTTGAGGCCGGCGAACGACTGGTCCAGGATGCCGGTCGCCTTCGCGGTGTCCCGCACCTTCGACAGCCCCACGTCCACACCGAGCTGGACGAACGGGGTGTTGATGGACTGCTCCATCGCCTTGTGCAGGGTGATGTAGCCCCAGCGGCGGTCGGTCTCGTTCTCCTGGTAGAAGAGCGAGTTGTCCTTGCGCAGGTAGTAACTGCCGTCCTGCTTGCGGACCTTCAGGTGGTCGTTGCCGTTGTACTTGCTCATCGGCGAGACGCCGACGCCCTCGGTCTTGTACGTGCCGTGCTCCATGGCGGCGGCGAGGACGAAGGGCTTCCAGGTCGAACCGACGGGGACGCCGGAGGTGTCCGCGTTGTTGTTGAAGTGGTTGTTCTCGTAACCCGCGCCGCCGTACAGGGCGACGATCGCCCCGTCATTGGGCTTCACCGAGGCCGCGCCGAACTGGACGTGCTTGTCCTCCTCGCGTGCCTTCGGGTCGATCTTCTCCTTCTCGATCTTCTTGACGGCCTTGGCGAGCGCCTCGACCTTGTCCTTCTCGAAGGTCGTGTAGATCTGGTAGCCGCCCTGGTCGAACTTGGCCTCGTCGATGTCCGAGTTGTTGAGAACGTACTTCTTGGCCGTGTCCACCAGGTAGCTGATCTGCCCCGTCATGCCCTTGGTCGCCTTGCGGCCCTGGGGCTCCGGGTACTTCTTGATCGCCTTCTGGTACACGGCCTCGGAGATGCTCTCGTCCTTGCGCATCTCGCCGAGGATCCACTTCCAGCGCACCTCGGACCGCTCGCGGTTGGCGGCCTTGGTCGCCGTCGGGTCGATGTTCTCGTTGCCCGCCGGGTCGAAGTACGTCGGGCCCTTGAGCAGGGCGGCGAGGAAGGCGCACTCGCTGGCGTCGAGGTCGACCGCGTCCTTGCCGTAGTAGGTCTGGGCGGCCGCCTGGATGCCGTACGCGCCTCGGCCGTAGTACGAGGTGTTCAGGTACCCCTGGAGGATCTCGTCCTTGGAGAGCTTCGTGCCCACCTTGATCGAGATGAACATCTCCTTGAACTTGCGGGAGATGGTCTGGTCCTGGCTCAGGTAGGTGTTCTTGACGAACTGCTGGGTGATGGTCGAACCACCCTGCGTGTCACCGCCCCGCGCCATGTTCGCAAGGGCCCGGGCGATGCCCATGGGGTCGACGCCACTGTCCTTGTAGAACGTCTTGTTCTCGGCCGAGATCACCGCGTCCTGCATTTCCTTGGGGATCCGGTCGATGGTGACGTTCTGCCGGTTCTGGCCGGCGCCGGTGGCGACCATCTGGCTGCCGTCGGCCCAGTAGTACACGTTGTTCTGCGACAGCGCGGCGGCGTTCTCCTCGGAGGGAACACCCACCATGGCGTAGCCGACACCGACGGCGGCGACCATGCTGCCGAAGAAGAACAGGCACAGGCCGGAGACGAGCTTCCAGGACGGCATCCAGCGACGCCACCCGTACTTGTCGTGGCGCGGATAGTCGATCATGCGTTGGGCGCCGGCCCCGGCGACAGCCGCGCGGCCTCTGCCCCGGCCGGGACCACCGGGCGCGGCACGTCGGCCTCCGCGTCCCGGTTCGGCCGCTCTGCGGCGGCCTCCACTGCGCTGGGCCGCACGACGGGCCTCGGCGCGACCACCGTACGGACGCTCCTCACCTCCCGTCTCGTACGAGCCGGACGGAGACCCGGTGGCGCCCCGCGGTGCCGCGCGGCGGCCGGAGGACGAGCCGGACTGGCCACGTCGGGCCGCGGCACGTCCGCCTCCCTGCGGCTGCGGCGGTTTGCGACGGTGCTCGCTCATCGAACGACTACTCCTCGGGCAGGCGCACCTTTGCGCGCCTGGAAACGGCGGCTGGTTTCCGGTCCCCCCGAAGTACGGATGCGGTCTGTTGCTCATTCACCCGTACTGCACCGAGGACGATGACGCTCTCACGCGTCACTCGGTTCCCGGTGGTGTGCATGCCGCACAGACTACGCACCGCCAAAACGCGCCTAGCCCAGAAGTTCACCCCAAATCAGGCAACTCGCTGGTGATGAATCGGTGATGTGATCCCGTTCACCGCCGTCCCTCTTGTCGCATCCGGATGGCCGTTCTATCGTCTGGATGTATCGAGTCGATACATCAGCCCGGCATAAAGCCAGGCTCGGGCCGGTCACGAGTGGCCGCGGCAGAGGGGAGGCGACGATGAGCCGGCGATCCGGCATCCTCGAGTTCGCCGTCCTCGGTCTGCTCCGCGAGTCCCCGATGCACGGCTACGAGCTGCGCAAGCGGCTCAACACCTCACTGGGTGTGTTCCGGGCGTTCAGCTACGGAACGCTCTACCCCTGCCTCAAGACGCTGGTCGAGAACGGCTGGTTGACGGAGGAGCCGGGAAACACCACCGAGGACGCCCTCGCCGCTCCGCTCACCGGCCGCCGCGCCAAGATCGTCTACCGGTTGACGGCAGAAGGTAAGGAGCGCTTCGAGGAGCTGCTCTCCCAGACGGGACCGGACGCGTACGAGGACGAGACCTTCGCCGCGCGTTTCGCCTTCTTCGGGCAGACGTCGCGTGACGTCCGCATGCGGGTGCTGGAGGGCCGCCGCAGCCGGCTGGAGGAGCGGCTGGAGAAGATGCGCGCCTCGCTGGCGCGCACCAGGGAGCGCCTCGACGACTACACGCTTGAGCTCCAGCGCCACGGGATGGAGTCCGTGGAGCGCGAAGTGCGCTGGCTGAACGAGCTCATCGAGAGCGAGCGGGCCGGACGGGACCTGAGGCCTTCCGCCTCCGGGGGCTCCGCTCAGCAGGACACCACAACTGGAGCGACGGGCGGCCTGCCCCGGTCCGGGGACGATCCCCGGCCGGATACGCCCGACGACACCGCCACGTGAGCGCCGCACAGCGGCCTCACTCGTACACACAGGGAGCAACCGGAATGGGTTCGGTTCGCGTAGCCATCGTCGGTGTGGGCAACTGCGCCGCATCGCTGGTGCAGGGAGTCGAGTACTACAAGGACGCCGACCCGGCGGCCAAGGTCCCCGGACTCATGCACGTCCAGTTCGGCGACTACCACGTCCGCGACATCGAGTTCGTCGCCGCCTTCGACGTCGACGCCAAGAAGGTCGGCCTCGACCTCGCTGACGCCATCGGCGCCTCCGAGAACAACACCATCAAGATCTGCGACGTGCCCAGCACCGGTGTGTCGGTCCAGCGCGGCCACACGCTCGACGGTCTCGGCAAGTACTACCGCGAGACGATCGAGGAGTCCTCCGAGGCCCCGGTCGACGTCGTCCAGGTCCTGAAGGACAAGCAGGTCGACGTCCTGGTCTGCTACCTGCCCGTCGGCTCCGAGGACGCGGCGAAGTTCTACGCCCAGTGCGCCATCGACGCCAAGGTCGCCTTCGTCAACGCCCTGCCGGTCTTCATCGCCGGTACGAAGGAGTGGGCGGACAAGTTCACCGAGGCGGGCGTGCCGATCGTCGGTGACGACATCAAGTCGCAGGTCGGCGCCACCATCACGCACCGCGTCATGGCGAAGCTGTTCGAGGACCGGGGCGTCATCCTGGACCGCACGATGCAGCTGAACGTCGGCGGCAACATGGACTTCAAGAACATGCTCGAGCGCGACCGCCTCGAGTCGAAGAAGATCTCGAAGACCCAGGCCGTCACCTCCCAGATCCCCGACCGGGACATGGGCGAGAAGAACGTCCACATCGGTCCGTCCGACTACGTCGCGTGGCTCGACGACCGCAAGTGGGCGTACGTCCGCCTCGAGGGCCGCGCGTTCGGTGACGTCCCGCTGAACCTGGAGTACAAGCTCGAGGTCTGGGACTCCCCGAACTCCGCCGGTGTCATCATCGACGCGCTGCGCGCCGCGAAGATCGCCAAGGACCGCGGCATCGGCGGCCCGATCCTGTCGGCGTCGTCGTACTTCATGAAGTCCCCGCCGGTCCAGTACTTCGACGACGAGGCCCGCGAGAACGTCGAGAAGTTCATCCAGGGCACGGTGGAGCGCTAACAGCCGCGTCACCTAAGTGCGTTGAGGGTCCCCGGGTCGCACGCCCCGGGGACCCTTCCCGTATGTGAGGCTGGGGCCATGGCCGTCGTCCGTGACCTGCGTGTCCTGTTGCGCTTCCCGAGCTTCAGGCGCCTGCTCGCCGTACGACTGCTCTCCCAGGGCGCCGACGGCGTGTACCAGGTCGCGCTCGCCGCCTATGTCGTCTTCTCCCCGGAGAAACAGGCGTCGGCCGGCGCGATCGCCTCCGCCATGGCGGTCCTGCTGCTGCCCTACTCCCTCGTCGGCCCCTTCGCCGGTGTCCTGCTGGACCGCTGGCGCCGCCGCCAAGTCCTGCTGTACGGCAGCGCGCTGCGCGCCGCGCTGGCATCCGCCACGGCCGTCCTGATGCTCAGCGACGTGCCCGACTGGCTCTTCTACGTCTCCGCCCTGTGCGTCACCGCCGTCAACCGCTTCGTCCTCGCGGGTCTGTCCGCCGCGCTGCCGCGCGTCGTCGACACCGAGCGGCTCGTCGTCGCCAACTCCCTCTCCCCGACCGCCGGAACGCTCGCCGCGACCGCGGGCGGCGCTCTCGCCTTCGCCGTCCGCGTCGTGGTCGCCGACTCCGACGCCGTCGTCGTGCTGCTGGGGGCCGCCCTGTACTTGTGCGCGGCGCTCGCGTCGCTGCGGATGACACGGGAACTGCTGGGGCCCGACCGGTCGTTGGTCAGGCCGCGGCTGTCCCGGGCGGTGGCCGGTGCCGCGCGCGATCTGGTCGCGGGCGTGCGCCATCTCGCCTCGCCGCCGCGCCGGGAGGCCGCCTGGGCGCTCGCGGCGATGTCGCTGATGCGGTTCTGCTACGGCGCTCTGCTCGTCATGCTGCTGATGCTCTGCCGCTACGCCCTGACCTCGGACCCGGACGACGGGCTCGCGCTGCTGGGTCTGGCGCTCGGGGTGTCGGGCGCCGGCTTCTTCGCCGCGGCCGTGGCGACGCCGTGGGCGGCCGGACGGATCGGGCCCGGCCGCTGGATCGGCGCCTGCGCCGGGACGGCCGCGGTACTGGAACCGGCCCTCGGGCTGCCGTTCGCGACGGTGCCCCTGCTGATCGCCGCCTTCCTGCTCGGCCTGATCACCCAAGGGGCGAAGATCGCGACGGACACGGTGGTGCAGGCGGCGGTCGAGGACGGCTTCCGCGGCCGGATCTTCTCGGTTTACGACGTGCTGTTCAACGTCGCCTTCGTGGGCGCCGCCGGAGTGGCCGCCGTGATGCTGCCGCCTGACGGGCGCTCGGTGCCGCTGGTGATTACGGTCGCCGTTATCTACGCAGGAGTAGCTGTAGCTATGACCCGGTTTGAGCGCCAGTAAGTGTCACATCAATGCCACAGAGGCGCCCTCGCCTACAGGGTTGTCAGTGGGGGCCGGTAGCTTACAGGCGTCTTACTCGCGCCATGTCCGCGTCACTTCTTCGCGCCATGATCGCGTCACGAACTATGTTTCTAGGGGGACCCCCAAGTGTCGACTCCGCCGCCCCAGGGCCAGAACCCGTTCGCCCAGGGCCAGCAGCCCTACGGCCAGCCGCAGGGCCAAGCCCCGTACCCGCCCCAGGGCGGCTTCCCGCAGCAGGCCGGCCAGCCTGGCTTCCCTCAGGGCGGCGCGCCTTACGCCCCGGTCCCGCCGGAGCAGCCCCGCCGCAAGCTGAGCTTCAAGACGATCAAGAACATCGTCATCGCCGTGATCGTGATCGGCGTGGCCGTGGGTGGCTTCATAGCCAGCCGTGACGACGCCGCCCAGGCGAAGGTCGGGGACTGCATGAGCATCTCCGACCCGAACAGCACGACCGACCCCGGCCTTGAGGTCATCGACTGCACCGACTCCAAGGCGAAGTACAAGGTCGCCGAGAAGAAGGACGGCACGTCCGAGGGGTGCGACCGCACCAAGTACAGCGAGTACACCGAGACCGGCAGCGGTGACGACTTCACCCTCTGCCTCGAGGACTACTCCGCCAAGTAGGACGAGCGATGCACGGAGGGGCGGTGTTTCACGTGAAACACCGCCCCTCCGGCATGTTTCACGTGAAACATGCGCCCGCTTCTCAGCGTCAGTCCTGCTGCTCCGCCCACCACTCCTTGAGCGCGGCCACCGCCGCCTCGTCGCTCATCGGGCCGTGCTCCAGGCGGAGTTCCAGCATGTGCTTGTAGGCGTTGCCCACGGCCGGGCCCGGCCCGATACCCAGGATCTGCATGATCTGGTTGCCGTCGAGGTCCGGACGGATGGCGTCCAGCTCCTCCTGCTCCTGAAGCTTGGCGATCCGCTCCTCCAGACCGTCGTACGCACGGGACAGGGCCGCCGCCTTGCGCTTGTTCCGCGTTGTGCAGTCGGAGCGCGTCAGCTTGTGGAGCCGGTCGAGGAGCGGGCCGGCGTCCCGTACGTAGCGGCGCACGGCGGAGTCGGTCCACTCCCCGGTGCCGTAGCCGTGGAACCGCAGGTGGAGTTCGACCAGGCGCGAGACGTCCTTCACGAGCTCGTTGGAGTACTTGAGCGCCGTCATGCGCTTCTTCGTCATCTTCGCTCCCACCACCTCGTGGTGATGGAACGAGACCCGCCCGTCCTTCTCGAAGCGACGGGTGCGCGGCTTGCCGATGTCGTGCAGCAGGGCGGCCAGCCGCAGGGTGAGGTCGGGACCGTCGTCCTCCAGCGCCATCGCCTGCTCCAGGACGATCAGCGTGTGCTCGTAGACGTCCTTGTGCCGGTGGTGCTCGTCACTCTCCAGGCGCAGCGCCGGAAGCTCGGGCAGCACGTGCTCGGCGAGGCCTGTGTCGACCAGCAGCGTCAGCCCCTTGCGCGGGTGCGCGGACAGGATGAGTTTGTTCAGCTCGTCCCGCACCCGCTCGGCCGAGACGATCTCGAGCCGCCCGGACATCTCCGTCATGGCCGTGACGACCTCGGGGGCCACCTCGAAGTCGAGCTGCGCGGCGAAACGCGCCGCACGCATCATCCGGAGCGGGTCGTCCGAGAAGGACTCCTCGGGGGTGCCCGGCGTGCGCAGCACGCGCTCGGCAAGGTCGTCGAGACCGCCGTGCGGGTCGATGAACTCCTTCTCCGGCAGGGCGACAGCCATCGCGTTCACGGAGAAGTCACGCCGGACGAGGTCCTGCTCGATGGAGTCGCCGTACGACACCTCGGGCTTGCGCGACGTGCGGTCGTACGCCTCCGACCGGTAGGTGGTGACCTCGATCTGGTAGCCGTCCTTCTGCGCCCCGACCGTGCCGAAGGCGATTCCGACCTCCCAGACGGCGTCCGCCCAGGGGCGGACGATCTTCAGGACGTCCTGTGGTCGGGCATCGGTCGTGAAGTCCAGGTCGTTGCCGAGCCGGCCGAGCAGCGCGTCCCGGACCGACCCACCGACCAGGGCGAGAGAGAACCCGGCCTCCTGGAATCGACGGGCGAGGTCATCGGCGACCGGGGCGACCCGCAGCAGTTCACTCACCGCGCGGAGCTGCGCCTGGCTCAGGGCACTGGGGTTGTCTTCGTTGGCGTTCGGCACAACAGAAGAGGGTACGTGGCGCGGGGTACCGCCAGCGCCCCCATTAAAAGGGCCCGGACAGCACTGCCGATACGTGCGCAAGACGCGTCCTTGAGACGTTCGGAGGCGCTCCTCTTTATAGGCGTACATTCAGGACAGCGCGCTCCGCTCCCCCGATCTTGCGGAGCAGTCCGCGGCACTTCCCCTCAGCTCGCATCGTTACCATGCGTGGACGCACATTCCGACGACCACTGACGACGACGAGGGACGGGCGAGCGCGTGGCCGAGGCGGCAGACTTCCAGGGGACGAGTCCCTCTCCTGCCCGCCGGTGGCTGCGGCGCACGGGAGCCCTGCTCACGGCGGCGCCCCTGCTGGCCGGTCTCCTCCAGCTGCCCGGCGCCACTCCCGCGGACGCGGCGAGCCAGGAAGCCCCGCAGGCGGCGGCCGGCTCCGGCGCGGTGGCCGTGTCCGTCGACACGCTCACCCCGAGCACACCGACCGACGACGACACCCTCACGGTGTCGGGCACGGTGACCAACAAGGGCAAGCAGACGGTCACGGACGCCCAGGTGGACCTGCGCGTCGGCTCACCGGTCAGCACCCGCTCGGGCATCGACACCGCCGCCAGGAACAGCAGCGACGTCCAGGGGACGGTCGGCTCGGCGGTCGGCGGCAAGTACGTCGAGGAATTCGAAAGGCTGACGCCCGGGGTGGCCCGGCCTTTCAGCATCTCGGTGCCGGTCGACGAACTGAACTTCTCCCAGGACGGTGTCTACGAGTTCGGCGTCTCCCTCTCCGGGCGGACCTCGGCACAGCCCTGGACGCAGGTCCTCGGCGTCCAGCGGACCTTCCTGCCGTACCAGTCCGAGGAGGCCGACCCCCGGACCCGGACGACGTTCCTGTGGCCGCTGATCTCCAGCGTCCACATGACGGCCGAGACGGGGTCGAACGAGCAGCAGACGCCGGTCTTCCTCAACGACGACCTCGCCAAGGAGATCGCTCCGGGCGGTCGCCTGGATCAGATGATCTCCCTGGGCAAGGAACTCGACGTCACCTGGGTCGTCGACCCGGACCTGCTGGCCTCCGTCGACGCCATGACCCGCACCTATCAGGTCCGCGGCGAGGACGGCACCACCAGCGCCGGCACCAACCAGGCGGTCGCCAAGCGGTGGCTGGCCCGGCTGCAGGAGGCGGTGGCCGACAAGGAGGTCGTCGCCCTCCCCTTCTCCGACCCGGACCTGGCGTCCCTCGCGCACAACGGCACGAGCGTCCCCGGCACGCTGAGCCATCTCAAGGAGGCCACGGACGTCGTGGCCAACACGGTCGAGCCGATCCTCCACGTGAAGCCGGTCACCGACTTCGCCTGGCCGGTGGAGGGCGCGGTCGACCCGTCGATCGTCAAGGTCGCGACGTCCGCGGGCGCCGACAAGGTGATCGCCCGCAGCGACAGCCTCCAGGAGAGCAGGAGCCTGCCGTACACGCCGTCCGCGGCCCGGCCCATCGGCGGCGGCACGACGGCGGTCGTCTCGGACGCCCGGCTGTCCACGGTGTTCCGGGGCGATCTGACGAAGGCCTCCTCCACCACCCTCGCCGTGCAGCGGTTCCTCGCCCAGAGCCTGACCCTGAACCTTCAGACCGACAAGCAGCGCAGCGTCGTCGTCGCCCCGCAGCGCACGCCCACCGCCAGCCAGGCCCGGGCGATGGCCGAGGCCCTGACCGCGCTGCAGGACGGCACCTGGTCCGAGTCGCAGGACCTCACTGCGGCCGCTTCGGCCAAGCCGGACCCGGCGGCCACGACGCAGATCCCGTCCGCCCGCTCGTACCCGTCGGCACTGCGCAAGCAGGAGCTGCCGCGGTCGGCGTACCAGCAGCTCGCACGGACCCAGGACAAGCTCGACAACTTCACGGGCATCCTCACCAACCAGTCCCGGGTGGTGACCCCCTTCGGCCGGGCCATGAACCGCGAGATGTCCACGTCGTGGCGCGGCCGGCCCGGTGAGGCGATGTCCTTCCGCACGGGCGTGGAGATCTACCTCCAGGGCCTCGCCAAGCAGGTCCGGCTGATCGAGAAGTCGGAGACGAAGCTCTCCGGACGCAGCGCCACGATCCCGGTGACCGTGCAGAACAACCTGGTCCAGGACGTCGACCACCTCGTGCTGCGGCTCACCTCCGTCAACCCCACCCGTCTCAAGATCAGCGGCGAGTCGTACCACGAGCAGCGCGTCACCGTCTCGGGCGGCCACAGCCAGTCGGTGAAGTTCACCACGTCGGCCAACGCCAACGGCCGGTCGTCCGTGGTCGCCCAGCTGTACACGAAGGACGGCCGGAAGTACGGCGACCCCGTCCGGTTCGACGTGAAGGTCACCGAGATCACGGCCACCGTGATGCTGGTCATCGGCGGCGGTGTCCTGCTCCTCGTCCTCGCCGGCTTCCGCATGTACACCCAGCGCAAGCGCGCCGCGGCCCGCGAGGCGGCGGCGGAAGACGCGGCGACCGAGGACGCGACGGCCGAGCCGGGACCGGACTCCGACGGCGATCAGAACCAGGAAGCGTCCGACGCGCGTCTCGGGGAGGAGTCCCCGGCGGGCCCCCGGGCAGACGACCCGGAGCAGCCGAGTGACCCGACACCGGACACCCCAGCGGAAAGCGCCGACCCGTCCGGCACGGGTGAGAGAGTGGACCGTTGAGATGTCGTGGCCGGTGGGCCCGGGACGATGAGGTGGGGTAACCATGAACGCGCCGTACGACGGTGACCACGGCCGGCCCGGGGACAGCGCGGGCCACTCCGAGGGACCGCCCCCGGAGCAGGGCCAGGCACCGACGCAGCCGCCCGCGGACATGTACCTCCAGGACGCCTACGACCAGGACCCCTACCGGGCGCAGGACCTCGCCGCCCAGGACCCGGTCGCCGAGGCCCTCTACGACCGTGCCGCACACCCGCCGCCGCCCCCCGGCACGTACGAGCCGCAGCAGCCTCTGTACGCCCAGCCGCAGCAGTCGCCGTACGCCCCCGACCCGCGTGTGTGGGCCCAGACCCCGCCGCCGGAGCCGGACGGCCCGACCCAGTACCTGCCGTACGGCGACGACCCGCGCACCACGCGCTACGTGGGCGTGGACGACCTGGTCACCGAGGCCGCCGAGGAGCGCCACGAGCCGGACGCCTTCGCGCACCTGTTCCGGGACCAGCAGCAGGGCGGCGCCCACCCGGGCCCGTCTCAGCCCGGCGGCTACCAGGACGCGCACCAGGACGGCGGCCGTCAGGAGCCGCAGCAGGGCCCCGCACAGCAGCCGTACCAGCAGCAGCCGGCGTACCAGGCCCAGCCCTCGGTGCCCGGCCCCGCCCCGGCACCGGGCGCGCCCCCGCTCGTGCCGCCGCCCGCGTCGGAGGTCCCCGCACCCGCCCCCGCCGCCGCGCCCAAGAAGGGCGGACGCGCCTCCGGCCTGCTGAAGTCGAGCGCCGTGATGGCGGCGGGCACGATGGTGTCCCGCCTCACGGGCTTCATCCGCTCCGCGATGATCGTCTCGGCGCTGGGCCTCGCGATGCTCGGCGACACCTTCCAGATCGCCTACCAGCTGCCGACGATGATCTACATCCTGACCGTCGGCGGCGGCCTCAACTCCGTCTTCGTGCCGCAGCTCGTGCGCGCGATGAAGGAGGACGACGACGGCGGCGAGGCCTACGCGAACCGTCTGCTGACCCTGGTCATGGTCGCGCTCGCGGCGCTCACGGCGGTCGCGATGTTCGCGGCACCGCTCCTGGTCCGGATGCTCTCGAACCCGATCGCCAGTGACCCGGCCGCCAACGACGTCGCCGTCACGTTCACCCGCTACTTCCTGCCCTCGATCTTCTTCATGGGCCTGCACGTGGTGATGGGGCAGATCCTCAACGCGCGCGGCAGGTTCGGCGCGATGATGTGGACCCCGGTCCTCAACAACATCGTCATCATCGTGACGCTGGGCATGTTCATCTGGGTCTACGGCACCGCCGGCGACTCGGGGATGAGGGTCACGAACATCCCCGACGAGGGCCAGCGGCTCCTCGGCATCGGCATCCTGCTCGGCCTCGTCGTCCAGGCCCTGGCGATGATCCCGTACCTGCGCGAGACCGGGTTCCGGCTGCGGCTGCGCTTCGACTGGAAGGGCCACGGCCTCGGCAAGGCCGCGATGCTCGCCAAGTGGACCATCCTCTTCGTCCTCGCCAACCAGGCGGGTGCGCTGGTCGTCACGCAGCTGGCCACGGCGTCAGCCGTCCCCGGCATCTCCGGCACGGGTTTCAGCGCCTACGCCAACGCCCAGCTGATCTGGGGTCTGCCGCAGGCCATCATCACGGTGTCCCTCATGGCGGCGCTGCTGCCGCGCATCTCCCGCTCGGCCGCCGAGGACGACGCCGGCGCCGTCCGCGACGACATCTCCCAGGGCCTGCGCACCACGGCCGTCGCCATCGTGCCGATCGCCTTCGGATTCCTCTCGCTCGGCATTCCGATGTGCACGCTGATCTTCGGCTCCTCGGGCACCGGCGCCGCCACCAACATGGGCTTCATGCTGATGGCCTTCGGCCTCGGCCTGATCCCCTACTCGGTGCAGTACGTCGTGCTGCGCGCCTTCTACGCCTACGAGGACACCCGGACGCCCTTCTACAACACGGTGATCGTGGCGGCAGTCAACGCCGGGGCGGCCGCGCTGTGTTACCTCGTGCTCCCGGACCGCTGGGCCGTGGTGGGTATGGCCGCCACGTACGGCCTGGCCTACGCGATCGGTGTGGGCGTCGCCTGGAGCCGACTGCGCAAGCGGCTCGGCGGCGACCTGGACGGCGCCCGCGTCATGCGGACGTACGCCCGGCTGTGCATCGCCTCCGTCCCTGCCGCGCTGCTCAGCGGCGCCGCCTGCTACGGCATCGGCCTCTCGCTCGGCCAGGGCGTGCTGGGCTCGTTCGCCGCGCTGGTGGCCGGCGGGGCCGTCCTGCTGGGCGTGTTCTTCGTCGCCGCCCGCCGCATGCGCATCGAGGAGGTCAACTCGCTGGTCGGCATGGTTCGCGGGCGCCTGGGTCGATGAGGCGGTACGGGGTAGGCGCACAACCATCGTCCGCCACCGTGTGTCGTGCATAGCGGCGGACTGTGGGCACAATTGGTTTCGGCGTCGGACGGCGCGCAACGGATGTCGACCGGCGCGCATGGGATGGGGAGGCAGGAACGACGGTGGCGGATCGGAGCACAGCTGCCGTCGACGTGGCAGACAACAGCGGCGAGCAGTCGCTGACCGCGGAGGCGGACCAGTCCACGGCCGACGGGGTGGCCAAGAACCGGGAGCGGGACACGGACAGCGACGAGGCACAGGGGGGCACCGGGGCCGCGGCTTCCGGTAAGGCCTCGCCGCCCGAACTGCACAGCGGCCACAAACTCGCCAGACGTTACCGCCTCGAGGAGTGCGTCACCCGTCTGGACGGGTTCAGCAGCTGGCGTGCCGTGGACGAGAAGCTGCGGCGTGCCGTCGGCGTGCACATCCTGCCGGCGGACCATTCCCGGGCCCGCTCGGTCCTGGCCGCGGCCCGTTCCTCCGCGCTGCTCGGCGATCCCCGCTTCGTCCAGGTGCTGGACGCGGTCGAGGAGAACGACCTCGTCTACGTCGTTCACGAGTGGCTCCCCGACGCCACCGAACTCACGACGCTCCTCGCCTCCGGTCCGCTGGAGGTCTACGAGACCTACCAGATGGTCAGTCAGGTGTCGGCCGCCATGGCCGCCGCCCACCGCGAGGGTCTGGCCCATCTGCGTCTCAACCCCAACGCCGTGCTGCGGACGTCGTCCGGGCAGTGGCGCATCCGCGGTCTCGCCGTGAACGCCGCCCTGCGCGGCATCAGCTCCGACACCCCGCAGCGCACCGACACCGAGTCGATCGGCGCCCTGCTGTACGCGGCGCTCACCCAGCGCTGGCCGTACGAGAGCGATGCCTACGGTCTGTCCGGCCTGCCCAAGGACATCGGTCTCATCGCTCCGGACCAGGTGCGCGCGGGCGTCCACCGCGGGCTGTCCGAGCTGGCGATGCGGGCACTCGCCAACGACGGTGCCACCGCGTCCCGTCACGAGTCCCCGTGCACCACGCCCGAGGAACTGGTGAAGGCGATCAGCGAGATGCCCCGCATCCGCCCGCCGGAGCCGGCGTTCACCGCCCCGCCGGACTACCAGCGCACGACGTACCAGCAGGGCACGTACGGCCGTCAGGCGCCGCGTCCGGGCGCCACGCAGGCCGTCGCGACGCCGCCGCCCCCGCTGCAGAGTCGCACCGGCAAGGCCCTGAAGTGGGCCGTGTCCGCGCTTCTCATCGCGGCGCTGGGCCTCGGCAGCTGGCAGCTCGCCGACGCACTCATGGACCGGGGCACCTCCGACGACACGAACCGGACGCAGACCACGGACGAGGACGACAAGGGCGGCAAGAACAACAGGCCGGCCAAGCCGCTCGCGGTCCAGGGCGCGCAGGAGTACGTCGTCCAGGGCAGCGCCCAGGCTCCCGCCGACGTCGCCAAGACGTACGACGGCGACAACTCGACGTACTGGCGCACCAAGCGGTACAACGAGGGGCCGACGCTCGCGCCCTACAAGCCGGGCGTGGGCATCGTCTACGACCTCGGTTCGGCGAAGGACGTCTCGGCCGCGTCGATGGGGTTGCGGTACGCCGGCGACAACACGACGGTGCACCTGTACGCGACGGATTCGCTGTCGCCCTCCACGGGCATCGACGGGATGAAGAAGATCGGCACCGCGACGACCAGCGGTACGTCTCTCACCGTGAAGGCGTCGAAGTCCGTGAAGACGCAGTACGTGCTGCTGTGGATCACGGCGGTGCCCAACGCACCCGCCGACGGCTACAGCAGCGCCGGCTACAAGCAGGCCATCACCGACGTGAAGTTCAAGGGCTGACGGTTTCGGCACCGCACAGGGGAGGGGGTCCGATGGCAGACGACACCGCGTACGGCGGGGTCAGCGACCAGGACCTCCTGGCACGCCATGTGGACGGTGACACCGACGCCTTCGGCGAGCTCGTGCGGCGTCACCGGGACCGGCTGTGGGCGGTGGCTCTGCGGACGCTGGGAGACCGCGAGGAGGCCGCTGACGCCGTCCAGGACGCCTTGGTCTCCGCCTATCGTGCCGCCCACACCTTCCGGGGACAGGCGGCCGTCACGACGTGGCTGCACCGCATCACGGTGAACGCCTGTCTCGACCGCGCCCGCAAGGCGGCCTCACGCAAGACCGCCCCGGTGGACGACACCGAGCGCCTGGAGACCCTGCTGGAGCCGCACGAGTCGGCCTCGGCGCCCGCCGAGCGCAACGACCTGCACCGCCAGCTCATCGAAGCCATGGGCACGCTGCCTCCCGACCAGCGGGCCGCGCTCGTCCTCGTCGACATGCAGGGCTACCCGGTGGCCGAGGCGGCCCGGGTGCTCGATGTGCCGACCGGCACAGTGAAGAGCCGGTGCGCGCGCGGCAGAGCGAGACTCCTGCCGCTGCTCACGCATCTCCGCCCGGGAGCCGGCGACGACGAGAAGAACCCCGGCGGGGAACGGAACCGGACCCGGGGAACATCCGTCCCACCCGCAGCGGGGTCGCATGGATCGGGCCCGCCGACGGGTACAGGACCGAGCGACTCAGCTGCAGTGAAGGGCGGAGGTGGGCGAGCGTGACATCGACGGACACGGCCGGGCACCCGGACGTCGCGGAGCTCTCCGACCTCACCGAGGGCCTGCTCCCGCCCGCACGGACAGCGGACATACGACAGCACCTGGACGTGTGCGAACTCTGCGCGGACGTCCACGCCTCGCTGGAGGAGATCCGGGGACTCCTCGGAACCCTGCCGGGCCCCACCCACATGCCTGCCGATGTCGCGGGCCGCATCGACGCCGCCCTCGCCGCGGAAGCCCTCCTCAACGCCACGGCTCCGGAAGGTGCCTCCGCAGCAAGCAGCGCCACGGCTCCGGGTGCCACCACTTCGGAATCCGCGGAGTCTCCCTCCGAGCCCGCGCATGTTTCACGTGAAACAGCAGCACCGGCGGACCGCCCCGCGGGACATGCCCGCAGCGCCACCACCGGCCCCGGTCGCAAGAACCGCAAGCGGACGGGTCGTCGCAGGATCGCCGTCCTGGGCGCTGTGTTCACCGCTGCCGCCCTCGGACTCGGCTCGGTGCTGCTGTCGACACTGGACGACGGCAAGCAGTCCGACGACACGGCACAAGGACGGCAGTCCGCCCCTGCTGACACGTTCTCCCAGGGCAAGCTGAAGGGCCGGGTCGCATCGCTCCTCGCCGAGAACGACCGCGAGGGCGGCGGCCCTCGCCCCCGAGACAGCTTCGGCGTGGAATCCGCCCCTGAAGGCACCGAACCGAAGATCCTGAAGGAACCCGCGGTGCCGAGCTGCGTCCGCGAGGGCATCGGACGCAATGACACCGCACTGGCCGCAGAAGAGGGCACCTTCCAGGGCACCGAGGCGATGCTCGTGGTTCTGCCCGACCCGTCGGACGCCACGCGCGTCACCGCCTACATCGTCGAGGCCACGTGCGTGGACCAGCCGTCGGCGTCCGCCACGGCGAAGGTCCTCCTCAAGGAGACGTATCCGCGGTCCTGAGCCCTCGGACTTGTCTCGGGTGTACCCGGCCACAGCGGGAATGCACGCCCCTTAGGATCCGTTGGGTGGGGTGAGAGCTCCGAGGAAGGCTCCCACCGGACCTAACGACGCTGTCCAGAGACGAGGAATAAGCCGTGAGCGACGTCCGAAACGTGATCATCATCGGCTCCGGGCCCGCCGGCTACACGGCGGCGCTCTACACCGCGCGCGCGTCGCTGAAGCCCTTGGTGTTCGAGGGTGCCGTCACCGCAGGTGGCGCCCTGATGAACACCACCGAGGTCGAGAACTTCCCTGGTTTCCAGGAAGGCATCATGGGCCCCGAGCTCATGGACAACATGCGGGCCCAGGCCGAGCGCTTCGGGGCCGAGCTCATCCCGGACGACATCGTCTCCGTCGACCTGTCCGGTGAGATCAAGACCGTCACGGACACCGCCGGAACCGTCCACAAGGCGAAGGCCGTCATCGTCGCCACCGGCTCCCAGCACCGCAAGCTCGCGCTGCCGAACGAGGACGCCCTCTCGGGCCGCGGCGTCTCCTGGTGCGCCACATGTGACGGCTTCTTCTTCAAGGACCAGGACATCGCCGTGATCGGCGGCGGTGACACCGCGATGGAAGAGGCCACGTTCCTCTCCCGCTTCGCCAAGTCCGTGACCGTCGTCCACCGCCGTGACACCCTGCGCGCCTCCAAGGCGATGCAGGAGCGCGCCTTCGCCGACCCGAAGATCACGTTCATCTGGGACAGCGAGGTCGCCGAGATCCAGGGCGACCCCAAGCTCTCGGGTCTGAAGCTGCGCAACCTCAAGACCGGTGAGCTGTCCGACCTCGCGGTCACGGGCCTGTTCATCGCGATCGGCCACGACCCGCGTACGGAGCTCTTCAAGGGCCAGCTGGAGCTGGACGAGGAGGGCTACCTGAAGGTCGACGCCCCCTCGACCCGTACGAATGTGATGGGTGTCTTCGCCGCCGGTGACGTGGTCGACCACACCTACCGTCAGGCGATCACCGCGGCCGGTACCGGCTGCGCCGCCGCCCTCGACGCCGAGCGCTTCCTCGCCGCCCTCGCGGACGAGGAGCCGGCCGAGCCCGAGAAGACCGCTGTCTGATCCTCGCCCCGCCCACCCCACCCCGCGCACAACCAGTTAAGGAGCCCAGCCGTGGCCGGCACCCTGAAGAATGTGACTGACGATTCCTTCGAGCAGGACGTCCTCAAGAGCGACAAGCCCGTCCTGGTGGACTTCTGGGCCGAGTGGTGCGGCCCGTGCCGCCAGATCGCTCCGTCCCTCGAGGCCATCGCCGCCGAGTACGGCGACAAGATCGAGATCGTCAAGCTGAACATCGACCAGAACCCCTCTACGGCCGCCAAGTACGGCGTCATGTCCATCCCGACGCTGAACGTCTACCAGGGTGGCGAGGTCGCCAAGACCATCGTCGGTGCGAAGCCGAAGGCCGCCATCGTGCGCGACTTGGCGGACTTCATCGCCGAGTGACGTCACCGAGGCGCCCGAGGCGCTTTCGGAGACCATGTTTCACGTGAAACATGAATGGGGCCGCCCCGCGAGGGCGGCCCCATTCTCATGAGCGCCGACCAGGGCGAGCGATCAGCGGGCGGCCCGAGCCCTCACAGTGGCCTGAGCGCCGGCTCCTTCTGCACAGCGCCGAGAAGCCGGTCGATCGCCAGCTCCACGTCTTCCTTCCAGGACAGCGTCGACCGCAGTTCCAGCCTCAGCCGGGGGTACGTCGGGTGCGGTCGGACGGTCTTGAAGCCCACCGCCAGCAGATGATCGGCGGGCAGCACACAAGCTGGTTCCTTCCAGCGGGCGTCCCCGAACGCCTCGATCGCCTTGAAGCCCCGCCGCAGAAGATCCTTGGCGACCGTCTGGACCATGACGCGGCCGAGGCCCTGCCCCTGGTAGCCCGGCATGATGAACGCGGTCATCAGCTGCACCGCGTCCGGCGAGACGGGGCTTGTGGGGAACGCCGTCGAGCGCGGGACGTAGGCGGGCGGAGCGTAGAGGACGAAGCCCACGGGCACGTCGTCGACGTAGACGACCCGGCCGCAGGATCCCCAGTCGAGCAGGACGGCGGAGATCCAGGCCTCTTTCTCCAGCGCTGGTGTGCCCGCCTTTACCGCTGCCTCACCGCTGACGGGATCCAGCTCCCAGAAGACGCACGTGCGACAGCGCTTGGGAAGGTCCTGAAGGTTGTCCAGCGTGAGCGGTACGAGCCGACGCCCCATGAAGGCTGATCCTCGCTTCCTTCGCCCGCGGCCACACGGGCGGCTGTCAGAGCACTCCGTTCCTTGAGCAGACCGCCAAGGAATCCGCCGACCATGCCGAGCCCCAGGCCCGCGCCCACCAGTCCGGTACGGCTCACTGTTCGCATGGCCCCTGCCTCCCTCTAGACGTGCCAGGTGGATGCGCCATACCCGATCGCATCGTATCCACGATGCGATTACGTCGATACCGACAGAAAGCAAAAGACGGGCCGCTTTCCGGTACACACCGGACGCGGCCCGCCCTGTCGGTCGGCGGAGCGCTCGTTCGCTCCGCCGACCAGTGACTCAGGACTCCGTCTCCTCGGAGTCGTCCTCCGCCAGTCCCTTCTGCAGGACCGGCCCCTCGCCGGGAGCGAGCGAGCTGAGGATCCGCTCCAGGTCCTCCATCGAGGCGAACTCGACGGTGATCTTGCCCTTCTTCTGCCCGAGGTCGACCTTCACTCGCGTCTCGAAGCGGTCCGAGAGACGCGTGGCGAGGTCGCTCAGCGCCGGGGAGACCCGGGCGCCGGCCCGCGGTCCCTTGGCCCGCTGCGGCTTCTGCGGCCGGGACCCCATCAGGGTCACGATCTCCTCGACGGCCCGCACCGACAGCCCTTCGGCGACGATCCGGTGGGCAAGGCGGTCCTGCTCCTCCGAGTCCTCCACGGAGAGCAGCGCACGCGCATGTCCGGCGGAGAGCACACCGGCTGCCACCCGACGCTGGACCGCCGGAGACAGCTTCAGCAGACGAAGGGTGTTGGACACCTGCGGGCGGGACCGGCCGATGCGGTCCGCCAGCTGGTCGTGCGTGCAGTTGAAGTCCTTCAGCAACTGGTCGTAGGCGGCTGCCTCTTCCAGCGGGTTCAGCTGAGCCCTGTGGAGGTTCTCCAGCAGCGCGTCCAGGAGGAGCTTCTCGTCGTCCGTAGCCCGCACGATCGCCGGGATCGCCTCCAGACCGGCCTCACGGCAGGCCCGCCAGCGACGCTCACCCATGATGAGCTCGTAGCGACCGGGACCCATCTGCCGTACGACGACAGGCTGGAGGAGACCGACCTCCTTGATGGAGGTGACGAGCTCCTGCAGCGCGTCCTCGTCGAAGACCTCACGCGGCTGGCGCGGGTTCGGCGTGATGGCGTCGAGCGGCACCTCGGCGAAGTGCGCCCCCATGGGGGCAGCCGGCGTATCCAGGCTCGCCGGCGGCTCCTCCGTTTCACGTGAAACAGGCGGCTGCGGCAGCGTCGCCACCTTGGCCGCGGCCACGCCACGCTCGGTCGTGAGAACCGGTACGCCGGTGGGCGACGAGGGAGCGGCGCCCCCCGCCGCGGCCGGGGCCACCGTCTTCTCTGTCGGGGCAGCAGGGATCAGCGCGCCAAGACCACGGCCCAACCCCCTCCGTCGCTCGCTCACTGAATCCCCTCCACCATGTTCGGATCATTCTGTGCGCCGGCGTGAGCGTTCGACGCGTCATAGCTGACGCCGACGCCCCGCAGCGCGATTTCCCGTGCCGCCTCAAGATAGGAGAGGGCACCGCTCGATCCAGGATCGTAAGTCAGCACCGTCTGCCCGTAGCTCGGCGCCTCCGAGATACGGACCGAGCGCGGGATACTCGTCCTCAGTACCTCGTCACCGAAGTGGTTGCGCACCTCATCCGCGACCTGTGACGCGAGTCGCGTCCGGCCGTCGTACATGGTGAGCAGAATCGTCGACACGTGCAGTGTGGGGTTGAGGTGGCCCCGCACCAGGTCGACGTTGCGCAGCAGCTGCCCCAGGCCCTCCAGCGCGTAGTACTCGCACTGGATGGGGATGAGTACCTCCTGGCCCGCGACCAACGCATTGACCGTGAGCAGGCCGAGCGAGGGCGGGCAGTCGATGAGGACGTAGTCCAGCGGCTGCTCGTACGCCTGAATCGCCCGCTCCAGTCGGCTCTCCCGCGCCACCAGGGACACCAGCTCGATCTCCGCACCGGCGAGATCGATCGTGGCGGGGGCGCAGAAGAGTCCCTCGACATCAGGGACGGGCTGGACGACTTCCGAGAGCGGCTTGCTCTCGACCAACACGTCATAGATGGAGGGGACCTCGGCATGGTGGTCGATCCCCAGGGCAGTGGACGCGTTGCCCTGAGGGTCGAGGTCGATCACCAGGACACGGCCGCCGTGCAGAGCCAGCGATGCGGCAAGGTTGACGGTCGTCGTCGTCTTGCCCACACCACCCTTCTGGTTGGCGACCACGATGACCCGGGTCTGCTCGGGCCGTGGCAGGCCCTCGCCGGCGCGGCCTAGAGCCTCCACCGCCAGTTGGGCAGCACGACCGATGGGAGTGTCGTCCATTGGAGGCGGTGTTTCACGTGAAACATCCGCCCCCATCGACTCGGTACGGGGACCGGGGACCGGATCGGTCATCGGTCCCGCGATGTTGGCGTCGGACCGCAAGGATTCACTCTCCTCGACTTCAGGCTCGCGATGAACAGAGCCTCCCATGCCTTCGGGGTCGCGAACCAGTGAGGCCTGGCGTTCTGTGGAGAAATCCACCTCTGTGGACAACTCCGTGACCTCTACGGGGGACGGAGTGCCGCGGGAAGCGGAGTTTTCCTCACGAGATCCGAGGGATCCCAGAGGCTTCCGATCTCGGGGTTCGGCCGCAGCGCGGCCTCGACTGATGATGCCGTGCAACAGTGAGCGACGTTTCACGTGAAACACGATGCAGCGCAGCCGAGACCGGATTGCCGCGACACTCCGGGTTACATGGGTTTGGCAGCTTGTGTGGAGTAGGGAGTCAGGCGCGACGGCGACGCGCGCGCCCCGTCCGGGCCGCCTTGGCCCGCTTGGCGGCGAAGCGCACGCCGCCCGGGCTCTCGCCCACCTCTACCCGCACCACGGTCGACATCGGGTCGACCACGCCCTCACCGACGTGAAGGATCGACGTCTCCACGGCGCCGAGCTTGCTCAGAGCGGTGGCCGCGCTCTTGAGCTCCTCCTCGGCGGTGTCGCCCTTGAGCGCGAGCATCTCCCCGTACGGACGCAGCAGCGGGATGCCCCATGTGGCCAGGCGGTCCAGAGGTGCCACAGCACGGGCCGTGACCACGTGGACCGGCTGAAGCTTGCCCATGACCTCCTCGGCGCGCCCTCGTACGACGGTCACGTGGTCCAGGCCGAGCAGTTCGACGACCTCGGTGAGGAAGTTCGTGCGCCGCAGCAGCGGCTCCAGGAGCGTGATCTTCAGATCGTCCCGGACCAGCGCGAGGGGGATCCCGGGCAGGCCGGCACCGGAGCCGACGTCGCACACCGTCACTCCTTCGGGCACGACTTCCGAGAGCACCGCACAGTTCAGCAGGTGCCGCTCCCACAGGCGGGGCACTTCGCGCGGGCCGATGAGCCCTCGCTGCACACCTGCCTCGGCGAGCAGCTCCGCGTAGCGGACCGCGTCGGCGTACCGATCGCCGAACACCTCACGCGCCTGCTCGGGAACAGGGGGAAGCTCCGCTGCCTCCGTCACGGGGGACCGTCCTTCCGTACGGTGTCGGCAAGGACGCCGACACCAGAACCACCAGAACTATCAGGCTGACAAAGTTCGGCCCCGCCTGCGCAACAGACGGGGCCGGAGGAACGGGGGACCGTTCAGGCGGGAAGTACGACGACGAAGCGCTGCGGCTCCTCGCCCTCGGACTCGCTGCGCAGCCCGGCGGCCTTGACCGCGTCGTGCACGACCTTGCGCTCGAACGGCGTCATCGGGTCCAGCTTCACGGGCTCGCCGCTGTTCTTGACGTCGGCGGCGGCCTTGGCGCCCAGCTCGGAGAGCTCGGCGCGCTTACGGGCGCGGTATCCGGCGATGTCCAGCATCAGACGGCTGCGGTCACCGGTCTCCCGGTGCACGGCCAGACGCGTGAGCTCCTGGAGCGCCTCCAGGACCTCGCCGTCCCGGCCGACCAGCTTCTGCAGGTCACGGCTGCCCGTGTCGCTGATGATCGAGACGGAGGCACGGTCGGCCTCGACGTCCATGTCGATGTCGCCGTCGAGGTCGGCGATGTCGAGCAGACCCTCCAGGTAGTCCGCCGCGATCTCGCCCTCTTGCTCCAGGCGGGACAGGGTGTCTGCACCCTCGGCAGCGGCGGAGGTGGTGCCTTCCGTCACGGGATGGACTCCTTCTTACTTCTTGGACGGGGACTTGGGCCGCTGCGGACCCTTGCGCTGACCGGACTGGGCCTTGCTGCGGCCGCCGGATCCGGCCTTCTTCGCGCCGCCGGCGGGCTTGGCACCGGCCGCGGGCTTGGCGTCCTCGGGGGTCTCGGACTTGGTCAGCGACGTCTTGGACTCGGCTTCGGCCGCGGCCTTGGCGGCCTGGCGCTGGGCCTTGGTCTGCCGCTTGGGCTGCTGGCGCTTGGGCGTCGCGCCGGTGGCCGTGCCGTCCTCGGTCTCGGCGGCGGCCGTGGCCTCGCTCTTCACGACGTTGCCGTCGGCCTGGGCGGCCAGGCCGGCCTTGGTCAGGCCGTTGATGAACTTCCGCTCGTACTCGTTGCGGTCGCGGCCCTTGGCGACGATGGCCTTGACGATGACGCGCTCGCTGCGGCGACGGACCTTGCCGTGGTGCGTGACGTGCTTGTAGAGGCGGTCCAGGTAGGCGGCCTGGGCCTTGGAACCCGGGGTCGGGTTGTTGTGGATGACGTACATCTGCTGGCCCATGGTCCACAGGTTCGTGGTCAGCCAGTAGACGAGGACACCGACCGGGAAGTTGATGCCGAAGACGGCGAACATGATCGGGAAGATGTACATCAGCATCTTCTGCTGCTGCATGAACGGCGTCTTCACCGTGGTGTCGACGTTCTTCGTCATCAGCTGGCGCTGCGTGTAGAACTGCGACAGCGACATCAGAATGATCATGACCGCGGTGACGATCCGGACGTCCGTGAGCGAGGAGCCGAGCGCCTCGACCTTCGACGAGCTGTCCGTGAACTTCACCGCGAGCGGGGCCCCGACGATGTGGGCCTTCTGCGCGCTCGCGAGAAGACGCTCGTTGATCACGCCGACGGTGTCGTTCGACGCGATGCTGTTCAGCACGTGGTACAGGGCGAAGAAGAACGGCGACTGCGCCAGGATGGGAAGGCACGAGGAGAGCGGGTTGGTGCCCGTCTCCTTGTACAGCTTCATCATCTCTTCGGACTGGCGCTGCTTGTCGTTCTTGTAGCGCTCCTGGATCTTCTTCATCTCCGGCTGGAGCGTCTGCATGGCGCGCGTCGCCTTGATCTGCTTCACGAAGAGCGGGATCAGGCAGATGCGGATCAGGATCACCAGGGACACGATCGACAGGCCCCAGGCCCACCCGGTGTCAGCGCCGAAGAGGGCGCCGTACACCTTGTGGAACTGGACGATGACCCAGGAGACCGGTGTCGTGATGAAGCTGAAGAGGCTGGCAATCGTGTCCACTAATCATGCTCCTTGCGCATGGGACGAGGTCTCTGCGGCCGGGCTCGAGGGAGCCTGCCCCTCGGTGGCCGGTTCGGCGGCGGAGTGCCCGCCCTTGCGTGCCCGCCAGGCGTCCCGCAGCATCTCGTGCCATCGAGGACGCTTGCGCGGCGGAACGTGGTCCACCCCGCCGAGCGACCACGGATTGCACCGCAGGATGCGCCAGGCGGTGAGGGCCGTTCCCTTGATCGCACCGTGCCGGTCGATGGCCGTGTAGCCGTAGTGGGAACACGACGGGTAGTACTTGCAGACCGGCCCCAGCAGCGGACTGATCGTCCACTGGTACAGCTTGATCAGAGCTAGCAGCGGGTACTTCATCGCGCGCCCCCTCCCAGCAGCCGCTGCATGGCGGCGTCCAGGTCTCGGGCCAGCTGTGCATGGTCAGCGTCACCCGCACCGGGCAGCGCTCGTACGACTACCAGGCTACCGGGGGGAAACAGGTCGACTCGGTCGCGCATCAGATGACGAAGTCTGCGCTTCACCTTGTTGCGCACCACCGCGCCGCCCACGGCTTTGCTCACGACGAAACCCGCACGCGTCGGGGGAGCGCTCTCCCCAGGCGCGTGCGGGTCCGTGGCACCGCTACGAAAGTGGACGACGAGGCTTGGGCGACCGGCCCTGCGACCTCGTCGTACCGCGGTCGCGAAGTCCTCGCGCCGCCTCAGCCGGTTCTCGGTGGGCAGCACGACGTCATGACCTGACCGGGATCAGGCGGACAGACGGGCGCGACCCTTGCTACGGCGGGACGCGAGAATCGCGCGGCCGGCACGGGTGCGCATACGCAGCCGGAAGCCGTGGGTCTTCGCGCGACGACGGTTGTTCGGCTGGAAGGTGCGCTTGCTCACTCGGGGGCTCCAGTAAGAAATCGATGTTTGGCGGGTGCCGTCCTGGCTGTCACCGTGCGCCCACGAGTAGCTCGCGTTACGCCCGAGTGCACCGCTTCCCGATCACCGGTCACCCCCGACGTGCGGGGGACGTGATCTGTGCCCATCGGAGGCAGGCGGCAGCAGCCATCGACAACTCGACCTGGTTACGGTACGCGCGGCTACGCCATTCGGTCAAACCAAGGGTGATGGCGAGACACTGTCCACAGGCTGGGGACAACAACTTGAACCGTACCCGCCGCCCTGACTACCGTGACTGGACTCCGATTCGTTCCCTTGTCACCTGCCCCATCGGGTTTGCCCCCGCCGACCCGCCCGAATGACATCCCGACCCGTCCCGCGAACCACACGTTCGGGGGACCCCGTGAGAGAGCGTGCCCTGTGGCTGACGTACCTGCCGATCTTGCCGCAGTGTGGCCACGCGTATTGGAGCAGCTACTCGGTGAGGGCCGTGGCCAGGGCGTGGAGGCGAAGGACGAACACTGGATCCGGCGCTGCCAGCCGCTGGCGCTGGTCGCCGACACCGCGCTGCTCGCCGTACCCAACGAATTCGCCAAGGGCGTGCTCGAGGGCCGTCTCGCGCCCGTCGTCAGCGAGACGCTGAGCCGCGAGTGCGGCCGGCCGATCCGCATCGCGATCACCGTCGACGACTCCGCCGGCGAGCCGCCGGCCGCGCCGGCGCCCTCCCGCCCGCAGTCGCGCTACGACGACTCCGAGCACCAGCCCTCCGGCGGCCAGGGCGGGAGGGACGGATACGACCAGGGTCGCGACGGCTACGACCAGAGCGGCCGGGACGCCCGGGACGGCGGCCGCGAACGCGACGGGTACGAGGGGTACGGCCGCCACCGCGCCGAACCCCACCGCGCCGAGCCGCATCGTGGCGAGCCCCACCGTGGCGACTCGCACCGCGCCGACGCCCACCCGGGCCAGTCCGGCGGCGACCAGCTGCCGACCGCCCGGCCCGCGTACCCGTCGGAGTACCAGCGCCCCGAGCCCGGCGCCTGGCCGCGTCCCTCGCACGACGACTACGGCTGGCAGCAGCAACGGCTCGGCTTCCCCGAGCGCGACCCCTACGCGTCGCCGTCGCAGGACGCGTACGGCTCCTCGCAGGACAACTACGGCCCGCCTCCCGGCCACGACGCCTACGGCGCGCCCTCCCAGGACGGATACGGCCCGTCCTCCCAGGACTCCTACGGATCGCCGTCCCACTCGCAGGACTCCTACGGCGCCCCGTCGCACGAGTACCGGCCGCAGCCGATGGACCGCGGCGGCTACGACGGACAGCGCGGCGACTACGAACAGGCGCGCGGGGACTACGAACAGCGCGACGCCCGCCGCGACCTGCCCGAGCCGCCGCCCGGCTCCGGGCACGTGCACCGCGGCGGCCCCGTCGGCCCGAACCTGCCGACCACCGGCGCGCCCGGCCCGCTGGCCGCGCAGCCCGCGCCGGCGACCGGTCCCGGGGAGCCGACCGCGCGGCTGAACCCGAAGTACCTCTTCGACACGTTCGTCATCGGCGCCTCCAACCGGTTCGCGCACGCGGCCGCGGTGGCCGTCGCCGAGGCGCCGGCGAAGGCGTACAACCCCCTGTTCATCTACGGGGAGTCGGGCCTCGGCAAGACGCACCTGCTGCACGCGATCGGGCACTACGCGCGCAGTCTCTACCCGGGCACGCGCGTGCGGTACGTGAGCTCGGAGGAGTTCACCAACGAGTTCATCAACTCGATCCGCGACGGCAAGGGCGACAGCTTCCGCAAGCGGTACCGCGAGATGGACATTCTGCTCGTCGACGACATCCAGTTCCTGGCGGACAAGGAGTCGACGCAGGAGGAGTTCTTTCACACGTTCAACACGCTCCACAACGCCAACAAGCAGATCGTCCTCAGCAGTGACCGGCCGCCCAAGCAGCTGGTGACGCTGGAGGACCGGCTGCGCAACCGCTTCGAGTGGGGTCTGATCACGGACGTCCAGCCGCCCGAGCTGGAGACGCGCATCGCGATCCTGCGCAAGAAGGCGGTCCAGGAGCAGCTCAACGCCCCGCCGGAGGTGCTGGAGTTCATCGCGTCCCGGATCTCGCGGAACATCCGTGAGCTGGAGGGCGCGCTGATCCGGGTGACGGCGTTCGCGTCGCTCAACCGGCAGCCGGTCGATCTGGGCCTGACGGAGATCGTCCTGAAGGACCTGATGCCGGGCGGCGAGGACTCGGCGCCGGAGATCACCTCGACGGCCATCATGGGCGCGACCGCCGACTACTTCGGGCTCACGGTCGAGGACCTGTGCGGCACCTCGCGCGGGCGCGCGCTGGTGACGGCCCGCCAGATCGCCATGTATCTGTGCCGGGAGCTGACGGACCTCTCCCTGCCGAAGATCGGCGCGCTGTTCGGCGGCCGGGACCACACGACGGTCATGCACGCCGACCGCAAGATCCGCAATCTGATGGCCGAGCGCCGCTCCATCTACAACCAGGTGACGGAGCTGACCAACCGCATCAAGGCGGGCTGAGCGCCCCCGAGTTACGCGCCCGTAGGCGCCCCTGGACGAGATCCGGGGGCGCCTTTCGCGTGCCCCCGGGCCGGCCGCGGGCCCCGCGCGTGTGCCGGCTCGCTCCGGAATCAGGTCTCGGCGCCGTAACCCCCTGTTCGATTAGCCGCCGGGTTACGGTCTCCCTCCACAGATTCGGCGACTTTTTCCCGTCCACACGCTGGGGACCCAGAAGTTGTCCAGACGCTGTCCACAGCGCACGGTGGTGAAGGATCATCAGGGCAGGTCAGCCGCCTGTGGATTGGTGGACGAAGGATCTCCACAGCTTGTGGACGGGGAGTTGATCCACAGGCTGTGCACAGAGTTGTCCACGGGCAACCCACAGGCCGGACCCGGTTGTCCCCAGTGATCCCGCGCTTCTCCACATGGCTGTCCACTGTTCGGCAACGTGACGCGCCTCCTCACCGGGTCGAGTGAAAGGCGTCACACAAAGGTGCCGGGTTGGGCTGTGGGAAAGGTGGGTAAAGCTGGGGACGGCACTGGGGAGAACTCGCCCGGTCCTGTGCACGGGGTGTGCAGAACTTTCCGTTCTCCACAGAACCCCCTGGTTGTCCACCGCCGCCGCCCACAGGACCAGTGGACAAAATTTGGGGTCTGAGCTGGGAAAACGTGGTTATCCACGGTATCCACAGCCCCTACTACTACTCCCGACCATAGAGAGCCAGGGATTCGTTTCGAAGCGGGTCCTGTGCACAACTCGCCGTCTCGAGCCCGGCTGCCCCTCGGTGCGACTTGACCCCGATGGGCACCTACTGTCAGTGCGGTGCGTCAGACTGGTCCCCGGTGGTCCTTCCCCTCACAGGGATCCGTGACACCGAGACAGACGACGAAGGCGAAGCAGGGCGAGAACGCCGGCAACAGCAGGAGGCGGCTTAGGTGAAGATCCGGGTGGAACGCGACGTACTCGCGGAGGCAGTGGCCTGGGCGGCGCGCAGCCTCCCGGCCCGTCCGCCGGCGCCTGTCCTCGCCGGCCTGCTCCTTAAGGCCGAGGACGGGGCGCTGAGCCTGTCCGGCTTCGACTACGAGGTCTCGGCGCGGGTGTCCGTGGAGGCGGAGGTCGAGGAGGACGGCACGGTGCTGGTCTCCGGCCGCCTGCTCGCCGACATCTCGCGCGCCCTCCCCAACCGGCCGGTGGAGATCTCCACAGACGGTGTACGGGCGACGGTGGTGTGCGGCTCCTCGCGGTTCACACTCCACACCCTGCCTGTGGAGGAGTACCCGGCCCTGCCGCAGATGCCGAACGCGACGGGCACGGTCCCGGGCGAGGTCTTCTCGTCGGCCGTGCAGCAGGTCGCCATCGCCGCGGGCCGCGACGACACGCTGCCCGTCCTGACCGGCGTGCGCATCGAGATCGAGGGCGACACGGTCACGCTGGCCTCCACCGACCGCTACCGCTTCGCGGTCCGCGAGTTCCTGTGGAAGCCGGAGAACCCCGAGGCGTCCGCGGTCGCCCTGGTCCCTGCCAAGACCCTGCTGGACACGGCCAAGGCCCTGACCAGCGGAGACCAGGTCACGCTGGCGCTGTCCGGCTCGGGCTCCGGTGAGGGCCTGATCGGTTTCGAGGGCGCCGGCCGCCGCACGACGACGCGTCTGCTGGAGGGCGACCTCCCGAAGTACCGCACGCTGTTCCCGACGGAGTTCAACAGCGTCGCCGTCATCGAGACCGCCCCCTTCGTGGAGGCCGTCAAGCGCGTGTCCCTGGTCGCCGAGCGCAACACCCCGGTGCGGCTCAGCTTCGAGCAGGGCGTCCTGATCCTGGAGGCCGGCTCCAGCGACGACGCACAGGCTGTGGAAAGAGTCGACGCCCAGCTGGAGGGCGACGACATCTCGATCGCGTTCAACCCGACGTTCCTGCTGGACGGTCTGAGCGCGATCGACTCCCCGGTGGCCCAGCTGTCGTTCACGACGTCCACGAAGCCCGCGCTGCTCAGCGGCAAGCCCGCGCTGGACGCCGAGGCGGACGAGGCCTACAAGTACCTGATCATGCCGGTGCGCCTCAGCGGCTGACGTGAGTCCCGGCCGGTTGTCCACAGCGCCCCCGCGGCCGGTGGACAACCGGGCCCGCCGGGCGAAGCCGCAGGTAGGGGCCTACGTATGAGCGCGTATGCCCACAGGTGTGCGTCACCGTCCGGGTTTAGGCTCGGACTCGTACGCAAGTGCTGTAACGCCACCTCGCACACCTAAGGAACGCAACTGATGGAGCTCGGTCTCGTCGGCCTCGGCAAGATGGGCGGCAACATGCGCGAGCGGATCCGCCGCGCGGGCCACACCGTCGTCGGATACGACCGCAACCCTGACCTCGCCGACGTCCACAGCCTCGAAGAGCTTGTGGGCAAGCTCAAGGGCCCGCGCGTGGTCTGGGTGATGGTCCCGGCCGGCGAAGCCACCCAGTCCACGATCGACGAGCTCGCCGAGCTGCTGGAGCCCGGCGACGTGGTCGTGGACGGCGGCAACTCCCGCTGGACCGACGACGAGAAGCACGCCGAGGAGCTGGCCGCCAAGGGCATCGGCTTCGTCGACTGCGGCGTCTCGGGCGGCGTCTGGGGCCTGGAGAACGGCTACGCGCTGATGTACGGCGGCGACGCGGAGAACGTCGCCAAGGTCCAGCCGGTCTTCGACGCGCTCAAGCCGGAGGGCGACTTCGGCTCGGTGCACGCCGGCAAGGTCGGCGCGGGCCACTTCGCCAAGATGGTCCACAACGGCATCGAGTACGCCATGATGCAGGCCTACGCCGAGGGCTGGGAGCTGCTGGAGAAGGTCGACTCCGTGACCGACGTCCGGGAGGTCTTCCGCTCCTGGCAGGAGGGCACCGTCATCCGCTCCTGGCTGCTCGACCTCGCGGTCAACGCCCTCGACGAGGACGAGCACCTCGACAAGCTCCGGGGTTACGCACAGGACTCCGGTGAGGGACGCTGGACGGTGGAGGCCGCGATCGACAACGCGGTCCCGCTGCCCGCGATCACCGCGTCCCTGTTCGCGCGGTTCGCCTCCCGCCAGGACGACTCGCCGCAGATGAAGATGATCGCGGCGCTGCGCAACCAGTTCGGCGGCCACGCGGTGGAGAAGAAGTAGCCCGAGCAGCAGCCCGGGCAGTAAACGGTCACCAGAGCTACTGGGGGAGGTCGGCGAACGACCATGCACGTCACGCATCTGTCGCTTGCCGACTTCCGCTCCTACCCCCGGGTCGAGGTCCCGCTCGACCCGGGCGTGACCGCGTTCGTCGGACCCAACGGCCAGGGCAAGACGAACCTCGTCGAGGCGGTCGGCTATCTCGCCACCCTCGGCAGCCACCGCGTCTCCTCCGACGCCCCGCTGGTCCGCATGGGCGCCGACCGCGCGATCGTCCGCGCCCAGGTCCGCCAGGGCGAGCGGCAGCAGCTGATCGAGCTCGAGCTGAACCCGGGCCGCGCCAACCGGGCCCGCATCAACCGGTCCACGCAGGTCAGACCCCGTGACGTGCTCGGCATCGTGCGGACCGTGCTGTTCGCGCCCGAGGACCTCGCCCTGGTCAAGGGCGACCCCGGTGAGCGCCGCCGCTTCCTCGACGAGCTGATCACGGCCCGCTCGCCGCGCATGGCCGGCGTCCGCTCCGACTACGACCGCGTCCTCAGGCAGCGCAACACCCTGCTGAAGTCAGCCGCGCTGGCCCGCCGGCACGGCGGCCGCACGATGGACCTGTCCACCCTCGACGTGTGGGACCAGCACCTGGCGCGCGCGGGTGCCGAACTGCTCGCCCAGCGGCTCGACCTGATCGCCGCGGTCCAGCCGCTCGCCGACAAGGCGTACGAGCAACTGGCCCCCGGCGGCGGCCCGGTGGCCCTGGAGTACAAGCCGTCCGCCCCGGGCGAGGCACACACGCGTGACGACCTCTACGAGCAGTTGACGGCCGCCCTCGCCGAGGCGCGCAAGCAGGAGATCGAGCGGGGCGTCACGCTGGTCGGACCGCACCGCGACGACCTGCTGCTCAAGCTCGGCCAGTTGCCCGCCAAGGGCTACGCCTCGCACGGCGAGTCCTGGTCCTACGCGCTCGCCCTGCGGCTGGCCTCCTACGACCTGCTGCGCGCCGAGGGCAATGAACCGGTGCTCGTCCTCGACGACGTGTTCGCCGAGTTGGACACCCGCCGCCGCGAGCGCCTCGCCGAGCTGGTCGCGCCCGGCGAGCAGGTGCTCGTGACCGCCGCGGTCGACGACGACGTACCGCACGTCCTGGCCGGGGCGCGGTTCACGGTGTCCGACGGGACCGTGGAGCGCGTATGAGCGAGAACGCACCCGGGAACGGGGCCGGAAGGCCCGGACACACCTCCGCGAGCACGTCCGGGGCCGCCGCCGGCAAGGCGCCCGAGCCGTCCGGCGTCGACCTCGCGCGCGTGGCGTTGAAGGCGGCGAAGGAAGCGGCACGCGCGCGTGGCGACGCGGCACGGCAGAAGAAGCAGGCGCGGCGCGGCGGTCTGCGCTCCGGCGCGCGCGCCGACGGCCGCGATCCGATGGCGCTCGGCGCGGCCATCAACCGGCTGATCAGCGAGCGGGGCTGGGAGGCCCCGGCCGCGGTGGGCGGGGTGATGGGCCGCTGGCCGCAGATCGTCGGCGAGGACGTGGCCAAGCACTGCGTACCGGAGAGGTACGACGAGGACGAGCGGGTCCTGGTCGTGCGGTGCGACTCCACGGCCTGGGCGACGAACCTGCGGCTGCTCGCCCCGACGCTGGTGGCCCGGCTCAACGAGGACCTGGGGCACGGCACGGTGCGGCTCATCAAGGTCAACGGCCCCGGTGGGGGCGCCCGTCGCTACGGTCCCCTGCGTGCCCCGGGCAGCACGGGACCCGGCGACACCTATGGGTGACAGACATCACATCGAAGGCCGTCGAGGGGCCCGTTCCACCGCCCTCGGCGGCCTTCGGCGCGTGATCGCACGCGGTTGCGAATGCCGACCTGACTTCCAAGTAGCCAAGGGTTGACACCCGGAAGCGCTGAGTGCCGTTGTGAGCCTCTTGGAGCCCCCATCCGCATATCGGGAGTCGGGCGAGTCCGGTTCAGGGCGGCACATGAGGACTCAGGGACCGGCAAACCCCCATCAGTGTCAGTGCTACCGGTAGACTGGAAGCCAATCCCGCCCCATTCGTGGGGACCGTCCGGGACAAGCTGAGCAACGCTGATCAAGGCTTACCAACGCAACATGCCGCAGCCGCTCCGGCATCCCCGCCGACGAGCCCGGCTCGTGCTGTGCCAGAAAGGGCGCTTCGTGGCCGATTCCGGCAACCCCAACGAGAACATCCCGTCCACCGACACCGGCGTGAACGACGCGGCGAGCACCTCGAACGGCGAGGCCGCGGCCTCGTACGACGCCAGTGCCATCACCGTCCTCGAGGGTCTGGACGCGGTCCGCAAGCGACCCGGTATGTACATCGGTTCGACCGGTGAACGAGGACTGCACCACCTCGTGCAGGAGGTCGTCGACAACTCCGTCGACGAGGCGCTGGCCGGCCACGCGGACACGATCGACGTCACGATCCTCGCCGACGGCGGCGTCCGGGTCGTCGACAACGGCCGCGGCATCCCGGTGGGCATCGTGCCCTCCGAGGGTAAGCCCGCCGTCGAGGTCGTCCTGACCGTGCTGCACGCGGGCGGCAAGTTCGGGGGCGGCGGCTACGCGGTCTCCGGCGGTCTGCACGGCGTGGGCGTCTCCGTGGTCAACGCGCTGTCGACGCGGGTCGCCGTCGAGGTCAAGACCGACGGCTACCGCTGGACGCAGGACTACAAGCTGGGTGTCCCCACCGCGCCCCTCGCCCGGCACGAGGCCACCGAGGAGACCGGCACGTCGGTCACCTTCTGGGCCGACGGCGACATCTTCGAGACCACCGACTACTCCTTCGAGACGCTCTCCCGGCGCTTCCAGGAGATGGCGTTCCTCAACAAGGGCCTGCGCATCAACCTCACCGACGAGCGCGAGTCGGCGAAGGCCACCGCCGGCGCGGACGAGGCGGGCGAGGACGAGAAGCACGAGGTCAAGCACGTCTCGTACCACTACGAGGGCGGCATCGTCGACTTCGTGAAGTACCTCAACTCCCGCAAGGGAGAGGTGGTGCACCCCACCGTGATCGACCTGGAGGCCGAGGACAAGGACAGGAACCTGTCCCTCGAGGTCGCCATGCAGTGGAACGGCGGCTACACGGAGGGCGTGTACTCCTTCGCCAACATCATCCACACGCACGAGGGCGGTACGCACGAAGAGGGCTTCCGCGCCGCGCTCACCTCGCTCATCAACAAGTACGCGCGCGACAAGAAGCTGCTGCGCGAGAAGGACGACAACCTCACCGGTGACGACATCCGTGAGGGTCTGACCGCGATCATCTCGGTCAAGCTGAGCGAGCCGCAGTTCGAGGGCCAGACCAAGACCAAGCTGGGCAACACCGAGGCGAAGACGTTCGTCCAGAAGGTCGTCTACGAGCACCTCAACGACTGGCTGGACCGCAACCCCAACGAGGCCGCGGACATCGTCCGCAAGGGCATCCAGGCCGCCACCGCGCGCGTGGCGGCGCGCAAGGCGCGCGACCTGACCCGCCGCAAGGGCCTGCTGGAGTCGGCGTCGCTGCCGGGCAAGCTGTCCGACTGCCAGTCGAACGACCCCACCAAGTGCGAGATCTTCATCGTCGAGGGCGACTCCGCCGGCGGCTCGGCCAAGTCCGGCCGCAACCCGCAGTACCAGGCGATCCTCCCGATCCGCGGCAAGATCCTCAACGTCGAGAAGGCGCGCATCGACCGCATCCTGCAGAACCAGGAGATCCAGGCGATGATCTCCGCGTTCGGCACGGGCGTGCACGAGGACTTCGACATCGAGAAGCTCCGCTATCACAAGATCATCCTGATGGCGGACGCCGACGTCGACGGCCAGCACATCAACACCCTGCTGCTGACCTTCCTGTTCCGCTTCATGCGGCCGCTGGTCGAGGCCGGGCACGTGTACCTGTCCCGCCCCCCGCTGTACAAGATCAAGTGGGGCAAGGACGACTTCGAGTACGCGTACTCCGACCGCGAGCGCGACGCCCTGATCGAGATGGGCCGCAACGCCGGCAAGCGCATCCGCGAGGACTCGGTCCAGCGCTTCAAGGGTCTCGGTGAGATGAACGCCGAGGAGCTGCGCATCACGACCATGGACCAGGAGCACCGCGTCCTCGGCCAGGTCACCCTCGACGACGCCGCCCAGGCCGACGACCTGTTCTCGGTCCTGATGGGCGAGGACGTCGAGGCCCGCCGCGCGTTCATCCAGCGCAACGCCAAGGACGTCCGCTTCCTCGACATCTGAGTCGGTCTCAGCTGACCGCACCAGGAAGGATCTTCACCAGCAATGACCGACGAGAACACTCCCGTGACGACGCCCGAGGGTGACGCCCTGGCCATGCGCGTCGAGCCCGTCGGGCTCGAGACGGAGATGCAGCGCTCGTACCTCGACTACGCGATGTCCGTCATCGTCTCGCGTGCGCTGCCCGACGTCCGCGACGGCCTCAAGCCCGTCCACCGCCGCGTGCTGTACGCGATGTACGACGGCGGCTACCGGCCCGAGCGCGGCTTCTACAAGTGCGCCCGCGTCGTCGGCGACGTCATGGGCAACTACCACCCGCACGGCGACTCCTCGATCTACGACGCGCTGGTCCGCCTCGCGCAGTCGTGGTCGATGCGGATGCCGCTGGTCGACTCCAACGGCAACTTCGGCTCGCCGGGCAACGACCCGGCGGCGGCCATGCGCTACACCGAGTGCAAGATGGCGCCGCTGTCGATGGAGATGGTCCGTGACATCGACGAGGAGACCGTCGACTTCACGGACAACTACGACGGCCGCTCCCAGGAGCCGACCGTCCTGCCGGCCCGCTTCCCGAACCTGCTGATCAACGGCTCCGCCGGTATCGCGGTCGGCATGGCGACCAACATCCCGCCGCACAACCTGCGCGAGGTCGCCGCCGGCGCCCAGTGGTACCTGGAGAACCCCGAGGCCTCGCACGAGGAACTGCTCGACGCGCTCATCGAGCGCATCAAGGGCCCGGACTTCCCGACCGGCGCGCTCGTCGTCGGCCGCCGGGGCATCGAGGAGGCGTACCGCACCGGTCGCGGCTCCATCACGATGCGCGCGGTCGTCGAGGTCGAGGAGATCCAGAACCGCCAGTGCCTGGTGGTCACGGAACTGCCGTACCAGGTCAACCCCGACAACCTCGCGCAGAAGATCGCCGACCTCGTGAAGGACGGCAAGATCGGCGGCATCGCCGACGTCCGCGACGAGACGTCGTCCCGCACGGGCCAGCGCCTGGTCATCGTCCTGAAGCGGGACGCGGTCGCCAAGGTCGTGCTGAACAACCTCTACAAGCACACCGACCTGCAGACGAACTTCGGCGCCAACATGCTGGCGCTGGTCGACGGCGTGCCGCGCACGCTGTCGCTGGACGCGTTCATCCGCCACTGGGTGACGCACCAGATCGAGGTCATCGTCCGCCGTACGAAGTTCCGGCTGCGCAAGGCCGAGGAGCGCGCGCACATCCTGCGCGGCCTGCTGAAGGCCCTGGACGCCATCGACGAGGTCATCGCGCTGATCCGGCGCAGCGACACCGTCGAGATCGCGCGCGGCGGCCTGATGGACCTCCTGGAGATCGACGAGATCCAGGCCAACGCCATCCTCGAGATGCAGCTGCGCCGGCTGGCCGCCCTGGAGCGCCAGAAGATCGTCCAGGAGCACGACGAACTCCAGGCGAAGATCCGCGAGTACAACGAGATCCTGTCCTCGCCGGTCCGCCAGCGCGGCATCGTCAGCGAGGAACTGGCCGCGATCGTCGACAAGTACGGCGACGACCGCAAGACCAAGCTGATCCCGTACGAGGGCGACATGTCCATCGAGGACCTGATCGCCGAAGAGGACATCGTCGTCACGGTCACGCGCGGCGGCTACATCAAGCGCACCAAGACCGACGACTACCGCGCCCAGAAGCGCGGCGGCAAGGGCGTGCGCGGCGCGAAGCTGAAGGAAGACGACATCGTCGACCACTTCTTCGTGTCCACCACGCACCACTGGCTGCTGTTCTTCACGAACAAGGGCCGCGTGTACCGCGCGAAGGCCTACGAGCTTCCCGACGCCGGCCGTGACGCGCGCGGGCAGCACGTGGCGAACCTGCTCGCCTTCCAGCCGGACGAGGCCATCGCCGAGATCCTCGCGATCCGTGACTACGACGCGGCGCCGTACCTGGTCCTGGCGACCAAGGGCGGCCTGGTGAAGAAGACGCCGCTGAAGGACTACGACTCCCCGCGTTCCGGTGGCGTGATCGCCATCAACCTCCGGGAGCGGGAGGACGGCAGCGACGACGAACTGATCGGAGCCGAGCTCGTCTCGTCCGACGACGATCTGCTGCTGATCAGCAAGAAGGCGCAGTCGATCAGGTTCACCGCTACGGACGACTCGCTGCGGCCCATGGGCCGTGCGACCTCGGGTGTCAAGGGCATGAGTTTCCGCGAGGGCGACGAGCTGCTCTCGATGAATGTTGTTCGACCCGGTACGTTCGTGTTCACTGCCACTGACGGTGGGTACGCGAAGCGGACCGCCGTCGACGAGTACCGCGTCCAGGGTCGCGGTGGCCTGGGCATCAAGGCCGCCAAGATCGTCGAGGACCGCGGCTCGCTCGTCGGCGCGCTGGTGGTCGAGGAGACCGACGAGATCCTCGCCATCACGCTGTCGGGCGGTGTGATTCGCACGCGAGTCAACGAGATCAGGGAGACGGGCCGTGACACCATGGGCGTCCAACTGATCAATCTGGGCAAGCGCGATGCCGTGGTCGGTGTCGCACGCAACGCCGAGGCGGGGCGCGAGGCGGAGGAAGTCGACGGCGACGTGGTCGTCGACGAGTCCGCCGCGGACGCCACCGCGGCCGGCACGGACGAGGGTGAGGCGCCCTCGGCCGAGTAGGACGAGGAGTGAGTCAGCGTGAGCGGAGCCACGGGCGCCGGACCGGCCGGTACCAGTACGGGGACGGACGGCGGCGGCCGTGGCTCCGCCGCGCAGGCACAGGACTCGCACACCACTCAGCTGAAGGCGATCAAGTCCTCCGCGACCGACTCGCACTCGCCCGACTCTCATGGATCCCAGGGGGGAACTGTGACGGACACCCGAGGCCCGCAGACCCAGCACTACGCGGCTGGCGCGGGCCCGGCCGCTTCGGGGGCACAGCCGGGGGCCGGCTCGCCCCTTCCGGGGGAGCGGCAGCCGCAGCAGCAGAGCGGCCCGTACCACCCGCCGCAGGCCTACCCCACGCAGGGCGGCCAGACCGGGGCGGTCCGCCGCCCCCGCACCGGCGCGCGCACCACTCCCCGCGTCCGCAAGGCCCGCCTGCGGGTCGCGAAGGCCGACCCGTGGTCGGTGATGAAGGTCAGCTTCCTGCTCTCCATCGCCCTCGGCATCTGCACGATCGTCGCGGCTGCGGTGCTGTGGATGGTCATGGACGCGATGGGCGTCTTCTCGACGGTCGGCGGCACGATCTCCGAGGCGACCGGCTCGAACGAGTCGAACGGCTTCGACCTGCAGTCGTTCCTCTCCCTGCCCAACGTGCTGCTGTTCTCGACGATCATCGCGGTCATCGACGTCGTCCTCGCGACGGCTCTCGCGACGCTCGGCGCGTTCATCTACAACCTCTCCGCGGGCTTCGTGGGCGGCGTGGAACTGACGCTGGCGGAGGACGAGTGACGGGCGGCTGCCAGGGCGGGTGACGGGTCATCGACGAGGGCGGGTGACGGGTCACTGACGGGCGCGGGCGGTCCCCGGACAACCGATTTTGGGACTGCCCACCTCGTGCGCTAATCTTCAGGAGTCAGCGCGCGGGACACACACCGCAGAGCGCGGCGGGGCTATAGCTCAGTTGGTTAGAGCGCATCCCTGATAAGGATGAGGCCACAGGTTCAAATCCTGTTAGCCCCACCAGCGAAAAGACCCCCAGTCGATAGCGGCTGGGGGTCTTTGACATTCACGGCTGACATCAGTCGATGAGTGGATCTTTCAGTAGCTCGGCGAGCATGCCCACTGCTTCGCGCTCACTGTCGCCGACCACGTGCGTGTAGACATCCATGGTCATGCTGATCCGACTGTGCCGGAGAATGGTCGACGACGGACGGGATGGGAGCTGGCGAGAGCGGTGGGTTGAGGAAGGGAAGCAGGTGCAGGTCAGTGCGGGTTCAGCAGCAGTCGCAACCGGGGCGGCACCCGCAGGTGTCCGATGACGCACTGGTCTTTCCCAACCCTGCGGAGGGCGTCGCGCAGCAGCCCTTGCCCTGCCAGGCGTCGCGGCCTTCCTTGACGGCTACGGCGGCGATGACGAGGGCGGCGATGGGATCGGCCCATGACCAGCCGAGGACGGCGTTCAGGACAAGGCCCACCAGGAGTACGGCCGAGAGATACGTGCACAACAGAGTTTGCTTGGAGTCGGCGACGGCGGAAGCCGAGCCGAGTTCGCGTCCGGCCTTGCGCTGGGCTGCGGACAGGAACGGCATGATCGCCAGGGACAGGGCCGCGAGCACGATGCCGGGGATGGAACGGTCTGCCTCACTGGAGCCGACCAAGGCCCGCACGGCGTCGATGCTGACATAGGCCGCGAGCGCGAAGAACGAGACAGCGATGATGCGCAGAGTGGTCTTCTCGCGGGCTTCCCGCACGGTGTGCTCTCGGGCGGAGAACTGCCAGGCAACCGCCGCCGCGGAGGAAACTTCAATGATCGAGTCGAGACCGAAACCGACCAGCGCAGTGGAGGACGCCAGGGTGCCGGCCGAGATGGCAACGACAGCCTCGATGACGTTGTAGGTGATGGTCGCGGCGACCAACAGACGTATGCGGCGGGTGAGCGCATCGCGTCGGGACGGCGACGGACCGAGGGATATCGCGGTCATCAGCAGCAGCCCCTTTTGTCGGCATCGGGGCACGTACGGTCGCTCTCGACAGCCACCACGGCGGTCCGCAGATCATCGAGAGCGTGACCAAGGCGTTCGTCGGCGAGTTCGTAGCGGGTGCGTCGACCGTTCGGCACGGTCACGACCAGGCCACAGTCCCGCAGGCAGGCCAGATGGTTGGACAGACGGGTGCGTGAAACGCCCAGGTTCTCGGCGAGATCGGCCGGATAGGCCGGGGCTTGCCGCAGGGCCAGCAGGATGCGGCAGCGGATCGGGTCGGCGAGCGCACGGCCGAAGCGGGCCAGCACCTCGATGTCGGAAGCAACAGTGAGCACCCAACGACAGTACACGGAATCCTGAACTCAAGGACTCGTGAATCGTCGGTGATGTGCGCGAGGCGGCGGTCACCGTCAAGTGAGTGGGGGGCCTGACATCAGTGCCTGACACCAGCAGGCCCGAACGCGGGCGGTCTGTGCCGCACTCCAGCGGCATGGGGGCGCATGGCTGGCAACGGGTCGCGCCACTTCGCGGGCGTTTCCCCTGGTGGGAAGCGCCTGCTCTGCGTTTTTTTGCCCAGCTCAGAAGATCCTCAAGATCGTTGCGGCTGCATGCGACGCACTGATTGGATCTTTCTGTGCAGACCGCATCGCAGGCTGACCACCTGCGCATATGCGGCATATTCACCTACCCGGGTATCCGGGAATCCAAAGGTGGGGGAACACCTTGAAGCTCAATCGCATCACCACGCTGACCGCTGCCGTCGTCACTGCGGCGATACTCAGCACCGGCCTCTCCGGCGCTGCCGTGGCAGCGGACCACTCGTCCTCGCCCGCTGCTCCCGGGGCAGCGTCCGCGGCCGCTCGCGTCGCGGACGGCATCCCTGCGGAGCCCACGGCCGACGAGCAGGAACTCATCGACGCACTCGCGGTGATCGACGCCATGCCGGAGAGCGTCGCCGAGCGGGGCGACGCGGCCGTGCGCGCCTACCTGGCGGAGCACCTGCCGAAGAAGAAGGTCGCCCTGGCCGGTTGGTGGCAGACCACCAAGTGCGTCGGCGCCATCACCATGGCGGTGGCCAGTGCTGCCGTGCCTGCCGCCAAGATCCTCAAGCTGAAGGCGTTCATCAAGAAGGCCGGCGGCGTGAAGAAGGCCGCGTACCTCCTCATCCGCGTGTCCAAGGGCGAGGAGAAGCTCAGCGAGCTGGGTGCGACGCTCGGCGGTCTCGCGGGCTCGATCATCGGCATCGACAGCATCGCCAAGCACTGCAAGTGAGGACGGAGGGCGCCACACCATGAGCAGCAAGCAGGAAGTGACCATTCTGATCACCCCGGTTGATGCCGAGGTACAGGACGAGGCGCTGGCGCTGGCCGGCGAAGGCCGGGCCTCCAAGGCGGTGGCCAGGCTGCGCAAGGCTTCCGGACTCGGACTCGTCGACGCGCAAGCGGCCCTGGATCTGCTGACCTCCGGTCGCCGGCTGCCCGTGGACTACGCACAGGCCCTGGCCAACCTCAGGTCTCTGGACCCGGGACTGGTGGCGGAGCTGGACTCCCTGGTGGCCGTCGATGACGGCACTGGTGCGATCAAGCTGCTGCGGGAGCGTACCGACATGGACCTGGCCGGTGGTTACCACCTGGTGCAGGAGTTGACCGGCCAGGCCGGCTAACCACGGCCGACTGCCGCCTGACGTCGGCCCGGCAGAGGCCGGTTCGGGCAGCGGGGCAGGCCGAGGCCGGGGTGGCGGATGACTCCGGGTCGGGTCGAGGCCGTTGGCGTATCCGCTTTGAGGATGTGGCTATAAGTCGGCGGATTGCATCCATCGCGTGATTCGGGAGGCCGTGCGCAACCGCTGGTGGGTCCGTGGGGCTCTGTTGAGACCAAGGACGGCATCCACCACCCGAAGGAGAGCGGTATGCACACGATGACTGCCCCACCTGCTGCCGACCTGACGCGCCATCGCGCCGCCGAGGACGACTTCCTGCTGCCCCCGCCCAACCCGGTCGACCGACTGCCGAGCCGGATCGACCCGAGGGATCTGCGTCGGCTCGATCTGCACGCCGCGCTGACGGCGGCCGGGATCGCGCCCTCGCCGGGCGACCGTGAGGCCATCGAGAGGCTCAGCGACCTTCCGGTCACCGTGCACGAGGCCCTTCACCGCTGGCTCACGACCATGCCGTGACCGCGACGGCGGGAAACGCCGACAGCGCGAAGGCCCGACGGCCGGTATGAGCCGTCGGGTCTTCGCCTCGTGGGCGGTGCTGTACGCAAAGCGCCGGAACTGCTGGGTCTGGTCAAAGAGAGGGCTGGGGCGGCACGTGCCGGGACGTGCGGCGCGGTCAGCGCTGGAGGGGGATCTCGTGGGTGAGGGGTTCCTCGGAGGCCGTGCTGGGAGTGCAGGAGCTGGTGGCCGCGGTGGAGGCGTCCGGGCGGTGGCGGCAACTCGGGGACTTGCCGTGGGCCTCGGCGTGGATGCGCTGCTTCATCGTGGGGGGCAGGGCGCCGGTGTGTGACCAGGACCAGGGGGACGCCGTTCGTGCCGCCGGCTGCGGAGCGCTCCGGCCGGTGTCGCGCTCGCTGTCGCTGTTGCGCGTCGTCTCGGTCTGCTGTACGGCCGCCGAGGCGGTGGTGGTGGCGAGTCCGAGCGCCGCGAACAGCGCGAGGAAGGCGGTGACGATGGCGGTCCACAGCTTCATGACCTTGATCCGGGCCATGGCCCCTCACTTTCGGGTTGGGCGATTTGCGTACTTTCCTCATGATGTGTATGAGCGTCGCGAAGTGGTGGACCTACGCCCGTGGCGCGGCGATGTTCAGATGAACACCACTCGGATGGGTGCAAGAGCGGAGAAAAGGAGGAGAGTAGGGAGGGAAGCGCACAAATCTCACCGTCCGTGGGGGTGTGATCACCCTCCGATCGGAGCGGAGTACTCCCCTTCTTCTGCTGTGCGGCAGGCGGGAGTTGAGGGCCTACTCAGGTCACCGATCGGTATCGGTCGGTGTGTATAGTCGGGCGCCAGAGGTCCCCTACGTCAAGGAAAGACGAGGTCGCGCGGTGAAGAAGCTTCTCCTGGTCGCACTGGCCGCCATCGGCGGGCTCCTCGTGTACCGCCAGATCCAGGCGGATCGCGCCGAGCAGGATCTGTGGACGGAGGCGACTGACTCCGTGCCCACGGGTTCGTGAGCATCGACTTTCGATTCTGAACAGACCCCGGCCGTCGTAGCGGTCGGGGTTTTGTGTGTCCGGGGCGCCGGCGTCCGGCGCCGGGGCGGGCGTTTCGGACGGTGCGTTTCGGACGGGCGTACGGGAATGCGCGGACGGCGCAGGGGCGTGCGGGGCAGGATGGGCCACGGTTCCGGGCCCGGGTGGCGAAGAGGCGGGGTGTGTGATGGGGCGGCGGCGTACGGGGGGACGGGGGCGCGCGGGGGTGTTCCGCGCGGTGCTCTGCTGCTTCGTCGTCGCGCTTCCCGCCCCCGTGGCTTGGGCCACCCCCGTCGACGGGAGCGGTTACGACTTCTCCGACGGTGCCCGGCCGGTCGAGGGTGCGGAGGACACCGCGGACGCCGAGCGGCTCGAACCCGGCACGACGTACCGCAGCTCCCTGCCCAGCGGCGGCAAGGTCCACTACCGCCTCGAACTCGACGACGCCTCCAGTACGTACGTCGCCGCCACCGCCGTACCCCGCCCCGGCAGCTCGATCGCCGTCGTCGACGGGATCAAGGTGTCCGTGGAGGACACCGAGGGCCGCTCCTGCTCCTTCGACACCGCGAGTTTCGGCGCCGCCCGCAGCCCGCACCCCATCGCCGCCTGGGGCATGCGGGAGATCTCCCCCGGAAAGCCCCTGTGCCAGGAGGCCGGCACCTACTACGTCTCCGTCGAGCGCGTCGAACCGGCGGACACCTCCCCCGGCGTCTGGGACCTGGAGCTCACCGTCGCCTCCGAGCCGCGTACGGCGAAGGCCGGGGCGACGAGCCCGCCCGGCGCCTGGGACTCCGCCTCACCGGCGCCCGTCGAGGGCCGGGCCGGACACCGGCCGGGCGGCGCGGGCTTCGACACGGCCGCGTCCGTGGGGCAGGGCGTCTGGCGCGCCGAGATCGCGCCCGGCGGGACCCTGTTCTACAAGGTGCCGGTGGACTGGGGGCAGCAACTGTCCGCCACCGCCGAACTGGGCGACGCGAACGGGGGCGGCGGATACGCCGTCAGCGCCCTGCACCTCTCCCTCTACAACCCGGCGCGCGGGCACGTGCAGGACAGCAGCGTCGGGTACGACGGCGTCCGGAAGGCGGCGAGCCTCGCGCCGGTGCCGCCGGTCGGGTACGCCAACCGTTACGCCGCCACCGAGCAGGTGAACACCGTGCGGTTCGCCGGCTCCTACTACCTCGTCGTGCACCTCGCGGAAAAGGTGGCCGAGAGGTTCGGCGAGGGGCCGTTCGCGCTGACGCTGCGCGTGGGGGTGCGCGGAGCCGCGCAGGCCGGGCCCGGCTACGCGGGGGAGCCGGAACCGGCGGGCCTCTTCGAGGTCACGGAGCAGGACCGGCAGGCCGCGGCCGAGGGCGGCTCCGCCGATGACGACGGCGCGATGACGGCACTCGCGGCGGGAGGCATTGGTACGGGGACGGTTCTGCTCGTCGGGCTCGGGGTGTGGACGGCCGTGGCGCGGCGGAGGGGCCTGGGCGGGTGAGGTCCCGGGTCCCGAGGCACCGGGCAGCTCGGACGTGGCTGGGAGCTGCCGAGCCTGACCGGAGACCTGCGGATCTCAGATGCGGGTCAGGGCCCAGAAACCGATCGCGTAGCAGGCCAGGGCCAGGAGGAGGACCGGTACCGCGACCTTGGCCGGTGGCCCGGGGCGGCGCGGGCGCGCGGCGCGGTGCCTCGCCGGGGCGGGGGGCATCGGTACCGGCGGTGGCGGCGCTTGTCCGTGGGAAGGCTGGGAAGGCTGGGAGGCCTGGGGGGACTGCGCGGACTGGGGGGACTGCGCGGTGTAGGCGGCGGTTGAGGCTTCGGTGCGTTCTTGGGGCGGGTGGGACGTGGCGGAGTAGGGGGGCTGGGGGACCGGCGCCGCGTACGACTGTGGACGGTGGGGCGGCGGTGGTGCGGGGTGGTGGTGCTGGACGTTGCCCGCGCCCAGTGCGTGGGTCGCCTCGGCGTGGTTCCCGGCCGGAGGCACCGGCGGCGGCTGTGGGGCGCCAGGCGCGTGAGACGTGGTCACCGTGGCCTGCGGGGGCGGCAGATGGAAGCTTCCGGTGTCGGACATGGACGGCTGCTGCGCCGCCCGTGCCGGGGGCGGTGAGTGAGGGGTGGCAGCGGGGGCGGGCGCAGGTGTGGGTGTGGGCGTGGCCGGGGTGTGCGGCTCGGGGGGCGCTGCCCCTGGGCCCGGGGTCTCCGGGCCCGGCACCTTCCGGTCCGGCGACTCCGGGCCCGGCACCATCGGGTCGGGTGTCTTCTGGGCCGGGGCGGCGGAGGCCCGTCCGGTGGAGGCCCGTGCGTCCGGGGCAGGTGGGGCTGTGGGGGTGGCGCGCCCGTCGGCGTTCGGCATCGCGTTCTCAGAGGGTTCCTGCGCGGCGGGGGAGCCCGAGGCGGGGGCCCGGCGGGGATCCCCCGCTGCTGAGCCCGCCGCTGAGCCCGCTGCTGAACTCGCTGTCGAGCCCGGCACGGCGCCTGCCTCTGCGCCCGGCACGGCGCCTGCTGCTGAACCCGACCCCGTGCCCGCCGCCGAACCTGCCACTGGCCCCGCCGCGTTGCCCGCGGTTCCGCCCGCCGCCGCGCCCCCAAAGCCGCCCGCCGCTGTGCCCGTAAGGCCGTCCGCCGCACGGCTCGCAGTGCCGCCCGTCGCAGCCTCGGCCCCCGTCGCAGCCTCGGCCCCTGTCGCAGCCTCGGCCCCTGTCGCAGCCTCGGCCCCTGTCGCAGCCTCGGCCCCTGTCGCAGCCTCGGCCCCTGTCGCCGCCTCGGCCCTCGACGGCTCCGATTCCTGCGTGGCCCCAGCGGCACCGCCGCCCGGCTCCCTCGCCGTCGCCTCCGTCACCCCCGTGGCCCGTCGGAGCGGGCCGGACGGGCCGAACTCCGGGGGCAGGGGGCCGACTTGGTCGAAGATCTCGATCATCTCGTCGTCGGGGCCGGGCTCCGGCAGCAGTTCGGCAGCCGCGGCGAGCGCCTTGCGCGCCCCCGTCGCCGTACGGAAGCGGGCCTCCGGGTCCGGCTGGAGAAGCGTGGCCACCACCTGCCAGAGCGGTTCGGGAATGCCCTGGGGCGCGCCCGGCGTCCCGTGCTCGGCGAAGTACTGCACGAGCGCCTTGGCGTCCGGCTTGGCGCCCTCCAGCAGGTACAGGGCCACGAGGCCGACGGCGAACAGGTCGGCGGGGAAGGCCGGCTCCGCGCCCATCATCTGCTCGGGCGCGAGGTAACCCGGCGTCCCCACCACCAAGTTGGTCTCCGTGAGGCGTGGTTCGCCCAGGCGCATCGCGATGCCGAAGTCGGACAGCCGCAGCCGTGGCCGGGCGGTGCCGGTCGCCTCCAGCAGGACGTTGGCGGGCTTGATGTCGCGGTGCACGACGCCTTCCGCGTGGACGGCGGCCAGGCCCGACAGGAGCTGGTCGAGCAGGGTGCAGACGAAGGCCGGCGGCAGGGGACCGTAGTCGCCGATCAGGTGGACGAGTGAACCGCCGGCGACGAGGTCCATGGTGAACAGGACCTTGTCGTCGTCGGCGGCCCAGCTGGCGGGGGCGAGCACGTGCGGGTGGTCGATGCGCAGCGCCTGCTCGCGGACGAACCGCAGCAGGGAGTGCGCGTCGCTCTGCTGGAGCACCTTGGCCGCCACGTACCGGCGACGGCGGTGGTCCCAGGCGCGCCAGACCGCGCCGACGCCGCCGCGCCCGATCGGGTCGACCAGTTCGTACCGGCCGGCGAAGACCTCACCCATGGCTGTGCGTCGCTCCTCCCCCTGCGGTTTCCCGCTTCTCTTGCCCCCTTACGGTTTCCCGCTCCCCCTTGCCTCCCCCGTGCCGAGCGATACGACTCCCCCTCGCGTCCCTGTCGCCCCCCTCGCGCCGCCCCGCCGTGTCCCGTCGGTGAGCAGCCACGCCCCCACGTGTCCCCTTCCCGACGGCCGACGGCCGGCGTCCCGGCTGCCGCCCCCGTCGGCGGCCGGGCGGCGGGTCAGCTCTGGTGGGACTCGTAGTGCGCCACGGCGTCCGAGGTGCGCCCCGCGCCGTAGACCCGGAGGAACTCCGCGAGTTCCGGATGGGTCGGGGAGAGGGTGTCGGCCGCGTCGATGATGTCGCCGGCGGCCGCGACCGAGCGCAGCAGCGACTGGATCTCACGGACCACGCGCTTGACCGTGGGCGCGCCCGAAGTGCTCGTCGTCTGCGTGGTGTTGCTGAGCACCGAGCCCCCCTGCGACTTCTTGATCTCCTCCATGCGCTCGGTGGCCTCGGCGGCGCTCACGTGCCCGCCCGCGACCTGACCTGCCAGATCCTGCAGCAGCTGCACCCGCTGGACCACGGCCGGGTTGCCGATCTTCGCCCGCTGCCCGCTCATCAACTGCGACAGCATCGGCGCCGAAAGTCCCAGTACCCCCGCGAGACGAGCCTGGTTGAGACCAAGATCGTCGATCAGCCTACGGAAGAGCGCCCCCAACGGCTCCCCGTACCAGTTCCGCTGCAGTTCCCGCGCTCTTGCGGTGGCTTCCTGCTGTGCGGCGTCCATTGCGTCTCCCCATCGCTTCCCCAAAAACCGCGGTTCGCTGTAGCGAACCACGCGTGCATCCTACGGAGAGTGGTGAGGCATCGGGACCCCCTCATTTGCGAGATCCCGGGGCCCACCCGGTACTCTGGACTGCGGTGTCGACCGGTATGGACTTCCTCCGGTCGGATGCCCGTCTTCCGGGGGCCTTAGCTCAGTTGGTAGAGCGCTGTCTTTGCATGGCAGATGTCAGGGGTTCGACTCCCCTAGGCTCCACACAGAAACGCCCTCTGATCTGCGACAACGCGGATCAGAGGGCGTTTTGTCGTGGGAGTTCCGGCCGCCGCCGGGGTCAAAAGCCCGTCGGCTGGGGGCAGTTGGAGATGGCCGCCTTCAGGGGTTTCACGTGAAACATCGCCGTGGGGCGGGAGACCTCGATGGTTTCCCGCCCCACGGCGATGTGTGTGCCTTGGCCCGCCGGACCCCGCGCCCGCCGGACCCCGCGCCCGCCGGGCCCCGCTCCGGCGCTAGCGCTGGTCGTCGCGGTCCGGGCCGCCCTGCTCGGCCTCCTTGGCCTCCACCTCGGGGTCGAGTACGGACGTCGAGCCGGTGCCGTCGACCGAGGTCAGCCGTCCGGACTCCGGGACCTCCGTCGCCGCGGGGGGCTCGACCAGCCAGTCCGGGTTGGCCTGCTTGTCCCACCACTTCCAGGCGGCGAAGGCGCCGCCGGCGAGGATGCCCAGCATCGCCAGCATCCTGGTCGCCCGCCCGGCCCGGGCCCGGCGCTCGTGCTTGCGGACCAGCTTCTGGATCTCCTTGGCCGAGACCTGACCGCGCAGGGCGGCCAGCGCCGCGGCACTGCGCGCGGCGGCCTCGTCCTTGACGGGCGCGGCGACGGCCACCGCCTGCTCGATCCTCGGCCGGGAGTACACGGCGGCCTGCTGGGCGGCCCTGCGCGTACGGACGGCGGCCTCGTGGGCGGCCTGGTCGACCTTCGGCGGCACATGCGTACGGGCCTGCTCCAGGCGTGGGGCGACATGAACGCCGTACTGGGCGCGGGCCTGTTCGGCGGCCAGCGTCACCTTGGGCGCGAGCCGTACGCGGGCCTCGTGTGCGTAGTGCGCGGCCCTGTCCTTGGCCGTGTCGGCGTAGGGCGCCACCACTTCCGCGGCGTGCAGCACGCTGTCCTTCGCCGAACCGGTCGCGGCGCGCACGCTGTCGATGCGGGTCACGGGTTCCTCCTCCTCGGTGGCGTACGGTATTTCGACTTTCCACCCTTTTACGGATCATGCCTGTCGGTGCGGTGCCGGGCATGCGAGGACGGGCATCCGGGTCATGGGCCCCGCCGGACGGAACCGGGCGCGGGTCAGAGGGTGATCACCAGTCGATCTTGTGAAATAGCGGATGAATACGGGACAACTAGAGCCTGTCGTCGACAATGCCACGGATCGCCGGTTCTCGCGCCCGTCCCGCGACCACTCGGCCGGATTTCCGCAAGCGGCAGACGGTGAGTGACCCCCGGTTCCCCCCGCCGGGCGACGAGCGGCCTCGACCGTGCGAGGATCGGGGAGTCACAGGAAGACAACGGAAGGCAGATCGTGGCTGAGCAGCTTTACGCCACCCTGAAGACCAACCACGGCGACATCGAAGTCCGGCTTCTGCCGAACCACGCCCCCAAGACGGTGCGCAACTTCGTGGAGCTCGCCAAGGGCGAGCGGGAGTGGACCCACCCCGCCACGGGCGAGAAGTCCACCAAGAAGCTCTACGACGGCACGGTCTTCCACCGGGTGATCAGCGGTTTCATGATTCAGGGCGGAGACCCGCTGGGCAACGGCACCGGCGGCCCCGGCTACCAGTTCGAGGACGAGTTCCACCCGGACCTGTCCTTCGACAAGCCCTACCTGCTGGCGATGGCCAACGCGGGTCCGGGCACCAACGGCTCGCAGTTCTTCGTCACCGTCGCCCCGACGACGTGGCTGAACCGCAAGCACACCATCTTCGGCGAGGTCACGGACACGGCCAGCCAGAAGGTGATCGACTCCATCGCCGGTACGCAGACCAACCCGCGCACCGACCGCCCGGTCAACGACGTGGTCATCGAGTCGGTCGTGATCGAGACCCGCGAGGGCTGAGTCCCCGGTCCAGGGCGGTGGTGGACGGCCCCCAGGGAACCAAACGCCCCGCTCATCCGTAAGGATGGGCGGGGCGGTGCTTTCCCCGCACCGAGATGTCCCGTGGCGAGGAGTGAGGGGATCCCATGGACCAGCCGCCAGGCAGCCCGAAGGGCCCGGAGGACACCGGTCCGACGGACGCCCGGAGCCTGCCCACCTGCTATCGCCACCCGGATCGCGAGACCGGCATCAGCTGCACTCGCTGCGAGCGGCCGATCTGCCCCGACTGCATGATCGACGCGTCGGTCGGCTTCCAGTGCCCCGAATGCGTCCGGGGCGGCTCCGGCACCGGTCACGCACCGGGCGCCTCCCGGCCCCGCACCCTCGCCGGCGGCACCGTCACCGCCGATCCCCGCCTGCTGACCAAGATCCTCCTAGGGATCAACGTCGCGGTGTTCCTCGCCGTGCACCTCTGGTCGGGGCTGCTCGACCACCTGCTGCTCATCGGCGCCTGGCCGCCGGCGCCGTTCGGCCCGACCGAGGGCGTCGCCGAGGGCGAGTGGTACCGCGTGGTGACGGCGATGTTCGCCCACGAGGCCCCCTGGCACCTCGCGTTCAACATGCTCAGCCTGTGGTGGCTGGGCGGACCGCTCGAAGCGGCCCTCGGCCGCGCCCGCTATCTCGCCCTGTACCTCACCTCGGGGCTGGCGGGCAGCGCCCTCACCTATCTGCTGACCGGGCCGGCCACGGCCTCGCTCGGCGCGTCCGGCGCGATCTTCGGGCTGTTCGGCGCGACCGCCGTCCTCATGCGGCGCCTCAACTACGACATGCGCCCGGTGATCGCCCTCCTGGTGATCAACCTGATCTTCACCTTCGGCTGGAGCAACATCGCCTGGCAGGCGCACATCGGCGGTCTGGTCGCCGGTGTCGTGATCGGCTACGCGATGGTGCACGCCCCGCGTGAACGGCGGTCGCTGGTGCAGTTCGGCAGCTGCGCCCTGATGCTCCTGCTGGCCCTCGGAATGATCCTTCTGAGAACGGCGCAGCTCACCTGAGCGGAGCAGTGGTCACCGGACCGCGGCCGCCGTTATCCACAGCGGGTGCCGGATCTTGTGCACACGGTGCGGGAACACTTGTGCCCCCTGTAGCTGGCGCGTGTTTCCGCAGGTCAGACAGGGGGCGAACAAGTTTTCGGTTGCCGGTAGGGCAGTCACACCGGCGTCAACCCTCGATGGGTTATCCACAGATCGTCGTTCTTTTCCCCACTGTGGAAAACAGCTGTGGATAACTCAGTGGATAGCCCTGGGCAGAGCTGTGTTCAGACAGCGGCCGCCCGGGCTTCTCCGGCTACTTCCACTGCGTGGAGACGCCGAATCCGGCGGCGATGAAACCGAAGCCCACGACGATGTTCCAGTTGTCGAGCTTGTCGATGGGCAGCGAGCCGTCGGTGACGTAGAAGACGACGATCCAGGCCAGCCCGATGAGGAACATGGCGAGCATGACGGGCGCGACCCAGGAGCGATTGGTCAGCTTGATGCTGGCCGCCTGCTTCGCGGGCGGCGGCGTGTAGTCGGCCTTCTTGCGGATACGTGACTTCGGCACGAGGGTCTCTCCTGTCGATGCGCTGCGTGGCCGCGCAGGTACTGGGTCGGGCTCGGGGCGGCTTGCAGGGGACTCTGAGCGCTCCCCCGGGCGTCCGTTAGCGTAGTGCTTCCGCGGCGCCGAAGGAGATAAGGGTACGTTGAGCAATTCTGCCGACTCCCCCGGGACGGGATCCAGCCCCACCGGCGGCCGACGTTTCCGGCCGGTCCGGGTGCTCACCGTGGCCGTCTTCGCTCTCGCGGGGATCATTTTCTTCACGAGTTTCAACACCGCCAAGGGCACCAATATCCGCACGGACTCGTCCTTGCTGAAGCTTTCCGACCTGATTCAGGAACGCAGCCGCAAGAACGGCGAACTGGTCGATTCCAACGCCGCCCTGCGCGACGACATGGAGGCGCTCGCCGAACGCGACAGCGGCAGCACGGCGGCGGAGGAGAAGAAGCTCGCGGAGCTGGAGAAGAGCGCCGGCACGCAGAAGCTCACGGGCGAGGCGATATCGGTCACGCTCAACGACGCCCCACCGGACGCCACCGCCAAGCTCCCCGGCTACCCCGAGCCGCAGCCCGACTACCTGGTCATCCACCAGCAGGACCTCCAGGCCGTGGTGAACGCGCTGTGGCAGGGCGGCGCCAAGGGCATCAAGGTCATGGACCAGCGGCTGATCTCCACCAGCGCCGTGCGCTGCGTCGGCAACACCCTGATCCTCCAGGGCCGGGTCTACTCACCGCCCTACAAGATCACGGCGGTCGGCGACCCGGCGAAGCTGAAGAAGGCGCTCTCGGCGTCCCCGGCGATCCAGAACTACATGGTGTACGTGAACGTCTACGGCCTCGGCTGGAAGGTCGAGGAGGAGGGCGAGGTCACCCTCCCCGGCTACTCGGGCGCCGTCGACCTGCACTACGCCGAGCCCGTGGACTGAGGCGCGGGCCCGCCGCCCCGCACCGGCCTTCCCCACTCCCTGTGGACACCGGGATGCCGGGCCCGTCCCGCCGTTAGTCTGTTTGCTGTACGGCGTGAGTCTGGTGCCGTGTTGCGACGGAAGGGACGGCATGTACGGCTGGATCTGGCGGCATCTGCCGGGGAACGTGTGGGTGAGGGCGCTGCTCTCCCTCGTGCTGATCGTGGCCGTGGTCTACGTGCTGTTCGAGTACGTCTTCCCGTGGGCCGAGCCGCTGCTTCCCTTCAACGATGTGACGGTGGACAACCAGTGAGCGCACGCATTCTCGTCGTCGACAACTACGACAGCTTCGTCTTCAACCTGGTCCAGTACCTGTACCAGCTGGGCGCCGAGTGCGAGGTCCTGCGCAACGACGAGGTGGCCACCGCCCACGCCCAGGACGGCTTCGACGGCGTCCTGCTCTCGCCGGGACCGGGCGCCCCCGAGCAGGCGGGCGTCTGCGTCGACATGGTGCGGCACTGCGCGGCGACCGGCGTGCCCGTCTTCGGCGTCTGCCTCGGCATGCAGTCGATGCAGGTGGCGTACGGCGGCGTCGTCGACCGGGCGCCGGAACTGCTGCACGGCAAGACCTCGCTCGTCGAGCACGAGGGCCGGGGCGTCTTCGCGGGCCTGCCCTCGCCCTTCACGGCCACGCGCTACCACTCCCTGGCCGCCGAACCCGCGACGGTGCCCGCCGAGCTGGAGGTCACGGCGCGCACCCAGGACGGGATCGTGATGGGACTGCGGCACCGCGAACTCCCGGTCGAGGGCGTGCAGTTCCATCCGGAGTCGGTCCTCACCGAGCACGGGCACCGGATGCTGGCGAACTGGCTCGTGGAGTGCGGCGACCACGGCGCGGTGGCGAGGTCTGCGGGGCTCGCCCCGGTGGTGGGCAGGGCCACGGCGTGACCGCGCTGCGCCCCGAGCGCGAGTCCGGCGCCTCGTACGGGCAGGAGCCGTACGGGGCGCGGGGCGCGTTCGAGGACTGGTCGTCGGCGGATCAGGGCCAGGCGCGGGCGCCGTACGAGCAGGGCGCGTACCAGCAGCCGTACGAGAGCGCGGCCTACGAGCCGTCACCGTACGAGCCGCCGTACGAAACCCCTCCGCACGCACCCCCCGCGGACGACGAGACGGTGGCGCTGCGCGTGGCCGAGCCGCCGGGCGGGGCCGGAGGCTCCATATCCGCCTCTGCCGCCTCAGGGGGCGCGGGGGGTTCCGGCCCGGCGCACGGGGGGCGTGCGGCCCGCAGGAAGGCCGCCAAGCGGCGGCACGGGCGTCACGGCGCCGGGAGCCGCCCGAGCGCGGCGGGCGCGGGCGGCCGGAGCGGACATGACGAGCAGGAGACGCCGGCCGCTCCGCTGTCGCGGGTCGAGGCCCGCAGGCTCGCCCGCGCGCGCAAGCCGGGTCCGGCGGTGGTCGCGAGCCGGGTGATCGGCGAGGTCTTCATCACGACCGGCGTGCTGATGCTGCTGTTCGTCACCTACCAGCTGTGGTGGACGAACGTCCGGGCGCAGGCGCAGGCCGGCAAGGAGGCCAGCGACCTCCAGGACGACTGGGCGAACGGCAAGCGCAGCCCGGGAGCCTTCGAGCCCGGCCAGGGCTTCGCGCTGCTGCACATCCCGCGGCTGGACGTGGTCGTGCCGATCGCCGAGGGCACCAACAGCAAGGGCGTCCTCGACCGGGGCATGGTCGGCCACTACGCCGAGGGCGCGCTGAAGACGGCCATGCCGGACGACAAGACCGGGAACTTCGGGCTGGCGGGCCACCGCAACACGCACGGCGAGCCGTTCCGGTACATCAACCGGCTGGAGCCGGGCGACGCGATCGTCGTCGAGACCCAGAACAAGTACTTCGTCTACAAGATGGCGTCGATGCTGCCGGTGACGTCACCGAGCAACGTGAGCGTCCTCGACCCCGTCCCGAGGGGCTCCGGCTTCACCAAGCCCGGCCGCTACATCACCCTCACCACGTGCACGCCCGAGTTCACCAGCAAGTACCGGTTGATCGTCTGGGGCAAGATGGACGAGGAACGGCCGCGCAGCAAGGGCAAGCCGGATGCGCTCGTCAATTAAGGGCAGATGAAACGTGGCAGCGACCACCGACGGCACCGAAGAGCACACCGACGCGCTCCAGTCACCCCCTCCCGCGGCACGCCGCCGCGGCACGGGCCCGCTGGCCACGGCCGTCGGACTCTTCGGCGAACTCCTGATCACGGCGGGCCTGGTGCTGGGCCTGTTCGTCGTCTACTCCCTGTGGTGGACGAACGTCGTCGCGGACCGGGAGGCCGGCAAGCAGGCCGACAAGGTCCGTGACAGCTGGGCCCAGGACTCCGGACCCGGCGCGCTGGACACGAAGAACGGCATCGGCTTCCTGCACGTCCCGGAGATGACGAAGGGCGAGATCCTCGTCGAGAAGGGCACCACGTCGAAGATCCTCAACGACGGCGTCGCCGGCTACTACACGGACCCGGTCAAGTCGGCCCTGCCCATGTCGGGCAAGAAGGGCAACTTCTCACTCGCCGCCCACCGCGACGGCCACGGCGCGAAGTTCCACCACATCGACAAGCTCGAGAAGGGCGACGCGATCGTCTTCGAGACGAAGGACAAGTGGTACGTCTACAAGGTCTACGGCATCCTTCCCGAGACCTCGAAGTACAACGTCAAGGTCCTCTCCCCGGTCCCCGAGGAGTCGGGGAAGAAGAAGGCCGGCCACTACATCACCCTGACGACCTGCACCCCGGTCTACACGAGCCGCTACCGCTACGTGGTCTGGGGCGAACTGGACCGGGTGGAGAAGGTCGACGCGGAGCGTACGCCGCCGAAGGAACTGCGCTGACGCGCGCCGCACGACACGACTGAGCCCCGGCACCGTGGAGGTGCCGGGGCTCTCGTCCTGTGACGGGCGGGCGGATCAGTCGTCGCCGGTGATGCCGCCGAAGATGCCGCCGTTGTTGTTGCCGCCGTTCTGGCCGCCGCCGTTCGTCTGCCCGGCGGTGACCAGGTCGACCTTGGTGCCCTTCGGGACCGGGGTGCCCTGACCGGGGTTCGAGGCCAGCACGATCGCGTTGTCGTCACCGGGGCCGGTGATGTTGCCGATCTGGAGCCCTGCGTCCTGGAGCGCCTTCTTGGCGTCCTTGAGGGCCTGGCCCTGGATGTTGGGGACCTGGGTCTGCTGGTTCTCCTTGGCCTTGCCGATCTGGATGGTCACCGTGGAGCCCTTGTCGACCGAGGAACCGGACGCCGGCGTGGTCGTGATGACCTTGCCGACCAGGTTCGGGTCGTCGGTCTCCACTTCGCTGCAGGTACCCGCCAGCTCGTTGTCCTTCAGCTGGGCCACGGCCTCGTCGCAGGTCTTGCCCGCGACGTCCGGCACCGTCGCCTTCGCCTCTTCCTTCGCCACCGTCAGCGTGATCGTCGAGCCCTTCTCGACCTCGGTGCCCTTGATCGGGTCCTGGTCGAGGACGGTGCCCGGGTCCTCCGAGGACTCGCGCGTCTCGGTCTCGACGGTCAGCTCGTAGTCGTCGCCCTCGAGCTTCTCCTTGGCGTCCTTGAGCTCGAGGCCGATCACGCTGGGCACCGCGACCTTCGGCGCACCGGTGGACACCACCAGGTTCACCGTGGACTGCTTGTCGACCTTGGTGCCGGCCGGCGGATTCTGTGAGCAGATCTTGCCCTGGCTCTGGTCCTCGCAGGGCTTGGAGGTGAAGGACAGTTCCAGGTCGGCGTTGGTGGCCAGCTTCTGGGCCCCCGACTTCGTCTCGCCCACGAAGTTCGGTGCCGCGACCGTGTCGTTTCCGGCGCTGTCGCCCGTGAACGCCCACTTGCCGATCAGGATGGCGCCGACGAGGACGAGTATCCCCGCCACGACCAGCAGGATCGTCGAGGTGTTCGACTTCTTCTGGCGGCGCCGGTCGGGGCGGTCGTCGTAGCCGTAGGCGCCGTCGTCCGGGTTCATGGGCGGCAGCATCGACGTGGCACCGCCGCCGGCGTCCGCGCGCAGGGCCGTCGTCGGCTGGTCGTCGGGGTAGCCGCCGTAGCCGACCGCGCCCATCGCCGCGGTCGCCGCGACGGGCTGGCCGTCGAGGCAGGCCTCGATGTCGGCGCGCATCTCGTCGGCGGACTGGTAGCGGTAGTCGGGGTCCTTGACCAGCGCCTTCAGCACGATCGCGTCCATCTCGGGCGTGATCTCGGGATCGAAGACGCTCGGTGCCTGCGGCTCCTCCCGCACGTGCTGGTACGCGACGGCGACCGGGGAGTCGCCGACGAAGGGCGGGCGTACCGTCAGCAGTTCGTAGAGCAGGCAGCCGGTCGAGTACAGGTCGGACCGGGCGTCGACCTGCTCGCCCTTGGCCTGCTCCGGGGAGAGGTACTGGGCGGTGCCGATCACCGCGGACGTCTGGGTCATCGTCATGCCGGAGTCGCCCATGGCGCGGGCGATGCCGAAGTCCATCACCTTGACCTGGCCGTTGCGCGTGAGCATCACGTTGGCCGGCTTGATGTCGCGGTGGACGATGCCGTTGCGGTGCGAGTACTCCAGGGCCTGGAGGATGCCGATGGTCATCTCCAGCGTGCGCTCCGGCAGCAGCTTGCGACCGCTGTGGAGCAGCTCACGGAGCGTGGAGCCGTCGACGTACTCCATGACGATGTACGGGATCGAGACCCCGTCGATGTAGTCCTCGCCCGTGTCGTAGACCGCCACGATCGCGGGATGGTTGAGCGAGGCGGCCGACTGGGCCTCCCGGCGGAACCGGGCCTGGAAGGACGGGTCGCGTGCGAGGTCCGCGCGAAGCGTCTTCACCGCCACGGTGCGGCCGAGGCGGGTGTCATGCGCGAGGTAGACCTCCGCCATGCCACCGCGACCGAGCACCTGGCCCAGTTCGTACCGGCCGCCGAGGCGACGCGGCTCTTCCATAGCTACCTACCAGCCCTCTCCGTCGGTCCCGACCGGCACAGGTGTGTGCGGCCGGAGGCTGCCGTCCGGGCCTACCGTACCCGGCTCGTTTTGTATGACCTGGCCAAGCCCGTCAGCCGATACCGGACCGGTACCGCAACGTGCACCGATGTGAAGCAGACGTGAGCGGGCTCACTCCTTGCTGTCGATGACCGCCTTCATCACGTCCCTCGCGATCGGACCGGCGAGACCGCCGCCGCTGATGTCGTCACGGTTGGCGGCGCCGTCCTCGACGACCACGGCGACGGCCACCGGTGAGCTGCCGTCGGACAGCTTGGCGTAGGAGATGAACCAGGCGTACGGCTTCTCGCTGTTGTTGAGGCCGTGCTGGGCGGTGCCGGTCTTGCCGCCGACCGTAGCGCCGTCGATCCTCGCGCTGGAGCCGGTGCCCTGCGGTTCGCTGACCACGGCCTCCATCATCTTCTGGAGCTTCTGCGCGGTCTCGGAGGAGACGGCCTGGGACAGCTCTTCGGGCTCGCTGGTCTCGATGGTGTCGAGGTTCGGGGCCTTGAGCTGGTCGACCATGTACGGCTTCATCAGCTTGCCGTCGTTGGCGATGGCCGCGGAGACCATGGCCATCTGGAGCGGGGTGGCGCGGTTGGAGGCCTGGCCGATGCCGTCCATGGCGTTCTGCGGGGCGTTGTCCTCGGGGTAGACGCTCTCCGCGGCGCGGACCGGGGTGTCCAGCTCCGGGTTGTTGTAGCCGAACTTCTCGGCCTGCTCGATCATCTTCTCGTTGCCGATGTTGTCGGCGAGCTTCGCGAAGACGGTGTTGCAGGACACCATCAGGGCGTACTTCAGGGTGGCGTTCTTGCACTCACCGTGCTGGTTGGTGAGCGGGTTGCCGGTGGTCTGCGGCAGTTGGTACGGGTCCGGCGTCTTGGTGGGCTCGTCGATCTCCGAGACCTCGCCGTTCTCCAGCGCCGCGGCCGCGGTGACCACCTTGAAGGTGGAGCCGGGCGGGTAGACCTCGCGCAGCGCCCGGTTCAGCATCGGGTTGTCGGGGTTGTTCTGCTTCTGGACGGCCTTCCACGCCTCGGCGTCCTTGTCGGAGTTCCCGGCGAACTTCGACGGGTCGTAGGACGGGGTCGACACCAGCGCGAGGATCTTGCCGGTGGCCGGCTCGATCGCGGCGACGGCGCCCTTCTTGTTGCCCAGCCCCCGGAAGGCGGCCTTCTGCGCCTCGCCGTTGAGCGTGGTGACGACGTTGCCGCCCTCCTTGTGCTTGCCGGTCAGCATGTCGAGGGTGTTGCGGAAGAACAGCCGGTCGTCGTTGCCGGAGAGGATGCCGTCCTCCAGCTTCTCCAGCTGGTTGGCGCCGAACGCCTGCGAGGAGTAGCCGGTGACAGGCGCCCACATGGGGCCGTTGGTCCAGGTGCGCTTGTACCTGTAGTCGCCGCTCTTGGACTCGACGGAGTCGGTGATGGCCTTGCCGTCGACGATGATGTTGCCGCGCGGGGTGGAGTAGCGCTCGATGTTGACGCGGCGGTTCTCGTCGTCGTCGGCCAGGTCGTTGGCCTTGACGTACTGGAGGTAGTTGTTGCGGACCAGCAGGGCGAGGATGAGGAGTCCGCAGAAGATCGCGATCCGGCGCAGGGGTTTGTTCATGACGGGCGGACCACCTGGGTCATCTCGGCGTCGGGGTTGGGGGCAGGGGCGGGTGCGGGGCGCCTGGCGGTGTCGCTGATGCGGAGCAGGATGCCGATGAGGGCCCAGTTGGCGATGACGGACGAACCGCCGTACGCGACGAAGGGCAGCGTCATACCGGTCAGCGGGATGAGTCCCATGACACCACCGGCCACGACGAAGACCTGGAGGGCGAAGGCGCCCGACAGGCCGATCGCCAGCAGCTTGCCGAACGGGTCGCGGGCCGCGAGCGAGGTGCGGATGCCGCGCTCGATGATCAGCCCGTAGATCAGCAGGATCGCCATGACGCCCGCCAGTCCCAGCTCCTCGCCGAAGGTGGCGAGGATGAAGTCGGAGTTGGCGGCGAAGCCGATGAGATCGGAGTTCCCCTGGCCCCAGCCAGTGCCGAGGGTGCCCCCGGAGCCGAAGGCCCACAGGGCCTGCATGGCCTGCTCGGAGTGGATGATGCCGTCCTGGACTCCGGCTCGGGAGAGTTCGAACTCGCGCATCGGGTCGAGCCAGGCCTGCACACGCGTCTGGATGTGCGGCTCGAAGCTCGCCACGCCGACGGCACCGACCGCGGACATCAGCAGACCGAAGACGATCCAGCTGGTCCGCTCGGTGGCGACGTACAGCATGATGACGAACATTCCGAAGAACAGCAGCGACGTACCGAGGTCGGTCTCGAAGATCAGGATGAGGATCGACAGCACCCAGACCACGAGGATCGGGCCGAGGTCGCGGCCGCGAGGCAGGTACAGGCCCATGAAACGGCGGCTGGCCAGAGCCAGCGCGTCCCTCTTGACCATGAGATAGCCGGCGAAGAACACCGCCAGGACGATCTTGGCGAACTCGCCCGGCTGAAGCGTGCCGAGGCCGGGGATCTTGATCCAGATCTTGGCGCCGTAGATGTCCGCGCCAAGACCCGGCACCAGCGGCAGGATCAGCAGGAACAGGGCACCGGCCATGGAGATGTACGTGTAGCGCTGCAGGACGCGGTGGTCCTTGAGGAAGATCAGCACGACCGCGAGCAGCGCGACGCCCATCGCCGAGTACAGCAGCTGGCGCGGCGCCGCCTCGGCGTAGTTGCTGAGGCGCTTGGACTGGTCGAGACGCCAGATGGCCACGAGCCCGAGCCCGTTCAGCAGGGTGGCCAGCGGCAGCATCAGCGGGTCCGCGTACGGCGCGAACTTCCGGACGGCGAGATGGCCGATGCTTGCCAGCAGACCGAGGCCCAGACCGTAGCTCAGCAGGCCGGTGGGAACCTCGTCATTGATCGCCAGCCCCACATTGGCGTAGGCGAAAACCGGGATCACCACGGCGAACACGAGCAGCGCGAGCTCGGTGTTGCGCCGGCTCGGTGCGCCGATGGAGCCGATCGTTGACGTGTGGTGCGTCGGCGAGTTGGTTGGACTGCTCATCGTGTGACGGGGCCTCTCACGGCTTGCCTATTGCTTGCTGCACAGCGAGACGACCTTCTTCTCCTGCTCCGAGAGGCTCGGGCCGGGTGTCGGAGTCGGGGTGCCCTTGGCCGGTGCCGACGGTGAAGTCGACGGCGACGCCGAGGGGTTCGGTGTCGCCGTGGCCTTGGACGTGAGGGAGGTGCGGCTGGTTCCCAGCGTGCCTCCGGCCTCGCCCTCGCCCGTGCTCGCGTTGTTCTCGCTCTCCGCGGCGCGCCGCTCCGCCTCCTTCTTGCACGCGGACGCCTGCACCGACAGTTCCTGGATCTTCGCCTGGGCGTTCTTCAGGTCGCCCTCGGTGATGGTCGCCTTGACCAGTTTCTGCTGGTACGGCGGCAGGTACTTGAGTTCGATCTCGGGGTGGTCCTTCTCCACGTCCGACAGCGAGACCCAGGCCAGGTCCTGGCTGATGCCGCGGTACAGCGCGACGTGCTCGTCGTTGGCGCCGACGTAGTACTGGGTCTGCGTCCAGCGCCAGCCGCCGTACATGCCGCCGCCGACGACGGCGAGCACGAGCACGCCGTAGAGGGATCTCTTCAGCCACTTGCGGTTCTTGCGGGGCTTGACGAAGTCGTCGTCGCCGTAGTCGCCGAACGTCGCGGCGGGGACGTAGCCGGTGGTGTCGCCGCTGCCCGGCGGGCCGAACTCACCGCCCCCTCCGCCGCCCTGGCGGCCGAGGTGCGCGGCGCGGCCCGCGGGGGTCTGCATGATGCCGTTGTCGTGCAGCTGGTGCTGGTTCTCGGCGACCGCGCCGACCACGACCGGCGTGTCGGACAGCTGCCCGGCGAGGGTGTCGCCCGTGTCCAGGTCGAGGACGTCGGCGACGATCACGGTGATGTTGTCGGGGCCGCCGCCGCGCAGCGCGAGCTGGATCAGCTCCTGCACGGTCTCCTGCGGGCCCTGGTAGCTGGCGAGGGTGTCCTCGAGCGTCTGGTGGGACACGACGCCGGACAGGCCGTCGGAGCAGATCAGGTACCGGTCGCCGGCCCGCACCTCGCGGATGGACAGGTCGGGTTCGACGTGGTCGCCGCTGCCGAGGGCGCGCATCAGCAGGGAGCGCTGGGGGTGGGTGGTGGCCTCTTCCTCGGTGATGCGGCCCTCGTCGACGAGGCGCTGCACCCAGGTGTGGTCCTGCGTGATCTGCGTCAGCACACCGTCGCGCAGCAGGTACGCGCGCGAGTCGCCGACGTGCACGAGGCCGAGGCGCTGGCCGGTCCACAGCAGGGCGGTCAGGGTCGTGCCCATGCCCTCCAGCTGGGGGTCGTCCTCGACCATGGAGCGCAGCTGGTCGTTGGCGCGCTGTACGGCCGTGCCGAGCGAGGTGAGGATGTCGGAGCCGGGGACGTCGTCGTCGAGCGCGACGATGGTGGAGATCGCCTCGGAGGAGGCGACCTCGCCGGCGGCGGCGCCGCCCATGCCGTCGGCGATGGCGAGCAGGCGCGGGCCCGCGTAACCGGAGTCCTCGTTGCCCTCCCGGATCATGCCTTTGTGCGATCCGGCGGCGAAGCGCAGTGACAGACTCATGCGCACCTCGCCCGTCGGCTCCGGGTACATCCGCACGGTGCCCACCCTCCGGTCGGGAGCGCGCCGGGGCCCGGGGTGCCGGGCGCCGCTGCGTGCTCGCTCCGCTCGCGCTCATTCATGACGTAGCACTACTTCCGCAGCTCGATGACGGTCTTGCCGATGCGGATCGGCGCGCCCAGCGCAATCGGTGTGGGGGTCGTCAGCCGGGTCCGGTCCAGGTAGGTGCCGTTCGTGGAGCCCAGGTCCTCGACGATCCACTGGCCGTCTCGGTCCGGGTAGATCCTGGCATGGCGGCTGGAGGCGTAGTCGTCGTCCAGCACGATCGTGCTGTCGTGCGCCCGGCCCAGGGTGATGGTCTGGCCCTGGAGCGCGACGGTGGTGCCGGTGAGGGTGCCCTCGGTCACCACGAGTTTGGTGGGGGCGTTGCGGCGCTGGCGGCCGCCGCCCTGCTGGCCGCGCTGCGGTGGGGGCGCGGCCTGTCGTGCGGCCTGCTGCGGCCGCGCGGCCTCCTGGCGGGCCCCCCGCTGGGTGACGCGCGTACCGAACAGATCGCTGCGGATGACCTGCACGGCCACGATCACGAACAGCCACAGTACGGCCAGAAAACCCAGCCGCATGACCGTGAGGGTCAGCTCTGACATTGCCCCCGGATCACCCTTCGGCTTGCCTGTAGATAACGGTGGTGCTGCCCACGACGATCCGCGAGCCGTCGCGGAGCGTAGCGCGGGTGGTGTGCTGCCCGTCCACCACGATGCCGTTGGTGGACCCGAGATCCTGGATCGTCGAGGGCGTTCCGGTCCGGATCTCGCAGTGCCGGCGGGAGACGCCGGGGTCGTCGATCCGCACGTCGGCGTCGGTGCTGCGACCCAGCACGAGCGTGGCGCGGGAGATCTGATGGCGGGTGCCGTTGATCTCGATCCAGTGGCGGGTGCGTGCGCCGGGCGGGGTCGCGCCGGGACGCGGAGCCGTGGCGGGCTGCGGGTAGCCGTAGCCGCCGGGGCGGCCGGCGCCGGGTGGCGGCGCGGCTGGCATGGGGGGAGCGCCGGCGGGCTGACCGGGCGGCGGGTAGCCGTAGCCACCGCCTGCCGGGGGCCGTCCGGCGGGCGGCGCGGAGGCCGGTGCCTGCTGGCTGCTGGAGGAGGCGAGCGTGCGGCTGCGCACCCGGTACAGACCGGTGTCGAGATCGTCGGCCTTCTCCAGGTGGACCTTGATGGGGCCCATGAAGGTGTAGCGCTGCTGCTTCGCGTAGTCGCGCACCATGCCGGCGAGTTCGTCGCCGAGCTGGCCCGAGTACGGGCTGAGCCGCTCGAAGTCGGGAGCGCTCAGCTCCACGATGAAGTCATTGGGTACGACCGTCCGGTCGCGGTTCCAGATCGTCGCGTTGTTGTCGCACTCCCGCTGGAGTGCTCCCGCGATCTCCACGGGCTGCACCTCGGACTTGAACACCTTGGCGAAGGTGCCGTTGACCAGACCTTCGAGACGCTGCTCGAACTTCTTCAGGACTCCCATGGGGCACCTCCTCCGCCGTTGCCGTCCTGTGTACTGCGCTGCGTTCTGTCGTGCCGTCCCGTCCCGCGGTCCGGCGTGACCACCTGGTACTGCTTACTGATCGTATCCACGCGCCGGTGAATCGGCTGGTTCCCCCTGTCCGCCCGGTCGACGGGTGTCGACGCCTGACGACGTTCCCTGCGGGGCTCCTCTTCGAACCCTTCGGGCAGCATGCCTGCGCGTACTCCTGCCCTGGATCGTAGAGGGGGCCGTAGACCAGTGTCCCGCACCTGACTGCGGTCCCCGACCGGCTCCTGGCCAGATGCCCGGGACCGGTACGAGGTTGATACGTGAACAGGTGCGGGTTGATACGTGTGGGACTGGTGGGGCGCGGGAGGGGCGGTGGTGCCCTGCTCGGCGGCCTGCCGGGGGCCGTCGCGCGGGCGTCGGGAGGGTGCCGGGACGGTGCTGGGGCGGTGCCGGGGCGGGCGTCGGGCGGTCCGCGCGCCGGCGTTCTCGCGGGAGGGAGTCGGCCGTTCTCGCGGGAGAGAAGGGATGTGAATCCACCCCGTACAGCGTGCTAATGTTCTGGGTGTCGGAAGGCGCCAGGCCCGAAAGGGCGGGACCGGAAGACACACCCAATGCGCGGGTGGCGGAATAGGCAGACGCGCTGGATTCAGGTTCCAGTGCCCGCAAGGGCGTGGGGGTTCAACTCCCCCCTCGCGCACACCGTGAGAACGGGCGGCATCGTCAAGATGCCGCCCGTTTTCGTGTGCCCGGAGACGGGTACGGAAGGCCGCGGACCAGGGCCGCGGACCAGTGCCGCGCGGGTGCCGGTACGGGTGCGGGCTGTGAGGAACGTCTCAGGCAGCCCCGGTGGCGGCCTCAATGGAGGTTGTCCACAGGGTCTGACCGTGTCCGGCCGCCGGCTGTACCGTCGGCACGAGTCGATGTTCGTGCGTGCGGGGGAGGCGGTCGCGGTGACCGAGGTCGATGAGGGGACGGTCGGGGCCGGGGCTGCCGGTTCCGGCGGCGCGGGCGCGGTTCCGGCGCAGCAGGCGTCCGCCGACGGCGGGGCGCGGCGGCTGCCCCGGGTGCGCGGCTTCGCGCGGTGGCCGGACGCGGGGTCGGTGAAGGAGGCCGGCAAGGCGCTGCGCGACGGCGTCCCGCGCGGCGCGCACGCCGTGCTCGACCTGGACGCCGCCCGGCCCGACGCGGTCGGCGCGGTCGAGGAGTCCAACCGGGGCCGCATCCCCGGGCTCGCCCCGCTCCGGGTGGGCCGCATGGCGGCCACGCCGTTCGCCTTCCTGCGCGGCTCCGCGGGCCTCATGGCGTACGACCTGGCGCGTACGCCGACGACGCGGATCCCCGCGCAGATCTGCGGCGACGCGCACGCGGCGAACTTCGGGCTGTACGGCGACGCGCGCGGCGGCCTGGTCATCGACCTGAACGACTTCGACGAGACGGTCCCGGGCCCCTGGGAATGGGACCTCAAGCGGCTCGCGGCGTCCCTGGTGCTCGCCGGCCGGGAGGCCGGGGCGGACGAGGACACCTGCCGCAGGGCCGCCCACGACGCGGCCGGGGCCTACCGGCGCACCATGCGGCTGCTGGCCCGGCTGCCGGTGCTGGACGCGTGGAACGCGATCGCGGACGAGGAACTGGTCTCCCACACGGACGCGCACGACTTGCTCGGCACGCTGGAGCGGGTCTCCGAGAAGGCCCGCGCCAACACCAGCGGGCGTTTCGCGGCGAAGTCGACCGAGCCGACCGAGGACGGCGGCCGCCGCTTCGTCGACGCCCCGCCGGTGCTGCGGCGCGTGCCGGACGCGGAGGCCGCGGCGGTCGCGGCGTCCCTGGAGCCGTACCTGGCCACGCTGCCCGAGGACCGGCTGCCGCTGCTGGCCCGGCACGCGGTGCACGACGTGGCGTTCCGTGTCGTCGGCACGGGCAGCGTCGGAACGCGGTCGTACGTCGTGCTGCTGCTGGACCACCGGGGCGAGCCCCTGGTGCTCCAGGTGAAGGAGGCCCGGCCGTCGGCGCTGCTGCCGCATCTGGTGACCGCAGGGTTCGAGATACCGGAGGTCGCGCACGAGGGGCGGCGCGTGGTCCTGGGGCAGAAGCGGATGCAGGTCGTCAGCGACATCCTGCTCGGCTGGACGTCGGTGGAGGGGCGGCCGTTCCAGGTGCGGCAGTTCCGCAACCGCAAGGGCAGCGTGGACCCCGCCGCGCTCGCCGCCGACCAGGTCGACGACTACGCGCGCATGACCGGCGCCCTGCTGGCCCGCGCCCACTCCCACAGCGCGGACCCGCGCCTCGTCGCCGGCTACTGCGGCAAGAACGAGGAACTGGACGAGGCGGTGGCCGCCTTCGCCGTGGCCTACGCCGACCGCACGGAGGCCGACCACGCGGACCTGGTCACGGCGATACGCGCGGGCCGCGTCGCGGCGGAACTGGGCGTGTGACGCGCCGTCGCGGTGCCGCCCAGCGGGCCTGGAGCGCCGGGTGAGGTACGTGGACGTGGACGGCGTGGCGGGTGAGCTGACCGGCGTACTCGACCCGGGGCCCTGTCTGGCGCGGCTGCCGGAGCTGGCGCCGCGGCTGCCGCCGGGCGCGCGGGCGTTCGCCACCGACCCGGGGCACTACGACTTCTCGGGCCGCCGGTGCGTGAAGGACCTTGCGCCGGTGACCGTACGGCGGTGCGGGGACGGCGAGTTGGAGATCCGCTTCCGGCACAACTGCTGGAAGCACGACGTGGACCTGGTCGTCCGGTACGAGGGGGTGCGTGACGTTCGGGTCGCCGTCCGGGTCGACGTCCCGGACGGCGGAGGAGCGGGCGGCGAAGGAGCGGGCGGGGCGAGCGGGGACGGGGTGGCCCGGCTGGTCAGTGACGGGGTGGCCGAGTTGGGGGACGTGGTCCTCGACGAGGTGTTGCCGCACTCCGAGGGCTGCGCCCACGAGATCGCCTGCCGGGGCGGGACGCTGGTGGTGACCTGCCGTGACCTGTCGGCGACCTGGGTGGACGCCGGCTGTCCCGAGGACCGGTGATCCGGCCCCCGGGGCGTGGCGAGGCCGCGGGGGCCGTGGCCTAGGCTGGCCGGGTGACGACCCCGGAAGCTGAGCAGCCGCGGCCCGAGGACCGGCTCGAACAGGCCGTGCGGGCCGCCGAGCAGGCGCTGATCGAGTACGAGATCGCCGTGGAGACCTTCCGCGTCGAGGTCGAGAACTTCTCGCGGCTGCACGAGCAGAGGCTCGGTCCGATGTACGCGCGGATCGAGGAGCTGGACGCGCGGATCCTGGAGGCCCGGGCCGCCCGCAGCGGCGACCCCGAGGACCGCCGTCGTGCCGAGGAGGCGCGGGCCCGCCTCGCGCCGATCCCCGGCGTCGAGGAGTTGCTGAACGGCTGGATGGACGGGGACGGGCTGTTCCCGGAGGCCGCGGCGATGCTCACGGACCAGCCGGTGCGGCCTCCGCAGCGGGTGCGCCCCAGCGAGGGCGCCCGCAAGCTCTTCCGCGACCTCGTCCGCAAGGCCCACCCCGATCTGGCGCAGGAGGAGAAGGAACGTGCGCGGCGCGAGGAGTTCATCACCCGCGTCAACGCCGCCTACGCCCGCGGTGACGAGACGGAGCTGCGGGAGCTGGCCGAGGAGTGGGCGGCCGGTCCGAAGGTCGAGCGCGGTCCGAGCCGTGGCGAGGAGCTCTTCGCCCGCCTGGAGTGGCTCGCCCAGCGCAAGGAACTGCTCGCGGTGATCGCGAAGGAGCTGGAGGACAGCGCTATCGGCGCCATGCTCCGGCTCGCCCCGGACGACCCGGACGCGCTCCTGGAAGAGATCGCCGGCCGGCTGTCCTCCGACGTCGCCGAGCGCGAGGCGCAGCTCGCGGCGCTGCTGGACGCCCCTTAGGGGGTGTCGGTCCCGGGTCGCGACGTGACGTCGTCGGCGGGAGCGCGGCAGGCGGCACTTTGCGGGCCGGGCCCGGCGGTCCGGTAGCGTCGGGGGTATGCAATTCGGAGCTGGTGTGCCCACGGTTCAGGTCGCGGATCTCAAGGACGGCGACTTCCTGCTGGACGTCCGCGAGGACGACGAGTGGAAGGCCGGTCACGCGGCAGGGGCGCTGCACATCCCGATCAGTGAGTTCGTGGCCCGGTACGGCGAGCTGACCGAGGCCGCCCCGCAGGACGGCACGATCCACGTGATCTGCCGTTCCGGTGGCCGTTCGGCGCAGGTCACGCAGTATCTGGCGCAGCAGGGCATCGACGCCGTGAACGTGGCGGGCGGCATGCAGGTGTGGGAGGCCGCGGGCCGTCCCGTCGTGACGGACGACGGACAGCCGGGGCACGTCCTGTAGTCGACGCCCGCCGGACGGGATGTCCTTAACCCGAGGGATGTCCCGATCCGTCGGTGATCCGGTGTGGCCACGACCGGCCGGGACTGCCGACCGGGGGTGTGCCGGGCGGGCGCGTCTGAGTACCGTTCCGTGCGAACGCCGCGGAGCGGCGGAATCCGGCGATGCGACGCGGCCCCGTGGGCCGGCGCCAGGGCCGGGCGGACGGAACGACTGACCGACGGAACGACGGACCGGCTGACCGACGGACCGGACACATCGGGGAACGGGGCGGAATGGACGCGTACGACGGAGGCTCGGACGACCGGCGGGGGCCGGACACGTCGGCCTCTCCGGCCCCTCCGGCCTCTCCGGCCCCTCCGGCCTCCCCGACTCCTGCCCTTCCGGCCTCTCCGATTCCTCCAGCCTCTCCGCCCCCCACGCCCCCCACGGCCACTGCGGATGCGAGCGTCGCTCTGTCGCCCGACGAGCCGAAGCCCGTCGACATCACCACGCTCTCGCCGCGCCACCAGATAGCCGTGGCGCTGGCGCTCGCGGTCGTCGCGGCCACCGTCTGCGTCCACCTCGGCATGTCGTTCCTGCACGTCGCGCCGGCGAACACCATCACCAAGCAGCACGGCCAGGCCATCGACGACTGGATATATCCGGAGTTCGAGCAGAACTGGAAGCTGTTCGCGCCCAACCCGCTGCAGCAGAACATCGCCGTCCAGGTCCGCGCCGAGGTGCGCACGGGCGACGGCGGGACCCGGACCACCGGCTGGTACGACCTGTCCGCGCAGGACGGCCGCGCCATCGACGGCAACCTGCTGCCGAGCCACACCCAGCAGAACGAACTGCGCCGGGCCTGGGACTTCTTCACCGCCACGCACGGCAGCGACAACCGCCCGATGGGCATGCGCGGCGCGCTGTCCGAGTCGTATCTGCGGCGCATCGTGGTGATGCGGCTGGACCGCGCCGGCGTGGCCGGCCCCGGCGGCAGCGTCGAGCGGGTCCAGGTCCGGTCCCGGACCACCAACGTGCAGCCGCCCGAGTGGACGCGGGAGCGCGTCTCGGACAAGCCGACCTACCGGGTGCTGCCCTGGTGGTCGGTCTCCGTCGGCACCGACACCGCTGACGGCGAAGCCACCGAAGCCACCGAAGCCACCGAAGCCACCGAAGCCGACACCGCTGACGCCGAAGCCGAAGCCGACGCCGCCGCCTCGACCGAGGGGAGCGCGCGGTGAACCGTCTCGCCCTGTACTTCTCCCAGGCCATCGCCCGCGTCACCGGCGCCGCGCTCGGCCCGTACCAGACGGCCGTCATCCGCATCGGCTTCAGCCTGACCTGGCTGCTGTTCCTGCTGCGCGAGCTTCCGCACCGGCACGAGCTGTACGGACCGGACGGCCCCTGGTCCTGGGACCTGGCCCAGCAACTGATCGGGTCCAACGGCGCGTTCACGGTGCTGATGTGGTCGGACGGGCGGCTGTGGTTCGAGGCGGTGTACGCGTTCGGTGTGCTGACCAGCGTGCTGCTGCTGCTCGGCTGGCGGACCCGCACGATGTCGGTGCTGTTCATGGTCGGGGTGCTGTCGCTGCAGAACCGCAGCATCTTCATGGGCGACGGCGGCGACAACGTCCTGCACCTGATGTCGATCTACCTGGTGTTCACGCGCTGCGCGCAGGTGTGGTCGCTGGACGAGCGGCGGGAGCGCCGGGCGCGGGCCGCACTCGCGCGTGGCGAGCGGGTCGTGGACCGGACCGGGCCCGTGCTGTGGTCCGTGCTCGGGTTCGTCCTCGTCGCGGTGACCCTGGCGGGCAGGCTCGACGGCGACCTCGTCATCCCGGCGTTGCTGTGGGGCGTGTGGCTCGCGCAGGCCGTGTGGTGGGTGGTCGGGCGGCGGTCCCGGACCGGGCGGCCGCGCATGATGCTCGACGCCGTCGGCAACATCGTGCACAACGGCGCGCTGTTCGTGATCATGGCCGAGGCGTGCCTGATCTACGCCACGGCCGGCTGGTACAAGATCCAGGGCTCGCGCTGGCAGGACGGCACCGCCGTCTACTACCCGCTGCACCTGGACTACTTCTCGCCCTGGCCCGCGCTCGCCGACCTGCTGACCGCCAGCGCCACGATGATGCTGCTGGTGACGTACGGGACGGTGATCGTGCAGGTCGCGTTCCCGTTCACGCTGTTCAACCGGCGGGTGAAGAACGTCCTGCTGGTGGCGATGATGACCGAGCACGCCGTGATCGCCGTGGTGCTCGGGCTGCCGTTCTTCTCGCTGGCGATGATCGCGGCGGACGCGGTGTTCCTGCCGACGCCGTTCCTGCGCCGGGTGGGCGGCTGGGTGGCACGCGCGCGTGACCGGGCGCTGGGCCGCGGCGACCGTACGACCGCGCCGGACGAGCGTGCCGAGGAGAAGGCGGAGCAGCCGCACGTAGGCTTCCCGGCATGACCGATGCAGGCTCCGGCTCCGACTCCGGCTTCGACCGCGGCTCCGGCACCGACTCCGGCTCTGGCTTCGACCGCGGCTCCGGCTCCGATCCCCTGCGGCTGTGGCACCGGCTCGCGGACACGGCCGTGCTGCTCGACGGCTTCCACGCCCTCAAGCACGCCGTGCGGTTCGGTGCCGAGGTGCCCGTGGCGGTCACCGCCGACCGGTCGGCCGCCCTCGCGCTCGCCGAGGAACTGGCGCCCGACGTCCTCGCCGCGCTGGACGGGCTGCTGACCGAGGTGCCGGAGGCGACGTACCGCGGGCTGGTCCCGCGCCCGCATCCGACCGCCGTCGCCGCCCTGGCCGTACGGCCCTCCCGCGCGGCCAACGTGCGGAGGCTGGCGCACACGCCCCGGACGACGCCCGTGGTGGTCCTCGACAACCCGCGGAACCTGGGCAACGCCGGGGCGGTGATCCGGCTGGCCGCCGGTTTCGGCGCGACCGGTGTCGTCACCACCGGCACCCTCGACCCCTGGCACCCCACGGTGGTGCGCGGCGGGGCGGGGCTGCACTTCGCGACGGCCGTGGAGCGGCTGGCCGTCGAGGAACTGCCGCCGGGGCCGGTCTTCGCGCTCGATCCCGAGGGGGAGGACATCCGCGGGGTGAAGCTGCCGGACGACGCGCTGCTCGCGTTCGGTTCGGAGCGCAGCGGGCTGTCGGCCGAACTGCGCGCCCGCGCCGACCACTTGGTGGCGCTGCCGATGCGCCCACAGGTGTCCAGCTACAACCTCGCGACCAGTGTGGCCATGACGCTGTACCACTGGAGCGCGGGCGGGACCGGGGGCGCGCCGGCGTAGGCCCTCACGCCCCGCCGCGCGCTCCCTTCGTGCCCGCCGCGTCCGCCGTGCCCGCCGCGTCCGGCTCGGCCTACGCGTCCTCCGCGCCGGCTCACGCCTCCCTGCGGACCTCGACGACGCGGAACCGGTTGGCGACGAACGCCCCGTCGCACAGGGCCGAGTTGGCCGCCGGGTTGCCGCCCGAGCCGTGGAAGTCGGAGAAGGCGGCCGTCTGGTTGACGTACACCCCGCCGGTGAGGTTGAGGGAGAGCTGGGCCGCCTCCTCCAGGCAGACCTCCTGCACGGCCTGCTCGACCTCGGCGTCGGTGGTGTACGCGCCGACCGTCATGGCGCCCTTCTCGCGGATCGTGCGGCGCAGCAGTTCCACCGCGTCGGCCGCCGAGTCGACCGCGACGGCGAACGCGACCGGGCCGAAGCACTCGCTCATGTAGGCGGCCTCGGCGTCCGGCTTCGCGCCGTCCAGTTTCACGATCACGGGCGTGCGGACCACGGCGCCCGGGAAGTCCGGGTTGGTGATCTCGCGGGAGGCGAGGGCGACCTCGCCGAGTCCGGCGGCGGCCTCCAGACGGGCCTTGACGTCCGGGTTGACGATGGCGCCGAGCAGGGCGTTCGCCCGGGCGTCGTCGCCGAGCAGGCCGTCCACGGCCTTCGCGAGGTCGGCGACCACCTCGTCGTAGGACTTGGGGCCCTCGTCCGTGGTGATGCCGTCGCGCGGGATGAGCAGGTTCTGCGGGGTGGTGCACATCTGGCCGCTGTAGAGCGACAGGGAGAACGCCAGGTTGGCGAGCATGCCCCTGTAGTTGCCGGCCGACTCGACGATCACCGTGTTGACGCCGGCCTTCTCCGTGTAGACCTGGGCCTGTCGGGCGTTCGTCTCCAGCCAGTCGCCGAAGGACGTGGAGCCCGTGTAGTCGATGATCCGGATCTCCGGGCGGGTCGCGAGGGTCTTGGCGATGCCCTCGCCGGGCCGCTCGGCGGCCAGCGCGACCAGGTTCGGGTCGAAGCCGGCCTCGGTGAGCACCTCGCGGGCGACCCGCACGGTGAGCGCCAGCGGCAGCACCGCGCGCGGGTGGGGCTTGACCAGGACCGCGTTGCCCGTGGCCAGGGAGGCGAACAGGCCCGGGTAGCCGTTCCACGTCGGGAAGGTGTTGCAGCCGATCACCAGGCCGATGCCGCGCGGGACCGGCGTGAACTGCTTGGTCAGCGCGAGCGGGTCGCGCTTGCCCTGCGGCTTGGTCCACTCCGCGGTGTCGGGCGTGCGGACCTGCTCCACGTACGCGTACGCCACGGCCTCCATGCCGCGGTCCTGCGCGTGCGGGCCGCCCGCCTGGAACGCCATCATGAAGGCCTGGCCGGACGTGTGCATGACCGCGTGGGCGAACTCGTGGGTCCGGTCGCTGATGCGCTTGAGGATCTCCAGGCAGACCACCGCGCGCGTCTCGGCGCCGGCGTCCCGCCAGGCCCGCATCCCGGCCTTCATGGCGGGCAGCAGCACGTCCACGTCCGCGTGCGGGTACGTCACGCCCAGCTCGATGCCGTACGGGGAGACCTCGCCGCCCACCCAGTCGTCCGTGCCGGGCTGGTCCAGGTCGAGGCGGGTGCCGAGCAGGGCGTCGAAGGCGGCCTTGCCCGCGGCCATGTCCAGGCTGCCGCCCTCCCCGTACGCCTTGGGGTGCTCGGGGTGCGGGGACCAGTACGCGCGCGTGCGGATGGCTTCCAGCGCTTGGTCGAGGGTGGGCCGGTGCCTGGCGATCAGGTCGTGCGCGGTCAGTTCGGCGGCCATGCGGGACCAACTCCTCGTCTCAGGAACTCGTCGTCGAGCTCATGGACCTGGACAGAAACGTGGGCGTGAACGGCTAGTCAGAGTTAGAGTAACCGAACGATCGGTCGGGACAAGGGGGCCTGCCGCATCTGTGGAGAACCCCGTGCGGGAGGATCGCGCTCATGACAGCACTCGACCTCAGCAGCCCCGTGGCCGTCGTCGGCACCGGCACCATGGGCCAGGGCATCGCCCAGGTCGCACTGGTCGCGGGCCACCCCGTCCGGCTCTACGACGCCGCCCCGGGCCGTGCCCGGGCAGCGGCCGACGCGATCGGCGCCCGCCTCGACCGGCTCGTCGAGAAGGACCGGCTCAGCGCCGCCGACCGGGACGCCGCGCGCGCCCGGCTGCTGCCCGCCGACAGCCTCACCGACCTCGCGGACTGCGCCCTGGTCGTCGAGGCGGTGCTGGAGCGCCTCGACGTCAAGCGAGACCTCTTCACCGAGCTCGAAGGCATCGTCGCCGACGACTGTCTCCTCGCCACCAACACGTCCTCGCTGTCCGTCACGGCCATCGGCGGCGCCCTCGCCCACCCGGGCCGGTTCGTCGGCCTGCACTTCTTCAACCCGGCGCCGCTGCTGCCGCTCGTCGAGGTCGTCTCCGGGTTCGCCACCGACGTCACGTCGGCCACGCGCGCGTACGAGACCGCCCGCGCTTGGGGCAAGGCCCCGGTGGCCTGCGCGGACACCCCCGGCTTCATCGTGAACCGCATCGCCCGGCCCTTCTACGCCGAGGCGTTCGCGGTGTACGAGGCGCAGGCCGCCGACCCCGCCACCATCGACGCCGTGCTGCGCGAGTCCGGCGGTTTCCGGATGGGCGCCTTCGAGCTCACCGACCTCATCGGGCAGGACGTCAACGAGTCCGTCACGCACTCCGTCTGGGAGTCGTTCTTCCAGGACGTGCGCTTCACGCCGTCGCTCGCCCAGCGCCGCCTCGTGGAGTCCGGCAGGCTCGGCCGCAAGAGCGGGCAGGGCTGGTACGACTACCGGGACGGTGCCGAGCGCCCCGAACCGCACACCGCCGAGCCGTCCACGCCGCCCGAGTACGTCGTCGCCGAGGGCGATCTGGGCCCGGCGTCCGAACTGCTCACGCTGATCCGTGAGGCGGGCATCCCGGTCCGCGAGGAGGACGAGGACCACGGCACCCGGTTCGTGCTGCCGAGCGGCGGTCAGCTCGTCCTCGCCGACGGGCAGACGTCCGTGGAGTTCCGCGACGTCGTCTACTTCGACCTCGCCCTCGACTACCGCCGTGCCGGCCGCGTCGCCCTCTCGGCCTCCCAGGACACCGCGCCGCGCACGCTCGCCGAGGCCACCGGGCTGTTCCAGGCCCTCGGCAAGAAGGTCAGCGTCATCGGGGACGTTCCCGGCATGATCGTCGCCCGCACGGTCGCACGGATCATCGACCTGGCGCACGACGCCGTGGCGAAGGGCGTGGCCACCGAGGAGGACGTCGACACCGCGATGCGGCTCGGGGTCAACTACCCGCTCGGACCGTTCGAATGGAGCCGCAGGCTCGGCCGCAACTGGGCGTACGCCCTGCTGGACGACCTGCACCTGCGCGACCCCAGTGGCCGCTACGCGCCGTCCCTCGCGCTGTACCGGCACGCGTACGCCTCCGACAAGCGGGAGGGCAGCACCTCATGACCACCGCCAGGCGCGACACGTACACGCCGGAGACGCTGCTGTCCGTGGCCGTGCGGGTGTTCAACGAGCGGGGCTACGACGGCACGTCCATGGAGCACCTGTCCAAGGCCGCCGGGATCTCCAAGTCGTCGATCTACCACCACGTGTCGGGCAAGGAGGAGCTGCTGCGCCGGGCCGTCAGCCGCGCCCTGGACGGTCTGTTCGGCATCCTCGACGAGGAGCACGCGCGCGAGGGGCACGCCGCCGACCGGCTGGAGTACGTCGTACGGCGCATGGTCGAGGTGCTGCTGCGCGAACTGCCGTACGTGACGCTGCTGCTGCGGGTGCGCGGCAACACCGGCACCGAGCGGTGGGCGCTGGACCGGCGCCGTGAGTTCGACCACCGGGTGGCCGCGCTGCTGAAGGCGGCGGCCGACGCGGGCGAGGTGCGCGGGGACGTGGAGGTGCGGCTCGCGACCCGGCTCGTCTTCGGCATGATCAACTCGATCGTCGAGTGGTACCGGCCGGAGGTGCGCGGCATGGGGGAGCGCGAAGTCGCCGACGCGGTGGTGAGGTTGGTGTTCGGGGGGCTCCGCAAGGACGGTTCCTGAGCCGCGAGGCGAGCGGGCCCCGGACGGGTCCCGGGCGTGCTGCGGGCCGGCCGCGGTCGTGCGGCGGTCGCGCTGTCGGGTTCAGCCCTGCGGTTCCAGGTCTTCCTCCTCGAACACCAGCAGCGTGCGCGTGCTGAGGACTTCGGGCATCGCTTGGAGGCGGGTCAGCACCAGTTCGCGCAGTGACCTGTTGTCGGCGACGTGCACCATCAGCAGCACGTCGAAGTCCCCGCCGACCAGGGCGATGTGGGAGGCGCCGGGCAGCTGCCTGAGCTGTTCGCGGACCGTGCGCCAGGAGTTCTGGACGATCTTCAGCGTGATGTAGGCCGACGTGCCGTGGCCCGCCCGTTCGTGGTCCACGCGGGCGCCGAAGCCACGGATCACGCCGTCCTCGATGAGCCGGTTGATGCGCGCGTAGGCGTTCGCCCGCGAGACGTGCACCCGTTCGGCGACCGACCGGATCGACGCGCGGCCGTCCGCCTGGAGCATCCGCAGGATGTCCTGGTCTATGGAGTCGAGGGGGCGTGGGGGCGGGAGCGGGCCGCCGGGGTCCACTCCCTCGGCCATTTGTTCAGATGCCATCTCCCCCGGCCTCCCTACCATGGACGTACTGCGTTCATTTCAGGTTGTGCAGAACCGTTTGTCCACAGCCTGGGGCCGCCTGTAGCCAAAATGTGCCGACGACCGAACAATCGGTTGGTGAGGCGCGTCACAGACGCCGCGCCTTTTGATGCCGCTCCCACCAGGAGGTGCCGTCATGACGGTCATGGAGCAGCGGGGCGCCTACCGGCCGTTCCCGCCGCCCGCCTGGCAGCCCCGCACGGACCCCGCGCCGCTGCTGCCCGACGCCGAGCCCCACCGCGTCCTCGGCACCGAGGCCGCCGCGCAGGCCGACCCGGACCTGCTGCGCAGGCTGTACGCGGAGCTGGTGAGAGGCCGCCGCTACAACACGCAGGCGACCGCCCTCACCAAGCAGGGCCGCCTCGCCGTCTACCCGTCCAGCACCGGCCAGGAGGCCTGCGAGGTCGCCGCCGCGCTCGTGCTGGAGGAGCGCGACTGGCTCTTCCCGAGCTACCGCGACACCCTCGCGGTCGTGGCACGCGGCGTGGACCCCGTCGAGGCCCTCACCCTGCTGCGCGGCGACTGGCACACCGGCTACGACCCCCACGAGCACCGGGTCGCCCCGCTGAGCACGCCGCTCGCCACCCAGTTGCCGCACGCCGTCGGGCTCGCCCACGCCGCCCGTCTCAAGGGCGACGACGTGGTGGCGCTGGCCATGGTCGGCGACGGCGGCACCAGCGAGGGCGACTTCCACGAGGCGCTGAACTTCGCGGCCGTCTGGCAGGCCCCGGTCGTCTTCCTCGTCCAGAACAACGGCTTCGCCATCTCCGTCCCGCTCGCCAAGCAGACCGCGGCCCCGTCGCTGGCCCACAAGGCCGTCGGCTACGGCATGCCGGGCCGGCTGGTCGACGGCAACGACGCCGCGGCCGTGCACGAGGTCCTGAGCGAGGCCGTCCGGCGCGCGCGTGCGGGCGGCGGTCCCACGCTCGTGGAGGCGGTGACGTACCGCGTGGAGGCCCACACCAACGCCGACGACGCGACCCGCTACCGCGGCGACGCCGAGGTGGAGACCTGGCGCGAGCACGACCCGATCCGGCTGCTGGAGCGGGAGTTGACCGACCGCGGCCTGCTCGACGAGGACGGCATGAGCGCCGCGCGGGACGCCGCCGAGGAGATGGCGGCCGGACTGCGCGAGCGGATGAACCAGGACCCGGCGCTCGACCCGATGGACCTGTTCGCCCACGTCTACGCCGAGCCCACGCCCCAACTGCGCGAGCAGCGGGAGATGTTGCGCGCCGAGCTGGAGGCCGAGGCCGAGTCGGAAGGGGGCGACCGATGACGACCGTCGCCGTCAAGCCGGCCACCATGGCGCAGGCCCTCACGCGCGCGATGCGCGACGCGATGGCCGCCGACCCGGCCGTGCACGTGATGGGTGAGGACGTCGGCACCCTCGGCGGCGTCTTCCGGGTGACCGACGGACTCGCCAAGGAGTTCGGCGAGGACCGCTGCACGGACACCCCGCTCGCCGAGGCGGGCATCCTCGGCACGGCCGTCGGCATGGCCATGTACGGCCTGCGGCCGGTCGTGGAGATGCAGTTCGACGCGTTCGCCTACCCGGCGTTCGAGCAACTGGTGTCGCACGTGGCGAAGATGCGCAACCGCACGCGCGGCCGGATGCCCCTGCCGCTGACCATCCGCGTCCCCTACGGCGGCGGCATCGGCGGCGTCGAGCACCACAGCGACTCGTCCGAGGCGTACTACATGGCGACTCCGGGGCTCCATGTCGTCACGCCCGCGACCGTCGCCGACGCCTACGGCCTGCTGCGCGCCTCGATCGCCTCCGACGACCCGGTGGTCTTCCTGGAGCCGAAGCGGCTGTACTGGTCGAAGGACTCCTGGAACCCCGAGGAGCCCGCGCCCGTTGAACCCATTGGCCGCGCGGTGGTGCGGCGCTCGGGGCGGAGCGCCACGCTCATCACGTACGGGCCGTCCGTGCCGGTCTGTCTTCAGGCGGCCGAGGCGGCCCGGGCCGAGGGCTGGGACCTCGAAGTCGTCGATCTGCGCTCCCTGGTGCCGTTCGACGACGAGACGGTGTGCGCCTCGGTGCGGCGGACGGGACGCGCGGTCGTCGTCCACGAGTCGGGTTCCTTCGGAGGCCCGGGCGGGGAGATCGCGGCCCGGGTCACGGAGCGCTGCTTCCACCACCTGGAGGCGCCGGTGCTGCGTGTGGCCGGGTTCGACGTCCCGTACCCGCCCCCCATGCTGGAGCGCCACCACCTGCCCGGTGTGGACCGGATCCTCGACGCCGTGGGGCGTCTGCAGTGGGAGGCCGAGAGCTGATGGCACAGGTGCTGGAGTTCAAGCTCCCCGACCTCGGTGAAGGACTGACCGAGGCGGAGATCGTGCGCTGGCTGGTGGAGGTCGGCGACGTGGTCGCGATCGACCAGCCGGTCGTCGAGGTCGAGACGGCCAAGGCGATGGTCGAGGTGCCCTGTCCGTACGGGGGCGTGGTCACCGCGCGCTTCGGCGAGGAGGGCACCGAGCTGCCCGTCGGGGCGCCGCTGCTGACGGTCGCGGTGGGGGCGTCGGCCCCCGACCGGGAGTCGGCGGACTCGAGCACCCCCGCGTCGGCCTCCGGCCGGCGGTCGTCCGGTGCGCCGGCCGAGAGCACCTCGGGATCGGGCAACGTCCTGGTCGGATACGGCACCTCGGAGGCACCGGCGCGCAGGCGCAGGGTCCGCCCGGCACAGCCGGCGTCCGCCGCCTCCGGGACCTCGGGAGCGAGCGCGCCCGGGACCGCCGGTGCGGCGAACGGGCGTCCGCGTGATGCCGCCCCGGCCGCGGCGGGACCCGTCGGTCCGGTCGCGGCGTCCAACGGGCGGGCCGGGTCCTCCGCCGAGCCGGCCGACGGTCCCGTCCCGGTGATCTCGCCGCTGGTCCGGCGCCTGGCCCGGGAGAACGGCCTCGACCTCCGGGAGCTGACCGGTTCGGGACCGGACGGGCTGATCCTGCGGGCCGACGTGGAGTACGCGCTGCGGGCCGCCGCCGCGCAGGAGCGCCCGGCGCAGCCGTCGGCCGAGCCGCACACGCGCGTGGCGTCCTCGCCGTCGTCCGCGCCGCCCGCGCACGGCGGGGTCCGCACACCGCTCAAGGGCGTTCGCGGAGCCGTCGCCGACAAGCTGTCCCGCAGCAGGCGCGAGATCCCGGACGCCACCTGCTGGGTGGACGCGGACGCCACGGAGCTGATGCGGGCGCGCACCGCGATGAACGCCGCGGGCGGGCCGAAGATCTCCCTGGTCGCGCTGCTGGCCCGGATCTGCACCGCCGCCCTGGCCCGCTTCCCGGAGCTCAACTCCACGGTGGACATGGCCGCGAGGGAGGTCGTGCGGTTCGACCACGTGCACCTGGGCTTCGCCGCCCAGACCGACCGCGGCCTGGTCGTGCCGGTCGTCCGGGACGCGCACGCGCGCGACGCCGAGGCGCTGACCGCGGAGTTCGCGCGGCTGACCGAGTCGGCCCGCGCCGGGACCCTGACACCGGGTGATCTCACCGGCGGCACCTTCACGCTGAACAACTACGGGGTCTTCGGCGTCGACGGCTCCACGCCGATCATCAACCACCCCGAGGCCGCCATGCTCGGCGTCGGCCGCATCGTCCCCAAGCCGTGGGTGCACGAGGGCGAGCTGGCGGTGCGGCAGGTCGTCCAGCTGTCGCTCACCTTCGACCACCGGGTGTGCGACGGCGGCACGGCGGGCGGCTTCCTGCGGTACGTCGCCGACTGCGTGGAGCAGCCGGCGGTGCTGCTGCGGACCCTGTGAGGTGAGGGCGGGGGCGCCGCGCGACGCCCCCGCCGCGCCCCCTCCCGAGACCCCGCATGGCGTGGACGGCACGGCACATGTGTCCGCATGCTGCGCGTGGGGGGTGGCAATGATCCTTCCGGCGCCCATACTCGGGGGGGTGACCGCGTACGAGCCCCCCGGCGCCCCCGGCCCCGGTCCCCGCCCCGCCCTGCGGCCGGACCCCGCCGCGTACGACGCCGTCGTGCTGGCCGGCGGTGCCGCTCGGCGGCTCGGCGGTGCCGACAAGCCCGGCGTGCGGGTCGGCGGACGGGCGCTGCTCGACCGCGTTCTGACCGCCTGTGCCGACGCCCGCGCCACCGTCGTCGTCGCCGATCCCCGGCCCACGGCCCGTCCCGTGGCCTGGGCCCGCGAGGAGCCGCCCGGCGGCGGTCCGCTGGCCGCCCTAGACGCCGGGCTGCGGCACACCGGCGCCGATCACGTCGTGGTGCTCTCCGCCGACCTGCCCTTCCTCGCCCCGGCGACGGTCGGACGACTGCTGGCCGCGCTGCGGGCGGGCGACGCCGACGGCGCGCTGCTCACCGACGCCGACGGCCGCGACCAACCCCTCGTCGCCGCGTACCGGTCCGCCGCTCTGCGCCGGGACCTCGCCGCGCTCACCGCCCGGCACGGCGGCCTCGCCGGCCTGCCCCTGCGCCGTCTCACCGGGGGCCTCCAACTCACCCGTGTCCCGGACCCTGTAGCGTCCTTCGACTGCGACACCTGGGACGACATCGCCACTGCCCGGTCACGCATCAGGGAGCATGAGCACGTGTTGGACGAATGGATCTCCGCAGTCAAGGACGAGCTGGGCATCGACCTGGACGTCGACACCCGCGGCCTGCTCGACCTGGCCCGTGACGCCGCCCACGGCGTGGCCCGGCCCGCCGCGCCGCTGACCACCTTCCTCGTCGGCTACGCCGCCGCGCGGGCGGGCGGCGGCCCCGAAGCCGTCGCCGAGGCAGCCCGCAAGGCCGTGGCGCTCGCGGAGCGCTGGGCTGCCGAGAACACCGCGGACGGCCCGGACGCCAAGGACACCGCGCCGGCGCCCGAGTCCGGTGCAGGCGGGACCGGCACAGACGCCCGGCCGGACGCCGGATGACCGCGCACGACACCCGGGACGGCCGCGAGGCCGACGATCTCGACGTCGAGGAGGCGCTCGCCCTCGTGAAGGAAGCAGGCGGCCCCGAGCCCGCGCGCGCTCCTTCCGGCATGCCGTCGGCGTCGCCGGGCGGGCGGACCGCACCCGACCGTCACCACGCCACCCCCTGGCCGGAGGCCCGCGCTGCCGCCGCACGCGCCCCGCGTCCCGGCTCCCGCCGCGGCCCCGTCTCCGTCCCGCTCGACGCCGCGCTGGGACTGACCCTGGCCGTGCCCCTCGCCGCCCTCACCGACCTGCCGTCCTTCGACACGTCCGCGATGGACGGCTGGGCCGTCGCCGGGCCCGGCCCCTGGGACGTACGGGACGAGGGTGTGCTCGCCGGGCACGCGCGGCAGGAGCGGCTCACCGACGGCCAGGCCGTGCGGATCGCGACCGGCGCCCGCATCCCGTCCGACACCACCGCCGTGCTGCGCTCCGAGCACGGCCGCACCGACGCCAAGGGCACGCTGCACGCCACCCGGGACGTCGTGCACGGCCAGGACATCCGCCCCCGCGGCCAGGAGTGCCGCAGCGGCGACCACCTCCTGCCCGCCGGCACCCTCGTGACCCCGGCCGTCCTCGGCCTGGCGGCCGCCGCCGGGTACGACGCCCTGACCGCCGTGCCCCGCCCGCGCGTCGAGGTCCTCGTCCTCGGTGACGAGCTGCTCACCGAGGGCCTGCCGCACGACGGCCTGATCCGTGATGCCCTCGGCCCTCTGCTGGGGCCCTGGCTGCGGGCGCTCGGCGCCGACGTCACCGCCGTCCGGCGGCTCGGGGACGACGCCGAGGCACTGCACCAGGCGCTCACCACCTCCGACGCCGACGTCGTCGTCACCACCGGCGGCACCGCCGCGGGCCCCGTCGACCACGTCCACCCCGTCCTGAGCCGCATCGGCGCCGAACTCCTCGTGGACGGCGTCAAGGTGCGCCCCGGCCACCCGATGCTCCTGGCCCGCATCACGGACGACCGGCATCTCGTCGGCCTGCCCGGCAACCCGCTCGCGGCGGTGTCCGGCCTGCTCACCCTGGCCGAGCCGCTGCTGCGGACCCTGGCGGCGCGACCGGCCCCGGAGCCGTACACGCTGCCCCTGCGGGACGCGGTCCACGGGCACCCCCACGACACCCGGCTCGTCCCCGTCGCCCTGCGCGGCGACAACGCGGTCCCGCTCCACTTCAACGGACCGGCGATGCTGCGCGGCATCGCGGCGGCCGACGCCCTCGCCGTCGTACCGCCGGGTGGCGCGAAGCCGGGACAGGAGACGGAACTGCTCGACCTGCCTTGGGCCACCGGCGGAATCGGAGTGTGTTTCACGTGAAACTTCCGGGCCAGGATGCGATCGCCCGCCAGGCGGACGAGCAGTTCGTGACCCACCGGGTGAAGCTCCCGCGGAAGATGGTGGAGCACCCGATCCGCCAGGTCCTCAAGCGGCTGTCCATAGCGCTGGTGGTCCTCGTGGCGACCGCGCTGATCGTGTACGTCGACCGCGAGGGCTACAACGACAACTCCGACCACTCCGTCGATCTCCTCGACGCCTTCTACTACGCGACCGTCACGCTCTCCACCACCGGATACGGCGACATCACCCCGGTCAGTGACGCCGCCCGGCTCACCAACATCTTCGTCATCACGCCGCTGCGCGTGCTGTTCCTGATCATCCTGGTCGGCACCACGCTCGAAGCCCTCACCGAACGCACGCGGGAGGAGTGGCGACTGAACCGCTGGAGGTCCACCTTGCGCGATCACACCGTCGTCATCGGCTTCGGCACCAAGGGCCGGTCGGCGATCCAGACCGTGTGTGCGACGGGGCTGAAGAAGGAACAGGTCGTGGTGGTCGACCCCAGCGCCAAGGCGATCGACGCGGCGAGCGCCTACGGCTACGCGGGCGTCGTCGGCGACGCGACGCGCAGTGAGGTGCTGCGCCGGGCCGAGGTGCACCGGGCGCGGCAGATCATCATCGCGACGCAGCGCGACGACACGGCCGTGCTGGTCACGCTGACGGCCCGGCAGATGAACCGGGGCGCCAAGATCGTGGCCGCCGTGCGCGAGGAGGAGAACGCGCCGCTGCTGAAGCAGTCCGGCGCCGACGCGGTCATCACCAGCGCCAGCGCCGCCGGACGACTGCTCGGCCTGTCCGTGCTGAGCCCCGCCGCCGGCATGGTGATGGAGGACCTCATCCAGCAGGGCAGCGGGCTCGACATCGTGGAGCGGCCGGCGATAAAGGCCGAGGTGGGCAAGTCGCCGCGGCAGATCGACGACCTCGTGCTGAGCGTCGTACGGGGGCATCGGGTGCTCGGGTACGACGATCCGGCCGTCGGGGCGGTGGAGTTGACGGACCGGCTCATCACCATCGTGCGGGCGACGCCGGGCACGCAGGTCGCGCCCGACGCCCGGCCGATCCCGCAGGACTGACCTACTTGCGGTTGTAGAGGCGCATCGTGATCGGTCCGAAGACGAGCACGAGCAGGGCCGACCAGCCCAGCGTCCAGGCGACCTCGGCGGCCGGCCAGTCGCCCGCCATCAGGCCGCGCACGGCGGACGCGAGATGGGTGACCGGGCTGTTGTTGACGAAGGCCTGGAGCCAGCCCGGCATGGTCCTCGGGTCCACGAAGACGTTGGACAGGAAGGTGAGCGGGAAGATCACCATCATGCTGACGCCCATGACCGACTTCTCGGTGCGCAGCATCAGCCCGAACATCGTCCAGATCCACGAGAACGCGAACGAGAAGACGATCAGCAGCGCGATCCCGGCGAGCACACCGCCCACCCCGCCGTCGGGCCGGTAGCCGAGGATGAGGCCGACGGTGAGCATCACGACCGACGCGATGGCGTACCGCAGGGCGTCGCCCAGCAGATAGCCGACCATCGTCGACGGGCGCCAGATCGGCAGGCTGCGGAAGCGGTCGAAGACGCCCTTCTCGATGTCCGTGTTCACCGAGACGCCGGTGTACATCGTGATCATCACGACGGACATCACGAGGATGCCCGGCAGCAGGAACTGGATGTACTCCTTCGGCGACCCGGCCAGCGCCCCGCCGAACAGGTACGTGTACATCAGCACCATCATGATCGGGAACGCCGTGACGTCGAACAACTGCTCCGGCACGTGCTTGATCTTCAGCATCGCCCGCCAGCCGAACGTCAGCGAGGCCGACAGCGCGCTGGGGCGCGGCGGGCGCTCCTTGGCCACGAGCAGCGCGGTCAGCGACTCGGCCCTGACCGGGGCGAGTTCCGTGGTCTCCGGGGTCGTCGCGGTGCTCATGCCGCCACCTCGTCCTTCGCGTCGCGGGCGCCCTGCCCGTCGTGGGTGTCGTGTCCGGTGAGGGCGAGGAACACCTCGTCCAGGCTGGGCTGGCCCAGCGAGAAGTTGTCGACGGTGACGCCCGCGCGGGCCAGTTCGCCGAGCGCGCGGGCGGCCTGCTCGGCCGCGGTGTCCTGTCCGGCGGCCGAGCCGAGGCGGGCCGTCAGTGCCAACGGGTCGGGCTCGGGCTGCACGCGCGCGTCCAGGGCGCGCAGCAGGACGTCGGCCGCGAGCTCGCGCTGCTGGGCGTCGCGCAGCCGCAGATGGACGGTGCCGGCGCCGACGGACGCCTTCAGCTCGCCCTTCGTGCCCTCGGCGATGACCTTGCCGCTGTCGATGACGGCGATCCGGGACGCCAGCTGGTCGGCCTCGTCCAGGTACTGCGTGGTCAGCAGCACAGTCGTGCCCTGGGCGACGACCGCGCGGACGATGTCCCACACCTGGTTGCGGCTGCGCGGGTCGAGGCCGGTCGTCGGCTCGTCCAGGAAGAGCAGGTCGGGGGTGTTGAGGATGGACGCGGCGATGTCGATACGGCGCCGCATGCCGCCCGAGTAGTGCTTGACCTGCTTCGCCGCCGCGTCCGCGAGGCCGAAGGCCTCCAGCAGCAGGCCCGCGCGGTCCCGGGCGGCCTTCTTGCCGTGCCCGAGGAGCCGGGCCAGCAGGACGAGGTTCTCCGGGCCGGTGAGGTCCTCGTCCACGGACGCGTACTGCCCGGTGAGGCTGACCCGGCCGCGCACCTCGTCCGCCTCGCGCACGACGTCGTGGCCGAAGACGTGCGCCTGGCCGCCGTCGGGCCGCAGCAGGGTGGCGAGCATCTTCACGGTGGTGGTCTTGCCGGCGCCGTTCGGGCCGAGGACCCCGTAGACCGTGCCCGCCGGCACGGACAGGTCGACACCGTCGACGGCCCGGGTCTCGCCGAAGGTCTTCACCAGGCCCGCTGTCTCGATGGCCAGGCCGGACGTCTGAGTGCTCATGCTGAGGGTCCTTCCGCGAGCTGGGCTACGCATGGGGAGACTTTCACCGTCGCTCAAACTCATCGCTCGCGCACATGGTTTTCGCCGCAAACCGGTCGAAGGGCCCAGCGGCCTGCGACCACGGACGCAGGACCGCGGTGCCGGGGGAGGTAGCGGAACAGGGCCCTGGGGGTAGCGTCCTGCCCATGTATGCGATCACGATTCCCGAACCTGGTGGGCCCGAGGCGCTGGTGTGGGACGAGGTCCCCGACCCGGTGCCCGGCGAGGGCGAGGTCCTGGTCGAGGTGGCGGCCGGCGCCGTCAACCGGGCCGACATCCTGCAGCGACAGGGCTTCTACGACCCGCCGCCCGGCGCCTCCCCCTACCCCGGCCTCGAGTGCTCCGGGCGGATCGCCGCGATCGGCACCGGCGTGGCCGGCTGGGCCGTCGGCGACGAGGTGTGCGCGCTGCTGTCCGGTGGCGGCTACGCCGAGAAGGTCGCCGTACCGGCCGGGCAGCTGCTGCCCGTGCCCAAGGGCGTGGGCCTGACGCGGGCCGCGGCGCTGCCCGAGGTGGTCTGCACGGTCTGGTCGAACGTCTTCATGATCGCCCACCTGCGCCCCGGCGAGACGCTGCTCGTGCACGGCGGCTCCAGCGGCATCGGCACGATGGCCATCCAGCTCGCCAAGGCCGTCGGCGCCAAGGTCGCCGTCACGGCGGGCACGCCGGAGAAGCTGGAGCAGTGCGCCCGGCTCGGCGCGGACATCCTGGTCAATTACCGGGAGCAGGACTTCGTCGCCGAGGTCAAGAAGGCCACGCACGGGGCGGGTGCCGACGTCATCCTCGACAACATGGGCGCCAAGTACCTGGACCGCAACGTCCAGGCCCTCGCCGTCAACGGCCGCCTCGCGATCATCGGCATGCAGGGCGGCGTCAAGGCCGAGCTGAACATCGGCGCGCTGCTGCGCAAGCGGGCCGCCATCAGCGCGACGTCGCTGCGGGCCCGTCCGCTGGAGGAGAAGGCGGCGATCGTCGCGGCCGTACGCGAGCACGTCTGGCCGTTGATCGACGGGGGTCATGTGCGCCCGGTCGTCGACCGCGAGATCCCGATGCCGGAGGCGGCCGCCGCCCACCGGGTCCTGGAGGAGAGCGGCCACGTCGGAAAGGTGCTGCTGCTGGTGCCGTAGGCCGTGTCCGCAGGTCCCGTCCGCCGCGCGGGCGCGCCTGGCGCCTGACGTGTGACGTCCGGGCACGTCCTGGCGCCTGAGGTGCGAGTACGTCCTGGTACCGGGCATCAGACGCGGCGCAGTCGCAGGCCGAGGAAGGCGAGTCCCAGGCCGAGTCCGATGAGGACGAGTCCGCTGCCCAGGGGCAGGATCCGCAGCGGCGGTCCGACGGCGCGCTCGGCGTGCGGGGCGGCCTGTGGCGCGGTCGTGCCCCGCACGGTCTGCGACGGCACCGGCACGGTGTCCTGCGCGGAACCGTCCCCGGGTACGGCGGTGGCGTGCGATTCCGCGGAGACGCCGCCGTCGCGGCTGTCGCCGGTTGCGTTGTCGGCTGCGCCGCTGGGCCGCGGCTCGGCGGGCTCGCGCCGCTTCTCCCGGGGCTCCGCCTGTCGTCCGGGCCGCTTCCGTCCCTCACCGGGGAGGCTTCCGGCACGTGAGGGCGGCACGGCGCCGGCCGACTCACCGCGCTCGTCCCGTCGCTCGCCCTGCTCCTCCTGTTTCGGCCGCTCCTCCCGCTCCTCCCGCTCCTCCCGCTCCTCCCGCTCCTCCCGCTCCTCCCGCTCCTCCCGTTCCGGCCGCTCGGACGGTGAGGCGGTCCTGGGCCGGGACGCGGCGGCAGGGCGGGTGCCCGAGTCCGGAGCGGAGGCGGACGAGGAAGCGGACGCGGACGCGTGGGGGACGGCGGGCGCGGAGGCCGGCGCGGACGACCGGGGTCCCGGCGTCGCGCGAGGCCCGGGCGCCGAGGACGGCCTGCTGCCGGGCGTCGGCTCGGCGGCGCCCGGCAGCCCGCCACGGCGAGACGAGGCGGCGGCGTGGGACAGGCCCGCACGGGGCGACAGTTCCGCGGCGTACGCCGGGCCCGCGTCGCCGGGTGCGGACGGCGCCACCAGCGCACCCGAGGTCAGGGCGGCCAGCAGTGCCGTCGCCCGGAGTGTGCGCAGCCAGGGAGTCACCGTACAAGCTTCACATCGCCGGAAATATTCGGCATTCCCGGACCCGCCGACGACCCGCCAACGGATTGATCACGCTTCTCCGGGGGCACGGCCGTGACGACGTGTCCGGTGCGAGAGAATGGCGGCATGGAGATGCCGAGGAACGAAAGGTCGCCGGAGAACCCGCAGATCCTGGTTGTCGGCCAGGACGGCATGGCGCTCAGCGGCGGCAACGGAGACGAGGACTCCCGCGAGATCCCGGTCACGGAGCAGGTGGAGCAGCCTGCGAAGGTCATGCGCATCGGCAGCATGATCAAGCAGCTCCTGGAGGAGGTGCGCGCGGCTCCCCTGGACGAGGCCAGCCGGGTCCGGCTGAAGGAGATCCACGCCAGCTCGGTCAAGGAGCTGGAGGACGGTCTGGCACCGGAGCTCGTCGAGGAGCTGGAGCGGCTCTCCCTGCCCTTCACGGACGAGGCGACCCCGAGCGACGCGGAACTGCGGATCGCGCAGGCCCAGTTGGTGGGCTGGCTGGAGGGCCTCTTCCACGGGATCCAGACCACGCTGTTCGCCCAGCAGATGGCGGCGCGGGCCCAGTTGGAGAGCATGCGCCGCGCCCTCCCGCCGGGCGTCGGCCACGAGGGCGAGGAAGACCACCCGGGCGGCCGCTCGGGCGGGCCGTACCTGTAGGGGCGTTCCGGCAAGAGGTTCTCAACGGGTGAGGGCCCGCGGCGACTTGGCGTCGCCGCGGGCCCTCACCCCTGTCGTTCCTCCGTCAGGAGGCCGGCGGGTAGCCCGTCGACACCTTCAGGGTGATCTCCGGTACGTCGTCCGGGTCGACGTCCGTGCCGGCCGGCGGGAACTGGTCCCGGACGGATCCCTCACCGAACGTGTTCTCGTCGACCTTCTCGATCTTCAGCTGCCAGCCGGCGGCCTGGGCGCACTCCTTGACCGACTGGATGTACTTGAACTTGAAGTTGGGAAGCTTGACCTTGTCGGGGTCGTTGTACGCCTCCTGCGGCTCCGTGCACTCGTCCGTCTCGATGGTCTTCGAGGTGTCCGGACCGCGGTAGCCCGCCCCCTTCGTCGGGGACGCCTCGACGCTCGCGGTGCTGCTGCCGCCGCCCGTCGTGGGGTCCTTGTCGTCGCCGCCGTTCATGGTGAGCGCCACGATCAGGCCGACGACCGCCACCACCGACACCGCGATCGAGCCGATGATGACCGGCTTGTTGTTCCTGCCGCCGCCCGAGGAGCCGACCGACGTCGAGTGCTGAGGCGTGATGTTGTACGGCGGCGGGGTCGAGGCCTGGTAGCCGCCCTGCTGCGGGTAGCCGTACGCCGGGGACGGCGTCGGCGTGGGCGTCGGCGCGCCGTACTGGTGGTGCGGGGTCTGCGGCTGGTACGGCGTCTGGACGTGGCCCGACGGCGCCGGCGTGCTCTGGTCGACCGGCGGGAACACCGCCGAGCCGACGCCCGCGCCGCTCGACGTCTGCGCGCCCGGCACGATGCTCGGCGCCGCGGGCTGGAACGACGCCGCCACGCGCAGGCACTCGGTGCGCATCGCCTCGGCGCTCGGGAAGCGCTCGTTCGGGTTCTTCTTCAGCGCGCGGGTGATCAGCGCGTCCACGGCCGGCGGCAGCGCGCGGTTGATGGTGGACGCCGTGACCGGCTCCTCCTGCACGTGCGCGTACGCGATCGCGAGCGGCGAGTCCGCGTCGAACGGCAGCCGCCCGGTGACCAGTTGGAACAGCATGATGCCGACCGAGTACAGGTCGGAGCGGGCGTCGACGCCGCGGCCGAGGGCCTGCTCCGGCGACAGGTACTGCGGGGTGCCGACGACCATGCCGGTCTGCGTCATCGACGTGACGCCCGACTGCATGGCGCGCGCGATGCCGAAGTCCATGACCTTGACGACGCCGCGCTTGGTCACCATCACGTTGCCCGGCTTGATGTCCCGGTGGACCAGGCCCATCTCGTGGCTGATCTCCAGCGCGGCGAGCACGTCGGCGGTGACCTTCAGCGCCTTGTCGGCGGGCATCGCGCCGTACTGCCGCACGTCCTCGTCGAGCACCGAGCCGAGGGGGCGGCCCTCGACGTACTCCATGACGATGTACGGCGTGGTCATGCCGTCGAGGTCGTCCTCGCCGGTGTCGAAGACCGAGACGATGTTCGTGTGCGTGAGCTTCGCCACGGCCTGGGCCTCGCGGCGGAAACGCTCGCGGAAGGCCTGCTCGCGGCCCAGCTCGGTGTGGAGTGTCTTGATCGCGACCTGGCGGTCCAGCACGCTGTCGTACGCGAGATGCACCGAGGCCATGCCGCCCTCGCCGAGCAAGTCGCGCAGCTGATAGCGGCCGCCGGCGAGCGCGCGCCCCGCGTACCGGCCCTGTGCGCCGTCCTGGCTCATCGTTCTGCGTCCCCCATGGCCCTTCAGGCGCCGGCTTGTGTCGGTGGCCCTTGTCAGTGATCCAATGTGCTATTCCCGGCCAAGTCTGCCCCAGGGCACTGACACGTCAAGCTCAGTGCCCGTTCCGTGACCGTACGCGAAAGAAGCGTCGCGGAAGCGTTACAGCGGCCGTACTCCCGGTACACAGAATTTGCACTACCGGACGCGCGGCCGGTTTGATGGCCGGTCCGTCTCATGCCCGCCCCCGGCCTCCGTCTCGCACCGGAGCCTTGCGCGGAGGCTGTAGCGTGGCCGACGGAGACCGTAACAACACCGCGCGCACCGCGGGCAGAAACGACGGCGAGGACTGATGGCACAGCAGCAGCGCGCTCAGGGCCCGTCCGACCCCGAGGCGACTGGCGGCGGTACGTCAGACGCGCCGGAGCACTGGGGCAACGGCGGGCTGGTCGGGGACGGCCGGTACCGGCTGACCCGCAGGCTCGGCCGGGGCGGCATGGCCGAGGTGTTCGCGGCCGAGGACGTCCGTCTCGGGCGCACCGTGGCGGTCAAGCTGCTGCGCGCCGACCTCGCCGAGGACCCGGTCTCCAAGGCCCGCTTCACGCGCGAGGCACAGTCGGTGGCCGGCCTCAACCACCACGCGATCGTCGCCGTGTACGACTCCGGTGAAGACGTCGTGGGCGGCCAGTCGGTGCCGTACATCGTGATGGAGATCGTCGAGGGCCGCACGATCCGCGACCTGCTGCTGAACGCCGAGGCGCCCGGCCCCGAGCAGGCCCTGATCATCGTCTCGGGCGTCCTGGAGGCGCTGGCCTACTCGCACCAGCACGGCATCGTGCACCGCGACATCAAGCCCGCCAACGTCATCATCACGCACAACGGCGCCGTGAAGGTCATGGACTTCGGCATCGCGCGCGCCCTGCACGGGGCGTCCACGACGATGACGCAGACCGGCATGGTCATGGGCACCCCGCAGTACCTCTCCCCGGAGCAGGCGCTCGGCAAGGCCGTCGACCACCGCTCCGACCTGTACGCCACGGGCTGCCTGCTGTACGAACTCCTCGCGCTGCGCCCGCCGTTCACCGGCGAGACGCCGCTGTCGGTGGTCTACCAGCACGTCCAGGACATCCCGACGCCGCCCTCGGAGGCCTCCGACGGCTGCCCGCCCGAGCTCGACGGCCTCGTCATGCGCTCGCTGGCGAAGGACCCGGACGACCGCTTCCAGACCGCCGAGGAGATGCGCGGCCTGGTCCAGTACGGCCTGCAGATGCTGTACGACCAGGGCGGTCACACCGGGACCTGGAACACCGGCCCGGTCGACATGCACGACGGCCGGCACACCCCGGCCGCGGGCTTCGCCGGCACGGCCGCGATGCCGCACCCCGACGCCTCCGGGACGGCGCAGATCCCGCAGCCGATCCTGCCCGCCGGGTACGGGGGCGGCGACGACGGCGGCTTCGAGGGGCGCGGCAACCAGGGCAGCGGGCGCGGCAAGCTCTGGATCCTCGCCGTGCTCGCGGTGATCGCCATCGCGGCGGGCGTCGCGCTGGCCCTCAACAAGGGCGACGGGAACGGCGGCGGGCCCGGTACGACGCAGTCGCCGACGACGTCGCAGACCACCAAGGACGAGAAGGCCAGCGAGACGCCGAGCGACGACGCGTCGGAGGAACCGACGGACTCGGACACGGACCAGGACAGCGGGACGGGGACCGACCCCGACTGGACGCCGTCCTCGACGCCGTCGTTCACGCCGTCGCCGAGCCACACGGACGAGCCGAGCGAGGAGCCGACGACGGAGGCGCCGACCACGGCACCGAGCGACGACCCGCCCAGCGACGACGAGTCGCCCACGCCGCCGCCGGACACGGAGGAGCCGCCGCCCACGGGCGGGACACTTGGCGGCACTGTCGGCAGCGACGGCTGACCGCCCCTGCCAACTCGCACACGCGCGCGTGCGGTCCGGAAACGGGCTCCACGCGCGCGTGCCGTTTACGGCACGGTGGAGCGGGTCGCCGACGCGCCGCTCAGTCCGCGAACGCGTCGCACACGGCGTCGTACTCCCGCGTCCACCACACCGCGAGCGCCGACGCCGCGGGGAACTGCGGGTCCGCGCGGGTGTCGCCGCGCTCGTAGTGCCAGCGCAGCATCCAGAAGTCGTTCAGGCGCTCCCACCACACGCGGTGCACGGCCGCGGCGAGTTCGGAGGGCGTCGCCCCGGTGGTCCGCCGGTACGCGCGCGCGTAGGCGCGCACCTTCGGCAGGTCGAGCGTGCCGGCGGGGCGGACGAAGAAGATCGCGGCGGCGCGTACGGCCTCCTCCGCGCGGGGCTGCACGCCGAGCCGGTCCCAGTCGACGATCGCCACGGGAGCGTCGTCCTTGTAGAGGACGTTGAACGGGTGGAAGTCCCCGTGCACCCAGCCCACCGAACCGCCGCGCGGCGGGCGTCGGCCGGCGTGCCGTTCCAGGAGCGCGCGCCGCTCCAGGAGGCGGTGGCGGGCCAGCTCGTCGAAGGAGTCGGCCGGCTGGTGGCGGCGCACCCGGGCCAGGAGGTCGTCGATGAGCGCGAACGTGTCGTCGGGGTCGGCGCTCTCCGCGCGGGGGTCGGAGGCATCAGGGGCGTCGGAGGCGTCGGGGGAGCCGCCCGGGGCGGTTTCCGGGGCGCGCGCTCCCGTGTCCTTCTCGCGCGCCGGCATCACGCGCTCCAGTCCGGCGTGCACCACCCCCAGGAGCGCGCCGAGGCGGCCGCACTGGGCGGCGCCGAGCTGGCCGCCGTGGCGGTGGCGGCCGTCGACCCAGGGGTGCAGCGCGTACGCGGAGCCGCCGACGACGGCGACCGTACGCCCGTCGCGCCCGGGCAGCGGCGGGGCGACCGGGACGCCGAGGTCGGCCAGGCGCTGCGTGGCCCGGTGCTGGCGGGCGATCGCGGCGGGGTCGGCGGTGTCCGGGTCGAAGTGGTGCTTGAGGAAGTAGCGGCCGCGGGTCGTGCACAGGCGGTAGCCGCGGTTCAGCAGCCCTTGGTCGACGGGCTCGCAGGTGAGCGGGGAGCCGGCGGCGAAGCGGCTGAGGAGGGCGCCCAACGGGGGCGCGTGGGACACAATGGGTGGTACACGTAATGGCGGCACGCGCCGAATGCTAGGGCACGGAACGAGCCTGTGAGCTGCGCGTTGTCACAGACAGTCGCGCGCAGTCGCAATCGGTCACACTGTGCTGCGGAAGTGGCGTTCGAGCACGCCTTCCGCGATGTGCACGCTGCAGAAGCTGGGCTCCAGACGCAGGTACACCGGCTCGAACGGCTCGCCGTCCACCAGTCGGGGCGCCGGTCCGAACCGCTCGAGTTCGGTCGGGGTCGGCTCGTGCGCCTCGCAGCGGCCGACGATCTGCACGGACCACGCGTCCTCACCGGGCCGCGCGCTGCTCAGGTTGTCGGAGCCGTACGCGACGACGCTCCCCGCGCAGGCCCGGTGGTAGCCGCAGCTGCGGGGCATGCGCAGCAGGATCCTGCCGTCCACCACGATGTGCCGGGCGAAGGCCAGGAACGGCAGGGCGCGCAGGCTCGCGGCCACCCGGCCGTACGCGGTGCGGCCGAGCAGACCGACGGCGAGCTGTTCGTCGGAGGGCATGCACCCACTGTGCGCGCGCCGCGAACGGCGGCGACAGAGGCGACGGGCCCCGGAAGACCGGGACATAAGTCCCGAACAGCCTCCCCGCCCCGCGCTCAGCGCTTCTCCGCCTGGACCCGCGCCACGTACGCGGCGGCCTGGGAGCGCCGCTGCATTCCGAGTTTCGCCAGCAGACTGGAGACGTAATTCTTGATCGTCTTCTCGGCGAGATTCAGGCGTTCGCCGATCGCCCGGTTGGTGAGCCCCTCCCCGATCAGTTCGAGGATGCGGCGCTCCTGCGCGGTGAGGTCCGCGAGCCGGTCGTCCTCGCGCGGGCCGCCGCCGTCCCGCAGCCGCTCCAGCACGCGCGCGGTGGCGACCGGGTCGAGCAGGGACTTCCCGGCGGCCACGTCGCGCACGGCGGCCAGCAGCTCCGTGCCCCGGATGGCCTTCAGGACATAGCCCGAGGCGCCCGCCACGATCGCGTCGAAGAGGGCCTCGTCGTCGGCGAACGACGTCAGCATCAGGCACTTGACGGACTCGTCCCGGGAGCGGATGTCGCGGCACACCTCGACACCGCTGCTGTCCGGAAGGCGCACGTCCAGGACCGCCACGTCGGGGCGGCCGGCCGGGATCAGGGCCAGCGCGTCGGCGGCCGTGCCCACCTCGCCGACCACCTCGATGTCGTCCTCGCCGGCGAGCAATTCCCGCACGCCCCGGCGCACGACCTCATGGTCATCGAGGAGAAATACCCTGATTTTTCCGTCTTCGCCCACGGGGTCAGTCTCACATACTGGCTCTTCCCGTGCCCGGGGTGCGCGGGATAACGTGCCGTTGTTCCGGCCCCCTGCAAGGCTGTGACCAGTGCCGTGACCAGCGGCTGCTCCCGGTATCTGCGAGGTACTTGGATCTCCAACCGAAAATACTTGGAAATCCAAGGAAAAACGCAGGTCAAGAGGGGTTTCACAGAAATGTGGAGCACTGGGTAACGTGATTCTTGCAGGGCGCTCGCCGGGGCACCTGTCACGCCTGTTCCCGGCCGAGTGGCACCCACCCCGTGCCCGTAGGTCCAGATCAGGTGAGCCGCACTGGCCTACCGGCAACCCCGGGGCCGGACCGACGGAGGAGCACACGTGACCGTGGAGAGCACTGCCGCGCCCAAGCCGCGACGCAGCGCCGGAAGCAAAGCCGGCACCACCGGCGCCAAGCGCACCACCAGCACGACGCGCGCCAAGAAGAGCGACGAGCCCCAGCTCGTGCAGCTGCTGACGCCCGAGGGCAAGCGCGTGAAGAACGCCGAGTTCGACAAGTACGTCGCCGGCATCACCCCCGACGAGCTCCGCGGTCTGTACCGCGACATGGTGCTCACCCGCCGCTTCGACGCCGAGGCCACCGCCCTGCAGCGCCAGGGCGAGCTGGGCCTGTGGGCCTCGCTGCTCGGCCAGGAGGCCGCCCAGATCGGCTCCGGCCGCGCGCTGCGCGACGACGACTACGTCTTCCCGACCTACCGTGAGCACGGCGTGGCCTGGTGCCGCGGCGTCGACCCGACGAACCTGCTCGGCATGTTCCGCGGCGTCAACAACGGCGGCTGGGACCCGAACGGCAACAACTTCCACCTGTACACGATCGTCATCGGCTCGCAGACGCTGCACGCCACGGGCTACGCCATGGGCGTCGCCAAGGACGGCGCCGACTCGGCCGTCATCGCCTACTTCGGCGACGGCGCCTCCAGCCAGGGCGACGTGGCCGAGGCGTTCACCTTCTCCGCGGTCTACAACGCGCCCGTGGTGTTCTTCTGCCAGAACAACCAGTGGGCGATCTCCGAGCCGACCGAGAAGCAGTCCCGCGTGCCGCTGTACCAGCGCGCGCAGGGCTTCGGCTTCCCGGGCGTGCGCGTGGACGGCAACGACGTCCTCGCGTCCCTCGCGGTCACCAAGTGGGCCCTGGAGCGGGCCCGCAACGGCGAGGGCCCCACCCTGGTCGAGGCGTACACGTACCGCATGGGCGCCCACACCACCTCCGACGACCCGTCCCGCTACCGGCACGACGACGAGCGGGCCGCCTGGGAGGCGAAGGACCCGATCCTGCGCCTTCGCCGTCACCTGGAGTCCGCAAACCACGCGGACGAGGGATTCTTCGCGGAACTCGAAGCGGAGAGCGAGGCGTTGGGCAAACGAGTGCGCGAGGCGGTCCGTGCCATGCCGGACCCGGACCACTTCGCCATCTTCGAGAACGTGTACGCGGACGGACACGCGCTCGTGGACGAGGAGCGGGCTCAGTTCGCCGCCTACCAGGCGTCGTTCGCGGACGCAGACGGGGGTAAGTGACATGGCAGAGAAGATGGCCCTGGCCAAGGCGATCAACGAGTCGCTGCGCCGCGCCCTGGAGGCCGACCCGAAGGTCGTCGTCATGGGCGAGGACGTCGGCAAGCTCGGCGGCGTGTTCCGCGTGACGGACGGCCTGCAGAAGGACTTCGGCGAGAGCCGCGTCATCGACACCCCGCTCGCCGAGTCCGGCATCGTCGGCACGGCGATCGGCCTCGCCCTGCGCGGCTACCGCCCCGTGGTGGAGATCCAGTTCGACGGCTTCGTCTTCCCGGCGTACGACCAGATCGTCACGCAGCTCGCGAAGATGCACGCGCGTTCGCTGGGCAAGGTCAAGATGCCCGTCGTCGTCCGCATCCCCTACGGCGGCGGCATCGGCGCGGTCGAGCACCACTCGGAGTCCCCCGAGTCGCTGTTCGCGCACGTGGCCGGCCTGAAGATCGTCTCCCCGTCGAACGCGTCGGACGCGTACTGGATGATGCAGCAGGCCATCCAGAGCGACGACCCGGTGATCTTCTTCGAGCCCAAGCGCCGCTACTGGGACAAGGGCGAGGTCTCGACCGAGGCGATCCCCGACCCGCTGCACAAGGCGCGCGTGGTCCGCGAGGGCACCGACCTCACCCTCGCCGCCTACGGCCCGATGGTGAAGCTCTGCCAGGAGGCCGCCGCCGCGGCCGCCGAGGAGGGCAAGTCCCTGGAGGTCCTGGACCTGCGCTCGGTGTCCCCGCTGGACTTCGACGCCATCCAGGCGTCGGTCGAGAAGACCCGCCGTCTGGTCGTCGTCCACGAGGCGCCGGTGTTCTTCGGCTCGGGCGCGGAGATCGCCGCGCGCATCACGGAGCGCTGCTTCTACCACCTGGAGGCCCCGGTGATCCGGGTCGGCGGCTACCACGCGCCGTACCCGCCCGCCCGCCTGGAGGAGTCGTACCTGCCCGACCTGGACCGGGTACTCGATGCCGTCGACCGCTCGCTGGCGTACTGAGGAGAGGGTCGTGACGACGATGACGCAAGCGTCCGTGCGCGAGTTCAAGATGCCCGACGTGGGCGAGGGACTCACCGAGGCCGAGATCCTCAAGTGGTACGTCCAGCCCGGTGACACGGTCACCGACGGCCAGGTGGTGTGCGAGGTCGAGACGGCCAAGGCCGCCGTCGAACTGCCCATCCCCTACGACGGAGTGGTCCGCGCGCTGCACTTCCCCGAGGGCACCACGGTCGACGTGGGCACGTCGATCATCGCGGTCGACGTGGCGGGCGGCGCGCCCGCCGCCGAGGCCCCGGCGCAGGCGCCCGCCGAGCCGCAGCGGCCCGTGGAGGAGCCCGCCGCCGAGGAGCCCGCGGCCGAGGGGTCCGGCCGCCAGCCGGTGCTCGTCGGCTACGGCGTCTCGACGTCCGCCACCCGGCGCCGCCCCCGCAAGGGCGCGGAGCCGGCGGCCGCGGACGCCTCGAAGGCGATCCAGTCCGAGCTGAACGGCCACGGCGGCGCACCCGCGGCGACCGCCCTCCCCGCCGAGGCCCCCGCCCCGGCCGGGCAGGCGCGTCCGCTGGCGAAGCCGCCGGTGCGCAAGCTGGCGAAGGACCTGGGCGTGGACCTGGCCACGGTGATCCCGTCCGGCCCGGACGGCATCATCACGCGCGAGGACGTGCACGCCGCTGCCACCCGGACGCAGGCCCCGGAGCAGGCCGAGCCCCAGCAGGTCCGGCCCGCCGCCCCGGCGGTCCCGGCCCAGGCCGCCGCGCCCGCCGTCTCCTACGACACGGCGCGCGAGACGCGCATCCCGGTCAAGGGCGTCCGCAAGGCGACGGCCGCGGCGATGGTGGGCTCCGCGTTCACCGCGCCGCACGTCACGGAGTTCGTGACGGTCGACGTGACGCGGACCATGAAGCTGGTCGAGGAGCTGAAGCAGGACAAGGAGTTCACGGGCCTGCGCGTGAACCCGCTGCTCCTCATCGCCAAGGCCCTGCTGGTCGCCATCAAGCGGAACCCGGACATCAACGCGTCCTGGGACGAGGCGAACCAGGAGATCGTGGTCAAGCACTACGTCAACCTGGGCATCGCGGCGGCCACCCCGCGCGGCCTGATCGTCCCGAACATCAAGGACGCGCACGCCAAGACCCTGCCGCAGCTGGCCGAGTCCCTGGGCGAGCTGGTGTCCACGGCGCGGGACGGCAAGACCTCCCCGGCCGCGATGCAGGGCGGCACGGTCACCATCACCAACGTCGGCGTCTTCGGCGTCGACACCGGCACGCCGATCCTCAACCCCGGCGAGTCGGCGATCCTCGCGGTGGGCGCGATCAAGCCCCAGCCGTGGGTCCACAAGGGCAAGGTGAAGCCGCGTCAGGTCACCACGCTGGCCCTCTCCTTCGACCACCGCCTGGTGGACGGGGAACTGGGCTCGAAGGTCCTGGCGGACGTGGCGGCGATCCTGGAACAGCCGAAGCGGCTGATCAGCTGGGCGTAGCCCGGGAGCACCACATGCGGGAGCCGCGCACCTCACGGGTGCGCGGCTCCCGCGCGTGACGACGGCGGCGGCCCGGGGCCTGCCGAGTGCATCGGCCCGGCGCGAACCGGGTCGGCTCACGCCGGTACGTGCACCGTTTCCACCCGGCTCGCGACCAGCCGCTCGCGCTCCCTGCGGGCCGCGCGTCCGCGCAGGCGGAGGATCTGGGTGATGCCGAGGGCCTGGAGGACGAACACCGCGGAGAACGCCACCGTGTAGTCGTCGCCCGTCGCGTCCAGCAGGACACCGACGGCGAACAGGGTCGTCATCGAGGCGACGAAGCCGCCCATGTTGGTGATGCCGGACGCCGTGCCCTGCCGCTCCGGCGGATTCGCCGGCCGCGCGAAGTCGAAGCCGATCATCGACGCCGGGCCGCACGCCCCGAGCACCGTGCACAGCACGATCAGCAGCCACATCGGGGCGCGGTCGGCGGGGTAGGCCAGCGTCGCCGCCCACAGCAGGGCGGTCGTGCCGACCGTGCCCAGCGCCAGCGGGAGCCGGGCCTCGTGGTGCCGGGCGACGATCTGGCCGTAGACCAGGCCGATCGCCATGTTGGACAGGACGACCAGGGTGAGGAGTTCGCCCGCGGTGGCGCGCGACAGGCCCTGGGCCTCCACCAGGAACGGCATGCCCCACAGCAGCAGGAACACCATCGCCGGGAACTGCGTCGTGAAGTGCACCCACAGGCCGAGCCGCGTGCCGGGCTCCCGCCAGGAGGCGGCGATCTGCCGGCGCACGTAGGAGGCGCCCCGGTGCGGGACGGGCGGGGGCTCGTGGCCCTCGGGGTGATCTCTCAGGAACAGCAGGAGCAGGATGAGGACGACGACTCCGGCCAGCGCGCTGCCCGCGAACGCCGCCGTCCAGCCGACGCCGTGCAGCAGCCGGGCGATCACCAGGGTCGAGACGAGGTTGCCGGCCATGCCGACGAGACCGGCGAGCTGCGCGACCAGCGGGCCGCGCCGGGCCGGGAACCAGCGCCCGCCGAGCCGCAGTACGGCGATGAACGTCATCGCGTCGCCGCAGCCCAGCAGCGCGCGCGAGGCCAGCGCCGTGCCGTAGGAGGGGGAGAGGGCGAAGCCGAGCTGGCCGGCGGTGAACAGGACGACGCCGATGGTCAGCACCCGCTTGGTGCCGAGCCGGTCGACCAGGAGGCCGACGGGTATCTGCATGCCCGCGTAGACCAGCAGCTGGAGTATCGAGAACGTCGACAGGGCGGAGGCGTTGACGTGGAACCGCTCGACCGCGTCCAGGCCGGCCACGCCCAGCGACGTGCGGAAGATGACGGCGACGAAGTACACCGAGACGCCGATGCCCCACACCGCCATGGCCCGCCGGGGGCTGGGGGAGGGCGCGGGCCGTCCGGCCCCCGAGGGAGGGTCGCCCGGCAGCGGGGCGGACGACGAGCTCATCGGACCTCCCCGCGCGCCAGGTGCGAGAACCAGCCGACGTGACGGTGGACGACCGCGACGGCCGCCTCGGCGTCGCCGGAGCGCAGCGCGTCGAGGATCTCCTCGTGCTCGGCGAGGGTCTTGGCGATGCGGTCGGGATGGGAGTGCATCACGGCGACGCCCATGCGCAGCTGCCGGTCGCGGAGCTGGTCGTAGAGGCGGGAGAGGATCTCGTTGCCGCCGCTGCGGACGATCTCGGCGTGGAAACAGCGGTCCGTGACGGCCGCCGCGGCCAGGTCACCGGCGGCGGCCTGTTGCTTCTGGCGGGCGAGCAGCGCCTCCAGGCGCTCGACGAGGCCCGGCGGCGCCGGTACGGCCTTGCGCGCCGCGTGCTCCTCGACCAGCAGCCGGGTCTCCACCACGTCCGCGATCTCCTGGGCGGAGACGGGCAGGACCAGGGCGCCCTTCTTCGGGTAGAGCTTGATGAGCCCTTCGACCTCCAGCCGCAGCAGGGCCTCGCGCACCGGGGTGCGGGAGACGCCGACGGCCTCGGCGAGTTCGCCCTCGGTGAGCAGGACGCCGCCCTCGTAGCGGCGGTCGAGGACACCCTGTTTGACGTGGGTGTAGACACGGTCGGCGGCGGGCGGTTGCTTCACGGCCAGGCTGCTCATGCCGACAGGATAGATACAACACGTACGCATGGGCAGGGCCGTCCATCATGCGGACCCCTCCGAGGGAGTGCCCCGTTGCGGCGGGGTGGAAAAAGGGACGCCGTCGCTGTGCAACCATGAGCGCCCCTCGTGTGTCACACACGTGCGGCCGCTCCGTCTCCACCCCCTCAACTTGGCCGCTGACCAGGGGCATTCAACATAATCGGGGTATCTCACTTGATAAACGGCATCAAGGGCATCCGCATCCGCAGAGCCGTCTCCGTGGGTCTCGCCACCGGCGCGATGGTCGTGGGCGGTGCCCTCAACGCTGCGCCCGCGCAGGCCCTCACCACGCCCAGCATCGTGGCCGCGGGCGGCTATGCCATGGACAACTCGAACGCCAAGACGCTCTACACCAAGGCGGCGGACACCAGGCGTTCCACCGGCTCCACGACCAAGATCATGACCGCGAAGGTGGTCCTGGCGCAGCCGAACCTCAACCTGGACGCCAAGGTCACGATCCAGATGGCGTACAGCGACTACATCGTGGCGAAGAACGCCTCGTCCGCCCGCCTGATCGTCGGCGACAAGGTCACCGTCCGCCAGCTGCTGTACGGCCTGATGCTGCCGTCCGGCTGCGACGCCGCGTACGCCCTCGCCGACAAGTTCGGCACGGGCACGACGCGGGCGGCGCGCGTGAAGTCGTTCATCGGCAAGATGAACACCACCGCGAAGAACCTCGGCATGACGAACACGCACTTCGACTCGTTCGACGGCATCGGCAACGGCTCCAACTACTCGACGCCGCGCGACCTGACGAAGCTCGCCAGCAGCGCGATGAAGAACACCACGTTCCGCACGATCGTCAAGACCAAGACGTACACGGCCAAGACGATCACCAAGACCGGCAGCACGCGCACCATGGCGCCGTGGACCAACACCAACTCGCTGCTGAGCAGCTACAGCGGCACCATCGGTGTGAAGACCGGCTCGGGCTCCGTGTCCAAGTACTGCCTCGTCTTCGCCGCCACCCGCAACGGCAAGACGGTCATCGGCACGGTCCTCGCCTCGTCCTCGGCCTCGCAGCGGGCGGCGGACGCGACGAAGCTGCTGAACTACGGCTTCGCCAAGCTCGGCTGAGCGACACGCGAGTCAAGAACACGACAGGGGCCGCCGGTTCACCACCGGCGGCCCCTGGTCGTGGCCCTGTTTGCTGCTCCTCGTTCTCCTGCGTGCTGCCGCGTCCTACTGCGTGACCGTGAAGTTCCGCAGGATCGCCGCCGCCAGGTCCTGGTCGCCCTCCGTCTTCACGCGGTCCGCCACCGCCTCCGGCGTCACCCGGCCGCAGGCCAGCCGCACGTACGTCTCCCAGTCGAGGGTGAGCGTCGCGGCGGGGCCCAGCGCCGGCGCCGTCTCCAGGCTGCCGCGGCCCTGGATGTCCACGCGGATCGTGCGCAGGAACTCGACGGGGCCGTGCACGTCGAAGACGACGGCCGAACTGCGCGGCGCGTTCGCCAGTTCGGCGACGATCCGGGGCAGTTCGGCGAGCAGGACGTCGCGGGCGACGTGCGCGCCCGCCGAGTCGAGGTTGCCGGGGCGGCCGAGGGCCGTCCGCAGGTCCTGCTCGTGCACCCACACGTTGAACGCGTGGTTCCGCATGGACTCTTCCAGCGTCAGCTCCGCGCCGAGCGGGCCGCGCACCTTCGCGCCCGGGTCCCGCGACTCGTTCCGCAGCTGGCGGTTGCGGCGGATGATCGTGTACTCCAGCTCCGACGTCATCTCCGGCGCCGTGTGGTGGCGGCGGACGTCGACCTGCATCTCCATGTAGCGCTGGTGGTCGTTGGTCACGTGGAAGAGGTCGCGCGGCAGCGTGTGGATGGGGCGCGGGTCGCCGAGCATCTCGCAGTCCAGGCCGATGACGTGCGACACGATGTCGCGGATGGACCAGGCCGGGCAGGGGGTACGTCCGTTCCACTCGCCCTCGACGAGCGGCTGCACCAGCTCGGATATCGCTTCGACGGACTGGGTCCAGGCATCGGCGTAGGGCTGGAGGGTGGGATGCAGACTCACGGAACGGGACCCCTCGGCGGTCGGTACACGGGCAGGTTGTGGCGGCGGTGCCAATGGGCGGTGCCAATGGGAGGTGGCTGCTGTCGGCGGCGTCTCGGAACGTCCCCCAGGTCTCGACTGCGCTCGAACTGGGGGGACCCCCAAGTTACGCTGCTGTGAGGCACCCCGGCAGTGCTTTCGTGTGACGATCGTAGGCCCGTGTGGACGGCTCGAATGCCAGGACGGTGGTAGTGTGCGCGCCTCTTTGCTCCAGATCTCCGTAGACGAGGGCGAATCGGTCGATTCGCGTCGACAGCGGGTCGCCGCGCTGGTACGGGAACAGGCGGGCGCCGACCTCGTCGTCCTGCCGGAGCTGTGGACCACGGGGGCCTTCGCCTACGAGGAGTTCGCCGGCGAGGCCGAGCCGCTGGAGGGGCCGACCCACGACGCGATGGCGAAGGCCGCGGCCGACGCGGGCGTGTGGCTGCACGCCGGCTCGATCCCCGAACGCGACCCCGACGGACCGCTCTACAACACCTCTCTCGTCTTCTCCCCCTCCGGTGAACTCGCCGCCGCGTACCGCAAGATCCACCGCTTCGGCTTCGACAAGGGCGAGGCCGTGCTGATGGGCGCCGGGCGGGAACTGGTGACCGTCCGGCTGCCGGACACGACGATCGGTGTGGCCACCTGCTACGACCTCCGTTTCCCCGAACTCTTCCGCGGTCTCGTCGACGCCGGCGCCGAGACCCTCGTCGTCCCGGCGGGCTGGCCGGAGCGCCGCCGGTCGCACTGGACGCTGCTGGCTCAGGCGCGGGCGGTGGAGAACCAGGCGTTCGTGCTCGCCTGTGGAACGGCCGGGACGCACGCGGGAGTTCCGCAGGCGGGTCACTCGATCGTGGTCGATCCGTGGGGCGAGGTGCTCGCGCAGGCCGGCGGCGGCGAGGAAGTCCTCACGGTCGACTTCGACCCGGCGAAGGTGACCACGACGCGGGAGCAGTTCCCGGCCCTGAAGGACCGCCTGCTGGGCCTGGAACCGCCGAGGCGGTGACGGGCGCGCGCGGAGGCGGTGACGGGGGACGGCGAGGGGGACGCCCGTCCCCGTCGCCCCTCACCCCGAAGGTGTCCCGCAGCCGCATGGCCTTGCCGTCGACGAGGAAGGCCTTGTTGCCGCGCTCGTCCTCGATCCAGTAGTCGTCACCGATGCCGAGGAGCCGGTCGCGCACGAGGAATCTCATGCGACTGGGGATTCCCCGGCCGCCGCTCGGCAACTCCGCCGCTGGGCCGAAGGGCCCACCCGGTCCGCCGCCCCGGTCCGCCGTCCCGGTTGTCGGTGCCGGATGTCACCCTTGGACACATGAACCACTCCGCACCCCGTCGTGCCCGTGTGCGTGCCCCCGAGCTGATCGGCAAGGGTGGCTGGCTGAACACGGGCGGGAAGCAGTACAGCCTCGCCGACCTGCGGGGACGCATCGTCGTCCTGGACTTCTGGACGTTCTGCTGCGTGAACTGCCTGCACGTCGTCGACGAGCTCCGGGAGCTCGAGGAGAAGCACCGGGACACCCTCGTCGTCATCGGGGTGCACTCGCCGAAGTTCGTGCACGAGGCCGAGCATCAGGCGGTCGTCGACGCCGTCGAGCGGTACGGGGTGGAGCACCCGGTGCTGGACGATCCCGAGCTGGCGACGTGGAAGCAGTACGCGGTGCGGGCGTGGCCGACGCTGGTCGTCATCGACCCCGAGGGGTACGTCGTCGCGCAGCACGCCGGTGAGGGGCACGTGCACGCGATCGAGCGGCTCGTGACCGAGCTGGAGGCCGAGCACGCCGCCAAGGGCACCCTGCGGCGCGGGGACGGGCCGTACGTGGCGCGCGAGCCCGAGCCGACCGTGCTGCGGTTTCCGGGCAAGGCGCTGCTGCTGCCGTCGGGGAACCTCCTGGTCAGTGACACCACCCGGCACCAGCTGGTGGAGCTGGCGGCCGACGGCGAGAGCGTGGTGCGGCGGATCGGGTCCGGCGAGAGAGGGTTCGTGGACGGCGCGGCCGACGCGGCGTCCTTCAACGAGCCGCAGGGGCTCGCGCTGCTGGACGACGGGTCCGTCGTGGTCGCCGACACCGTGAACCACGCGCTGCGGCGGCTCGACCCGTCGTCCGGCGAGGTCACGACCCTCGCCGGTACCGGGCGGCAGTGGATGCAGGGCGGGGCGACCTCGGGGCCCGCGCGCGAGGTCAGCCTGTCCTCGCCCTGGGACGTCGCCCTGTGGCGCGGCAAGGTGTGGATCGCCATGGCCGGCGTGCACCAGCTGTGGGCGTACGACCCGGCCGACGGGAGCGTCGCCGTCACGGCCGGGACGACGAACGAAGGGCTGGTGGACGGCCCCGGCGGTGAGGCGTGGTTCGCGCAGCCCTCGGGACTCGCGGCGACGCCGGAGCGGCTCTGGCTCGCCGACTCCGAGACGTCGGCCCTGCGGTGGGTGGACCCGGAGGGCGCGGTTCACACGGCGGTCGGGACGGGTCTCTTCGACTTCGGGCATCGCGACGGGGCGGCCGGACAGGCGCTTTTCCAGCACCCGTTGGGCGTGACCGCGCTGCCGGACGGGTCGGTCGCCGTCTGCGACACGTACAACCACGCGCTGCGCCGCTTCGATCCCGCGACCGGTGAGGTCACCACGCTCGCCACGGATCTGCGCGAGCCGAGCGACGCGGTGCTGGTCGGCGACGAGATCGTGGTCGTGGAGTCGGCGCGGCACCGGCTGACCCGGCTGCGGCTGCCGGAGGAGGCGGTACGGGTCGAGGGCGTCGCGCACCGCACGCAGCGTGCGGCGACCGACGTGGCGCCGGGGCCGCTGCGGCTTGACGTGATCTTCGAGGCGCCCGCCGGTCAGAAGCTCGACACCCGGTACGGGCCGTCGACGCGCCTGCTCGTGTCGGCGACGCCGCCCGAGCTGCTGCTGGCCGGGGAGGGCGCGGGCACCGACCTGTCGCGCGTCCTGGAACTCGACCCGGCGCTCGCCGAGGGGGTGTTGCACGTCTCCGCGATGGCCGCGTCCTGCGACGACGACCCGGAGAACGAGTATCCGGCCTGCCACGTGCACCAGCAGGACTGGGGCGTTCCGGTCCGCCTCACCGAGGGCGGGGCGGACCGGCTGCCCCTGGTCCTCGCGGGCATGGACGGCTGACGGCCTCTGGAGGTGCGACGGCTCACACGCCGTAGCCGTCGCTGTAGCCGTCCCGGTGGTGATGGGGAGCCTGGCCGTCCACGACGGGAGTCGTGGGCGGGACCACCACCCGGCGGCGCCGGTAGATGCTGGTGAAGGTCGCCACACCGATCAGGCCGACGACCATGAAGATGAGACCGACCAGGTCGAGATTGACTCCCTGCATGTCCCAGTCTGTCGCGAATGTGAGGATGGCTCCCACGGCGATGAGGATGATGCATCCGCCGAGGCCCATGAGTGTCGCCTCCCTGTCCGGACCGGTGGTTCCGGTCGCTCCGGTCGTTCCGGTCCGGAGCCGGGTACCCGGGGCGGCAACACCCATGCGCCACGGCGTCACTTGACGTGACGGCAGGTGCCCCGGTCAGCCCTCCAGGAACGCCGTCAGAGCCCTGGTCAGCAGGAACGGGTCGTCCGCGCCGCACAGTTCGCGCGCGCTGTGCATCGACAGGATGGCCACGCCGATGTCGACGGTGCGGATGCCGTGCCGGGCCGCGGTGATCGGGCCGATGGTGGTGCCGCAGGGCATGGAGTTGTTGGAGACGAACGACTGGAAGGGCACGCCGGCCTTCTCGCAGGCGGCGGCGAACACCGCGCGGCCCGAACCGTCCGTCGCGTAGCGGTTGTTGACGTTGACCTTGAGGATGGGGCCGCCGTTGACGCGCGGGTGGTGCGTGGGGTCGTGGCGTTCCGCGTAGTTGGGGTGCACCGCGTGGCCGGTGTCGGAGGAGAGGCAGACGGTGCCGGCGAAGGCGCGGGCCCGGTCCTCCAGGGAGCCGCCGCGCGCGAAGACAGAACGTTCCAGCACGGTGCCGAGCAGCGGTCCGTCCGCGCCGGTGTCCGACTGGGAGCCGTTCTCCTCGTGGTCGAAGGCGGCGAGCACGGGGATGAACGGCAGGTCGGCGCCGGAGGCCGCGGCGACGAGGGCGGCGGTGCCGGAGTGCACGGACAGCAGGTTGTCCATGCGGGGCCCGGCGACGAGTTCGCGGTCGCGGCCGAGGTAGGCGGGGGGTTCCACGGAGTGGACCATCAGGTCCCAGCCGCTGACGTCGCCCGCGGGGAGGCCGGCCGTCTCCTCCAGGAAGGCGATCAGGTCGCCGTCACGGACGTCGGTGCCGAGGCCCCAGATGGGCTGGAGGTGGCGCTGCTTGTCCAGCTTGAGGCCCTCGGCGGAGACCGAGCGGTCCAGGTGGATGGCGAGCTGCGGGACGCGCAGCAGCGGCCGGTCCACATTGACGAGCCGGGTCGAGCCGTCCCGCAGGGTCAGGCGGCCGGCGAGCCCGAGGTCGCGGTCGAGCCAGGAGTTCAGCAGGGGCCCGCCGTAGATCTCCACGGCGACCTGGCGCCAGCCGTGCGCGCCGGTGTCGGGCAGCGGCTTGACGCGCAGGTTGGGGGAGTCGGTGTGGGCCCCGACGATGCGGAAGGGGGTGTGGGGGGCGGCACCCTCGGGCACGTACCAGGCGATGATCGCGCCACCGCGCAGCACGTACTTGCCGCCGCTCGTGCCGTCCCAGGCGTCCGTCTCGGCGACCTGCCGGAATCCGGCCTTCTCCAGCCGCTCGGCGGCGTTCGCCACGGCGTGGTAGGGGGACGGGCTCGTCGCCAGGAAGGTCATGAGGTCGTCGGTGTGGCCGCGGTCGGCGCGGAGGGCTTCGCTCATGGGGTTCACCTTAACGACGGTCGAGGGCCCGTTCCCTTTGGCGGGAACGGGCCCTCGACACGGAACGGACGGGAGTGCGGACGGGGCTAGAAGGCGGCCTCGTCCAGCTCCATGAGGTCCAGCTCGACGCCCTCGGCGACCTTGCGGGCGAGGGTGACGCCCGGCAGGACGGTGGCGGCGAAGAACTTCGCGGCGGCGATCTTGCCGGTGTAGAAGGCCTTGTCCTTGGGGGAGGCCGTCTCCAGCTTGTCGGCGGCGATGGCGGCGCCCTTGAGGAGCAGGTAGCCGACGACGACGTCACCGGAGGCCATCAGCAGGTTGGTGGTGTTGAGGCCCACCTTGTAGATGTTCTTGACGTCCTTCTCGGTGGCCGCGAGGTCGGTCAGCATCAGGCCGACGATGGCCTCCAGCTCGACGGCGGCCTTGGCCAGGTGCTCGCGGGCGCCGGCCAGCTCCTCGCCGCCGGTGCCGAGCGCGAGGAACTTCTTGATGTCCTCGGCGAGGGAGTTCAGCGCGGCGCCCTGGTTGCGGACGATCTTGCGGAAGAAGAAGTCCTGGCCCTGGATGGCCGTGGTGCCCTCGTAGAGGGTGTCGATCTTGGAGTCCCGGATGTACTGCTCGATCGGGTACTCCTGGAGGAAGCCGGAGCCGCCGAAGGTCTGCAGGGACTGGGCGAGCTGCTCGTAGGCCTTCTCGGAGCCGTAGCCCTTGACGATCGGCAGGAGCAGGTCGTTCAGGGCGTGCTCGGGGGAGGCGTCCTCGCCGGCGGCCTCCTTGACCTGGATCTCGTCCTGGACGGAGGCGGTGTACATCACCAGCGCGCGCATGCCCTCGGCGTACGCCTTCTGCGTCATGAGGGAGCGGCGCACGTCGGGGTGGTGGGTGATGGTGACCTTGGGCGCGGTCTTGTCCATGAAGTTGGCCAGGTCCGGGCCCTGGACGCGCTCCTTGGCGTACTCGAGCGCGTTGAGGTAGCCGGTGGACAGCGTGGAGATCGCCTTCGTGCCGACCATCATGCGGGCGAACTCGATGATGCGGAACATCTGGCGGATGCCGTCGTGCTTGTCGCCGATCAGCCAGCCCTTGGCGGGGTGCTTGTCGCCGAAGGTCATCTCGCACGTGTTGGAGGCCTTCAGGCCCATCTTGTGCTCGACGTTGGTGGCGTAGACGCCGTTGCGCTTGCCCAGCTCGCCGGTCTCGAAGTCGAAGAGGTACTTCGGGACGAGGAAGAGGGACAGGCCCTTGGTGCCGGGTCCGGCGCCCTCGGGACGCGCGAGCACGTAGTGGAGGATGTTCTCCGACATGTCGTGCTCACCCGAGGTGATGAAGCGCTTGACGCCCTCGATGTGCCAGGAGCCGTCCTCCTGCTGCACGGCCTTGGTGCGGCCGGCGCCGACGTCCGAGCCGGCGTCCGGCTCGGTGAGGACCATGGTCGAGCCCCACTGCTTCTCGACGGCGATCTTCGCGATGTGCTTCTGGACGTCGTTGCCCTCGTCGAAGAGGATGCCGGCGAAGGCCGGGCCGGAGGAGTACATCCACACGGCCGGGTTGGCGCCCAGGATCAGTTCCGCGTACGCCCAGATCAGGGAGCGGGGCGAGGTGGTGCCGCCGATCTCCTCGGGCAGGCCGAGGCGCCAGTACTCGGAGTCCATGAAGGCCTGGTAGCTCTTCTTGAAGGACGCGGGAACGGGCGCGGTGCTGGTCTCCGGGTCGAAGACCGGCGGGTTGCGGTCGGCGTCGGCGAAGGACTCGGCCAGCTCGTTCTCCGCCAGGCGCGTCAGTTCCTCGAGGATGCTCTTCGCGGTCTCGACGTCCATCTCCTCGAACGGGCCCGTGCCGTACAGCTTGTCGCGCCCGAGTACTTCGAAGAGGTTGAACTCGATGTCGCGGAGATTCGACTTGTAGTGCCCCATGGCGACGGCTCCGTAGAGAGAGATCGGCGAGGCACTGTCTCCTCGCACCTAGTTCACGTACCAACAAGTAGCTACGATGATGCTACCCGTCGGTAATAAGAAGCAACCCCGATCCGGTCATCTGTGACTCAGTACTCTTGCGGGCATGTACGGCTACGACCAGACCGCGGGACCCCAGGCGCAGTACGCGCCGCCGCAGCAGCCGATGTCCGGGGGCTACGGGCAGCAGGCGCCGGCGTACCCCGAGCCGTCCCCGCCCTCGCTCGCGGACGCGGTGCGCGCGTTCACGACGGGGCAGATGTCCGCCGAGGACTTCCAGCAGGCCTTCGCGACGTCGAAGGTGTACTGCCCGCGCGGCGACAACCCCGGGTTCCTGGCCCTGCACAACACGCAGCAGCCGGTGATCCCGATGTTCACCACGCTCAAGGAGCTGCGCCGGTACGCGGGCAAGGAGTCCAAGTACTTCGTGATCACGGGCGCCGAGGTGCTCGACCTGCTGCCGACCGGCTACGGGTTCGTCCTCGACATGGAGGGCGAGCACCGGATCGTGTTCGACGCGAAGGCCGTCGAGCAGATGGTCGACTTCGCGATGCGGCGCATGTACGGCTGATTTGCGACCTCGTTCGCGGAACCCGGAGGGAATGCCCTCCGGGTTTTCTCTGTTTGGGGTGGCAGGAAGTTCAACGCTCAACTAAAGTGGGTGTACCCGAGGAGGTACCGACATGCCTGCAGTGACCGTCGAGAACCCGTTGACGCTGCCCCGAGTGACCGCACCCGCCGACGCCGTGGCACGTCCCGTGCTCACCGTCACGACCGCACCGAGCGGTTTCGAAGGCGAGGGCTTCCCGGTGCGCCGGGCGTTCGCGGGGATCAACTACCGCCATCTCGACCCGTTCATCATGATGGACCAGATGGGTGAGGTGGACTACGCGCCGGGAGAGCCCAAGGGCACCCCCTGGCACCCGCACCGCGGGTTCGAGACAGTCACCTACATCATCGACGGGATCTTCGACCACCAGGACAGCCACGGCGGTGGCGGCACCATCACCAACGGCGACACCCAGTGGATGACGGCGGGCTCCGGCCTGCTGCACATCGAGGCCCCGCCGGAGCACCTGGTCATGTCCGGCGGTCTCTTCCACGGCCTCCAGCTGTGGGTGAACCTCCCGGCCAAGGACAAGATGATGGCCCCGCGCTACCAGGACATCCGCGGCGGCTCCGTCCAGCTGCTCGCCTCCCCCGACGGCGGCGCGCTGCTGCGCGTCATCGCCGGTGAGCTGGACGGCCACCAGGGTCCCGGCGTCACGCACACGCCGATCACGATGATCCACGCGACGCTCGCGCCGGGCGCCGAGATCACCCTGCCGTGGCGCGAGGACTTCAACGGCCTGGCCTACGTGCTCGCCGGGCGCGGCAGCGTCGGCACCGAGCGCCGGCCCGTCCACCTCGGCCAGACCGCCGTCTTCGGCAGCGGCTCCTCGCTGACCGTCCGCGCGGACGAGAAGCAGGACTCGAACACGCCGGACATGGAGGTCGTGCTGCTCGGTGGGCAGCCGATCCGGGAGCCCATGGCGCACTACGGACCGTTCGTGATGAACACCCGCGACGAGCTCCAGCAGGCCTTCGAGGACTTCCAGAAGGGCCGGCTCGGGTCCATCCCGGCCGTGCACGGCATGACGGCGGAGGGCCCGGAGGCCTGACACTCCGCCGCCGCGCAGATTTCCCCGGGCGGGCCGTCCACGACAGGACGGCCCGCCCGGGTGCGTCATGCCCCGGGACCTCCGTCGGCCTCACCCGGACCGGTGTGCGGGTGGCCGTCCGACTCGTGGATCTCGAACCAGATGCTCTTGCCCTCGCCGCGCGGCTCGACCCCCCACCCGTGCGCCAGCATCTCGATCAGCAGCAGGCCCCGCCCGGAGGACGCCAGTTCCCCGGGGCGGCGCCGGTGCGGCAGGTCGTCGCTGGCGTCGGTCACCTCGATCCGCATCCGCCGACGGCCCGTGTCCCCGGAGATCTCGGCCACCATCAGGGCGTCGTTGTCGGTGTGCACGAGGACGTTGGTGAGCATCTCGGACAGCAGCAGGACGGCGGAGTCCACCTGCTCCGGCGAGGCCCAGTCGTGCAGCAGCTCGCGCAGTTGCTGCCGGCCCGCCGCGATCCGCTCGGGCTCGGCCTGCGCGACGGTCAGCATGGTGCGCCGGATCCGGTGCGGCACGGTCGCCGTACTGCCGCAGCCGCAGCCCTCCCCCGGGCGGCTCAGCAGCATCAGCGCGATGTCGTCCTCCCGCCGGTCGGTCAGCGGGCCGGTGGTGTGGTGCGAGGACGGCCCGTGCACGGCCTGCACCAGGGAGTCGGCGAGCGCCTCCAGGTCGCCGTCGTGGTCCTCCAGGATGGAGCGCAGTCGCTGCCAGCCGGTCTCCAGGTCGTGGCCGCCGGTCTCGATCAGGCCGTCGGTGCACATCAGCAGCGTCTCGTCGGGCTCCAGCACCAGCCGCGTCGTCGGGTAGTCGGCGTCCGGGTCGATGCCGAGCGGCAGCCCGCCCGACGTGGCCCGGGTCAGCACCGTGCCGTCGGCCATGCGGATCGCGGGGTCGTGATGCCCGGCGCGGGCGACCTCCAGCACGCACGTCACTGGGTCGACCTCGACGTAGAGGCAGGTCGCGAAGCGCAGGTCGGAGGGGTCCTCCTCGGTGTACGCGATGCCGTTCAGGAAGCGGGAGGCGCGGGACAGGACGGCGTCGGGGCGATGCCCCTCGGAGGCGTACGCCCTGAGGGCTATGCGCAGTTGGCCCATCAGGCCGGCCGCCCGCACGTCGTGTCCCTGCACGTCGCCGATGACGAGGGCGAACCGTCCGCTGGGCAGCGGGATCACGTCGTACCAGTCGCCGCCGACCTGGAGGCCGCCGCCGGTCGGGACGTAGCGGGCGGCGACGTGCATGCCGGGTATGCGCTGGGCGCCGAGCCGGGGCAGCATCGAGCGCTGGAGTCCGTCGGTCAGGGCCCGCGCGGTGTCGGCGGCGCCCGCCCGGGACAGTGCCTGCGCCAGCATGCGGGCCACCGTGGTCAGCACGGACCGCTCGTCGGGTGTGAACGCGACCGGGTAGGCGAAGCCCGCCATCCAGGCGCCCATCGTCCGCCCGCCCGCCGTCAGCGGCAGGAACGCCCAGGAGCGGCGGCCGAAGCGCTCGGCCAGCGGCCAGGTCAGCGGGTAACGGGACTTGTACTGCGAGGGCGAGGACAGATACACGGCACGGCCGGTGCGGACCACCTCGGCGGCCGGGTAGTCCGTGTCCAGCGACATCTCCATGAACGGGGCCTCGGCGCCGGGGCGCTGCCCGTGGTGGCCGATGACGGTCAGGTTGTCGCCCTCGACGCCGAACACGGCGAGGCCGTCCGGCGAGAACCCCGGCATGGACAGGTTCGCCGCGACCCGCAGCACCTCCTGCGTCGACCGGGCCTCGGCCAGCGCGCGGCCCGCGTCCAGCAGGAACGCCTCGCGTGAGCGGCGCCAGTCGCCGGTGACGGTGGACCGGCCGGCCGGGGTGCCCGGCGCGGGGTCCGTGACCTCCTGGAGGGTGCCGATCACCTCGTAGGTCCGCCGGACGCGGTCGAAGGACGGCTTGGAGCGGCTGCGCACGACGCGGATGACCCGGCCGTGCTCGTCCATGATGCGGACACGGACCTCGGCGACGGTGCCCTCGGCGGTCGCGAGCTGGATGACGCCGATGATCTCGTTCCAGTCCACCGGGTGCAGCCGGGCGCGCACCTGGCCCTCGGTGAGGCTGACCGGCTCGGCGGGCAGGCCGAGCAGCCGTGCCGCCTCGGCGTCGGCCGAGACCAGTCCGGTGGCGGTGTCCCAGTGCCACACCCCGGTGGCCAGGGCGGCGAGGACCTCGCCCACGGCGGGCAGGGGCTCACCAGTGCGCATTGCCCCACTTTAGGAAGATGCGCGCGAAAGACGCCACCGTTGGGACGGGCGGTCCTGGTCTCACCGGGCGGGAATGGTGGGGTGGCGATCATGGGGTGCCCGGTACGCTGGGGGTGTTTCACGTGAAACGTGCCCCCGATCCGCGAAGACTGGATGAACGACGATGCATCGGTACAGGTCCCACACCTGCGGCGAGCTCCGCGCCTCTGACGTCGGCACCGACGTCCGGCTGAGTGGCTGGCTGCACAATCGGCGCGACCTGGGCGGCATCCTCTTCATCGATCTGCGCGACCACTACGGCATCACGCAGCTCGTCGCCCGTCCCGGCACGGCCGCGTACGAGGCGCTCGACAAGCTGACCAAGGAGTCGACGGTCCGTGTCGACGGCAAGGTCGTCTCGCGCGGCGCCGAGAACGTGAACCCCGAACTCCCCACCGGTGAGATCGAGGTCGAGGTCGGCGAGGTCGAACTGCTCGGCGCCGCCCAGCCGCTGCCGTTCACGATCAACACCGAGGACGGGGTCAACGAGGAGCGGCGCCTGGAGTACCGCTTCCTGGACCTGCGCCGCGAGCGCATGCACAAGAACATCATGCTGCGCACGGCGGTCATCTCGGCGATCCGTCACAAGATGACGGCGCTGGGCTTCAACGAGATGGCCACGCCGATCCTGTCCGCGACGTCCCCCGAGGGCGCCCGCGACTTCGTCGTGCCCTCCCGTCTGAACCCCGGCAAGTTCTACGCCCTCCCCCAGGCGCCGCAGCAGTTCAAGCAGCTGCTGATGATCTCCGGCTTCGACCGCTACTTCCAGATCGCGCCCTGTTTCCGCGACGAGGACGCCCGCGCCGACCGCTCGCCGGGCGAGTTCTACCAGCTCGACGTCGAGATGAGCTTCGTCGAGCAGGAGGACGTCTTCCAGCCGATCGAGAAGCTCATGACGGAGCTGTTCGAGGAGTTCGGCGGTGGCCGTCACGTCACCTCCCCCTTCCCCCGCATCCCGTTCCGTGAGGCGATGCTCAAGTACGGCTCCGACAAGCCGGACCTGCGCGCCCAGCTGGAGCTGGTGGACATCACCGACGTCTTCGAGGGCTCGGAGTTCAAGGCCTTCGCCGGCAAGCACGTGCGCGCGCTGGCGGTTCCGGCGGTCCAGGACCAGCCGCGCAAGTTCTTCGACCAGCTCGGCGACTACGCCGTCTCGCTCGGCGCCAAGGGCCTGGCCTGGGTCCGCGTCGGCGAGGACGGGGCGCTCTCCGGCCCGATTGCGAAGTTCCTCACCGAGGAGAACGTCGCCGAGCTGACCAAGCGCCTCGCGCTGGCCTCCGGCCACGCGGTGTTCTTCGGCGCGGGCGACTTCGACGAGGTCTCCAAGATCATGGGCGCCGTGCGCGTCGAGGCCGCCAAGCGCGCCGGGCACTTCGAGGAGAACGTCTTCCGGTTCTGCTGGATCGTCGACTTCCCGATGTACGAGAAGGACGAGGAGACCGGGAAGATCGACTTCTCGCACAACCCGTTCTCGATGCCGCAGGGCGGCCTGGAGGCCCTGGAGACCCAGGACCCGCTGGACATCCTGGGCTGGCAGTACGACATCGTCTGCAACGGCGTCGAGCTGTCCTCCGGCGCGATCCGGAACCACGAGCCGGAGATCATGCTCAAGGCCTTCGAGATCGCGGGCTACGACCGCGACACCGTCGAGGAGCAGTTCGCCGGCATGCTGCGCGCGTTCCGCTTCGGCGCCCCGCCGCACGGCGGCATCGCGCCGGGCGTCGACCGCATCGTGATGCTGCTGGCCGACGAGCCGAACATCCGCGAGACGATCGCCTTCCCGCTCAACGGCAACGCCCAGGACCTGATGATGGGCGCGCCGACGGAGCTGGACGAGACGCGGCTGAGGGAACTGCACCTCTCGGTGCGCAAGCCGCAGCCGAAGTAGTCACCGGCGCAGGCCTCGAACCCCGGAAGGGCTGGAAACCACCACCGGTTCCCAGCCCTTCCTCGCGTTCTCACGTCCGCCGACGCCTCAGCCCGTCGGCTCGCCCTCGGAGAAGAGATCCTCGGCACGGGCCACCGACAGGGCCCTGCCGAGCCAGCCGTTGAGGCAGTCGAGGTCGGAGCAATCGGTGACCCGTTCACGGACACCGTCGGAAATGGCCAGTCCGCGCGCTTCGAGCACTTGAAGAACAGCCTCCGCCTTGCTCTTCAGGTAGGCCTTCTCGATCAGCGTGCCCCGTCCGGGGAAGTACGTGACGACAGACATGATTTCCTTCCACCTGTCTCCGGCCGGGGTGCCCCCGAGGCCGATTTCCAGGAACTCGACGAAGTAGCCCGACGCCTCGTGGGCCGAACTGACCATGCACGGAACGTAATCGCCCGCAGGGCCCACGCGACGGCGCCCGGAGTCTGTGGACTTCGGGCGCCGTCGGCTGTGGGGTGTGGGATGGTCAGGACAGGGTCTTGTAGCCGGACCAGCCCGTGGCGATGCGGGTGCGGGAGGTGAAGGAGCCCTTGCCGTCGCCGTTGTTGCGCCAGACGTTGCCGCTGCTGTCGCGGGAGACCAGGTCGGGCTTGCCGTCGTCGGTGATGTCGCCGACGCCGACCACGGCGTTGTAGGAGCCGCCCCAGTCGGAGAAGACCTTCGCGCGGGCCGCGAAGGTGCCGTCGCCCTTGCCGTTGTAGCGGTACAGGGTGTTGGCGGTGTCCTGGGCGAGCAGGTCGCCGATGCCGTCGCCCGTGATGTCGCCGACGCCGACGATCTTCTTGTAGCCCTTCCAGCTGTCGTACAGCTTGACGCGGGAGGAAAGGGTCCCGGTGCTGGTGCCCTTGTGGAGGTAGACCGCGCCCGTCGACGCGTTGCGCGTGATCAGGTCGGGGCGGCCGTCGCCGCTGATGTCGCCGGGCGAGGTGAGCTGGTCGTACTGCGTCCAGCCGCTGCTCGCGAGGGTCGTGTACGACGTCGTCGGCTTCACGGCCGCGTTGCAGCCCGGCTTGTAGAGGCGCAGGGCGCCGCTGCTCAGCCGGACCAGGACGTCGTTGCAGCGGTCGCCGCTCAGGTCGCCGAACGGCACCGCCTTGACGGAGGTGGCCCAGCCGGTGCCGGTGGTCTTGCCGCTGAACGTGCCCTTGCCCGTGCCGTGCTGGTACGTCAGGCCGCCGCTGGAGTTCAGGGTGAGCAGGTCACCGCGGCCGTCGGGGCCGTCGGCGCTGACGAAGTCGTGCCGGACGGCCGACCCGCGCAGCACGTACCCCTTGCCGGTGGCGGCCGTGGACGCGGTCGAGGTGCCGAGGCCGGTCGCCTTCAGCGTCCAGGTGAACTCGCCGTTGGGGAAGGGGGTCCCGCCCGACGTGCGTCCGTTCCAACTCGCGTGCACCGCGCCCCAGGTGGCGCCGCCGGTCAGGGTGCGGCCGGCCTTGCCGCTCGCGCCGCTCTGCTCCGAGGTGAAGGTGAGCGACCACGAGGTGGCCGGGCGGGACAGCTGCCAGTCGGCGGTCCAGGGCGTCGAGGACGAGGCCTCCACCAGGCTCGGGGTCTCGGAGCGGAACACGGTCGGCGCCGACGGGGCGACGCCCGTGGTGGCGACGCGGGTGCGCTCGTACTCGTCGAACCAGGCGACCAGGCCCGTGTACTCGTCGACCGTCCACCGGTAGCGGCGGTCCACGGCGAGACCCGAGTCGGCCAGCCGGGACGCGACGACGCGGGTCGCGCCGGTGGCCGCGTCCGTGAGGACGAGCCGGGCGCCGGCGTGGTCGTGGCGGACGGTGAAGCCGTCGCCGAGCAGTACGTCGCCCGGCGTCACCGCCCGGGACGTGCCGGCCTTGGTGTCGTACACGCCCGCCGAGGTCGTGCCGCACGCCCAGTACAGCCAGCGGCCCGCCGCCTGGAGCTCGCTCGGCACACAGGCCAGGCCGGGCACCGTCACGGTGGCGAGGGTCTTCCGCTGCGTCAGGCTGTACGAGGTGAGGCTGCCCGCGGTCGTCGTGGCGGACCACAGGGTGGAGCCGTTCAGGGCGGCGGCCCGCACCGAGCGCTTGAGCTGCTCGCCGTAGCCGAACTCGCCGACGTACTGCATCGGCGAGGCGCCGCCCGAGTTGTAGACGGCCCAGCCGTCGGACACGTCGACGACGTGGCCGCCCTCGGTGCCGAAGTTCAGGGTGTGGCTGGACCACTCGTCGCCGATCGCGACCAGCCGGTCCTCCTCCGCGAGGCCGCTGCCGCCCTCGTCACCGCCGTAGAACGTGCCGAGGTGGACGTCCTCCGGGTCCTCGCCGCTGTTGCCCCACAGGGCCGAGCAGTCGCTGCCCTCGTAGGGGCACACGGCCATCACCGAGTCGCCGGTCGTGGCGGCGGACGCGGTCAGCTCGGCGCCGCCGTCGGTCGTCAGGGTGCGCACCGTCGTGGTGTCCATGGTGCTGCCCGGGGCGTCCTCGGCGACGCGCAGGCTGCCGCGGCTGAGGGCGATGCCCTTCTTGGGGTTCTCCACCGCCGGGATCCGGTGCACCTTCGCCGCGGTGGCCGTGCCGCCGGCCACGCGCTGGAACCACCAGTCGGTGGCGCCGGTGCCGCCCACGGCGAGGGCGTCGCCGTCCGGGCCGGCGACCACGTACTTGCTCGCCTGCGGCAGCAGCTCGCGCGCGGTGCCGTCGGTGATCGACAGCGCGGTGAGGACCGTGCCGGTGGGGGCGTCGCGGGGCAGCAGGAGCTGGTCACCGGCCAGTACGGGGGCGCCGTCCAGGGCGCCCTGGTACGGCAGGGCGGTGACCTGTTCCGGGCCGGTCGGGTCGGTGCGCGGCTTCAGGTGCAGTTTGCCGGTGCCGGAGTCGTACCAGCCGAAGCGGTCCTCGGTGAGGACGAAGCGGGCGGTGGTGGGGACCGCGCTGAACGCCTCGGTGTTGACGGTCGTCGCGATGTCGATGTGGTGCAGGACGCCGCCGCGCAGGAACAGCACGCTGCCGGAGTCCGCCGCGACGATCTCCTTGTCCTGGATGTTCGCCCAGTCACCGGTGATCGGCCGCACGCGGCGCTGCCCGTCGGGGTGGTCGATGAGCGCGTAGCTGGTGACGACGGTCCGCCCGGCGAGCGCCCGGTAGTAGCTGTACGGGTCCTCCGTCGCGACGGTCGTCCGCGTGTCCGCCACCGGGTCCCACAGGGTGACCGAGGTGGTGGGGTTCGCCGGCGGCAGGGCGACCAGGTCGGCGCCCGAGCCGTACCAGGCCGTACGGCACTCCGAGCCGATGACGGTGCAGCCGGTGCCGGGTGTGTAGACGCCGGTGGAGGACTTCACCGTGACGGTCGTGCCGTCGGCGTAGTTCGTCCACAGCATGCCGGGCACGCCCTGCTGCCGGTGCAGATAGCCGGTCTGCCCGGCGACGTACGGCCGGGTGGTGCGCGGGTAGGTGGACGCCGGGTCGGTGAGCGTGATCCCGGTGGTGGTGGCCGTTGTGGCCATGGCGGCGGTGGTGGCCGCACGGGCCGGTGCGTCGCCCTGCGTGACGACGACGGTGGACGCGGCCGCTACGGCGACCACGAGCGAGGAGACGGCGGCGGCCAGACCGCCCCGTCCCGGGGCGTGTCTGCCCACGTACGTGTTTCCTTCTCTGCTTCTGCTTCTGCTTCTGCTTCTGCTTCTGCTTCTGCGGCGGGGTGACTACGGGCTCAGCGCGCGACGAACTGCGTCAGGATCGCCTGGACCTCGTAGATGTCGACGCCCTTGGTGAAGGTCTTCTGGATCGGCGCGGCCGAACCGGACAGCCAGATCTTCAGCTCCGCGTCGAGGTCGAACGTGCCGGCCGTCTCCACCGCGAAGTGCGTGATGCTGCGGTACGGGATGGAGTGGTACTCGGTCTTCTTGCCGGTGATGCCCTGCTTGTCGACCAGGATCAGACGCCGGTCGGTGAACAGGATGGTGTCGCGGATCAGCAGGTAGGCGGCGTGCACCTGCTCACCGTGCCCGAGCAGCCGCGCGTACTCCTGCTGCGCCTGGGCCGGGTCGATGCTGTGCGCGTTCCCGAACAGTGCCATGGATGGTCCCCCCACGTGGCGTGAATCGTGCGCCGGTCGCGGACTCCCCCGTCCACTTTCGGACACACGTGATCTTCGCAATGTACACGGCAGTAAGGGCGTCTCGTCCAGGGGCGGAATCAGATGGGGCGCATGTGGTCGGACAACGGGCGGCAAGTTCTCGGCGGTCGGCCCGCCCTGATCATGATTCAAGCGGCAGGGCGGACTGTTCCGCTGCCGGGCCGAGATACGTGTACTCGGTCGACCGGGCGATTCCCACCGCATCGAGGCGCTGACGGAAGCGGACCCGGAAGTGCACGTTGTCCCCGAGGCCGGGGCGCATGCGGAGCAGTGCCTCCGGCTGCTCGAAGTGGACGTCGTAGGCCTGGGCATTCCTGGCCGTGCCCGTCTTGACCTTCACCCAGCCGCTTTCCCGGAGTTCGGTGATGCGGCCCGAGATGATGATCTCCTGGTCACGGGGCCTCGTTTCCCGAAGCCGCTCGACATGACGTCTGCCACGCTCCGTGAGTTGAGCCCTGCGCATGCCGCCGTCGGCGCTGTACCAGGTCATTCCCAGGTTGAGCTCGTACTTGCCCAGGGCCCGGGCCAGGGTGTCCACGGCGTCGAACAGGCGCGACCACTCACGGACGTCCTGTTCCTCCTCGAGCGCGCCGAGCAGTCTGGTGAGCATCTGCATGCCCGTGCTCGCGGCCGATGTGGTGGGAGCGTCCATGGCCGAAGGCTCTGCCACGACGACGGACGGTACGGGGCGGGCGTGGACCACGGTGCTGCCGGCCGAGATGCCCGTGAGTTCCAGCTGAATCGGCGTGCCCGCAGCGACGGAGATCGCGGTCTCCACCGGGTTCAGCAGAGCGTCGCCCCACTGGAAGCGCAGAGCGCCCCCCTCGGTGTCCGGCCCGGTCAGACGGAGCCGCAGTTCCTCGTCGAGGCGGGCGTCCGGCTCGTACGCACGTACCGCCGCGAGGCGCCCGGCCCGGTGCTCCGCCTCGACTTCCTCGTCGTCCCGTTCTTCGGTGCCCATTTCCTCAAGGAGGCGCGCGGCGGTCTCGGCGGCTGCCGGGTCGTCCCTGAGCAGCGCACGCCTGCGCTCGCGCCAGCTGTCGCCGGTGCTCACAGTCGCACCTCCAGGTATCCACGTGCCGGTGCGGCACTTTCCCGGGACGGGGAACGGTCCGTCTGTCCAGGCAGACGGCAGCGCTGCCACCAGTCGTCCCACACACCCCGTTCCATGAAGTATGTCCGCTCCTCGGCGGAGAAGCGCTCCGGCCGGAAGACATGACTGACGGGGTGGTACCCGACCCTGACCGGTGAGACTCCGAACTTGTGCAGCATGTTGTCCCGGCTCTGGAAAGCGGTGGTCAGCCATTTGGAGCCGGGCCTGCCGCGCACGGCGCGCTCGGCCTGCACGTCGATCAGGAGGGTCGCGTCGATGTTCCCGGGATCGGCCTTCGTGCTGACGAAGCTGCCGCCGAGCCACAGCCTGTGGATGAGCGTGCGCCCGTTCATGACGTCCGCGTGCGCGTCCTCCAATGTGAAGAAGCGGTCCAGGTAGCCGTGCAGCCCGTCCCACAGCGCCTGGCGTGTGCCGGAGTCCCGGAACTCCGGCGCGCTGACCAGCATGGCCTCGGCTTCGTCGAAGGAGACGGAGTAGCGGCCCAGTGGAAGGAATCCGTTCGCGGTGAAGGTAGGCAGCACGTGAAGTCCTGTCGGGTACGGATGGACACCGTGAGCGTGCGGGCGGTGACGGGGAGTTCTGCAGCCACGGCTCATCCTGCCGCGCGTCTCTCGTCGCCGTCAGATGTTTCCGTCACTTGACCGTCCACTCCACTGCATCACGGCACCGGCCCGGGTCGACCAGGTAGCCGTGGGTTTCCAGCTTCCTGGGTGGTCAGGCCCTCGCACTGGGATGGCAGTCCCGGCGAGGGCCGACGCATGTTTGGTGGCTGTCTCTCGCTGAGCGTATGGCACCCAACTCCCCTCGAATCATATTCAGTTGGCATATTCACTCGGTGGAGTGAGTTTGCCGCGCGGGAGGGAGGGGTGGGGCTTGGTGGGGTTCTTTCTCCCTCGTGGGTAGTTCATTGGGACCGCAGGTCGGACCGGAGATCGAGCGCTCAGGTTCCGGCGGCTTCAGCGCTGAAACGTGAGTACCGTGACGGTGATCGCGCCGTCGCGCACAGTGATTGTCCGCCCGTTGTCCGGTGGTGTCCGGGCTTGTCGGGGCGTCTCGTGCGGGTAGGGCGTGGCTGGTACGACGCGGTTCGACGGAGGGGCACGCATGTCGGTGGACGGCGAGGTTCGGCGGCTGACGACCGAGGCTGACGAGCCGGGATGGGAGGTGGACCCGGACGACGAGTGGGGTGTGGCCGTCATCGCCACCGTGGGGCGGCAGTTGAAGCTGCGGCGGGAGGCCGTGGGGATGCGGGCCGGCGAGTTCGGCCAGGCCGTGGGGTACGGCGAGGATCTCGTCTACAAGATCGAGGGCGGGAGGCGGATTCCCCGGCCGGAGTATCTGGACAAGGCGGACGAGGTGCTGGGGGCGTGTGGACTGCTCTCGGCGATGAAGGAGGACGTGGCGAAGGTCCGGTACCCGAAGAAGGTGCGGGACTTGGCGCAGATGGAGGCGCGGGCGGTCGAGATCGCCGTGTACGAGAACAGCAACGTCGCGGGACTGTTGCAGACCGAGGAGCACATGCGGGCGCTGTTCGGCTCGTGGCTCCCCGCTTACTCGGACGAGGAGACGGAGCGCATGGTGGCCGCGCGTATGGCTCGCCGTTCGATCTTCGAGAGGTCACCCGCGCCGACGCTCAGCTTCGTCCAGGAAGAGTCGACACTGCGGCGGCCGGTCGGGGGCAGAATGGTGTGGCGTCGACAGCTCGAACGCCTGCTTGAGCTGGGGGAGTTGAGGAACGTGTCGATCCAGGTGATGCCGACGGACGTCGAGGAGCACTTCGGCACGGGCGGCGTCATCGAGGTGCTGAGGTTCCCGGACGGTACGGCGGTCGGGCGTTCCGAGGGGGCGTTCAGCGGCCGCCCTGTGGGGGAACCGAGGCAGATCCGCATCCTTGACCTGCGCTATAGCATGATCCGGGCCCAGGCGCTCACGCCCCGAGAGTCGCGGGCGTTCATCGAGTAGATGCTTGGAGAAACATGAGCGGCAACCCCACCACGAGGGACAGCTCCACGCTGGCGTGGTTCAAGAGCAGCTACAGCAGCAGCGGCGACGGCAACTCCTGCATAGAGGTCGCCCACACCCCCCGCACCGTCCACGTCCGTGACTCCAAGTACCGCGGCGCCGGTCCGCGCCTTGCCGTCGCGCCGGAGGCCTGGGGCGACTTCGTGGCGTACGCCTGCGAGGGCTGAGCCAGTCCCTAGAGGTCCTCGCCCTTCAACGCCTCCTCCTCCAGGAGGCGTTCGGCGATGTCCGTGGCCCACGCGCGGGTCCAGTGGCGGAGGGTCGCGAGGGTTTCGTCGGCCAGGTTCTGGGCCGTGAAGTCGCGGTCGCCCAGGAGTTCCGTGCTCTCCAGGCGGGACTGGAGTTCGGCCAGGTCGAAGGCGTCCCAGGCGTGGCGGCGGCCCCGTTCCTCCAGGTCCGGGTAGCTCCAGTGGGACGCGAGCGCGTACACGTCGGACAGGTCGCGGGCCGTGCCGCGGTCGGCCACCGCGCGGACCTTGGTGCCGATGAGGTCCTCAAGGGAGAGGGCCGGGCCGAGGTCGGTCGGGGCCGGCGGGCGCCAGAGGGTTTCCTTGACGACGTCGACCGCTCGTTCCGTGTCCGTCGACGGGTCGGTGACCAGGAGGCGGGTGGCGAGGGGGTCCGTTTCCCGGGTGTGGACCCGCCAGCCGCGTTCCGTCAGGCCTTGGCCGATCTCGGCGGCGATGCGGTCCATCGGTTCCGGGCTCTGCGTCGCCGTCTCCACGACGATCCGGGGGTCCGTCAGCCGTCCCGTCGCCATGCCGTGCGCCTCGACCGCGCAGTCGCCCGCGAGCAGGAGCGGGAACCGGGTGCCGACGTCGAGGACGTCGGCCGGGAGCCGGGACGGGGGGTGCTCGGAGGGCGGCTGTCCGAAGGAGGGGGGCCCGAGGGGCGGGGGCGGCGGGGGGATCATGGTGGTCCCGATTATTGCCCCCGCCGTCCCGGGCGGCGCGGCGTCTACTCCGACTCGCCGCCGAAGCGCTCCTTGTACTCGGCCAGGTCGTCGTCCGTGAGCTTGGCGAACAGCACCGGCGGGACCGTGAAGGGCGTGCCGGCGGGGACGGCCGTCAGGGCCCGCGCCTCGTCCGGGGACACCCAGCTCGCCGTGTCGTCCGGCAGGGTGAAGGCCGACCGCATCGCCGCCGACGACGACGGAATGAACGGCTCCGACACCACCGCGTACAGGTGGATGAGGTTCATCGCCGTCCGCAGGGTGAGGGCGGCGGCGTCCTTGTCGGTCTTGATCTCCAGCCAGGGGGCCTTCTCCTCCAGGTAGGAGTTGCCCGCCGACCACAGGGCGCGCAGCGCGGCGGCCGCCTTGCGGAACTGGAGGGCCTCCATCTGGGCCTCGTACTCCGCGAGGAGCCCGGCGATCTCCTCGCCGAGCCGCGTCTCCGCCTCGCCGGGCTCGCCGCCCGCCGGGACCTCCTCGCCGAAGCGCTTCTTCGAGAAGGACAGGACGCGGTTGACGAAGTTGCCGAGGGTGTCGGCCAGGTCCTTGTTCACCGTGGCGGTGAAGTGCTCCCACGTGAAGGAGGAGTCGTCGGACTCGGGGGCGTTGGCGATGAGGAAGTAGCGCCAGTAGTCCGCCGGGAGGATCTCCAGGGCCTGGTCGGTGAAGACGCCGCGCTTCTGCGAGGTGGAGAACTTTCCGCCGTAGTACGTCAGCCAGTTGAAGGCCTTGACGTAGTCGACCTTCTTCCACGGCTCGCGCACGCCGAGTTCGGTGGCCGGGAACATCACCGTGTGGAACGGGACGTTGTCCTTCGCCATGAACTCCGTGTAGCGGACGGTGTCGTCGGCCTCGTACCACCAGGACTTCCAGTCCCGGGTCTCGCCGGCGGGTGCCGCGTCCGCCCACTCCTTCGTCGCGCCGATGTACTCGATCGGCGCGTCGAACCACACGTAGAAGACCTTGCCCTCGGCCGCCAGGTCGGGCCAGGTGTCGGCCGGGACGGGGACGCCCCAGTCCAGGTCGCGGGTGATCGCGCGGTCGTGCAGGCCCTCGTTCAGCCACTTGCGGGCGATGGAGGCGGCCAGGTGCGGCCACTCCTGCTCGTGGGCGGCGACCCACGCCTCGACCTCGTGCTGGAGCTTGGACTGGAGGAGGAAGAGGTGCTTGGTCTCCCGCACCTCCAGGTCCGTGGAGCCGGAGATCGCCGAACGCGGGTCGATCAGGTCCGTGGGGTCGAGGACGCGGGTGCAGTTCTCGCACTGGTCGCCGCGGGCCTTGTCGTAGCCGCAGTGCGGGCAGGTGCCCTCGACGTAGCGGTCCGGGAGGAAGCGGCCGTCGGCCGGGCTGTACACCTGGCGGATGGCGCGCTCTTCGATGAAGCCGTTCTCGTTGAGCTTGCGGGCGAAGTGCTGGGTGATCTCGACGTTCTGCGGGGAGGAGCTGCGGCCGAAGTAGTCGAAGGCCAGCGCGAAGCCGTCGTAGACCGCCTTCTGCGCGTCGTGCGCCTGCGCGCAGAACTCGTCCACGGGCAGGCCCCGCTCCTTCGCGGCCAGCTCGGCGGGGGTGCCGTGCTCGTCCGTCGCGCAGATGTACAGGACCTCGTGGCCGCGCCGGCGGAGGTAGCGGGAGTACACGTCCGCCGGGAGCATGGACCCCACCATGTTGCCCAGGTGCTTGATCCCGTTGATGTACGGAAGGGCGCTGGTGATGAGGTGTCGAGCCATCGCGGGCTGCTCCCAAGTCGCTGCACGGGGTGACGATCTCGTGGTGATGGGTCGGCTACGAGGTCGTCTACGAACCTTGAAATCGTAGCCGCCGGGAGTGGGCCGCCCGTCCGCCGGTTCCTCCGCGGGTGGACGGGCGCGGCCCGGGGGAACGTCAGGTGGCCGGATCCTGCTCGGCGAAGAGGTCTTCGGCGCGTTCGACGGTGACGGAGCGGTCGAGCCAGGTGTTGAGGGTGTCGATGTCGGCGCACGCGGTGATGCGGTCGCGCACGGCGTCGGAGACGGGCAGTCCGCGCGCTTCGAGGACACGCAGGAGGCCCTTGGCCTCGCCCTCAGTCAGACCCTGTTCCTTGCCTTCCAGGTACTTCTCCTCGAAGAGGGTGCGGTGGCCCGGGAAGTGGGTGACGACGTTCTGCATCAGCTTCCTCCAGTTTTCCTTGTTCGGAGTGGACTCCAGACCGACTTCCACCACCTCGAACCAGTACTTGGTGATGTCCGGTTCGAAGGACACGAGTCCGCGGGCGACGGTTTCCAGTATGGCGGCAGCCCTCGGGCTGTCGCTGTGGACAAGCGCGGAGAGTGCCGCCAGAGCCGGCTGCTGGGCGACGACGGTCTCGTCGGTGACTTCCGGGACGGTCTGCGGTCCCAGGACGAACGGGCGGGTGACCTGGGTGGACCAGGGGCCCACGGTGCAGTCGAAGGGGCCTGCTGCCCAGGTGGCCGTGGACCGGTCCCGGCAGACGACTACGAGCAGCACGGGCATGTCGTACTTGGCGCGCAGATAGGCGACGTAATACGACCAGCTCTTGGCCTTGTCCGGGTCCTTCTTCGTCTGGGACTCGACCGCCAGGACGAAGCTCTCGCCCATCTCGGGCTCGAATTTGAGCACTGTGTCTGCCCGGCGTTCGACCGGCCGGATCTCGGTGACATCGGGAGAGAGCTCGTGAAAGTCCGGCTTCGCGGGCGGCGGCAGTCCCAGTGCCTCGAAGACGGGTGTGAGGGCTTCCGGGTGGTCCTGGAAGAGACGGTGGGATGCCTCGTGCGTGGAGGTGACCATGTGGCAAACGTGGCTGGTCACAGGACTGCGCGGGGCGAGTTTGCGGCGCGCTCACTCGTTCGAGTGGCGAGTGAACGTTCATCCCGTGGTGGCACGCCATGGGCCGCCCGCGTTCGCGAGCGGCCCATGGACGGAGGGAACGCGGACGTCAGACAGCCGGCTTCTCCTCGAGGCGGGGGAAGAGGACCGCGCCCTTGGTGATCGTCGCGCCTGCGGGGAGTCGGCCCCAGCGCGCGGCCTCCTGCACCGTCTGGTCTGCCAGGGCGCCCAGGGCGGGTTCCGCTCCGAGGGAGTCCCACAGCTTGGCCGACGTGTCCGGCATGACCGGGTTCAGCAGAACCGCCACGGCGCGCAGCGACTCCGCTGCCGTGTAGAGGATCGTCGCCAGGCGGGCGCGCCCTTCGGGCGAGTCGTCCTTGGCGACCTTCCAGGGCTCCTGCTCGGTGATGTAGCCGTTGACCTGCTTGATGAAGTCGAAGACCGCCAGGATGCCGCCCTGGAAGTCCAGTTCCTCACCGATCTTCCGGTCGGCTTCGGTGGCCGCCTTCACCAGGCCCTCCTGGACAGCCCGCTCCGCGGCGCCGTCCGCCTCGGACGCCGGCAGCTCGCCCCCGAAGTACTTGCCGACCATCGCGGCGACACGGGACGCGAGATTGCCGTAGTCGTTCGCCAGCTCGCTGGTGTAGCGGGCGGAGAAGTCCTCCCAGGAGAACGAGCCGTCCTGACCGAAGGCGATCGCGCGCAGGAAGTACCAGCGGTACGCGTCGACGCCGAAGTGGGAGGTCAGGTCCTGCGGCTTGATGCCGGTCAGGTTCGACTTCGACATCTTCTCGCCGCCGACCATCAGCCAGCCGTTGGCCGCGATCTTCCCCGGCAGCGGCAGGCCCTGCGCCATCAGCATCGCGGGCCAGATCACCGCGTGGAAGCGGAGGATGTCCTTGCCGACCAGGTGGACGTTCGCCGGGAAGGTCGCGTCGAACTTCTCCTGGTTCTCGTTGTAGCCGACCGCCGTCGCGTAGTTCAGCAGCGCGTCGACCCACACGTAGATGACGTGCTTGTCGTCCCACGGGACCGGCACGCCCCAGTCGAACGTGGAGCGTGAGATGGACAGGTCCTGAAGGCCCTGGCGGACGAAGTTCACGACCTCGTTGCGCGCGGACTCGGGCTGGATGAAGTCCGGGTTCGCCTCGTAGTGGGCGAGCAGCCGGTCGGTGTATTCGCTGAGCTTGAAGAAGTAGTTCTCCTCGCTGAGGATCTCCACCGGCCTCTTGTGGATCGGGCACACCTTCTGGCCCGCGTACTCGCCCTCGCCGTCGAGCAGATCACCGGGGAGCTTGTACTCCTCGCAGCCCACGCAGTACGGGCCCTCGTAGCCGCCCTTGTAGATCTCGCCCTTGTCGTACAGGTCCTGCACGAACTCCTGGACGCGGTCGGTGTGGCGCTTCTGCGTGGTGCGGATGAAGTCGTCGTTCGCGATCTCCAGGTGCTCCCAGAGGGGCTTCCACGCCTCCTCGACGAGCTTGTCGCACCAAGCCTGCGGGGTCACTCCGTTCGCATCGGCGGTGCGCATGATCTTCTGACCGTGCTCGTCCGTGCCGGTGAGATACCACACCTTCTCGCCTCGCTGACGGTGCCAGCGTGTGAGCACGTCCCCTGCGACGGTCGTGTAGGCGTGGCCCAGGTGAGGAGCGTCGTTGACGTAATAGATGGGGGTGGAGACGTAGAACGCGTTCCCACCCTGCTTCTCGGATCCAGTGGCCGCCATGGTCGAAATCCTACTGGCGGTGCGGGGACCGGCTCACATGCGTTTCGGGTGGCGGAACGGGGCGGGACGGGACGGGGGCGGGGCGACGGGAGACGACGGGAACGGGACGGGGTGGGGGTACGGGCAGGGGGAGGGACCGGGCGTGGTCCCTCCCCCTGCTGCGCGGAGACGCGGTGGTGCTACGGGCGCCAGTTCGCCAGGACGGCCTCGTAGAGCTCGGTGTCGGTGAGTTCGAGGGGGGTCTCGCCGGCGAGGAAGTACGCCGTGTTCGGGGTCTTCAGCTTGCGGAGGTAGTCGAAGGCCTTGTTGTCCGGGGCGCCGAAGGCGACGAAGGAGAAGAAGACGCCGGGGTGGTTCTTCGCCGCGTCCGTGAGGGCCTGGGTGGCCGGGGTCTTGGCGTCGGGGGCGCCGTCCGTCTGGAAGATCACCAGGGCGGGGGTGTCGGGGGCGGTCTTGCCGTGCGTGGCGAGGACCTCCTCGACGGCGACGTGGTAGCTGGTGCGGCCCATGCGGCCGAGCTGCGCGTGCAGGGTGTCGATCTTGTTCTCGTGGTCGTCGAGGGTGAGCTCGCCGGTGCCGTCCACTTCCGTGGAGAAGAAGGTGACGTGGACCTTGGCCTCGGGGGCCTCGGGGTCGAGGTGGGCGGCGAGGGCGAGGGTCTGCTCGGCGAGGGCCTGGGCGGAGCCGTCCTTGTAGTACGGGCGCATGGACGCGGAGCGGTCGAGGACGAGGTAGACCTTGGCGCGGGTGCCGGTGAGGTTGTGGGCGGCGAGGGCGGTGGCGGCGGCGGTGTAGGCGGTGGCGAGGGTGGCCGGGACGCGTGCGCCGGCTGCGGCGGGGGTGGGCTCGGCCTCGGCTTCGCCTTCGGCCGTGTCGTCGTTCCCACCCGCACCACCCGTGCGGGTCTCGTCGTCGGGTGCGGGTGGCCCCTGCGGGGCGTCCTCGCCGTCGGCGGCTGCGGGCCGGGGGTCGGCGGCCTCCGGCTCGGCTACCGCCTTCGCCTCGGCTTCCGCGTCCGCCTCCGGCTTGGCCTCGGCCTCCGGTTCCGCGTCCGGCTTCGCGTCCGCGTCCGGCCCGGAGTTCGCTTCGGGCTTGGCCTCGGCTTCCGGCTGGGGAGCGGGCTCCGGTTGCTTCTCCGTCTCGCGCTTCGCTTCCGGCTCCGCGACGGCAGCGGCAGGCTCGGCTTCCGGCTCCGGGGTCGCCTCCGGCTCGGGGGCCTCTTCCGCAGCCTGGGGCACTGCTGCCGCCTGGGCCTCGTCCGCCTCTGCGGGCGACTCGGCCCCCGGAGTTTCCTCGGCGGCCGGGGCCGCCTCGGCCTGGGCCTCGTCGGCTGCGGGCGTCGTCTCGGGCTCGGATGCTTCCTCCGTCGCCGGGGCCTCGCCCGCCTGCGACGACTCCACGCGCGGCTCCTCGGCCTGCGAAGTTTCCTCCACAGCGGTCTCGACCGCCGGCGTCGGGTCGACCGCCGGCGCCTCATCGGCCACCGCAGTCTCATCGGCCACCGCAGTCTCGTTGGCCACCGAGGCCTCGTCGGCGACTGAGGCCTCGTCGGCCACCGGGGCCTGGTCCGCCACGGATGCCTCCGTCACCGGAGCCTCGGTCGCAGGCGTTTCAGCCGTCCGCGTCTCCGCCTCCGGCTCCGGGGTGCGGGTCGGTGGGACTCGGGGGGTGTCCGCCGGCTTGGTCGGGGACGGGACCGTGACGTTGTCGAAGGCCGCCGCCACCAGGTCGTGGCCCGCCGGGCTGGACGTGGACTGGGACGGGACCTTCGGTTCCGGAGACGTGGCGTCCGGGGACGTGGCGTCCGGGGCCCTGGTCTCCGAGGGCTTGGTCTCCGAGGGCTTGGCCCCGGGAGACTCGGCCGAAGGTGCCGTCGGCTCCGTCGTCGTGGGTGTCGGCTCCGAGGGTGTCGCCTCCGGCGCAGCACCCTCCGTCTCGGCGGTCCGTGCTTTGCGTGACCGACCGAACGCGTTCCGCAGGAGAGTGAGAATGCCCATGTGCGCAACCCTTCGCGTGAGTTGATGCCCGTCAATCCCTGGCCAGGACGGACACGTAAGGTTAGCGGCCCCCGGCGGTGATCTTCGGCTGGGTATGAAGTCCGGACGGACGGTCTGTCAAGGGGCGGTATTCGGCCTTCGTCGGTGACACGCGCCCGACCCGCCAAGTGGGCTTTGGATGGGACTGGTTCACCCTCCGTTCACCTCGCCGCCCGGCTGCCGCACAAATGTGCCCCTACGGTCGCGCTGACACCAAGGAATCCCAGGGGAGTACAGAGTGCGCAAGCTGCTGCCGTTGATCGGAACGCCGTCCGGTTCTCATCCCGGCGGCCGGTCCGCCATGACCTGTCGTTTCCGGTGTGGTGACGCCTGCTTCCACGAGGTGCCCAACACCAGCGACAACGAGTACGTCGGCGACGTCATCGCCGGTGCCCTCAGCCGCCGCGCGATGATGCGTGCCGCCGCCGTCGTCACGGTCGCCGCCGCCGGTGCCGGCGCGGCCGGTGTCGCCGCCGCCCCGCAGGCGTCCGCCGCGCCCGGCGCTCCCGCCGACGCCGCCGCGACCACGTTCCGCGGTGAGCGCGGCGCCCGCGGCCTGCGCTTCGCGCCCGTCGCGCCGAACACCACGGACGCCGTCGTGGTGCCCGAGGGCTACGGCCAGAACGTCGTGATCCGCTGGGGCGAGCCGATCCTGCGCGGCGCGCCCGCCTTCGACCCGGAGAAGCAGACCGCGAAGGCCCAGCAGGGCCAGTTCGGCTACAACGTCGACTTCCTCGCGCTGCTGCCGCTGCACGGCGAGCGGAACCGCCAGCTCCTCGTCGCGAACCACGAGTACACCGACGAGGTGCTCATGTTCCGCGGCTACGACCCCGAGAACCCGACCCGCGAGCAGGTCGAGATCGCCTGGGCCGCGCACGGCCTGTCCGCCGTGGTCGTGGAGGAGGACCGCAGGACCGGCAAGCTGACCGCCGTTCCGCGCCACTCCCTCAACCGCCGGGTCACCGCGACGTCCGAGTTCCGCCTGACGGGCCCGGCCGCCGGTTCCGACCTGCTGAAGACCTCCGCCGACCCGACCGGCACCAAGGTGCTCGGCACCCTGAACAACTGCTCCGGCGGCACCACCCCGTGGGGCACCACGCTGCACGGCGAGGAGAACTTCAACCAGTACTTCGCCAACAGCGGCCGCGCCACCGACAAGCGCTACGGCATCGGGACCGGCCCGACCGAGCGCAAGTGGGAGCGTTTCGACAAGCGCTTCGACGTCGCCCAGGAGCCGAACGAGGTGCACCGGTTCGGCTACGTCGTCGAGCTCGACCCGTACGACCCGACGTCCACGCCCCGCAAGCACACCGCCCTCGGCCGCTTCAAGCACGAGGCCGCGACCGTCCGCCTCACCGACGACGGCCGTCCGGTCGTGTACTCCGGCGACGACGAGCGGTTCGACTACTTCTACAAGTTCGTCAGCAGCAAGCGGATGCGCAAGGGCAACTCGCGTGCCGTGCGCGAGCACAACCTGTCGCTGCTCGACGAGGGCACCCTGTACGTCGCCAAGCTGACCGGCGACTCCCCCGCCACCGACATCGACGGCTCGGGCAAGCTGCCCGCCGACGGCGAGTTCGACGGCAGCGGCGAGTGGATCCCGCTGGCCACCGCCACCGCCGACGGCGCCGTCTCGCACGTCGAGGGCATGACCGCCGACGAGGTGTTCGTCTTCACGCGGATCGCCGGTGACAAGGTCGGCGCCACGAAGATGGACCGCCCCGAGGACATCGAGCCGAGCCCGGTCACCGGCAAGGTCTACGTCGCGCTCACCAACAACTCCAACCGCGGCAAGACCGGCTACGCGCCCGCCGACGAGGCCAACCCGCGCAACAGCAACAAGCACGGCCACGTCCTGGAGCTCACCGAGCGCTGGAACCGCGCCGACGCCACCCGGTTCGCCTGGTCGCTGTTCCTGGTGGCCGGCGACCCGGCCGACCCGGCGACGTACTTCGCGGGCTTCCCGAAGGACAAGGTCAGCCCGATCTCCTGCCCGGACAACGTGGCGTTCGACCCGTACGGCAACCTGTGGATCTCCACCGACGGCGCGCAGCTCGGCTCGCACGACGGCCTGTTCGGTGTCGCCACGCGCGGCCCGCGGCGCGGTGAGCTGAAGCAGTTCCTGACCGTGCCGGCCGGCGCCGAGACCTGCGGCCCGATCATCCAGGACCGCCGCGTCGTGGTCGCCGTGCAGCACCCGGGCGAGATCGACGGCGCGTCCGTCGAGGAGCCCAAGAGCACCTGGCCCGACGGTCCGGGCAGCTACGTCCGCCCGGCCGTCGTCACCGTGTGGCGCGCGGACGGCGAGGACATCGGCGTCTGAGCCGATCCGGAAGGATCCGAGCCGATTCAGAAGGATCCCTGCGGGAGGGCTGGGACCGGTGGCCGCTTGCCGTCGCGTTCCAGCCACTCCCGGTAGGCCGGTGCCTGCCGCGCCGCCTCCTCGTACGACTCCTCCAGCGCGGGCAGGACGCCGTCCAGTTCCGTGTCCGTACGGGCCGCGAGCAGCAGGCGCACGCCCAGCGGGTCGCCGCGCAGGCGGCGTACGGCCATGTCGGCGCGGGGCCGGCAGGTCGGCTGGCAGACGGTGACGACCTCGCCGGTCGCGACGAGTGCCGACGCCGTGTGGTAGTCGCCGAACAGCACGGGCGGGTTGACGCCCGCGGCGCGGAACATGCGGCGCACGGCGTCCCACTCGCCGTCGACGCTCGGGTCGATCATCCAGCGGTCCGTCGCCAGGTCGGCCACGTCGACCACCGGCTTCGCGGTCGCCGGATGGTCGGCGGGCAGCGACACGAACTGCGGCTCGCGTTCGACGAGCACGCGCACCCGCAGCTCCCCGGGCACCCGCAGCGGGCTGCCCTCGACCTCGTGCACGAAGGCGACGTCGAGCTGGCCGTCGGCGACCATCCGCAGCAGGGTGTTCGCGGACACGTCCATGTGCAGCGAGGGCTCCTGGCCCTGGGCGCGCAGTCCGCGCAGCCAGCCCGCGAGCGCCTTGCTGGCCGTCGAGCCGACGCGCGGTCCGGGTCCGCCCGCGGCGGCGGCCCGCGCCTCGGTCACCAGGGAGCGCAGCTCGGCGACCAGCGGCCGGGCGCGGCTCAGCACCAGGCGCCCGAGCTGGGTGGGGCGGCAGCCGGTGCGGGTGCGCAGGAACAGCGGGCCGCCGAGCTCCTGCTCGATGCGGCGCAGCTGTGTGCTCAACGACGGCTGTGCCACGCCGAGTTGGCGGGCGGCGCGGTGCAGACTGCCGGTGTCGGCGATGGCGCACAGCGCCCGGAGGTGCCTCACCTCGAGCTCCATGGCGTCGGAGCGTAAAGCGGAATCCGGCGTTTCACCAGACGCCCAAATGCCTGCTGACAGCGGCGAATCGGGTGATCGGGGGTCAGGTGATAGGGCCGTGTTATCGCCGATTGCCATCATCACAGCGGCCGTGCGGGCACCGAGACTCGGCGTGACGACGACTCACCCCCCACCTAGGAGTCCTCGATGCGCATGCGCATGTCCACGTCCCTGTCCGTCCGCACTGCCGCGGTCACGCTGAGCCTGGCGGCCGTCGGCCTCGGCGGGGCGGTCCCCGCGTCGGCGGCCCCGGCCCACGTCGGGTACACCGGCACGTCCGCGGAGGCCGCCGCCAACGAGGCGTTCTTCCAGGCCGTCCTGAAGTCGGTCGCCGAGAAGCGCGCGGCGAACCCCAAGAGCACGGCGGCGGTCACCGTCGTCTACGACGCGTCCCGCGCGCCCACGTTCAGCGCGCAGATAGCCCGCAGCACCCAGATCTGGAACAGCTCGGTGTCCAACGTGAAGCTCCAGGCCGGTTCGTCCGGCGCCGACTTCAGCTACCGCGAGGGCAACGACCCGCGCGGCTCGTACGCCTCCACCGACGGGCACGGCAGCGGCTACATCTTCCTCGACTACCGGCAGAACCAGCAGTACGACTCCACCCGCGTCACCGCCCACGAGACCGGTCACGTGCTCGGGCTGCCCGACCACTACGAGGGCCCGTGCAGCGAGCTGATGTCGGGCGGCGGCCCCGGCACGTCCTGCACGAACGCGATCCCGAACGCCGCCGAGCGGTCCCGGGTGGACCAGCTGTGGGCGAACGGCTTCGCGGCGGCGCTCGACAAGGCGCTGGACAAGAGCGCCCGGTAACACCGCCCGGTACCACCGCTTCTCCCATGTCCCGGCCGTGACAGCGGCGTCCCCGAGGGGGCGCCGCTGTCCGCGCGTTCACGTCCCGTCGTGCAGCGTGAGATCGACGACGACCGTGCGGTGGTCGGTGTCCGCGAGGTCGAGGAAACGGGCCCGGTCCGCGGTGAAGCCGGGCGAGACCAGTACGTGGTCGATCTGGACCCCGAGCGCCGGGGCCGTGCGGGACGGCCAGGTCGGAGTGCGGTCGGCGCCCGCCAGCCGGGCCGCGTCGCGCAGCCCGGTGTCGAGGATGCGGCGGAACGCGGCGTGGTCCTGGGAGGCGTTGAAGTCACCGGCGAGGATCAGGGGCGTGCCCCGGCCGTCGGCGGCGACGTCACGGAGCGCGTCGAGTTCCGCGCGCCACACCTCGGTCTGGCCGGGCAACGGCGGCATGGGATGCGCGAGTTGGAGCCGTACGGCGTGCCCGCGCACGTCGGCGACCGCGCCCGGCATGCCCATGGTGCCGGGGACGTCCGGGGCGGCCGTCAGCGGGAAGCGGCTGAGGACGACCGAGCCCCGGGAGCCGCCGCCCTCGACGGCACGCCGGTGCGGGTGGCTGCCGGCGAGCTCGCGGTGCAGTGTCGCGTCGCAGGTGTACTCGCACTCGGAGACGAACACGAGGTCGGGCTCCTCGCGCCGCACCGCGTCGACGAGCGCGCCGGTGCCCTGGCCGAACTCCACGTTGGAGGCCATCACGCGCAGGTCGGCGACGGCGGGTCCCGCCGGTGTGCCCGTCTTCCCGTACGGCTCGACGAACCAGGCGAGCAGACCGAGCAGGGCGACGCCCCACACGGCGCCGGGCCACCAGCGCGCGAGCAGCGTCAGCAGCAGGCCGAGGCCGGTCGGCACCAGCAGCCAGGGCAGGAAGGCCAGGAGCTGGACGACGGGGGTGGTGGCGTCGGTGTCGGCGGCGCGGCAGCCCACGACGATGCTGACGGCGGCGAAGAGGAGGGCGGCGAGCACGGCGGGGGCGCGTCCGCGGGAGGTGCCGCCGCCGTCCATGTGCCGTCCTCTCGCCGTGCCCGCGGTGTGGTCCGGGGGAGGACGGCGCGACCCCTGTCACCCGCTCCCGGGTCACCCCGTGGCCCGACTGTCCGTGGCTCGGCGGCTGCCGGGCGACCGTCCTTCGGGCCGTGTCCCCCTGCCCTCAAGGACGAGCCGCGCGCGTCGATGGTTGCCGGGCCGCCCCGCCCCGGCCGTGTCTCCCCGTCAGCCACGACACCGCCGCCACCGCCAGGCCCAGGGCGATCAGCAGCCACGACGCCGTGCGCAGCGTCGTCGTGAGGGCGTCGTAGACCGCGCCGGCCGCCGGGCGGTGGAGTTCGTCGCGCAGGTCGGCGACCGTGAGGCGGCGGCCGATCGCGACGGCCACGGCGAGCAGGGCGCCGCCCAGCGCCGTGCCGAGGCCGGTGGCGGTGACCGCGCGGCGGCGGCACGCGGCGACGGCGATCCCGGCGAGGGCGAAGACGACCGCACCGAGCGGCAGCCAGAACGCGGCGACGTCCAGCACGTGGTACCCCTTCCGCAGCCGGTCCACCTCGTCGGCCGGCAGCACCGGGACCGCGGTGTGCTCGACCGGGATGCGCCGCGCCAGCGGCGCGTGCCCGGCCGCCAGTCGGGCCTTGACGCGGGCGGTGACGGGCGCCAGGTCGACGGTGACGGCGCGGCCGGCCGCGCGGTCGTCGCGCAGGGCGCGCAGCACGGCGTCGTGCACGGCCCGGTTCGTGGCGTCCCACGCCGTGCGGTAGGTCTCCGTGCCGGTGAAGGAGCGCACCGCGTCGTGCACGAACGGGGCGACCGCGCCACGCGCCGGGCCGACGTCGACCTCGGCGAGGATGCCGTCGCCGAGGGTGTCCGCGACCGCGCCGCGCACGTGCGGGTCGGAGGCCAGCGGCGCCATCGTGGCGACGTACCGTCCCGTGTCGGCCAGCCCGTACGCCGCCCACGCCGCGAGCGCGCCGAGCGGCGCGAGCAGGCAGGCGAGCGCGATCAGCGCGGCCGACAGCGCGTCACGGACGCGCGGGCCGCGCGGGAGGCGGGAGGAACGCAGGCGCACCTCTTCAGGCAACGCGCCGGCGGCGGGCGCGGCGACCGGAAGGCGTGCAGATGGGCGCATCGCCGGGCCGGACAGACGGCGGCCCCCCGTGCCGTGCCGTCAGGTGACGCGGCGGCCCTCCGCGTCCTCGCGCGTGTAGTAGCGGTAGAAGAGCACCGCGAAGACGCCCGCCGCGACGGGCAGCGCCAGCCCTGTCGAGCGCAGGGGGGACGAACCGGTCTGGCTGATCAGGAAGCCGATGGCGGCGCCGGCGAACGACGCCCAGAGCAGCGCGTGCGGTTCGCGTTTCATGCGCGCGGCGAGGGCCCGCACCGCGATCCAGAGCGCCATGAAGACGAACGCCGTCACGAAGCCGAACAGCAGGTTCCAGCCCGTGACGGGCCCGCCGCCGCGCCGGTTGGCCGCGGCCCAGTAGCCGTAGACCAGCCCGAGCAGCAGGGGCAGTGCCCACTTCGCGGCCGTGTGCACGCGCGCGCCGAAGATGTCGGTCGGGGCGGCCGTGCCGCCCTTCCTCCTCATCCCGCGTGACGCGGGAGCGGCGTGAGCCATGAGAGCTCTCCTCTCTCCTCGCCCCCGCCTCCCAGCGGACACCTGCCGCGCGCCCCTGGCAAGTCGGCGGCGGAGACGGGCCGGACGGAGGCGGAGGAGGACGGGGGACGCAAGGCGGGACGGGAGGCCGGAGCGGATGCGGGACGTGCCGGTGCGTGTTTCGCTGGGGCCGTGAGCGACGGCGGCGGCGGCCAGGGCCTGCGCGACCGGTACGCGCGGGCCGGGCGCCGGGACGCGGTACGGCCGCAGTCGCTGCTCAGGGTGCGCGGCCGCAGCGTGGCCTGGGTGCCGCCCCTGCTGCTGCTCGTGCTGATCATCGCCGTCGACGCCAACACCCCGGGCACCTTCCGGATCGTCACCTGGATCGTGCTGGTGCCCGGTACCGCCGCCGCGATCTGCCGGGTGTGGACGACGGCCGCGTTCGCGCTGCTGGCGGTGGCGAGCTACATCGTGGTGGACGGCGCCTGGCCGGGCCAGTACCGGGCGGGCACGGCCGACTTCGTGCTTGTCGCGCTCGGCGGCGCCCTCGCCACGCTGGCCTGCGCGGTGCGGCTGCGGGGCGAGCGGCGCATGATCCACATGCGGGACATCGCCGACACCACGCGCCGTACCGTGCTGCGCCCGATGCCGGAGGGCTGGGGCGGTCTGGAGCACGCGGCGGTGTATCTCGCCGCGGACACCGACGCCCGCGTCGGCGGCGACTTCTACGACATCCAGCCGGGCCCGCACGGCACGCGCGTCCTCGTCGGCGACGTGCAGGGCAAGGGCCTGGGCGCGGTGGAGGCGGCGGCCGCGCTGCTCGGCACGTTCCGGGAGGCCGGGTATCACGAGCCGTGCATCGCGACGGTCGCCGAGCGCCTGGAGACCCGCATGCAGCACCACCGGCAGCACCTCAAGGCGCTCGGCCGGCGCGACGTGGAGCGGTTCGCCACGGCCGTGCTGCTCGGCTTCCCGGCGGACGAGACCGGCCGCGTGGAGGTCGTCGTGTTCGGCCACGAACCCCCGCTCGCGGTCCGCGCCGACGGGGTGCGGTCCCTGCCGGGCGGCGACGCGCTGCCGATCGGTCTCACCGAACTCGGCCCGACCGTGCCGCCCGTGCACCGCGTGACCGTCGCCCCGGACGAGACGCTGCTGCTGTTCACCGACGGCGTGACCGAGGCCCGGGACCGCGACGACGTGTTCTACCCGCTTCAGGAGGAGGTCGCGAAGGCCGTCGCCGCCGACCCGGGGGTGGCCGACCCGCACCGCCTGGTGGCGCTGGTCCGCGACGGCACGCTGCGGCACACACGGGGTCACCTCGCCGACGACACCACGGTGTTCGCGGTGCGCAGGCTGCCGCGCGAACTCCCCGAACGAGGACGTTTGCAGGCCTGAGGCACTGCTTTGCACCCGCAGCGGTTACGGTGCTGCCGTACGTGATCGGCGGGGACCGGCAGGTCGACAGGGGCCGACGGGGCCGACAGGTCAACAGGACCGACTTGGACCGACAGGGATCGACAGGGGGAGCAGACGATGCCCGGAACCGTGCTGCTGCTCGCGGCCTCGCCGGTGGGCCGGGGGCGGCTGGTGGACGCCGCGTCCGTGCTGCCCGTCCTCGCGGCCGTGCCGCCGGCCGTGCTGTCCGGCGCGGACACCGCGAACGTCGTCGAACTGGCCGACCCGCTGGAGCCGCAGGCCGTGCTGACCCGGCTGCGCGCCGCCGCCGCTGCCCCCGGCCCGCTCACCGTCTACGTCACCGGCCAGCTCCAGCTCGACCGCCGCCAGCGGCTGCCCCACCTCGCGCTGGCCCGCACCACCCCGGCGACCGTCCGCTACACCGCGCTGCCCTGGCACTGGGTCCGCGAGGAGCTGCGGCTGCGCCCGGCGGGCACGACGACGCTGCTGCTCGATCTGCACGCGGACGCGGAGAGCTGGGAGTGGCTGCGGGCGCATCCGCTGGACTGCGGCCGGAACAACGCCGTCTACGGCCGGGTCGCGCCGCCCCGGTCCCGGCGCGCGGTGGCGCAGCCCGCGTACATGAAGGCCGTGGCGACGATCCTGCGCAGCGGGTTCCGGCCGCCGCTGGACCAGCTGCACCAGCAGGTTCTCGCCCGTACGGCGCCCGAGAGCGCGGGTGCCGACCTGGTGCTGACGACGCCCGGCCCGGCGCCGGGCGACCCGCACGACGCGATCAGCGCCGCCGTGCGCGCCGGCCGGCACGCCGACGCCGACGCGCTCGCCGCCCGGCACGAGCAGGCCGCCCTGACCGCGCACGGGCCCGGGTCCGAGGAGGCGCTGCACTGGGCCGAGGTCCGGGCGGACCTCGCGATGTTCGCCGGGGACGCGGCGCGCAGCTGCCGCACCTGGATGGCGATCGCGGCGGCGCGGCTCGCGGCCGGCCAGGTGCCGGACGCGCCCGCCGTGGAGTCGGCCGTGGACCGGGCGCACCACCAGTGGGGCCAGGTCAGGGACGCGGCGACGGCCCGGCGGCTGGGCGAGGAGCTCGCCGGTCTGCGCGGCCGGGTCCCCGGGCGGCGCGAGGGCGCCCTCGACCACGTGCGGCGCCAGCTGAGCCAGCTCCAGACCCAGGACTGACGCCCGGGGTCCGACGGCGGCGGTGACACGGCAGGGCGTCGGCGTACAGGTGTCCGGTCACTCGTACGGCGGCGTTCGCCGAGGTCCGGGCGGCGAACCGCTGATATCCACTTAGGAGGGGGAAGCCGTCACCGACCGAAGGAAGGGCCGCCCATGGCCACCACCCTTGCCATCGACTTCACCCAGGGCCTCAACGACGCCTGGTCGAAGATCGCCACGTTCGTGCCGAAGCTGATCGGCTTCCTGGTCGTCCTGGTCATCGGCTGGTTCATCGCCAAGATGATCACCAAGGTCCTGGACCGGGTGATGCGCAAGGTCGGCTCCGAGCGTCTGTCGGAGCGGGCCGGAACCGCGCGCATGCTGCAGAACTCCAAGTACGACCTGACCGGCATCATCGCGAAGATCGTCTACTTCGCCCTGATGCTGATCGTGGTCCAGCTGGCCCTGGGCGTCTTCGGCCCGAACCCGGTCAGCTCGATGATCAACGACATCGTCGCCTGGCTGCCGCGCGGCATCGTCGCCGTCGTCCTCGTCGTGGTCGCCATGGCCATCGCGAACATGGTCCGCTCGATCGTCCAGGGCGCGCTGTCGTCCGCGTCGTACGGCAAGACCGTCGCGACCGGCGTGTGGGCCGCGATCGTGGCCCTCGGTGTGATCGCCGCCCTCGGCCAGGCCGGCATCGCGGAGAACGTCGTCCAGTCGCTGCTGGTCGCGGCGCTCGCCACGGTGGCGGGCATCCTGATCGTCGGCGTCGGCGGCGGCATGATCACGCCGATGCGGCAGCGCATGGAGCGGATGCTGTCGGCCGCGGAGGAGGAGACGGGCCGCCGCAAGGGCAGCATGGCCGCCTACCAGGCGGGCCGGGAGGACGCGATGCGTCAGCCGGCCGGCGAGCGGACCGAGTCCGGCCGCCGCGGTGCCACCGAGATGCGCGGCGGGACGGACCGCCCGTCGGACATGTGACGGAACACCGCCGACGGGCCGAGGGGAGCGGCCTGCCGGCGGTTCCGTGTGTGCGGGGGTGTTCCCGGCGTTCCCGGTTCGCTGCGGGGAGGTGCGTGCGGGACGTTCCGCGCGCGGGCCGTCGGCTCAGGCGATGTCGTCGGCGGTGCTGCGGCTGTCGCCGTCCTCGTCACCGGCGCCGGTCCCGGCGAGCAGGCCGTGCTGCCGGGCGAGCCAGCTGATCGCGGTCAGGCGGCACACGGCGTAGTCGTGGCCCACGGGCTCGCGCCAGTCGATCTCGTCGAGGGCGTCGAGGAAGCCCAGGGCGTAGTCGGTGAGGTCCTCGCGGTGCGGCGGCGGCGGGACCAGCCCCGGGTGGTTGGCCGCCAGGCGGTCCCGTATCTCGGCCACGTGCTGGTCCACGGCGGCCGTGAAGGCAGGCTCGAACGCGAACTCCGCGAAGCGGGGCCCGTACGTGCTGCTGATCTTGGCCAAGAGGGACATGCGTTCCACCGTAAGACGGCCCCGGGGGAGCGAAGTACCGGGTTTGCCATGATTTACATCACGAGCGACGTGCCTCACCCGCGTACTGTGTCGCGTGCTGCGCGGGTTCCGTCGCCCTGGCCGGGCCGGTGTTCGCGGCCAGGATCAAGGTCACCGCCGCCACGACGGCCGCGACGACGCCCCGGGCGTACCGATCGGTGATGCGTGTGCGTTCCAGCACGGCGACCTCGCAACAACAACGCGTCAAGCACGTTTAATACGCGGTTTAACCTAGGGGCTGTCGAAGCCGGACGGCAAGAGACGCAGGGGGAGTTGGCCAGTGGGGGACCGTGACGACCCGGTGACGATCGGGCGCAGGGTGCTGCGCCTGCGCACCGAACGCGGCCTGACACAGCGGCAGTTGGCGGAACCCGCGTACACGCCCGCCTACATCTCCACCCTGGAGTCCGGCCGGGTGCGCCCCTCCGACCAGGCGCTGCGGCATCTCGCCGACCGGCTCGGCGTCACCTACGACGAGCTGGTCACCGGGCGTTCCGCGCGCACCGCAACCGAGCTGCGGCTGCGGCTGACCGAGGCGCAGCGCACGCTGGCCGCCGGCGAGGCCGAGGAGGCCGCCGCGCAGTACGCCGTGCTGCTCGCCGAGGCCGAGGAGCAGGAGCTGGCCGAGGAGCAGGCGGCCGCGCTGCTCGGGCTCGGCGAGTGCGCCCTGGACACCGGGGAGCTGGAGAGCGGCCGGGAGCACTTCGAGCGGGCCGAGCGGGCCCTCGCCGAGGCGCCCCTCCCGGCCCGCGTACCGGCCCTGCGCGGGCGGGCCGTCGCGCACTACCTCGCCGGTGAACTGCGCTACTGCGTCTACCTGCTGGAGACCGCCCTCGACGAGCTCAACCGCGCCGAACTGCACGACCCCGACGCGCTGTTGCTGCTGTACGCCAGCATCATCGGGCCGTACATGGACATGGGCGCCCACGCGCGCGCCGCGCAGGCCGCCGAGTTCGCCCTCGCCCTCGCGCCGCGGGCCGGCGACCCCGCGCTGGTCGCCCGCATGCACCGGTCCGTGGCCCGCACCCTGCTCGCCGAGGGCCGGCTCGCCGAGGCCGACGCCTCCCTCGCCCGGGCCGCCGAGCTGTACCGCACGCTCCAGCTGCGCACCGAACTCGCCAACTGCCACTGGATGCGCGGATACGTCTACGCGCAGAACGGCCGGCTCGAACGGGCCGAGGAGGAACTGCGCGCGGCCCGGGCGATGCTGGCCGCCACCCGCGCCGCCCTCTACACCAGCCAGGTCGCCGTCGAACTGGCCGACGTCCTGCACCGGCGCGGCAAGTCCGAGGAGGCCGCGGGGCTGCTGCGCGACGTGCTCGGCGACCTCTCCCCCGAGCGCGGCGCCGTCCACGCGGCCGCCGCCCACCGGCTGCTCGGCATCATCGCCGAGGACGCCCGCGACACCGACACCGCCGAGGAGCACTACGTCCGCGCCCTCAGCCTGCTGGAGCGGGCCGGCGCCGCAGGTGACCTGGCCGACCTGTGCCGGCTGCTCGGCGACCTGCTGCGCCGCACGGGCCGCGTCGAGGCCGCGCTGGACGCGTACCGGACGGGGCTCGGACACCGTACGGCGCCGGGGACGACGACCCTCGGGCCGGCACCGGCGCAGCCGCCGCTGTGAATCCGTGCGCGTCCCGGTCGGTCGCGCGGGGCGTTTCGCTCCAGGGTGCTCGGGTAGTCGGCCCTCGTTCCGTACCGGGGGGTGTCCGGCCGGGAACCGGTCGATGTCGCACAGACCGCGTGAGTGAAGGAGGCGGTAGCCGTGCCGAGGGACGACCGCCACGGCGCCCCCGGCGACGACCCCGGTCCGCACGGTGCTCGGGGTGGCTACGACCCGGGACCGCACGGCGCGGATCCGGAGCTGGACCAGGACCGGGCGCGCGCCGCCGACCTGATCGCTTCGACCCTGCGGGGCGCCGCACCCGGTGAGGTGCCGGAGCGCCTGTGCGCCGTCGCGGTGGCGTTGCTGCCGGTGAGCGGCGCGAGCGTGTCGTTGCGCGGCGGGGGCATGCCGGCGCAGCTCAGCGCGAGCAGCCCGCGGGCCGCGCACCTCGCCGACGTGCAGGCCACGCTCGGGGACGGCCCCTGCCAGCGGGTTCTGGAGATGGGCGCGCCGGTCTTCGCCCGTGACCTGAGCACGGGCGGCGACGCGGATCGCTGGCCGGTCTTCGCGGAGGCGGCCACGGCGGCCGGGGTGCGGGCGGTGTACGCGCTGCCGCTCGGCTTCGGGGACGCGTGCGTGGGCACGCTCGACCTGTACCGCGAGACGCCCGGTGAGCTCACCGGGCGGCAGCGGCGCACCGCGGAGATCGTGGCCGGGGCGATGACGGTGGCGCTGATGGCGTTGCAGCGCGGCGGGGAGCCCGAGGCGGAGGGCGGCCGCTGGCTGAACGGCCTGGCCACCGACCACGACGAGGTCCACCACGCCGTCGGCATGATCATGGCCCAGCTCGGGGTCGGCGCCGAGGACGCCCTGGCCCGCCTGCGCGGTGACGCCTTCGCGCAGGGCCGCACGGCCCTGGACGTGGCGCGGGACGTGGTGGCACGCCGCAAGAGGTTCGAGCGGGACTGAGGTGCTCGGGACGCTCGGAACTCCCGGGACCGAGTCCTCCGCGAGCGCGTTCTGTTCGCGGAGGGGTGCGCGCGGGCTCAGACCAGCGCCCTCCCCTGGTTCCTGACCTCTGTCAGGCGTCGCGCCCCGAGTTCGGCGACCGCGCGGGTGATGTCGGAGACGACGTCGCCGAGGCCGCCGTGGGTGAGGCCGACCGCGGCCTCGCCGACCCGGACCGCGGCGGCCTCCAGCGTGAGGACCGCCGGCCGGCCGTCGGCGGTCGTGCCGGTCAGCGTCAGTCGCAGGCCCCGGCGGGCGTCGCCCGCCCCCGGCAGCGGCACCTCCGTGACCCGCGCCTCGGCCGCGCCGCCCCGCTCGGACGTGACCGTGAACCGCTCGCACTTCTCCGGCAGCGTCGTCATCCAGTCCAGCGTGCGGTCCAGGTCCGCCGCGCGATGGGCGGTGACCTGGTAGCGGAGCTGCGCGTCGGTGTCCACGTCGTCCAGGGCGACGACCGCGCGCGGCCCGCCCGGCGCGCCGAACAGGTCGTCGGTGTAGAGCGCGTCGAGGAGGCGCCGGCAGTCGGCGTCGCCGGTGGTGCCCTTGAGCAGCCCGTCCCGCCAGGTCGCGACGCCGCGCGTGGGCACCCACGGCCCGCCCAGGTCGGCCTCCGTGACCAGCGCGGCCCGCGCCTGCGCCTCGGTGAGCACGGGCGGCGCGGCCGGCGTCGCGGGAGCCGCCGGGGGCTGCTCGGCGGCCGGGGACGCGGGGGAGGCCGGTGACCTGGGCGCGGCCCGTGACGGATCGGGCCCGCCGGCCGAGCATCCGAGCGCGCTCAGCAGCACGGCCGCCGACAGGGCCGAGGCGACGAGCACACGAGCGGCCGGGGAACGGGTCATCGACTGCCTCCACTGCTTCCAGGGCCTGAACGGCTCGCACGGGTTGAACGGGCGTCCAAGATCGGTACGCCCTTACACGGCACCACCGGCCCCGCCCGCCCACCAGCGAGCCGGGCCGTCCGGGTGAGGGGGACGCGCGCGGGCGGGCGTGGCGACGAAAGGCAGGTGCGGCGGGGCGGCGGCACGGGCGGGCGCGGCGGGGCCGCCGGAAAATCAGTCGGCACGTCCCGTCGGCGCGCGCTACCGTCGGCCGTATGCAGCGCGCCCACCCGTCTCGCACGACGACGCCGGAGAGTGTCCCGGCGCGCTGACAGCTGACCTGAGTCCGAAGCCCCGGGGCGAGTGCCCCGGGGCTTCGTCGCGCGGTGCTCGCCTCCCGTCCGGAGGAGACCGCCATGCCCGACCACCGCCGCCTCGGCCGCGCGCTCGACCTGTTCGACACCGACCCGCTGATGGGCGCCGGCCTGCCGTACTGGCTGCCCGACGGCGCCGTCGTCCGCCACACCCTGGAGGAGTACGTCCGCGAGGCCGAGCGCGCCGCCGGCTACCGGCACGTGTACTCGCCCGTCCTCGGCAAACGCGAGCTGTACGAGATCTCGGGCCACTGGGACCACTACCGCGACGACATGTTCCCGCCGATGGACCTCGGCGGCGAGCAGGTCGTCCTGCGGCCCAGCCTCTGTCCGCACCACGCCCTCGTCTACCGCTCCCGCGCCCGCGGTTACCGCGAACTCCCCCTGCGCCTCGCGGAACTGGGCGGCATGTACCGCTCCGAACTCTCCGGCGTCCTCGGCGGGCTCACCCGGGTCCGGGCCATCCAGCTCAACGACGCGCACATCTTCTGCACCCTGGAACAGGCCGCCGACGAGGCCCGCGCCGCCCTCGCACTCATCGGCCGCGCCTACGCCGACCTCGGCATCCGCGCCGCCCGCCACCGCCTCTCCCTGCCCGGCGAGGGCGGCAAGTACGTCGCCGACCCCGAGCTGTGGCGGCGGGCCACCGCGCTGCTGCGGGAGGTGCTCGACGCGTCGGGCCTGGAGTACGAGGCCGTGCCGGGCGAGGCCGCGTTCTACGGGCCGAAGATCGACGTGCAGATCGCCGACTCGGCCGGCCGGGAGGCCACCCTGTCGACCGTGCAGATCGACTTCCACCAGCCCGAGCGCTTCGACCTGCGCTACACCGGCGCCGACGGCGCGAGGCACCGTCCCGTCATGGTGCACCGCAGCATCGTCGGCAGCGTCGAGCGGGCGGTCGCGCACCTCCTGGAGGAACACGGCGGGGCCTTCCCGGCCTGGCTCGCGCCCGTGCAGCTGGTCGTGCTGCCCGTCACCGAGGCGCAGGCCGACGCCGCCCACGACCTCGCGCGCCGCGCGACCGCGCAGGGGCTGCGCACCGAGGTCGCCGGGCCCGGCCGGGGCACCCTCGGCGCCCGGATCAGGGCGGCGCGGCTGGTGCCGTACCAGGCGGTGATCGGGGCGCGGGAGGCCGACGCGGGCCTGGTCGCGCCGCGGCTGCGGGACGGGCGGCGGCCGGGTGAACTGCCCGGCGCCGAGCTGCTCCGCAGGATCGCCGAGCGGGTCCGGGCCCGCGGCACCGACCTGTGGGAATCCGCGTAAGGTCGGCTCGTGGGGTGTGCGAGCCCCCGTCCGACGCCGAGCGCCGCCGGTGACCGCCCGGCTCTGATGCGAGGAGAGGCCGCCGTGACGACCGACCAGGTGGGACCGCGGGGCGCCGCCCGCCCCGTCCCGGTGATCATCGACTGCGACACCGGCATCGACGACGCCCTCGCCCTGCTGCTCGCCGTACGGCACCCCGGGCTCGACCTGCGGGCCGTCACCTGCGTGGCCGGGAACACCGACGTCGACGGCGTCGTCCGCAACACCCTGACCGTGCTGGAGCGGGCCGGCGCCCCCGAGATCCCCGTCGCGCGGGGCGCCGAACGGCCGTTGATCGAGGCGGTGCGCACCGCGCGGCACGTCCACGGCCACGACGGCATGGGCGACCTCGGGCTGCCCGCGCCGACCCGCGCCCCCGCCGACGTGGACGCGGTGACGCTGCTGCGCCGCGAGATCCTCGCCTCGCCGCGCCCGGTCACGCTGATCCCGACCGCGCCGCTCACCAACATCGCGCTGCTGCTGCGCACCCACCCGGACGTCACGCGCAACATCGAGCGGATCGTGTTCATGGGCGGCGCGGTGGCCACCGGGAACGCCACGCCCGTCGCCGAGTTCAACGTCTGGCACGACCCGGAGGCCGCCGCGGTGCTGCTGACCGCCGGGGTGCCCCTCACGATGTACGGCCTCGACGTGTTCCAGCGCGTGATCGTGCCGGGGCCGGACCTGCGCCGGCTGCGGGCGAGCACCGACCCCGGCACCCGCCTCGCCGGCGAACTGCTCGCCCACCGCGGCCCCGTCACCGACGCGTCGGACCCCGGCGGGGGGCTCGGCGACGCGGGTGCGGTGTGCGCGGTCGTGGACCCGGAGGGCCTGACCACGCACCGCCTTCCGGTCGAGGTGTCCCTGGCCCCGGGGCCCACCCGCGGCCAGACGATCGTCGACCGCCGGCCCCGCCCCGGCGAGTCCGAGCTCCACGACGGCACCCGTGAACAGGCCCTGGTGGACGTGGCGTTGGACGTCGACGTGGCGCGCTACGTGCGGCTGTACCTGGACGCCGTGGAGCGCCCGGGCCCGGTGTGAACAGGCCCTGGGGGTGCCGGGGTCAGTCCGCCTCGGCCGGGCGTGGCGCCCAGCGCTGTTCCACCTTCGCGACCTTCCAGTACGACACCGCCGCCGCCCACACCACCACGAACAGGCCGACGATGACGTAGCCGACGCTGTCCAGGTCGATGGCGGCGATCCAACTCGTCACCGCGTCGCGGAGATCGAGCTTCTCGTGCAGCACGCCGACCAGTTCGATCGTGCCGATGAAGAACGCGACGGCGATCGACAGGCCGGTGATCGTGAGGTTGTAGAAGACCTTGCGGACGGGGTTGGAGAACGCCCACTGGTAGGCGAAGTTCATGAACGTGCCGTCGAGGGTGTCGAACAGGCACATGCCCGCGGTGAACAGCAGCGGCAGGCACAGGATCGCGTACCAGGGCAGCCCGGCCGCGGCACCCGACCCGGCCATCACCAGCAGCGTGACCTCGGTGGCCGTCTCGAAGCCGAGACCGAACAGGAAGCCCAGCGGGTACATCTGGCCGGGGCGGGAGATCGAGCGGGTCAGCCTGCCGAGGAAGCGGTTCATGAACCCCCGGGAATCCAGGTGCCGTTCGAGCTCGACCTCGTCGTACGTGCCCTGCCGCATCGCCCGGAAGACCTTCAGGATGCCCAGCAGGGCGACCAGGTTGAGCGCGGCGATCAGGTAGAGGAACGAGCCGGCGACCGTGGTGCCGAGGACGCCGAGCACCTGGTGCGTGGTCGACTCCTCGCTGGTCACGCGGGTCGCGAGCGTCGTGCCGCCGGCGATCATCGCGGCGAGCAGCACGACCACGCTGGAGTGGCCGAGCGCGAACCAGAAGCCCACGGAGACGGGCCGCTTGCCGTCGGCCATGAGCTTGCGGGTGGTGTTGTCGATGGCGGCGATGTGGTCCGCGTCGAAGGCGTGCCGTACGCCGAGGGTGTAGGCGGTGATGCCGAGGCCGATGCCGAAGGCCTTCGAGCCGACCTCGTGGTCGCCGGGGACCACGAGGAGGAACAGGATGCCGAAGGCGACGACGTGCAGTGCGGCGATCACGGCCATCAGACCGCCGGTCCGCACGGTGTCCTCGCGGCGCCAGCGGAAGGACGCGGCGGGGGTCGGGGAGGCCGGCGAGGACGCCGTCGGGGACGTCTTCGGGGCAGGGTCGGGCAAGGTCATCCGGTCACGCTCCAGCACCTCGTGGATCAGTTCGTGAGATGCCGTGGCCGGTCTCCTGGCTTACGGGTCGTGCGTTCTCGGCCCGCCTTCCCGGCCGCCGTGCGGTGGCCAGTGGCTGCCCCGGGTGGGGCGTGGGACGCGAACTCCCCGATCACAGTGGCGAGGGCCGCGCCGGTCTGGGTCCCTCGGTTTCCCGACGGACCGTCACCGGCTTCCCGAACACCACGGCGGGGCCACGGTAGGGCCTGCGGGGCACCGCTGCATAGCTGCACAGCTACGCAGGTATTCAAGATCACAAAGGCGGGGTCCGGGGTTTGAACGCCGTTCGGGTCCGCCGCGGGCCGGTGCGAACGACGGGGCACCTGCGAGGATGGCTCCATGCATCTCGTCCCGGCCGACCGCGCCGACCGGCGCGCCATCGACGGCCACCGGGTGTGCGACGCCATCGCCGCGATCGGCGAGCCCGGCCACGTCCGCACCTGGGCCGACCGCTTCTCCCTGCTCGCCGACGCCAAGCGCCTCGCGCTGCTGCTCGCCCTGCACCGCACCGGCCCGCTGGCGGTCTCCGACCTGGCGATCGCGACGGGCATGAACGACCCGGCGGTCTCCCAGGCCCTCCGTCTGCTGCGGGCGGCGGGCGTGGTGGAGGGCGAGAAGGAGGGCCGCGTGGTCCGCTACCGCGTGGTCGACACGGAGGTCCGATCCCTGCTGGAGCACTGCGCGGCGGACACACTGAGCCACTGACGTCCCCGCCCGACGGCGCCCGCACCGCCGGCCGCTCACCCCTGCGTGGAACGCCCCGCCCCGCGGGCGTCCGCGTCCCGGACCACCGCCCCGAGCATCGGCGCGATGTGCCGCTCGGGCCGGTGCATCCCCACCCCCGGCACCCGCGTCCGCGGCTGCCCCGGCGTCCCCGGCAACGGCACCGGCCGCCGCGCCACCAGCCGCCCCGCCGTGCGCCCCCCGCACCGCCCGCACGCCGGCGCCCCCTCCGGGGTGTACGGCGACGGCACGGACGTGTTGTCCCGGTGGAAGCACTCCCACTCGTCCCCGTGACCGTCCAGGTAGCGCTGGACGTCGTGGTCCACGCTCCAGCGGTGCCCGCACGAGCCGCAGGCGAATTCGACCCGCTCGACCGCGAGTTCGGTGATCACGGCGGCCCACCTCCGTCCCGCAGCCGATTCGCGCGGTTTCCGGCGTTTCCGATTCTCCTCCGTCCCGCCCCGCCGCGCGCGGAAAGCGGAATCCTCGCCGCCACGCCGACGAGGCTCCATTCACGCTGGGCACCTGCCTCACTACGCTGTGCGGGTGAACGGGTCGACTACGGGGGCGTTATGGGATTCGGCTTCGGACAGCGACGTGGTGGACAACTCCCGGTGGAACTCACCGGATTCGTCGGCCGCGACGAGGAGCTCGCTCTGATCCAGGGCGCCTTGGCGCGGTCACGGCTCGTCACCCTGGTCGGCCCCGGCGGCGTCGGCAAGAGCCGTACGGCGCTGCGCGCGGCCGGCGGACTCGCCGGGCGGTTCGCCGACGGGGTGCGGCTGGTGGAACTGTCGGGGCTGCACGACCCCGAGCTGGTCCCGGCGACCCTCGCCGGCGTGCTGGAGCTGCCCGAGCAGTCCGGGATGAGCCCGCTGGACGCGGTGGTCGAGCATCTGCGCGGCCGGCGCATGCTGATCGTCCTCGACACCTGCGAGCACCTCGTCGACGCGTGCGCCATGCTCTGCGACATCCTCCTGCGCGAGGCCGGCGGCCTGAGCGTCCTCGCCACCAGCCGGCAGCCCCTCGACGTGCCCGGCGAGCACTGCGTCCCCCTGGCCCCGCTGCCCCGCGAGGACGCCGTCGCCCTGTTCGAGCAGCGCGCCGCCGACGTGACCGGCGGTTTCGCCGTCACCGAGGCCGACCGCGAGCGCACCCTCGCGCTGGTGGACCGGCTCGACGGCATTCCGCTCGCCCTGGAGCTGGCCGCCGTACGGCTGCGTGCCGTGCCGCTCGCCGAACTGGTCGCCCGGCTGGACCGCCGCTTCGAGGTCCTCACCGGCGGCCGCCGCACGGCCCTCACCCGGCACCAGACCCTGCGCACCGCCATCGACTGGTCGTACGACCTGTGCACGGCCGAGGAGCGGGCGCTGTGGGCGCGGCTTTCGGTGTTCGCCGGGTCGTTCGAGCTGTCCGCGGCCGAGCGGGTGTGCGCGGGCGGGGACCTGCCCGCCGAGCGGGTCGTGGAGGCCCTGATCGGCCTCGTGGACAAGTCGGTCGTGCAGCGCATCGGCGAGGACGGCGGCCGCTACCGGCTGCTGGACACCATCCGCGAGTACGGCGCCGCCCGGCTCGCCGGCACCGCCGACGAGCCGGCCGTACGGGCACGGCACTTCGGCCACTACGAGGCGCTGACCGGGCGTTTCTGGGACGAGCTGCTGACCCCCGCCCAGGTGGCGCTGCACCGCACGCTGCGGGACGACGTCGCCGATGTGCGGGCCGCGCTGGAGTACGGGTACGCCACCGAGGGCCGGGCGGCCGACGCGCTGTGGCTGGCGACGCGGCTCGGCCCGTACTGGCGGGCCGCGGGCACCCTGTCCGAGGGCCGGCACTGGATCGACAAGGGCCTGGACCGCGTCCCCGAGGACGGCGCCGAGCGGGCCTGGGGCCTGTTCATGACCGGCGTCTTCGCGGTGTGGACCGGCGATCTGGAGACCGCCCTTGAGCGGTTCCCGCAGGCCCACGAGGTCGCCAAGCGCGCCGGGGTGGACCGCGTGGAGCTGTTCGCCGAGGCGTATCTGGGCGCCATGACCGTGCTCGGCGGCGCGGTCGAGGAGGGCCTCGCGGCGCTGGAGGACGCCCGGCTGCGCATCGTCGCGTCCGGTGACGGGCTCGGCATCGCCGTCGTCCACTACGAGGGTGCCCTGCTGCGCGCGGTGCTCGGCGACCCGGCAGGCGCCCTGGACCTGTGCGCCACCGGCCTCGCCCACCTGGAGCGCACGGGCGAGCGTCAGCTGTACGGCTCGACGCTGATGGTGCAGGGGCTCGTGCTGTGGCTGGGCGGGGAGCAGGAGGCGAGCGCGGACCTGTTCCGCCGGGGCCTGGAGGCCGCCGCCGAGATCGGCGAGGTGCTGGTGGCCGCGCTGGCCTGTCTGGGCCTCGCCTGGCACGCCGCCCGGCACGGCCGGCACGTCCGGGCGGGCTGGCTGCTCGGTTACGCGGAGAACGCGCGCCGGCTCAGCGGCGACCCGGTGGCGCTGCTGCCGCGGCTGCTGGAGGAGCAGGAGGCGATGCGCGAGCAGGTCCGCGCGGCGCTCGGCGAGGAGCGGTTCGAGCAGTGGTGGCAGGCGGGCGCGCGGCTGTCGGGCCGGCAGGTGCTGGACGCCGTACGGGCCGACGCGGACGAGCCGCCCTCCCACGGATCGTCGGCCGCTCGGGCCGCCGGGCGCCGGGCCGGAGTGCAGAACCGTTCCGTCGATGTCCTCACCCGGCGCGAGCGCGAGGTCGCGGCGCTGGTGGCGCAGGGCATGTCCAACCGGGAGATCGCGGAGCGGCTCGTCATCTCCAAGCGCACCGTGGACGCCCACGTCGAGCACATCCTCGCCAAGCTCCGCATCACGTCCCGTACCGAGATACCGGCCGTGGCCGGTCAGTAGCGCCGCGTACGGACACGTAGGTGTCGCACGTACGAACGGGGAGGCGGCGGGGCCGTCCGGTGGGGCCCGGTACGTATACCGAGTCCGCTGCGGCGGCCGGTACCGATCTTGGTGGCGGGTGCCGCGCGTGCGTACCGATCTCCGGCGTTCCGTGCCGCGGGGCGCCCCGCGGCACGGCACAGTGGGTGGTGCCGCCCGGGGAAAACGGACGAGGGGTGCCGGCAGTGCTGGTCAAACCCCACGGCTGTCATGGCAAGGCGCCCGGCGTCCCGGCTTCCCCGGCGGCATCAGGCGGGGCTGCCCCTGGTCGGCGGGGCAGCCCCGCCTAGAAGGCCGCCCCGCGTGGACCGTCGCGCGGACGGGCCGTGCGGACGCCCGTGCGGAGGGTCGCGTCAGAGCCGGAAGCCTCCGCTGCCGAAGGAACCGCTGGAGCCGGGCCGCCAGCGGCGGCGGTGCTGGTCCTCGCCCCGTTTGCTCTGCGCCTGGTGGAGTTCGTAGGGCATGAGCCGTCTGCCGTCGGTGGCCGCCGGCACCTCGTCGGGCTCGCGCACCTCTCGGACCTCGTGGACCGCGCCCGTGTCGGGCAGCCTGGGTTGCTCCTCGGCGGTGGGCCGGTGCGGCTCCCGCTCCATGACCCTGATGCCGAGGCGTACGGCCCACACGAGCGCGCCGGCCACGACCAGCCCGCCGATGAACGCCGCCGTCACATTGAGTACATCCTGCGAGGCGGCCAGTAGTTCGAACGCTGCCGTACTCATGTACCAATTATCCCCGGCGGATTGCGGATTAACGCCCGAAATGGGCAAAGAATCACGTGCCCGGCCTCAGCGCACGGTCGGGCTGGGGGTCGGGGTCGGCGAGGTGGTGTTCACGTCCAGGCCGGGCGGCTCGGTCAGGGCGACGACGGGGGCCCCGGGCTGCGGGGGCGGCGGCGTCAGCTGTTCCTGGGGCAGCTTCGGCGGCGTCGTCTGCTGAAAGTTGATCTGGTCGAAGTTGACCATGCCGGTCTTCTCCAGCACCGTGATGTGGTCCAGCACCGTGTCGTTGGCCTGGTCGGCCAGCTGTCGCACCAGCGAGTTCTGCGTACTGGCGCGGATCTTGGCGACCACCGGGAAGATCTGGCCGTGCGTCACGCGCATGATGCTGACCGCCGTGATGTCGAACTGCTTGCCCGTGCTGCCGTCCACGGTCGCCACGAACTGCTGCTGCTGCGGGCTGGCCTGGTTGGGCAGCGTGATCCCCAGCTCGGGGGCGATCTTGCGGCACGTCTCGTCCAGGCGCGCGTGCCCGGCGACCAGGTGCTCGCCCGCCTCCTTCATCTCGGGCGTCGTGCCCCGCTGCATCGCCATCAGGCCGAGCGGATGCTCCCACAGCCCCGCCGCCCTGACCTTCACCACGAAGTCCCGGTCGGCCTCCGTCAGCGGGCCGTAGCGGGTGTTGGCGATGACGCGGGACGAGGTCGTCGCCGTGTTCTCCACCCCGAGCATGGCGGGGTAGGCGAGCGCGGCGAGGGTGAGGACCAGGCCGCCGCCGATGAACACGGTGCCTGCCGCCCTGCGCGACATGCGCATGCTGCCTCCTGGTGTGAACGGGTCGGTCCCCAGGAGGTACGTACGGAGCGGCCGAAGCAATCAATCCGGCGGCCGGCAAACCCGCCGACGGGCCGAAAGCGGCACCGAAGTCTCGTCAAACGTTGCCGGAACACGGCAGTGAACGTCTCTTGCTGTGCATGTCAGGATCGCATCAACGCGGAGATCAGCGGCGGGCGAGAGGGGGCAGTGCGCATGGCCTGGTTTCTCGGACTCGGCATCACGGGGGTCGTACTGCTCGCCCTGTCGCTGGTCTTCGACGGCCTGCTGGAGGGGGCCGTCGAGGGCGTTCTCGGGGGAGCCCTCGACGGGTGGCTGTCGCTGCCGGTCGTCGCCGGATTCGTGTCGGCGACCGGCTTCGGCGGTGCTCTCGCCCTCGGCGCGGCGGGCGCGGGCCCGGTGGCGGCCACCGCCGTCGGCGTGGTCTGCGGACTGGGCACGTCCTGGCTGACGTACCGGCTCAGCCGTGCCCTGATGGCCGACCGCACGGCCGTCGTCCCGCGCCGGGGTGACCTCGTCGGCACCTCCGGCAGCGTGGTGACCGCCATTCCGGCCGGCGGCTACGGGGAGGTGCTGCTCAGCCTCGCCGGGCAGCCGGTGAAGTACGCGGCCCGCAGCGCGGTGGCGGTGGCGCGGGGAGCCGAGGTGTGGGTCGAGGCGGCGCCGAGCGAGACGTCGGTGGTGGTGCGGCCGGTGGAGCGCTGACCCGGCGCCTCTTCCTTCCGCTTCTCCTTCTCTCCCCTGCCCGCCCCTTCCCTCCCCTCCTCTTCTCTTCCCTTCGCTCCTCCTCTCTTCCCTTCGCTTCGCTTCGATTTCTCTGGGCTTGCCCACTTCGCTTCTTTCGTCATTCTTCTGATTTCCCTCTATGTGATTCGGGGGCACTGCCATGAGTCCAGTCGTCGTCGCCGTCGTCGGGATCGTCGTCCTTCTCGTGCTCATCGCCCTCGTGGTGATCACGCGCTACAAGGTCGCGGGTCCGAGCGAGGCGTTCATCATCACGGGCCGACGCGGCAAGAAATCGACCGACCCGGAGACCGGGCGGGTGTTCACCGACAACAGCGGGCAGAAAGTAGTGGTCGGCGGCGGTGTGTTCGTCGTGCCGTTCGTCCAGCAGCGGTTCACGCTCGACCTTTCCTCGCGGCACATTCCCGTCGCCGTGCGCGGCGCCGTCACGCTGCGCGGCATCAAGGCCCATCTCGAAGGCGTCGCCATCGTCAAGGTCGGCGGCACCGAGGACTCCATCCGCGCCGCGGCGCAGCGCTTCCTGATGCAGCAGGACGGCATCGTCGGCTTCACGCAGGAGGTGCTGTCGGGCGCGCTGCGGGCGATCGTGGGCCGGATGTCGGTGGAGGACGTCATCCGGGACCGGGCCGCGTTCGCCGGGCAGGTCGCCGAGGAGGCGGAGGCCAGCCTGTCCGGGCAGGGCCTGGTGCTGGACGCCTTCCAGATCCAGGACATCAGCACCGAGGGCTCCTACCTGGAGGACCTCGGCCGCCCGGAGGCCGCTCGCGCCAAGCAGGAGGCCGACATCGCGGAGGCCGTGGCCCGCCGTGCCGCCGAGCAGGCCCGGCTGAAGGCCGAGGAGGAGATCGCGGTCGCGCAGCGGACGTTCTACCTCAAGCAGGCGGAGATCAAGGCCGAGACGGACGCCGCGGCGGCGCAGGCGAACGCCGCCGGACCGCTCGCCGAGGCCGCGCGCAACCAGCAGATCCTCGCCGAGCAGGAGAAGGTCGCCGAGCGGCAGGCGGCGCTGAAGGACCGCCAGCTCGACACCGAGGTCCGCAAGCCCGCCGACGCCCAGCGGTACGCCGCCGAGCAGGAGTCCGAGGCGCGCAAGGTGGCCCGGGTCAAGCAGGCCGAGGCCGAGCGCCTGGCGTCCATCGCCGCGGCGCAGGCCGAGGCCGAGCGGGCCCGGCTGACCGGTGAGGGCGAGAAGCAGCGCCGAACCGCGCTGGCCGAGGCCGGGGCGCTCGAAGGGCTCAAGGAGGGCGAGGCCGAGCGGTCCCGCCGTGCCGCGGTCGCCGAGGCCGTACGGCTGGAGGGCGAGGCGGAGGCCGCGTCGATCGCCGCGAGGGGCGCCGCCGAGGCCGAGGCGATGCGGAAGAAGGCCGACGCGTTCGGGCAGTACGGGGAGGCGGCGGTGCTCCAGATGCTGGTCGAGGTGCTTCCGCAGGTCGTCGCGAAGGCGTCCGAGCCGCTGAGCGCGGTGGACAAGATGACGGTCATCTCCACGGACGGCGCGAGCCGCATTCCGCGCGCCGTCGCGGACAATGTCGCGCAGGGGATGGAACTCCTCGGCGCCACCACGGGCGTCGACCTGGCGGAACTCCTCAAGGGCATCACCCGCCGGGAAACGCCGGCCGGGAACGGGTCCGCGCAGGACGACGGAAAGGTCGAGATCGCCGGTTGACGGGCACGGTCGCGGCCCCCGGCGAGGCCGCACCTTCCGTGCTACCGTCGCTTGGAGTTGCGGTTTTGGTTCCCACGCATGAATTACCCGGTGTCTTTCTCCGGGCGGGGCAATCATCTCGGCGACAGGGAGATTTCACACGGTGTGGAATCTCCGGCAGTGCCCCGAAGGAGAATGTGGTATGGCTACCGGCACCGTGAAGTGGTTCAACTCGGAAAAGGGTTTCGGCTTCATCGAGCAGGACGGCGGCGGGCAGGACGTCTTCGCCCACTACTCGAACATCGCCGCGCAGGGCTTCCGTGAGCTTCAGGAAGGCCAGAAGGTGAGCTTCGACATCACGCAGGGCCAGAAGGGCCCGCAGGCGGAGAACATCCGCCCCGCCTGACGCGGAGCAGGCAGGACGGCGGACCGCCAGACCGCCGGACCGCCGGATCGAGAACGACGGAACCGGGACTCGCGTGCGAACGCGGGTCCCGGTTCTCGTGCGCGTGGTCGCGTGCGCCTGAGCTCGTGTCCCGGTCTCCAGGGCCCGGCGGGGCCGGTTGGGTGGCCCCGGCCGTCCTGTCCGACCGCCCCGGCCCCGAAGCGGAACCGAGCGACAGCGTGCTCGCGGAAGCGACGAGGGAGGCGGTGGCCCACCTGACCCGACCGCCTCCCCCTCTCTTCTCGTCGGCCGGTCAGCCGACCGGGTTCACCAGGACCTCGGCGGTGTTGTTGCGCGGGCGCGGGTCGAACGGGAACGACGTCCCGTAGTCGGGCCGGGCCACCACGCGACCGGAGGCGTCCGGGACGACGCGGTCGACGCGCAGCCCGAAGGAGAACGTCACCCGCGCGTCCGGTGCCGCCCACATGGGCAGGTAGCAGGCGTAGCGCGGGGCGCCGAGCCGCTCCTCGACGGGGCCGCCGGCCGGCGAGCGCGGCTCGCAGGTGTCGGGGACCGTCGTGGCCGTGGTGCCCTCGGGCACGGAGAAGTCGACGACGGCCACCGGGTCGCCGGAGCTGACGTGGCCGACCCAGGCCGGCCCCCGGTTCACGAACCGGAAGGCGGCCGTCACCGTGTCGCCGGCCGCGCCCTCGACCTGGCTGCCGCGCACGGCGAAGTCGGCGGTGTTGGCGGCGTCGAGGCGCCAGGCGACGTGGTTGTCGTCCGTGCTGAGGTCGGCCGCGCCACCGCCGGGCTCGACGGACACGTCCAGCCGCTCGTAGAGGGCGTGGCCGGCGACGGCGGCCTTCAGCGGCTCGGGCAGCTCGACGGTCGCGCCGGGCGCGACGACGGTGTCGAACGTGCAGTCGGCCCGCTTCATGGGCGCGCTCTCCGTGCCGTGGTCCGGCGTCGTGTACGCGCACTGCGGGTACGTCGTCGCGAAGTCCAGGCCGTACGTCGCCCACATCCGCACGCTGAAGCCCCGGGCGGGCTCGTTGCCGGTGTTGGTGACGGTGAGCGGCATGGTGGGCGTGTCGCCCGGGCGGACGCCGGTGAGCGGGTCCGGGTCCGTCAGGCGCAGGTCCGGCCCGGAGCCGACCCGTACGGTCGTGTCGAACGAGCCCCGCGGAGCGACGAGTTCGCCGTCCGGGCCGCCGGTCGCCCGCGCCTCGTAGGTGATCCGCCCCTGGGCGCCCGTGCCGACGCCGGGCAGGGCCCGTACCTTGAGGCCGACCTGCGGGCGGTAGCCGGGCCCGGTCGTCGGCACCTCGGGCACGCTGCACACGGCCGTGCTGCCGCTGGGCGCGCAGGTGTCGGGCCAGGCCACCTCGGCGACACCGGCGAGCCCGGAGGCGTCGACGGTGATCCGCCCGTCGGTGACCGCGAACGTGCTGTTGTCGTGATACAGCCCGACGGGCAGGTCGCGGTACTGCGCGGCTCCGCCCTCCGGCGCGACGGTGACGACCCGCTCGTACGGCGCCTGGATCCACAACTGGTCGCTCTGCGGCTCGTCGGCGACGGCGGGCGCGGCGCCGAGACCGGCGACGGCCACCCCGGCGACGGCGGCGCCGCACACACCGAGCCGCAGCGCGCGGCGGACGGAAACAGACCTCATGACATCCCCTGATTCCCCGTTGGCCGAACTCCGAAGTCCCGAACCGCGTGAGCCCGGGCGGGAGTTGGACCGCTGCGGGATCGTTGAGGTTGTACGCCCGCGCGCCTCCCTGCCGCGCGCCGGACCGCCGCGTCCCGGCCCGCACGCCGATCCGTTCCCGCACGCCGGGCTTCAGCCCGCGGTGGGCACCGCCCCGCAGTTGGAGGTCGCCGGCTTGCCCGAGAGGCGGTCGGACAGCCAGGAGATGGCGTTGCCCTGGTCGGTGAGCAGTGGTGCCAGGTGGTTGGTGAGGATCTTGTCGCCGAGGTTGGGCAGCCGGACCGGCACGTAGGTGACGTCGGCGTCCTTCTCGCACCAGTCGGCGGCGAGCCGGCGGGCCTGTGCGTGCGGGACGATGTCGTCCTGCACGCCGGTCGCGAGGCGCACGGGCCCGGCGGGCTTGAGCGTGCCGATGCGCTGCGTGTCGAGGAAGGCCTTCAGGCGGGGCTCGGCGGCGATGACGTCGGAGAGGGAGCGGCCGTTGTTCGTCCACGTGCCGCTCCTGGTGAAGCCGTACCGCAGCAGGGCGTCCCCGATGCACATGGTGGCGGCGTCGGCGAGCGCGGCCCGGCCGGTGGCGTTGACGTGGGCGTCGGCGATGGGCTGGAGCGACGGCTCGCTCTGCAGGAATCCGTTCAGGGACCAGCCGAGTGCCCCGGCGAGGGCGCTGCCGTCGATGCCCCTGGTGACGGCGGCGAGGTCGGCGGGCGGCGCTCCGGCGTAGGTGCCGGCGAGGGTGACGTCGGGCGCGTAGGCGGGCTGGAGTTCGGCGGCGGAGGCGGTGGCGCCGCCGCCCTGGCTGTAGCCGTAGAGCCCGACGGGCGAGTCGGCGGTGACCGTCGTTCCGCCGAGGCGCCGCGCGGCGCGGACGGCGTCCAGGACGGCATGGCCCTCGTCGACGCGGTTGACGTACGTGTGCAGCCGGTCGGTGGCGCCGAGGCCCGCGTAGTCGGTGACGACGACGGCGATGCCGCGGGCGAGGAGCCGGTAGACGGACAGCACCTCGTAACCGAAGGAGACGGAGCCGTTGTTCAGGGCGAGGGGGCGTTGCAGGGACAGCGAGGCCGAGCACTGGTCGCCCTGGCCCATGGTGCCCGGGGCGACGGCCACGAGGGGCCGGGGGCCGCCCGCTCTCCAGCGCGCCGTCGGCTCGATGTAGGCGCCGGTCACGGCGACCGGACGGCCGGTCGAATCCGTCGACTTGTACATCAGCCGGGTCGCCCGGCCGGGCAGCGGTCCGGTGATGCCGGGCAGGGTGAGGGCGAGAGGGAGGGGCTCGGTGCGTATCAACTCACCATTCTTGAAGGGCAGTTGGGCGGGCGGGGTGTAGAAGGCCGGTACCCGGGCCTCGCGCGGATGCGGTGCCGTCGCCGTCGTACCCGCCGCGTCGGTGGTGTCGGCGGAGGCCGGTACGGCGGTGGCGACGAGCGCCGCCGTCGCGGCGAGCGCGGCGGCGGCGAAGAGGCGGCCCGGACGTGCGGGGCGCGGGGGCGTGCACGGTCGTCCCACGTGGCTCACTCCCTTACTGGTGGGGATGGAGGAGAGGCGGTGCGGACGCTTCCGGACAGCGGCTCGCCGGAGGGCGGGCCCCAGGTGCAGGACGGGGCCGGGATCCGCGCACCCGCCCAGGGGTTACTGGGGAGTCACATCGGGATAGTAAGTGCGTGGAGTTCTTGCTGACAAGGTGTCTACGAACGGTTTCTTGCCGTCCGCGATGCTCCGCCTACACGTGTCATCAGGCGCGAACGCCGGGGCGGGAAGGGTGCGTGAGGTGAGCGGCGAGGCCTGCGCGTGCCGGTGAGGTGCGCGGCGACGTCCGCCCCGGCCGGCGCCCTACTGGTCGGAGTAGCCGATGTCCCCGACGGTCCAGGCGCTCACGTCCTCCAGCGCGACGCGGTACATCCCGCCCGTGTCGGGGATGCCGAAGCTGCCCTGGAGGATCCGGGCGACGTGGAAGTGGAGGTGCGTGGGGCGGGCGCCGTCCGGCCGCTCGGCCGGGGCGCCGCCGCCGGCCGGGGCGAACACGTCGGAGAACGGGCGCAGTTGGACGGAGTCCCGCAGGACCTCGGCCACGCGCTCTCGCCACATGGCCTCGGGAGCCAGCCGTCCGGTGATGACGGCCCCGGGGACCACCACGGTGAGGGACATCTGGCTGGTGCCCTCCGACTCCACCATCGCGGCGATGCCGGCGAGCAGGTCATCAGGGTGTGACATGGGTCAGGAGCCTACTCCAGAGACATGGCCCCGGAGGTGATCCCCCGGGAAACAGAACGGGCCGACCGCTCCGCGTGCGTGCGGTGCGGCCGGCCCGGGACGGCCGGGATGTCACTCCCCCAGTTGCGCGGACGCCGCCTGCATCGGGGTGAGCCCGTCCAGGGGCGCGGCGGCCGTGGGCGCCGGGTGGCAGGTGAAGCCGAGGCGGATGAGCGCCCGGGCCACCTCCGCGGCGGTGAAGTCACGCCGGTCCTGCTTCGTGATCACTTCCCCGACCTGCTTGACCGGGTAGGTGCGGCGGCCGATCGTCACGGAGATCCCCGTGACCTCCTCGGCCTTGATGCCCTTCATCGACTCCTCGACCTCGCTCTTGGTCAGGTCGAAGGGATAGCGGGCGATGACACAGCGCATGATGCCTCCACGGGGTTGAGGAAACGCCGGAAGTGGAACGGGGGAGCGGTGCGGGTTGTTCGGTGCAGCGGCCGTACGGGATGAAGCGGGGCCGTACGGGGTGAGGGACGTACGAGGTGGAGCGCACCGCACGGCGTGGAGACCGCCGTGCGGTGGGGCGAGGACCGTCAGCGGCGTCCGGTGGAGGCCGCCCGGGCGCCGCGGCGCCCGCGCTGCCGCCGCCCGGCGGAACCACTCGCGCGCTCGGAGCGCTGCGCCGGCGGCGGGGTGATGACGACGGGGACGCCGGACGGCGCCTGGGCGCCGGTGATCCGGCTCAGTTCGGCCTCGCCGGAGCGGACCTTGGTGGACCGCGGGGTGATACCGGCGTCGTGCATGAGGCGGTCCATCGCGCGCCGCTGGTGCGGCAGGACCAGGGTGACGACCGTGCCGGACTCGCCCGCGCGCGCCGTACGGCCGCCGCGGTGCAGGTAGTCCTTGTGGTCGCTGGGCGGGTCGACGTTCACGACGAGGTCGAGGTTGTCGACGTGGATGCCGCGCGCGGCCACGTTGGTCGCGACCAGCACGGTGACGTGACCGTCCTTGAACTGGGCGAGCGTCCGGGTGCGCTGCGGCTGGGACTTGCCGCCGTGCAGCGCCGAGGCGCGCACGCCGACCGCCAGCAGGTGCTTGGCGAGCCGGTCCACCGCGTGCTTGGTGTCCAGGAACATGATCACGCGCCCTTCGCGGGCGGCGATCTCCGTGGCGGTGGCGTGCTTGTCGGCGTCGTGCACGTGGAGCAGGTGGTGCTCCATGGTGGTGACGGCACCCGCGGACGGGTCGACCGAGTGCACGACCGGGTCGTGCAGGTAGCGGCGCACCAGCAGGTCGACGTTGCGGTCGAGGGTGGCGGAGAACAGCATGCGCTGCCCGTCGCGACCGACCTGGTCGAGCAGGGCGGTCACCTGCGGCATGAAGCCCATGTCGGCCATCTGGTCGGCCTCGTCGAGGACGGTGATGGCGACGCGGTCGAGGCGGCAGTCGCCCCGGTCGATGAGGTCCTTCAGCCGGCCCGGGGTGGCGACGACGACCTCGGCTCCGGCGCGCAGCGCACCGGCCTGCCGGCCGATGGACATGCCGCCGACGACGGTGGCAAGACGCAGCCGCAGCGCGCGGGCGTAAGGGGTGAGCGCGTCGGTGACCTGCTGGGCCAGCTCGCGGGTGGGCACGAGGACCAGCGCGAGCGGCTGACGCGGCTCGGCGCGCTGACCGTTCGTACGGGCCAGCAGGGCGAGGCCGAAGGCGAGCGTCTTGCCCGAGCCGGTGCGCCCGCGGCCGAGGACGTCACGGCCGGCCAGCGAGTTCGGCAGCGTCGCCGCCTGGATCGGGAACGGGACGGTGACGCCCTCGGAGCCCAGCGCGCTCAGCAGCGGCGCGGGCATGTCCAGCTCGGCGAACGACTCGACCGGCGGCAGCGCCGCGGTGATGGTGACGGGCGTGGCGAACTCGCCGCGCAGGGGCGCGGGCCGGCCACGGCCGTTCTTCCCGGCGCCGCCGGACTTCGCCGAGCGGGACGGGAACGACTGGCGGCCCGAGCCCTGGGGCCGGAAGCGGCTGCCACTTCCCCTGGAGGACGGGGCGCCGTTACGGGTGGTGCGGTTCATGGGGAACCTTCCTCGATGCGGATACGGCACGTATCGAGGAAGTCCTCCGAGCGGCGGTGAGGCCGAGCGACCGTGATCCGGAGCGGCGGTGGGCCGAACCGGCGGTGAGTCGAATGAGGATTCGCAAGAATGAGCCGAAGAAAAAATGACGGTGCCGGCGGCAGGATCTGCGGCAGCTCACCTTCGAACAGGCGGCGGTCGGCGGACCGGACAAGAAAAACGCAACGGGCTGGGGCCCGCACCCCAAGAGCGCGGGCCCCAGCCGTGTTGAGCGCGTCAGCGTCAGGCGGGAACGATGTTCTCGGCCTGCGGGCCCTTCTGGCCCTGCGTGACGTCGAAGGTAACCTTCTGGCCTTCCTGAAGCTCGCGGAAGCCCGAGGTGGCGATGTTCGAGTAGTGGGCGAACACGTCAGCGCCGCCACCGTCCTGCTCGATGAAGCCGAAGCCCTTTTCCGCGTTGAACCACTTCACGGTGCCAGATGCCATATTGAATCTCCCTTGGGGGCAGTGCCCGGAGCCCGCACCTTGCGGACCCGGAGTCGCCGCGATGATCACCCTCCGGAGATTTTCGAGAAATCCTCGAGCCCCGGACAGCTCAGCAAACGAAAAGAGTGCTCGTCGACAAAAGGTCGATAGAGCACTCGAAAGTCTCTGTGAACCAAAACTGCAACTGATATCACGGTAGCACAGAGAACACGGCAAGGCCCGCCCTTCTCGGCCACTGATCCTTTGGCGTAAAAACCGGCACGGCAGGCGCCGCGAATTTCTGTATCGGCGAAGAGAGATATTCCGGCCCCGGAAGGACGTCAGTCCGGGGCCCGGCCGGCGGCCGGTTCCCCGCCCCGCCGCCGCAGCTCCGCACTGGTCCGGCGGGCGTCCTCGAGCTGGTCCTCCAGGGAGACGATGCGGCAGGCGGCCTCGACCGGCGTCCCCTGGTCGACGAGCTCCCTGGCCCGCGCCGCGACCCTCAACTGCCGCCGGGAGTAACGCCGATGGCCGCCCTCCGACCGCAGCGGCGTGATGAGTCCGGCCTCTCCGACGGACCGCAGGAAGGCGGGCGTCACGCCGAGCACGGCCGCGGCCCGCCCCATGGTGTACGCGGGGTAGTCGTCGTCGTCCAGGCCTGCGCCGGCCGGGTTCTCAGTGGGCATGGCACCTTCGTCTCGGAGTCGACCCGCCACGGCAACCCTAGCCGCGCCACGGTCCGATACCTCCTCTCACGACGGCAGATTCTGCCCCCGGCCGGCGGTCCCGGGTGCCCTCGGGGGGCCCGGTCCAGGGGGCCTGGCCGCGCCGGCGGGGGAGCCGGGCGCACCCGGGAGGCGGTCGCGCCGCGCCCGGAGGCGGTCCCGGGCGTACCCGGGAGAGCCGGGTGGGCCGGACCGCAACCGCCGCCGCCCGGAGCGTGTCTCTCAGCACATGGCCCGAGGGCCCGGAGCGGACGGGGCTTCCGGGGCGCGGGGCCGCGGGGGGCGTGATGAACACATGGGCGGTGCCCGGATACACCGAGTCGCTCGAACTCGGGTCGGGGGCGAGCGGCCGCGTCGTGCTGGCCGTGCACGAGGAGACCGGCGTCCCGGTCGCCGTGAAGTACCTCAACGAGTCGCTGCGCACCCGGCCGGGCTTCGTGCACGACTTCCGGGCGGAGGCGCGGCTGCTCAGCGGCCTGGAGAGCCCGTACGTCGCCGGTCTGTACGAGTACGTCGAGAGCCCGGACGGCGCCGCCATCGTGATGGAGCTGGTGGACGGCGTCTCGCTGCGCATCCTGCTGACCTCGCGGGGGCCGCTGCGGCCGGAGTCCGCGCTCGTGGTGCTCAAGGGCTCGCTGCTGGGCCTGGCCGACGCGCACCGCGTGGGCGTCGTCCACCGCGACTACAAGCCGGACAACGTCCTCGTCCTGCCGGACGGCTCCTCCAAGCTGGTCGACTTCGGCATCGCGGCGGACGCGGGCACCGACGCCGGCGTGGCCGGGACGCCGCCGTACATGGCCCCGGAGCAGTGGACCGGTGCCCCCGCCTCGCCCGCCGCCGACGTGTACGCGGCGACGGCCACGTTCTTCGAGTGCCTGACGGGCCGCCGCCCGTACGCCGGTGACAACCTCGCCGAACTCGCCCTCCAGCACCTGGACGCGCCGGTCCCCGCCGACGAGGTCCCCGAGGCCGTACGGGACCTGGTGCGGCACGGGCTGGCCAAGGACCCGGCGCGGCGACCGAGGCACGCCGAGGAGTTCGTCGCGGAACTGGAGGCGGTGGCCGGCGTCTCCTACGGCCCCGACTGGGAGGACCGGGGCCGCCGTGCGCTGGCCGCGCTGCTGGCCCTGCTGCCGCTCCTGCTGCCGTCGGCCCGCGGCGCGGCCCCGCACGGCACGACGGCCACGGCACGGACAGTCCTCGCCCGGGACCCGGCCGCGGGCAGGGAACCGGGCTCCGGGTCGGCCCTGGGGCCGGGACGGGGCCCGCTTCCGGGTCCGGGCGTGGGTTCGGCCGCGGATCCGGGCTTCGGGTGGGCGCGGTCGTGGCGTCCGGGGCGGCTGGGGGCGCTGCTCGCGGGGGCGGCCGTGCTGCTGGGCCTGCTGCTGACGTACGGCCTCCAGCCCGCGCCGGCCGCGGACACCGGGCGGGCGGCGCAGGCGCTGGCCACGAGCAGCGCGGGACCCGACGGGGTGGCGCCGGCCGGGCCCGGCGCGCCGGCCGACCCGGCGTCCCCGTCCCCTTCTTCTTCCGTGGTGTCGCCGTCCGTGTCGGCGTCGGCCTCGGTGTCCCCCGACCCGTCGGCGTCGGACCCCGAGGCCGCGGACTCGGGCGACCCGGCGGCACCCGCGGCGACGGCGCCCGGAGCGGCGCCCACCGAGTCGGCGCCCACCACGGCACCCGCCCCGCCCACCGCTCCGGCCGCGCCCGCGGTGAAGGACGTCACGGTGTCGGGGTTCCGGCAGACCGGCCCCACGACGGCCACGGCGACCGTCGAGGTCACGACGGACGGCACCGGCCCGGTCGCGATCACCGTCTCCTGGTTCACGGCCGCCGCGGACGGCGGCCCGGGGACACCGGACGGTGCGCCGGAGACGTACGAACGCAGCGGGGCCACCCACTACACGCTGACGGTCGAGCACACCTTCGTGACGGACGGCTGCTACTGGTCGGTGCGGTCGACCACGAGCCCGGCGTCGGCCGACGGCGGGGCGTCGCAGCACCTGCTGACGAGGCGGTGCGACCTCCGATGACGAGAGGGGACGACCGCGCGCCCGAGGACCGCGCGCCGGCGCCGCCGAGCGGCGACGAGTACAGCGCCACCGTGCTGGGCAGCCACTGGGGCCTGCGGCCCGACCCGGACCCCGCCCTCGTCGCGCCGGTGCCCGGGACGCGACGCCCGCCGACCCCGCCGGACCGTACCGAGGGCACCGTGCTGCGGTTCGGCCCGGGCGTGACCGCCGCCCTCGCGCGCCGCACCCACGGCACGCACCGCTCCTTCCCGACCGTGCCGCTGCCGTCGCCGCCCGTCCCGGACCCGCGCCGAAGGCGGCTGCGCCGACACGCGCTGCCCGTGCTGGTCGTGCTCGCGGTCCTGGCGTTCCTGGCCTGGCAGCGCCTCGGACCCTCCGTGACGGTGAGCGGGGTGTCGGTCACGTCCCGGCCCACGACCCTGGGCTGCGACGCCACCGCGGACATCACCGCCCACGTCACCACGGACGGCCGTCCGGGCACGCTCACCTACCGCTGGATCCGCAGCGACGGCACCGAGTCGGGCGTCCTGCGCGAGGTGGTGACCCGGGGTCAGAAGCAGGCACGCCTGCACCTGCTCTGGACGTTCCAGGGCAGCGGACGGTACGCGGCCCGCGCGGACCTGCGCCTCCTCACCCCGGAGCAGCACACGGCCACGGCCCGCATCACGTACAACTGCCCCTGAACGGCCGCGAGCAGGAGCGTTCCGGAAATCGCCGTTGATCAACGGACGCGGGGGAGGAATCGTTGCGGACATGACCTCACCGGGAAAGATCACGACCACCACGATCTCGCTCACCGTCGACGACGTGACGGCCACGGCCGGCTTCTTCACCGCGCACCTCGGCTACGAGGAGGTGATGGCCGCCGACGGCTTCGCCTCCCTGGCCCGCCCCGACGCCGCCGCGGACGTCGTCGTGCTGCGGCGCGGCTCCGACGTCCTGCCCGAGGGCTTCCGCGACCAGCACGCGGCCGGACTGATCGTCGCCTTCACCGTCGACGACCTGAACGCCGAGCACGACCGGCTGCGCGCCGAGGGCGTCACCCTCACCATGCCGCTGCGCGAGGAGCCGTGGGGGGAGCGGCTGTTCCAGGTCACGGACCCCAACGGGATCGTGATCCAGTTCGTGGAGTGGGTCGCGCGGGACGGCGGCTGAGCCGGGCCAGGGGTGGGCGACGTACTCACGCCGGGAACTGAGTACGTGCGCTCTGGCCGGCGGCGGAGCGGGCCGGGAAAGCTCGGGGCATGCGCCGAGACCTCCCGAAACCCGTACTGCGGCTGCTGCCGCTCCTCCTCCCGGCCGCCGTGGCCGCGGTGATGTGGGCCGCCTGGCTGGGCTGGGACCAGCAGCGTGACGTCCACCCCGACGGCACGAGCACCGGCCCGTACGAGCCGTGGCAGGTGATCGGGCTGGTGGCGACCCTGCTGGCGCCGGTGTACTGGGCGGCCTCGCGGCACCACGTCGCGGGCGCCGCGCTCGGCACCACGGCGGGCCTGACGGCAGCCGCGTACTACGACTGGTCGGACGACGCCAGCGGCCTCTTCGTGATCGGCGTCGGGATGGTCATGTTCGGCACGCTCGCCGTGACCGCCGCCGTCTCCGCGGTGATCGCCGCCGCGACCCGGGGCGACCGCCGCGTCGGTGCGTGACGCCACGCGCCTCTCCCCCTCTTCCCTCAGCCGTGCGGCGGGTCCACGGGCTTGCCATTCAGGCGGACGCGGGGAGGACGTGCCTGTCGTTCAGGCGGACGCGGCGGTCCACGTGATCCGCGGGGGCACGATCCGCCCGCAGACGGGGCCGCCGTCCGGGCCGGTCAGGCCGAGGCGCCCGACCAGGAGGCCCTCGCGCGCGGCGGCGGCGAGCGTGTCCGCCGGTAGGACGTCGAGCATGAGCTTGGCGCGGCGGAACATGGTGAAGCCGCCCGACGCGTCGACGGTGCCCCACGACAGGAACACGAACCGGCGGCCCAACCGGTCCTGCACGTACGGTCCCCGCACGTCGACGCCGGCCGGCGAGGCCGTGGCTGCGCACTCCAGGGTCCACGTCGCGGACGGGGCGTCGCCGGGCTGCGGGTCGAGGAGCTCACCCGGCCGGGACCGCCGCTGCACGGCGACGTGGACGTCGGCGTACTCGGCGTACTCGGCGTACTCGGCATGAGCAGGGGACTCCGTGGAGCCGGGGGCGGCGTCGCGCGCGGCGGGGTCCCGGCACGTACGGCCGGGGAGGTCGACGGCGTCGATACGGATGCGCATATCGGCCATCATGAGGGGGCGGGTGAACTTCCACCAGGAGGTGCCGTCGACCTGACCTGCGCCTTGAGCGGACGGTCGGCCGACAGGCGCCGAATCGGCGCGCGCGGCCCGTGAGCCAACCGCGCCAACCCGCCCGCATCGCTATTGACCTGCACAGATTCGCTGTGCTTCGCTCGGCGTGAGGGGGCGGGACCAAGGAGGCGAACCGACCCCGATCGACATCTAACAAAGCTGCCAAAACGTGAGATTCATACCCCCGCAGGACATTGCGCGAAGTGACGGGAGAACCCCGGGACGTCCGTGGCGACACCCACGGACGGCACTCTGGGCCGCGGTGGCCGTCGTGGCCCTCGGATTCCTCGTCGCGCTGGAGTTCGCCGCGCGCCGGCACGGCGAACGGGGGCCCCTCACCAACCAGGTGCGCGAAGTGATCTTCGCCCCCAAGTCGGGCGGCCTGCTCTACGCGGCCATGGCCCTGATGATGGTGGTGCTCACCTGGCGGCAGCGGCTCGTCGCGATCGCCGCGGCGATCGGCATCGACCTCGCCTTCCTGCTGGGCCGGTGGACGTTCGACGCCATGCCGGCCGAGGGCCACCCCTTCGGCAACGGCGCCCTGTGGGTGATCCTCGGCTGCGCGGTCATCGCTCTCACCCGCCGCACCGGCCCCGAACGAGTCCTGCTGCTCAAGGGCGTCGGCCTGGGCATGCTGCTCGTGGCCGGCCGCAAGACCGGCGACACCTGGCTGCTCATCACGTCGAAGACGCGCCCCGTCGTGCTCGACCAGTACATGGCCGCCGCCGACCAGGCACTCGGCAACCCCTCCTGGCTCGTGGGCCGCCTGGTCACGGCCACCGGCGCGATCGGTTTCAACTTCCTCGACACCATCTACGGCCAGCTCGCGGTCGCGGCGGTCGTGGTCGCGCTCTACCAACTGCGCAACGTGGCGATCGAACGCCGCTTCCCGCGCCACCACCTCGTGCGCACGTTCCTGATGATCGGCCTCATCGGGCCCGCCTTCTACATGATCTACCCGGTGGTCGGCCCGCTCTTCGCCTACGGCACCGGCACCGACCACTGGGCACCGATCAGCCTGTGGGCGCCCGAGATGCCACCCAGCGGCGACTGGGCCGTGGCCCACCTGTGGCCCCAGACCCCGCCGCCGGTCGGCGACCCGCAGCACATGCCGTTCGACGGGATCACCCCGCGCAACTGCATGCCCAGCCTGCACACGGCGTGGGCGACCGCGATCTACCTCCACTCCCGCAAGGGCCCGCGCCTGCTGCGCCACGCGGGCACCTTCTGGCTGATCGCCACGCTCTGCGCCACGCTGGGCTTCGGCTACCACTACGGCGTCGACCTCGTCGCCGGTGTGGTGTTCACGCTCACGATCGAGGCGGCGCTGCGCACCTACGACCGCGGCTGGGACCGCACGGGCCTCCGCCTGGTCGCGTACGGCTCGGTGATCTTCACGGCGCTCCTGCTGTCGTACCGCTTCCTGCCGGTGCCCATGGCCGAACACCCCTGGCTGTTCGGCCCGCTGCTCCTGCTGGCGATGACCTCGGTGATCCACAGCTACGTACGGACCACGCGGCGGTGGGACGCCGACCACCCCGATCCGGACGAGCGGCCCGGACGCCGACGTCCGGCCCCACCACCCGAACTGCCCGGCCCGCGGGACGGTGAGGCGGAGTCCGCCGTTCCGCAGTGACGGGGGTGGCGGACGCGGCGGTGCGCGGGATGCGGGCCGCCACCGTCGGCCGAGGAGTACCGTGAAGCGAGGACGCTTTTCCCTTTTTCCCTCCCGTTGGTCCTACCCGGCTGGCAGGCGAGTGCGATGCCCGACTCCGATGGCCCGCGAGCGCCCCGGCCGCTGCCGGACGCCGTTCACCACGCGACCCCGCGCCCCGGGACGGCTGTCGTACGGCTCGAGACGACCCATGAGCGGCAGGGTGTGCTGGACGGGGCATGGTGGCCCCGGTCCCGCGACATCGCGGGTGAACTCCCTGGCCTCGTCACCGTGCTGTCCGAGTACCTCGGTCCCATCACCCGCGTCGGCCTGGACGGCGACGCCTGGGAGGAACTGCCGACACGGATGACCATCGACGACCGCGTCGTCCACATCGACTCCTACCCGGTCGGCGACGACACCGTCCTCATCACCCGGGAGGGCGCGGACCTCTTCTCCCTCCTCGTGGTCCCGCCGCACGCGACACCCGAAGCGGCGCGCGCCGCCATGACCGCGGCCGTGCGCGCCGGCGGCGAGACCCCGGCGGAACAGATCCTCGTCGACACCGGCACGGAGCGAACGGATCCGGGGCGCCGGGCCCGAGGGTGATCCGGCCGGGGCGCCCGGCCCGACCGTGAGCCGCCGTGCGGCGTCGGCGGTCAGAGGCCCGCGCTCACCGGCTGGACTCGAGCCACGAGCGGGCCGGTTCCTCCGGACGGGTCGTGTCCACGGTGAGTTCCAGACGGGTCCCGCCCTCGCCCTCCGCGGGGAAGCTGCGCTGCTCGGTCGCGGCGAAGCTGCGGCGGAGTACCTCCGCCACCCGCCGGGCGACCTCGGGCGACGCGGCCACGACCTGCACTTCGGCGTACCCGGCGTGGGGTGCTTTCTCGGACGTCATGACGACCTCGCTGTGCGACAGGAAGGGAGCGCCGGTCACTCTACGCGGGGAGGAGTACGCTGAAAGAACCGAAGACACTTCGCGCACGGGCATTCGCGTCCGTGTCGTTCTCGGCGATCGAATACGCCGGGTCGGCTCAGGCCCGCCCGGGGCAGGGTTCGCGACATGACTGCGACCGTCTTCCGCCCGGCGACTCCCGAGGACCGACGTCCCAGGTTCCCCGTGCGTCTGTCGCTCGCTCCCGTCGGCTCCGCACCCCTTCTGCTGGACGGCGCGTGGTGGCCCCGCTCGCGCGACCTCGCCGCCGAACTGCCCGGCCTGGCGGCCGTCCTCGAACCGCTGTGGGGACGGATCACCCGGGTCACGCTGAATCCAGGCAAGTGGCCGGTGATCCCCCATCAGGCGCCGGGCACGTGGTGAAGGTGGGCTGGTTCCGCTTCGAGCAGGACCCGCACGAACTTCTGCTGTTCTCCTATCGCGTGGGCCGCTGGAACCTGCTGGTGGTTCCCCCGGGGGCACCTCCCGCCGAGGCCGCCCGGCTGATGGCCGCCGCCAGCGACCCGCACCGCACCGTGACCGCGAGCGGCCTGATGGCGGAGGCCGCGCACCGGACGCCGGCCACCGAGGCCGACGATCCCACCGGCGAAGCGGTCTGGGAGTCCGAGGGGGGACACGAAGCGGGTACCGCCGTCGCTCCCCCGCAGGACCGAGCGGTCACCGCGGGGCCGCTGGACCGGCCCGAGAGGGTGTGAGGACGGCGTGGCCGCCCAGTGCGACGTGACGTCCGCGAGCAGGTCCTCCGCGGCCCGGCTCAGCGTCTCGTCGTCGGTGAGCATCTGCACCCGGAACAGGGCCTCTTGGGCGTTGGAACGCAAATCGTAGGCGCGGATCCGCACCGTGTCGGGGTCCTCCGGCGGCGGCTGTTCGTGCTCGCAGAACCACAAGTGGACCAGGCAGCGGCGGTAGTTGAGCAACGCGCCGGCGTAGGCGGAGTAGGCGTCGAGCCGTTCCTGCCGGAGCTTTTCGCGGCGCGTGAGCTCGTGGGTCCTGTCGACGGTGCGCTGTTGGAAGGCCAGGGTGATCCCCGAACCGAGCAGTGTCCCCAGGACGGCTATGCCGCTGGCGATGATGGTCTCCACGCCGCAAGCTGATCACGCCCCGGGGTGCTCCGTGCGCGGTTCCCTGGTTTACAACTTGCCTCCCACCACGACCACGCGATGGCCCCCCAGGGCATGTGCGAAGCGGCTGAGGAAGTTCGGGTCGAACTCGGGCCAGTCCCAGAACGTGAAGCCCAGGTGGCCGAGGGCGTAGTAGTCGTCGGACCACGTCCATGCCGTGACGTCACCGGCACGACCGCAGTGCCGGCAGCCGACGGTGGCCTCGCCCGTGTCGGTCCAGGCCTCGATGGCCTCCCCGAAGGGCTTCCAGGCCTCGGGGATCTCCTCCCAGCGGTCGGTGTAGAAGTCGGTGCGGCCGGCGCAGTGAGGGCAAACGGCGTACATGGCGTCGCCCTGGCCGCCGTTGAAGACGTTACGGCCCGTCTCGATGTTGAGCCCGTCGCTGGGCTCCCAGCCCTCGTCGTCGCCGACAGCCCGGGCCCACCCCGGGCCGGGCGGGTGCCCCAGCGGCGCGCCGAGCACGCAGTCGGTGCGCTCGGCGAGGACGATCCCTTCCCCGACGAGCCAGTCGAGACCCCGGGCTGCCAGTGCTGACGCGTCCGCCGCCGTGGCGTCGAGGTCGACGACGGTCTGAAAGTAGTTCCCCATGCGGCCGACAGTAGAGGCACCCACTGACACCGGCGGCCGAACGGTGCCGGGGCGCACGCGGGAAGGCGCTTCGGAGGACACCGAAGCGCCGACGAGTGCCCGTTCGCGGGGGCGGCCCTCCCACGGACAGCGGGTCTACGGCCTGCTGTCCCGCGGTGGCGCACCGCTCGCGTGCTCGGTGCGCCCGGGGGCGGGGGGGCCGGCGGCCGTTCCGTCTCCTCTTCCCTCTTCTTCATGGCGCGGGCCTCGGCCTTGAGGATGCGGGCCGACTTGCCTGCGGAGCGGGCCAGTTCGGGGCCCTTCTTGGCGACGAGGACGGCTATGACCACGATGAGGATGACCGCGAGTTCGCTCAGTCCGAACATGGTGTCCTGCTCTCTCCCGAGTCGGTGGCGGGGGCGCCGCCTCCGCGGCGTGTCAGACGCCCACGCCGAAGTCGGCGGCGATCCCGGCCAGGCCCGAGGCGTAACCCTGCCCGACGGCGCGGAACTTCCACTCGGCGCCGTTGCGGTAGAGCTCCCCGAAGACCATCGCGGTCTCGGTGGAGGCGTCCTCGGACAGGTCGTAGCGGGCGATCTCGGCGCCGCCGGCCTGGTTGACGATGCGGATGAAGGCGTTGCGGACCTGGCCGAAGCTCTGGCCGCGGTTCTCGGCGTCGTGGATGGACACCGGGAACACGATCCGCTCGACCTCGGCGGGTACGGCCGCGAGGTTCACCTTGACGACCTCGTCGTCGCCCTCGCCCTCACCGGTGAGGTTGTCGCCGGTGTGCTCCACCGAACCGTCGGGGCTGGTCAGGTTGTTGTAGAAGACGAAGTGCTGATCGGACGGGACCTTGCCGGACGCGTCGAGGAGCAGCGCGGAGGCGTCGAGGTCGTAGTCGGTGCCGGTGGTCGTACGGACGTCCCAGCCCAGACCGACCAGGACGGCGGTGAGGCCCGGCGCCTCCTTGCTGAGCGAGACGTTGCCGCCCTTGGACAGGGAAACTCCCACTGCGTGCTCCTTCTCGGCAGATGCGGTCGAGGTCCGCGGCACGGACCCGGACTCAAGAATCTACATCACTGTAGAGAATGTGGGAGCGTGTTCCGGCCGTGCCCGCGGCCCGGGGCGCGGGCCGTCGCAGGGGCGGCGCTCCTGACGGCGTCTATACGATGTCCGCGCGGGAAACGGACGGCGGTGGAAGGGAGACCGGGCGTGGCCGAGGAGCAGCAGCGCCCCCGGCGGCGGGGGCAGGGTGAGCTGGAGGCGCTGGTCCTGTCGGCGCTCCGGGAGGCGGACGGCCCGGCAACGGCCGGCTGGGTGCAGGAGCGCCTGGGCGGCGACCTCGCCTATACGACCGTCATCACCATCCTGACCCGCCTGCTGGCCAAGGGCGCGGTCACGCGGGAGCGCGCGGGCCGGTCCTTCGCCTGGACGCCCGCGTCGGACCAGGCGGGCCTCGCCGCGCACAAGATGCGCAGGGTCCTGGACGCCGAGGGCGACCGCGAGGCGGTGCTGGCCAGCTTCGTGACCGGTCTCGGTCCGGACGACGAGCGGCTGTTGCGGGAGTTGCTGGGTCAGTCGCGGGACGAAGGGGAAGACTGAAGCCTCATGGGGGTGTTCGTCTTTCTGCCGCTGGTGCTGCCCTTGACCGCGTGGCCCATCGCCCGCCTGGCCGAGCAGCATCTGCATCCACGGACGGCGACCCGGCTGCTGACCGGGGTGGCCGCGGTGATGGCGGCCTGCAGCACGGTGTGCCTGGCGCTGGTGATGGTGGTCGGCACCGCCCAACTGCCCGGCAACCCGCTGCCCGACGGCTGGTCGGACCCCGAGGTGCGGGCGGCGGTCCCGTACGACGAGGTGGTCGGCAAGGCGGCGATTCCGGCGCTCGGCGCGGTGCTGGTGGCGTGCGGCCGGACGCTGTGGCGGCACGGGCGGGTGCGCCGTCGTGCCCATCGGGCGCTGGCCGGGCTGCGGGGGTCGGAGGTGGCCGTCCTCCCGGACGACGCCCCCTACGCCTACGCGCTGCCGGCCGGCCGACGGGGCCGGGTGGTGGTGACCACGGGCATGCTGGACCGTCTCGAACCGGCCGAACGCCGGGCGCTGTTCGCCCATGAACGGGCCCACTTGGCCGCCCGCCACCACCGGTTCCTCCTCGCGGTCCAGCTGGCCGCGCGGGCCAACCCGTTCCTGCGTCCGCTGCGGACGGCGGTGTCGTACGCGGCGGAGCGGTGGGCGGACGAGGACGCGGCCCAGGCGGTCGGCAGCCGCCGGACCGTGGCGCACGCGATCGGCAAGGCGGCCCTGGTCTCGCGCGGCACTCCCGTGGCGACCCTGGCCGGCTTGGCCGCGGCGGGACCGGTGCCGCGCCGGGTGGCTGCCCTGCTCGGGCCCGCTCCCGCGGTGCGCAGCTGGCCCTCGCTGTTCACGTCGGTGGGTGTGGCGACGTGGGGTGCGGCGGTGGGGGCCGCCGTGTCGGCGATGTCGTCGGCGAACTCGGCCGTGACGATGGTCTTCATCCTGCACGCGGCCACGCCCCTTTGATCCCGGCCGGGCGGGACGTTCCGGCGTGGGGCGGTCGCGGCGCCGAGGCCGGGCCTCCGTGGGTGCGGCGAGTGCGGTGACGAGTCCCCCGCCTGACGCCACCGCTCCGGCTCCGGCCGCCGCTCCGGTTCCGGTCACCGCTCCGGCTCCGGCCGCCGCTCCGGTTCCGGCCGTCGCTCCGGCTCCGGCCGCCGACGCGGCGGGTCGGCGCCGAACGGCACGGGCCCGCCGCACGGTCGGGGTCGGTCAGAGGTCGAACTCGTGGGGCGGCAGGTCGAGGGCGTAGCACGCCTCACGGACGACGGCCTGCTCGTCCTTGTCGAAGTCGCCGTCGGCGCCGCCGATGACGATGCCGATCTGGATGACGGCCCGTGCCTCGGCGGGCTTCTTCTTCGCCTTGGCGACCTCCTGCATGACGCTCACCTTGCCGAAAGCGAAGTCGGCGGTGAGCTTGTTCAGGTTGTCCTCGAAGCGCCGGCGCAGGTCGTCGGCGGGGAAGTTCTGCAACACCTCGTTGGTGGCGATGAGCTGGGCCACCCGCTGCCGCTCGGACGGGTCGACAGTGCCGTCGGCTGCGGCCACGAGGGCGCACATCGCCATGCTCGCGTCGCGGAAGGCACCACTCTTGAGGTCGTTCTTCTTCGCCATGAGCTGGGTCTGCATCGTCGATGCGGACTCCTTGAGGCGGTCCCACAGGGCCATGAGAACTCCGTACGTGTCGGTACGTATCGGTACGTGTCGGTTGGTATCAGGAGGATGCCCGGACGGGGGCGCTCCGGGCAGCAAAACTTCTACAGCAAAGTAGAAGTTATCAGCTGGGGGCGGAGGCGGGTGGCGCCGTCAGCCCTCTTCTTCCTCGTCTCCCTCGAAGAAGTCCCCGACCTCGTCGACGACTTCGGCCGCGACCATCCCGCCGACGACGCCGACCGCGAGCCCGGCGGCGCCCGCGGCGACGGCGGTGCCCACGCCCGGACCGGAAGGGTGCCGGCCGTCGTGGTGCCCGCCGTGCCCGTGCCCGTGCCCGTGCCCGTGCCCGTGCCCGTGTTCGGCGTACGGGTCGCCGTGGCCGAAGGCGCCGTGGGAACCGTGCGGCGCCCGGTGCTCGACCAACTGGCGGATCCAGTCGTCGACTTCCGCGGTCCAGTCGCGTGCGTCGTGATGGCCGACCGTGAAGCGGGTCAGCGCGTCATGGCCACCGGAGAGGAAGCCGCCGCGCTTGTCGGCCTCCAGGACGACCTCCACGCCGCCCGGACCGGCCAGGAAGGTCACCTCGATCTCGTTCACCCGCTGCGCGTACTGCGGCGACGGGGTGATCTCGATCTCCTGGTAGAAGGGCAGTTGCTGGCCGGTGCCGCCGATGCGCCCGTACTCCAGGTCGGCGGACCTGAAGCCGAAGCCGAGCCGGCCGAGGGCGTCCAGGATCGCCTCCTGAACGGGCAGCGGGCCCACGGTCAGCGGATCCAGGTCACCCTTGTCCTTGGCCCCGGCCACCGACAGTTCCGTGCGCACACCGAGGACGATGCCCAGTGCCTGCCCGTACAGCTCGGTGATCGGCGTCTCCCACGGCAGCGTGACGCTGAACGGCACGGTGCGCTGCTCGCCCTCGGTGAGCCGGAAGCCGCCGCCGACGGTGAAACGGCCGAAGGTGACGACTCCCTCGTCCTCCCCCTCCTCGTGCTCGGCCTCCACCCGCGCCACCAGTGCGAGGGTGAGGTGCTCGATGTCGAAGTCGGCGCTGCCGCCCTTGAGGTGGACCCGACCGGTGAGCGTGCCGCCGGGCAGGACAGGGTCCGGGTCGAGGACCGTGTCGACGGTGGGGCCGCCCACGCCGAGCGAGCCGAGCAGTCGTTTGAACACCATGGTGGCGTCCACTCCTTAGCGTGCGTGTGTTCCATGAGGGTGGGGCCGCCCGGTTGGAGTGCGCGGCACGACGGCGGTTCGCGGTCCGGACGCGCGAGCCCGGCCGGGCGGGCTTCTACAAGTGAGTAGAAGCATAGGATGGGTGGAGCGGGCACGGGTCGCGGTCCGGGCGGGCGCGTCGGGAAAGGCCGAAAGGAGACGTCACGCGCACGGAGGCCGGCCTGGCCCGACCGGCCGGGGTCCGCCCAGGCCCGACCCGCCGGGATCCGCCCAGGCCGGACCGGCTGGGGCCCGCCCTTCCGGCAGTTCGGGTGACGGTGGCCCTCGCCGGTGCGGTGCTCGCCCGCGGGCCGGGAACATGATTCCGGCCAGAACCGTTGTCCGGACGCACCCCTAGATCGAAGGAGCACACTCCCTTGTCCGCCAGATCGACGGACCCCTCGGGGCACGGTCCCCGACCTTCCCGCCAGGTATTTCCCGAGTACGGCGTGCGGCGGGACGCCCCCTCGCGATCGATGCGCCGATGAGCGCGGCCAACGCCCTCCTGGGCCTGCTGGCCGTGTTCGTCCTGACCGCCGGCACCGGCTACTTCGTCGCCCAGGAGTTCGCCTACGTCTCCGCCGACCGCCTCGCCCTCGCCCGTGAGGCCGAGTCCGGGGACCGGAAGGCCGCCCGTGCCCTGAAGGTGCTGGAGCGGCTGTCGTTCATGCTGTCGGGCGCCCAGCTCGGCATCACCGTCACCGGACTGGTCGTCGGCTTCATCGCCGAACCGTCGGTGTCGGCGCTGCTCAGACCCGCGCTGTCGGGCATGGGCCTCCCCGGCGCGGCCGTGAGCGGCATCTCGGTCGTGCTGGCCTTCGTGCTGGCCACGGTCGTGCAGATGGTGCTGGGCGAGCTGGCCCCGAAGAATCTCGCGATCGCCGTGCCGGAGCGGCTGGCGAAGTCGCTGGCCGCGTCCACGCTGGCGTACCTGAAGGCCGTCGGCCCGCTCGTGCGCGTCTTCGACGGGGCGGCGAACAAGCTGCTGCGCAGGATCGGCATCGAGCCGGTCGAGGAGTTGCACCACGGGGCCACACTGGAGGAGTTGGGCCACCTGATCGGCGAGTCCCACGAGCGGGGTGCCCTGCCGAAGGAGACCGCCGACCTGCTCGACCACGCTCTGGAGTTCTCCGAGCGGACGCTCAACGAGGTGATGGTGCCGCGCGTCGACGCCGTCTTCGTCCGCCGGGACGCCACCGCCGCCGAAGCGGTCGACCTGATCGCCGGGCACGGCCACTCCAACTATCCCGTGATCGGCGACCACCCCGACGACGTCGACGGCGTCCTCGGCGTGGCCGAGCTGATGCGCCTGCCCGGCGACCGCCTGCGCGACACCACGGCCGGCGCGGTCGCGCGGCGCCCGCTGCTGCTGCCCGGCACCCTGCCCCTGCCCGACGCCGTGACCCGGATGCGGGAGCGCGACGACGAGTTCGCGGTCGTCCTCGACGAGCACGGCGGTGTGGCGGGCATCGTCACGTACGAGGACATCGCCGAGGAGCTGATCGGCGACATCGCGGACGAGTCGGACACCGTCGCCGTGGTCGCCGTCGTGGACGGCGACGGCTGGCTGGTGGACGCGGGCCGCCGCCTGGACGAGGTGGCCGAGGCCACCGGCGTCGAGCTGCCCGAGGAGGAGGACTTCGACACCGTGGCCGGCCTGATCGTCGACCGGCTGGGCCGCTTCCCGACCATCGGGGACCGGCTCACCGTCGAGCTGCCCGAGGGCGGCACCGCCGTGATCGACGTACGGACCCTCGACCGGCACGTGCCCGAGCGCGTACGGATCGAGCGACTGGCCCAGGAGACGGAGAAGCAGGCATGAGTTTCCCGATGGCGCTCTTCGTCACCGTGCTGCTGCTGGTCGGCAGCGGATTCTTCGTGGCCGCCGAGTTCGCGCTGGTCGCCGCGAAGCGGCACCGCATGGAGAAGGCCGCCGCCGAGGGCCGGCGCGGGGCCAGGGCGGCCCTGGCCGGTATGCGTGAGCTGTCGCTGATGCTGGCCGGCGCCCAGCTCGGCATCACGGTCTGCACGCTGGGCCTGGGCTCGGTGTCCAAGCCGGCGATCTCCCACGAACTCGACCCGCTGCTGCACAGGCTGGGCCTGCCCGGCGCGCTCAGCTACGGGATCGCCTTCGCGGTCGCCATGATCGTGGTGGTGTTCCTGCACATGGTGGTCGGCGAGATGGCCCCCAAGTCGTGGGCCATCGCCCACCCCGAGCGCTCGGCCATGCTGCTCTCGCCGCCCTTCCGGGCCGTGGTGAAGACCGTCCGGCCGCTGATCTCGGTGCTGAACAGGATGAGCAACGGCCTGGTACGGCTGTGCCGTGTCACCCCGCGCGACGAGCTCGCCGCCGTCCACAACCGTGAGCAACTCGCCCACCTCGTCGAGGAGTCCGAGCGACTCGGCCTGATCAGCGCGACGGACTCGGAGCTGCTGACACGTTCGCTGACCGAGCCCGAGACCCCGGTGCGGGAGCTCCAGGTGCCCGCCGCCGAGATCGCCTCGGTCGACGGCGGCGCCGACGCCGACGAGATCCTGCGCCTGGCCGCGGCCCGCGACCGTACCCGCCTGCTGGTCCGCGAGCGCGACACCGTCCTCGGCTCGGTGCACGCCCGTGACGCCGTGGTGGCCCGTGCCCGGGGACGCGCGACCAGCGCCCGTGCCCTGGCCCGGCCGGTGCCCGAGCTGACCGAGGACGCCACGGTCGCCGAGGCGATCGACCTGCTGCGCCGGCGCCGCGCCTCGCTCGCCGTGGTCCGCGACGGCTCGGGCCGGCTCACCGGCATGGTGAGCCTGGACGACCTGCTCGCCCGCTTCCTCCAGCCACAGACGTCAACCGCCGCCCGCAAGGAAGAAGGCCCCGGTCGATGACCTGGGCCTTGGAGTGGAGCGGGTGACGAGAATCGAACTCGCGCTCTCAGCTCGGGAAGCGATGGCGCTTGGAAGGCCATGTGATCGTTGACCTGCGCAGCACGGGGAGCGCTTCGCGAGTGCAGAGCCATCCGGCGAAGCGTCCCGTCGGCACCTGCCTCACTTGCCGGCTTCAGGGCCATACCACTGCAGTGCCTGGCCGGTGACGGCGGCGATGCACTCGAAGTCCCGGTCACGGTGCAGCAGCGTCAGTCCCTGCAACTCGGCCGTGGCAGCCACCACAAGATCGACGGCTCCGGCACTGCGGTGCTGTCCGCGCTGGGTGAGGACCTCCTGGACCCGCCAGGCTCGGTCGTAGGCGCGGTCGTCGACCGGCACCCAGCCGAAGAGCAGGCGCATGTCTTCGATGCCTTGTGCCCGGTCGGCGGCGGAACGCGCGCTGTAGAAGAATTCCAACTCGGTGATGGGGCAGGTGGCGATGAGCCCGGCGGCGGCCGCCTGGTCCCATCCGTACTGTTCGGCGTCACCGCGCAGTAGGCGGGCAAGCGCGCTGGTGTCGATCAGGTATTGCGCGGCGTTCACCGACGGTAGTTTCCTTTGTCCTCGAAGAGATCGAGGTCGAAGGCGCCCTCTTCCGCCGACGCCCGCAGGCGAGTGAGCGCCAGGGCTCGCCGCCGGTTCTCCAGCACCTCGCGCAGGGCGGTGTTCACCGTCTCCTTCTTGGTGCTGGTACCGAGGGCCTTGGCCACGTCCGCGAGCAGCTGGTCATCGAGGTCGATCACGGTCCGACTCATTGGCTGCCTCCCTTGATATCATTGACACCACCCTTTATATCCTAGATGGTGCATGTCAGGTTGGTCTATTCAGAGCAGGACGATCGGCCAGAGATCGCGCGGACGATTTCAGCTGGTGTCCGGCTTGGCCAAGGTCGATGTCGCCGGCCTCGCCCGCCTGTCGGAGGTCCAGGTGAAGCGGCCTTCTGGCTTGGGGCATGCAAGGGCACGCCGCCCTCAAATTGGACCAGACAACAAACGACCCCCAGGCCAAATGACTTGGGGGTTCGAAGTGGAGCGGGTGACGAGAATCGAACTCGCGCTCTCAGCTTGGGAAGCTGATGTTCTGCCATTAAACTACACCCGCGTAAGACGCCGGTCGAGACCGGTGTCCGGACGCCTGGTCACTTTACCTCATGTCGGGCCCGCCGTGCTGAAGTCGGCGGGTCCGCCCGCGTTTCCTGGGCGTGACACGGCTGCGGGGCACCGGAGTTGGGGCGTACCGTGGGGGTGTGGGAGAGGGCTCGGGCGGGCCGGAGTGCCGCCTGGAGAGTCGTCCCTTTGATCCCGTACTGTGGCTTTTGTCGTCAGGGCAGTAGGCCAGACGCGGCTCTTGGGGAAGGGACTTAAGGGACTTGATGGAGCGCACCGTCGTCCGTTGTGCCGAGGGGCACGTGTTCACCACCGCTTCGTTCCCGATGCAGCAGGCCGAGCGGCTCGGCCCCGGCCGGCTCATGCGGTGTCCGCGGTGTGCGCGGCTTCGCAGCGTCGTGCCGGTCAGCCTCGAGAAGCATTAGAGGCCCCGGCGGGCGGGCCGGAAGGCCCGGCGCCAGAGGCATCCCCGGCGCGTGGAGTCGTCACGATTGTGGCTGCTCCGCGCGCCTTGCGTATCCTCGGGGCGTGCTTCTCTCTGACAAGGACATCCGGGCCGAGATCGACGCCGGACGGGTGCGTATCGATCCCTACGACGACTCCATGGTGCAGCCGTCCAGCATCGACGTACGCCTCGATCGGTACTTCCGGGTGTTCGAGAACCACCGGTACCCGCACATCGATCCGTCCGTCGAGCAGGCGGATCTGACGCGGCTGGTGGAGCCGGAGGGGGACGAGCCCTTCATCCTGCACCCCGGGGAGTTCGTGCTCGCCAGCACCTACGAGGTGATCACGCTGCCCGACGACCTCGCCTCGCGGCTCGAGGGCAAGAGCTCGCTCGGGCGGCTCGGGCTCGTCACGCACTCCACCGCCGGGTTCATCGACCCCGGCTTCTCCGGGCACGTCACGCTGGAGCTGTCGAACCTCGCCACGCTCCCCATCAAGCTGTGGCCCGGCATGAAGATCGGCCAGCTGTGCATGTTCCGGCTCAGCTCGCCGGCCGAGCACCCGTACGGCAGCGAGCGGTACGGGTCCCGCTACCAGGGGCAGCGGGGGCCGACCGCCTCCCGCTCCTACCTCAACTTCCACCGGACCCGGGTATGACCCGCCCGGGACGGGAAACCGCGCACGACAGGAGCAGGACGCACGCATGAGCGCCGTACGGGAGAACCTCACCTACGAGCAGTTCGGCACGGCGGTGCGCGAGCTCGCGCAGACCATCGCCGACGACGGGTACGAGCCGGACATCGTGCTGTCCATCGCCCGCGGCGGCGTCTTCGTGGCCGGCGGCCTCGCCTACGCCCTCGACTGCAAGAACCTCCACCTGGTCAACGTCGAGTTCTACACCGGCGTCGGCGAGACGCTGGAGATGCCCGTCATGCTCGCGCCCGTCCCGAACGCCATCGACTTCACCAACAAGAAGGTGCTGATCGCGGACGACGTCGCCGACACCGGCAAGACGCTCAAGCTCGTCCACGACTTCTGCGTCGAGCACGTCGCCGAGGTCCGCTCGGCCGTCATCTACGAGAAGTCGCAGTCCCTCGTGAAGTGCGAGTACGTCTGGAAGCGCACCGATGACTGGATCAACTTCCCGTGGAGCGTGCTCCCGCCCGTGGTGCGCAGGGAGGGTCAGGTGCTCGACGCCTGAGCCGCCAGGACGCGAGAAGGGCTCCCCAGCCGGCGTGCGGCGGGGAGCCCTTTCCTGGTTCAGGAGCGCGGGACGCCAGTGCTGCGACCGGAAAGGTTCACCGGCTCGCGACGCCCGGCACGGCACCTCGCGGCGTTGTCGCACCGCCCGCGTACGCCCAGTACGCGGGCGGTGCTCCGCCTTGCGATGCACCGCACCGGACGCCGCGAGCAGTTCGGCAAACCTTCCCGGCCGCAGCACTAGAACGTGCCGAGCTTCACGATCGACAGCAGCGCGATCAGCTGGATCGCGCTCGCGCCCAGCGCCTTCGGCCACGGCAGGTCGTGGGAGCGGCCGACCATGAGGGTCAGCAGGGCGCCCGCCGCCAGCCAGGTGGCCCAGCCGAGGGCCTGGACGAGGGTCGCGTCGCCGCCGAAGAACATCGCGACGACCAGACGCGGGGCGTCCGTGAGGGACATGATCAGCATGGACAGGCCGACCGTCGGCTGCCACGCGCCGTCGCCGCCGAGCTGACGGGCCAGGCTGTGGGTGACCACGCCCAGCACGAACGCGCTCAGCACCATCGCGACGGCCGTCGTCAGCACGATCGGGATCGCGTTCGACAGTGTGGCGTTGATCGCGTCCTCGCGGGCGCCGTCGAAACCGAACACCGCGAGCAGGCCGTAGAGGAACGACACGACGAGGGCCGGGCCCCACATCGTGTAGTCGCGCATCCGCAGGAAGGTCTGCTGGGGCGAGAACACGATGCCCTTCAGCAGGTCCTTCCAGTGCAGGCGCGGGCCGACCGGGCCGGGCGGCGGTCCGGCCGCGCCGGCGCGGTAGGTGTCGCCCTGGGTGTAGGGGTCCTCGCCGATGGCGAACGCCTGTGTGTGACCCGGGTTGTTCGCGGCGTACGGGTCGTGCGCCCCGCCCTGCGGGTAGCCGCCGTCGCCGAAGTACTCCGGCTCGCCGTGCCCGCCCCGTCCGCCGTGCCCGCCCTGCCCGCCGCCCTGGGGAGGCCAGGGGGCGCCGCCGCCGTACTGCTGCTGTTGCGGGTACGGCGGCTGCGCCGGGGGATAGCCGTACGACGGTCCCGGCGGCGTCTGCTGTCCGTACGGGGGGTTCTGCGGTCGCGCGTGAGGAGCGCCGTTGTCCCGGCCGCGTCCGATCCTGAATCCAGCCACGTCTTCGAACGTACCTGGTTCCGGAGAGTGACGTGCCGGGCCCGGGCGTTCGGGCCCGGCTTTGCGGCCGAGCTGTGACATCCCCTAAGGGGCGCCTCAGCCCGCCAGGACGTTGCCGAAGTACGCGTCGCCCGTCGGGCCGCCCACCGTGGCCGCGCCGAAGGACTTCGAGCCGGTGGCGGTGATGCCGGACGTGGTGGTCCTGAACACCCAGACCGCGCCGTCGCCCGTGTTCTCGATGTCGGCGCTCGCCACCAGCTCCGCGCGGCCGTCGACGTCCACGTCCGTCAGACGGACCTCCGAGCCGAACGAGTCGAGCCGCTCGGCGGTGCCGGGGACGCCCGAGGTGTTCTGCGAGAACGACTTGGCGCCGCTGCCGGTCAGGCCGGACGCCGAGCCGCGCAGGACCGTCACGGTGCCCGCCTTGTACACCGAGCCGACGGCCTCGTCCGGGGCGCCGACCGCGATGTCGGGGTAGCCGTCGCCGTTGGTGTCGCCGGCCGACAGGCTGCGGCCGAAGCCGTCGCCCTTCTCGGCGGTGCCGGGCACGCCCGTGGTGGCCTGCGTGATGCGGACCGGGGTGCGGGTGGTGCTCGGGCCGGTGGAGGAACCGTAGGTGACGGTGATCGCGCCGCCGAGGCCGCCGTTCGGCTCGGTCGTCGACTTCTCCATGAAGTTGCCGGTGACGATGTCGCCGTAGCCGTCCTTGTCGACGTCTGCGATGACGGCGTCGTAGCCGCCCGCGACCTTGCTGCCCGGTGTGAGGCCGGTCGCCGTGCCCTTGTAGAGGACGCCGCGGGTGCGGTAGCCGTCGGTGATCTCCTCCTGGCCCATGACCAGCAGGTCGGTCCGGCCGTCGCCGGTGACGTCGCCCGCGACGACGCTGTCGGTGTTGATGCCGGTCCGGGCCTGGGTGTCGATGCCGAGGTGCCCGGCGGCCTGCCCGGTGCGGGAGATCGGGCCCTTGAAGACGCTCAGGCCCGGATAGGCGATGTTGGCGGCGGCCAGGTCGGTGTCGCCGTCGCCGTCGAAGTCGCCGGTGGCCACGGACCAGCCCAGCTCGTAACGATTCTCCGGGAGCGGCGAGGTGATGTCGGTCGCGGTCCTCAGACCGGTGGAGCCGCCCCAGATCACGGTGAGGACGCCGGACTCGTCGGTGGAGCCGATCCGCTCGCCGTGCACGCCGACGATCAGGTCCGTGTAGCCGTCGTCGTCGAGGTCGCCGGTGGTCATGCGGTCGCCGAAGTAGTCGTACGACTCGGGGACGCCCGGGATGCCCTCGGTGGCCTGGCTGATGATCTGGCGCTTGGTGGTGTCGAGGCCGCTCGCGGTGCCGTGGACGACGGCGACGTAGCCCGCGCCGGACTTGCCGCCGACCGTGCCGATGGGCGCGGAGATCGCGATGTCGCGGTACCCGTCGCCGTTGAAGTCGCCGGACAGGCCCGAGGGCGCCGCCGCGGCCGTCGCCGCCGGGAGGCCTCCCAGCAGGCCCGCCGTCAGGGCGGTGACGGACAGGAGGGTGCGCTTGCGCAAGGTGGTGCTCCGTGAGGGAAGAGGAGTGGTGCTCCGTGAGGAAGGAGGAGGGGAGACGAGCGGCCGGGCCCGTGCCGGGCCCGGCCGCTGGTGGCAGGGTGGGTCAGTCGGCGAAGTTGGAGCCGAAGCCCGGGGTGCCCGTCGTCGAGACGCCCGAGGTGCTCGGGGAGATCGTGCGCGCGCCGGTCGTGGTGATCTTCGTGCCGTTGGAGGGCAGGTAGAGGACCGCGCCGTTGCCGCTGTTCTCGTTGGAGCCCGCGAGCAGGTCGGCCTTGCCGTCGCCGTTGACGTCGTCGATCTTGACGTCGAGGCCGAGCATGTCGCCGCTCTCGTCGCTGCCGGGGACGCCCGCGGTGCTCTGCGCGAACCACTGGGCGCCGGAGCTGGTGTTCAGGCCGCTCGCGGAGCCGTAGAGGAGGGTGATGGCGCCGGTGTCGCCGGCGCTGCCGACGTTCTCGCCGGCGACGCCGATGGCGAGGTCCTGGTAGCCGTCGCCGTTGACGTCGCCGAGGTCGAGTTCGTAGCCGAAGGAGTCGTTGGTCTCGGAGGTGCCGGGGACGTTGCCGGTGTCCTGGGTGATGCCGGTGGCCGTGGCGGGGCCGCTCGCGGAGCCGTACGTCACCCAGACCTTGCCGCCCTTGGCTGCGTCGGGGATCGGCGTGCCGTCGTCGAGGGTGGCGTTCCAGGCGGCGCCGCTGACGATGTCGCCGTAGCCGTCCTTGTTGATGTCGCCGATGCCGGAGATGATGCCGGGCTTGAGCTCCCGCATGGCCGCCGTGCTGAGGCCGCTCGCGGTGCCGGGGACGTAGAAGTTGCGGTTCCAGCCGTACTCGGACTGCGTCTCGTAGCCGTTGACGAGGAGGTCGGCGCGGCCGTCGCCGTTGGCGTCGCCGGAGGTCAGGTTGAGCGGGCCGCGGGCGTCGCTGCCCATGATCGGGGGCTTGACGGTGTAACGGCCGCCGGTCGTGCCGGAGGTGGTGAAGCCGCCCTTGAAGACGTGCACGGTGGCGGACGAGGTGCCGACGGCCAGGTCGTCCTTGCCGTCGCCGTCGAAGTCGCCGGCGGCGAGGTTCTTGCCCCAGAAGTCGTGCGAGGAGCGGGCCGGGTCGGCGACGGTGGTGCCCTTGCCGGTGATGCCCGAGGCGGAGCCCCACAGGATGGCGACCGTGCCGCCGTCCGTGTCCCCGTCGACGTCCTCGCGGGAGGCGGCCACGGCGATGTCGTCGTAGCCGTCGCCGTTGAAGTCGGCGTAGGCGGTGTCGTAGCCGAAGCCGTCCTCGGCCTCGGCGGTGCCCGGGGTGCCGGTGGTGTTCTGGCTGATCACCGAGCGCTTGGCGGAGGACACACCCGTGCCGGTGCCGTACAGGACGACGAGCTGGCCGGCCTCGCTGCGGCCGTTGACGTGGGCGCCGTGGGCGGAGAAAGCGGTGTCGCCGAGGCCGTCGCCGTTGAAGTCGGCCTGCGGGACGTGCGTGCTGTCGGCCGCGGTGGCGGTCGCGGCCGTGAAGGTGAGCAGACCGCCCGTCAGCGCGGCCGCGGTGGCCGACGCGAGGGCGAGTCGCAGGTGCTTGTGCATGCGGGTCTCCTGCGGCATGCGGGGGATGCCTGGCGGGCATCCACAGTCGATGTGGGGCCGGACGGTCCGTGTTCGCCGGGGATTCGCCCGGGGTTCACCGACAGGTCGGCGATCAAGAGACCTGCGGTACGGCGGAACGGTTGTACGGGACTTCGGTGAATCGCCGGTGGGTTTCGCGGGGGGTGCCGCTGCGGGCCTCGGCCGACCGGGAAGCCGGACGTCGGCCGCCCCGGAAGCCGGACGTCAGCCGGCAAGGAAGTCCGGCGTCAGCCGGCCGGCGAGCCCGACGTCAGTCGGCCAGGAAGTCCGACGTCGAGAAGGTCACCGACGGCTGCGCCGCCACCAGCCCCCGCTTGGACCCCGGATACACCGCCACCGTGTCCTTCGTCTCGCCCCGGTACGACCGCACCGCCAGGTCCGCCCGGCCGTCGCCGTCGAAGTCGCCGACCGCCAGGACCCGTGTGGTGCCCGGGGCCGGCGGCTCGACCGTGACCGGGTCCGCCGCGGGGCCCGACGCGCGTCCCGGGAAGATGCGCAGCCGGGAGCCGCCGGTGACCAGGTCGCTGCGGCCGTCCCCGTCGAAGTCCCCGGCGTCCAGGACGGATCCGGGGGTGGCGAGGGTGGCGCGCGTGGCGGCCGGCAGGTCGTAGCGCAGCGCGGTGCCGTCCCTCGTGCCCACGGCCGCGTCCAGGGCCTCGCCCTTGCCGAAGTCGCCGAGGGCCACGTCGAGGCCGGTCGGCAGGGCGACGCCGGTGCGGGCCGGGCCGTTCGGGCCGCCGAGGACGAGCGCGGAGGCGGCGGCGCCCTCGGCCTCGCGCACCACCAGGTCGTCGTAGCCGTCGCGGTTCACGTCGGCGGCCGGTCCCGTGGGCAGTTGTCCCGGCGCCGGGAGCGGGGCGCCGGCCGCGCGGGGGGCGCCCTCGCGGCTGAACGGGCCGCGCAGATAGGTGAGCAGTCCGCCGGAGGCGTGCACGACGAGGTCGCGCGCCTCGTCGCCGTCGAAGTCGCCGCACACCGGCTGGTCCGGCCAGTCGTTGCCGGCCCGGGCCCGCTCCGGCACGGCCACCTTGACCGCCTTGCCGGTGAGGCCGCCCGGTGAGCCGAAGAGGATCTGCAAGGGCACGGGCGGGCGGCCCTGCCCGTCGTAGGGCGGGTCGGTCGACACGACGAGGTCCGTGAAGCCGTCGCCGTCGAGGTCGCAGCTCGCCTCGGCGTCGAAGACGGCCGGCAACTCGCCCCGCGTACGGGCCGCGTGCCGGGCCGGGGAGAGCAACTGCCGTGCGCCGGGCACGAGTCCGCGCGAGCTGCCGTAGACGATGCCGATGCCCGCGTCGTCGGCGTGGCTCTGCGTCTTGGCGAGGTCGTTCAGGACGAGATCGCGGTGGCCGTCACCGTTGAAGTCGTCGGCGGCCTCGCTGCCTTCGCCGCGTGGGACGGGCAGCCGGGCCGGGGCCTTCGCCGCGTGCACGGGCGTCGGTTCGGCGGCGCCGGGTTTCGCCTGCGGGGTCGGTCCGCAGGCGGCGAGCAGGAGCAGGGTGCCGAGCGCGCTCGCCGTCCGGATGCCGCTTCTGCGCACGCGCACCGTCCACCTCACCAGTCCCTGGAACAACGACAACCTCGCAATGATGCACGCCTCCGGGGGAACGGCGACACCCCCCGGACCGTGAGGTTCCGGGGGGTGCCGGGAGATGTCGCGAGGCGCCGAGGGGGCCGCGGGGAGCGGTGAACAGGGCGCCCCTTGCCGTTACTTGACCGGCTCGGACTCCGACTCGGAATCCGACTTGGACTCCGTGTCGTTCTCCGGTTCGTTCTCCGTCTCCGCCTGGTCGGTGGGGTCGGCGGGGGTCTTGACGGAGTCGAGGAGGAGTTGGGCGACGTCGACGACCTGGATGGATTCCTTGGCCTTGCCGTCGTTCTTCTTGCCGTTGACGGAGTCGGTCAGCATGACGAGGCAGAACGGGCAGGCGGTGGAGACGATGTCCGGGTTGAGGGCGAGGGCCTCGTCGACGCGTTCGTTGTTGATGCGCTTGCCGATCCGCTCCTCCATCCACATGCGGGCACCGCCGGCGCCGCAGCAGAAGCCGCGTTCCTTGTGCCGGTGCATCTCCTCGTTCCGCAGCCCGGGGACCTTGCCGATGATCTCGCGCGGCGGCGTGTAGATCTTGTTGTGGCGGCCCAGGTAGCAGGGGTCGTGGTAGGTGATCAGACCCTCGACCGGCGTGACGGGGACCAACTTGCCCTCGTCGACGAGGTGCTGCAGCAGCTGGGTGTGGTGGATGACCTCGTAGTCACCGCCGAGCTGGGGGTACTCGTTGCCGAGGGTGTTCAGGCAGTGCGGGCAGGTCGCGACGATCTTCTTCGCCGACGTGGGCCTGCGGGACCCGGCGGTGACCTTGCCCTCGTCGTCCATCTCCTCGCCGAAGGCGGCGTTGAGGGACATGACGTTCTCCATGCCCAGTTCC